>NZ_JBLXHQ010000055.1:0-5428 GCF_048259445.1 Marinobacter sp. | reverse complement strand
CGTCGCCGTGCCGCATGGAAAAAACCCGAAGATCGCTATCAGCGTGGTTATGGCTGGATGTTTGGCAAGCATGTGACCCAGGCCAATGAGGGCTGTGACTTTGACTTCCTGTCGCCTGATTTTGGTAAAACCGCGGGCGAGCCGGATATTTTCTGATCCGGTTTTGATGGCCGGTAATGATTAAGTGTGAAACGAAATGGTGGTGCCCCCAACGTGCTGCCATCCACAGAATTCAAGGACTTTGACCAATGGCGCTTTCCAAGGCTGAATTGCGTGACGTGCTTTCGGGGATATCGGGTATCCTTGTCACGCCTTATGACGAAAACGGTGATGTTGCACCGGCTAAACTTTCGCCGATCATTGATCGTGCGCTGGCGGCGGGTGTGCATTTTCCGGTGGTGAATGGCAATACCGGCGAATTTTACGCGCTGACCACGGATGAGGCCATCACCATGGCCCAATCGGTTGCTGAAATGCTGGATGGTCGGGCGCCGATGCTGGCCGGGGTTGGTCGCGGTATTCGCGATGCGGTTGCGTTGGCCAAGGCATCGGCCAAGGCCGGGGCCGAGGCTTTGATGATCCATCAGCCACCAGACCCGTTTGTTGCGCCGCGCGGTGTTGTTGATTACCTGAAACGTATTGCCGATGCATCGGATGGTTTGCCGATGATGCTTTATCTGCGCAATGATACCATCGGCACCAAGGCAATTGCCGATCTTTGTGCGGTCGAAGGGGTGGCCGGTGTGAAATGGGCAACGCCGAACCCGATGAAACTGGCCGAGGCGATTTCTGCCTGTGATCCTGATATTGTCTGGGTCGGGGGATTGGCCGAGGTTTGGGCGCCAAGTTTTTATGCCGTTGGCGCACGTGGCTTTACGTCGGGTTTGATCAATGTGTGGCCGGAACGGTCGATGGCGATCCACGGCGCCCTTGAAGGCGGCGATTATGAAACCGCCCGTAAACTGATTGCAGAAATGCGCGCATTCGAAGATGTGCGCGCCGAAGAAATGAATGGCACCAATGTGACCGGTGTGAAATCGGCGTTGAAATTGCTGGGCAATGATTGCGGTGCGACCCGTCCGCCATCGGCATGGCCGCTTACCGATACACAGCATGAAAAGCTGGTTGGCTTCATGCGTCAAAATAAACTTGTGAAATAAATGCCGGGATAACCCCGGTCAAAGGAGGCACAAAATGTCCTATCATCTGACAGGAAAACATCTGATCGCAGGCCAGTGGGTAGCAGGCGAGCAGACCTTCCAGTCCGAGCCTGCCCATGGCCCGGCCAATACATTCCCGGTCGGCACCCCGGCACTGGTTGATCAGGCTGCCAAGGCCGCCGAAGAAGCGTTTTGGAGCTTTGGCTATTCCACCCGTGAAGAGCGTGCGGCGTTGCTAAACAAAATTGCCGATGAAATCGATGCGCGCGGTGCAGAAATTACCGAAATCGGTACCCAGGAAACCGGCCTTCCCGAAGCCCGCCTGAATGGCGAGCGTGGCCGCACCGTTGGCCAGCTTCGCCTGTTTGCAAGCCATATTTTGGCCGGTGATTATCTGGATCGTCGTCATGACGAAGCATTGCCCGATCGTGCGCCGTTGCCGCGCCCGGATTTGCGTTTGATGCAGCGTCCGATTGGCCCGGTGGCCGTGTTTGGTGCGTCGAACTTCCCGCTGGCGTTTTCGGTTGCCGGTGGTGATACCGCCGCCGCCCTTGCCGCGGGTTGCCCGGTTGTTGTCAAAGGCCATTCCGCCCATCCCGGTACTGGTGAAATCGTTGCACAGGCGATTGACGTTGCGGTTAAGGCGTGTGGCGTTCATCCCGGCGTGTTTTCGCTTATTCAAGGCGGCAAACGTGATGTTGGTCAAAGTCTGGTGCAGCATCCGCTGATCAAGGCGGTTGGCTTTACCGGGTCGCTTGGCGGTGGTCGTGCATTGTTTGATCTGTGTGCGCAACGTCCGGAACCAATTCCGTTCTTTGGCGAGTTGGGATCGGTTAATCCGATGTTCCTGTTGCCCAAAGCCATGAGCGCGCGGAACGAAGCCCTTGCCAAAGGCTGGGCCGGGTCCTTGACCATGGGAGCAGGGCAGTTCTGCACCAATCCGGGAATTGCGGTTGTGATTGATGGTCCGGATGCCGATGCTTTTGTTGAAACGGCCAAAGCAGGCCTTGGCGATGTTGCCGCCCAGACCATGCTGACCGATGGCATGGCCGATGCGTATCGCAGTGGCGCAAAACGCATTGCCGAGACAGCAGGCGTTAAAGATGTGCTGACCACGACATGTGATCTTCGCAATGCAACGCCATATTTGTTTGAAACCACCGGTGAAAACTGGCTGGCCAATCATGTGTTGGGCGAAGAAGTCTTTGGGCCGCTTGGCCTTGTTGTCCGGGTTAAGGACATGGGGCAAATGCGCGCGGTTGCCAAGGCACTTGAAGGTCAGTTGACTTGTACGCTTCATCTTGATGCCGGTGATGCTGCCGATGCCCGTTCGTTGATGCCGATTTTGGAACGCAAGGCTGGCCGTGTTTTGGCCAATGGTTTCCCGACCGGGGTCGAGGTTTCCGACACCATGGTGCACGGTGGACCGTATCCGGCATCGACCAATTTCGGGGCGACATCGGTCGGCACCATGTCGATCCGTCGTTTCCTGCGCCCGGTTTGCTATCAGAACATCCCGGCGGATGTTTTGCCGGCTGATCTGGCCTGATTGCCATTTGATATGACTTGGCGCGGGTGCGTGTGATCCACGGCCCGCGCATATCTACGGAGTTTCGAATATGACCGACTATGTCCTTGGCAATGCCACGCGTGACAAACTTAAACGGGTCAGCACCGCATCGCTTTGCACCGCGCTTTTTAAGCGTGGCCTGCGCAATCAGTACATTCAGGAAGTCGGGCCGGTGGCGCCCAAAGACGACAACATGGTCGGGCAGGCTTATACGCTGCGTTATATCCCGGCGCGTGAGGATCGCAATCCGATTGAAGTGTTCCGCGATCCCAACCATCCGCAGCGTGTTGCTGTTGAGCAATGCCCGGCGGGCCATGTTCTTGTCATGGATAGCCGCAAGGATGCCCGTGCGGCATCCGCCGGATCAATCCTTGTTACCCGCCTGATGAAGCGCGGTGTTGTCGGTATCATTACCGATGGCGGTTTTCGTGATGCCGAAGGCATTGGCAAGCTTGATATTCATGCCTATCACAATCGTCCGTCGGCCCCGACCAACCTGACGCTGCACGAGGCCTATGACATTAATGTGCCAATCGGCTGTGGTGATGCACCGGTTTTTCCGGGCGATGTTCTGGTTGGGGACCGGGATGGCGTGGTGGTTCTTCCGGCCCATCTGGCCGATGAGATTGCCGAAGAATGCGCAGGCATGGAAAGTTTCGAAGACTTTGTTCTGGAAGAAGTTATGGCGGGCAAGTCGATCATTGGCCTGTATCCGCCAACCAAGGATGAAACCAAGGCCAATTTCGAAGCATGGCGTAAAAAAACGGGTCGTTGATCCGCTATATTTTTCTGTATATAGCGGCGAAAATGTAAAGAAGGCCGTCCGGTTTCGGGCGGCCTTTTGCATGGGGTAGCAGATTGAGCCGCAGATTGCGTGGCGGAGTGGTTTGTTGTGATGCGGCCTGTGGGGGGGGGGCATGTGTGGCGTGTGATGAATGAGTGACGAGTGACGAGTGATGGGCGACGGGCGGTCTGGCGGATCATTTGGCGACGGTCGGGATGATGATCTTTGGGGATTTGGGCGGGCCAGTTTGACGGCCCTGTCTGGATCGGGGCGCGTGTGATGTGTGTCGCTAGGTCTTTTTGTGCCACATTATCGAATGCCGGGGGTTAGCCTTGATGTGCGGGTGGATTGGCGAAGATGCTTTCGTCATGGCGCAAAAGGCTTTGGCCAATCGCACCCTGCAATGCCAAATCCTTGTTCCAGGGCAGATGGATGATTTTGGGGCCGTTGCGCAGTTCGGGCACCTGTGCTTCGCGCAGGCCACGGTCGATTTCGGGTTCCATCAAATCATAGGCCCGTGCGCCTGACCCGGTGATCAGAATGCGTTCCGGCCCCAACAGCGCAATCAGATTGGCAATGCCATATCCCAGAACCTTGCCAGCATGGCGGAACAGATCGGCAAGGCCTTCGTCGCCGCTGCGCGCCCGTTTGACCAGATCCATCATTTGATCTTCGCTGGGATGCAGGTTGTTGGCGTTGGGCAGGTCAATCAGGCCGCTGGCATCGCGCAGGATGGCGTAATCGCCAATATAGGCTTCGATACAGCCCCGTCGCCCGCAATTGCAAAGCGGCCCGTCGGGCTGGTATTTCATATGGCCAAATTCGGCTGCCGCGCCGAAATGCCCATTATAGACCGCCCCGTTCAGGACAAGTCCCATACCAACCCCGTATCCCAACATGATGACGGCGAAATCACCCTTGCCGCCAAGGTCGTTGTTTTGGGTGATGGCGGTGGCGATGCAATTGGCATCGTTCGACATCTGAACAATCCCGCCGTACCGTTCGCGCAGTGGTTTGGTGACGGCAATCTGGCGATGACGAAGGGCCGGGGACCAGATGATTTCGCCGCTATTGCTGTCGGCGACGCCCTGAATGGCGATGCCGATGCCAATCGGCGGGCGCTTTGCCAAGGTGTTGTTATCGGCAATGAATTGATCAATCAGGTCACACAGGGTTGCGACAAGTGATGTGTCGTCAAGGTCGCGGGTATTGATGCTGTGCTGGATGCTGTGTTCGATTTCGCCCTTGAAATTTCCCAGTGCGATTTCGATCAGGTTGATGGTCAGTTTGATGCCGATGACATAGGCCGCACTTGGGACAAGATCGAGCAAAACCTTGGGGCGGCCCCGTGTGGTGCCTTGGCTGCCGGTGCTGGTCGCCGCACTTTGGGTTTCCTGCACCAATCCTTGGGCGATTAGATCCGCGGTCAGCGATGTGACGGTGGCGGGGCTTAATCCGGTGGCGTTGCCGATATCAATCCGGGCCGCCGGACCATGAACGCGCAAAAAGCGCAAAATGGCAATCTGCGAGGGTTGGCGCGGGGTGTCATGATCGGGGCGACGGCTCATGGGTGGGGCCTGTAACTAACTGTGTGGGGTGGGATATGAAACGGGTCTGAATTTCAGGCCCGTTCGCGTGATATGGGCATGGCGTGATCCCGGGGATGCCGGGGCGTTCTTGGAATTTCCTTGATGCGTCCTTGGCGTCATCTTTGGCAGGGCTTTGCTGTTTGGGGTCGTGCCCTCGGAAATCGCCAAGGATTTCCGAGGGTTTTTGATGTCGCCGTGTTAAAGCAGGCCGCGTGCCGCCAGATTGGTCATCAAGGCGGTGATGCCAAATGTCCAAGGGGCAATCGCATCGGAACGATCCACCTGATTGCACAATGTGCCAAGAGACGGGGTCGAGATGGTGACA
>NZ_JBLXHQ010000054.1:0-5835 GCF_048259445.1 Marinobacter sp. | reverse complement strand
CAGGCCTGCGCCGATGGTAGTGTGGCATTTGCCCATGTGAGAGTAGGTCATCGTCAGACTCTTAATACCAAAACCCCGACAGCTTCGCTGCCGGGGCTTTTTTTTGCCTGAAAATTGCCTCGTCGCGGAGGTGAGCGCTGCTCCTGATACATCCCGGTGATATACTCCCGTTATAAAACCAAATGCGATATGGAGCACGTCAATGTCTGCCAACGATCACCTGGTCATATTCGATACGACACTCCGGGATGGTGAGCAAAGCCCGGGAGCCACCATGAATAAGGCCGAGAAGCTCCGGATTGCCAAAGCGCTTGAGAAACTTCGGGTGGACGTGATTGAAGCAGGTTTTGCGATTGCAAGTCAGGGCGACTTTGAAGCGATCAAATCCATAGCGGAGTCCATTAAAGGTTCAACAATTTGTAGCCTTGCACGTGCACTGGATAAAGATATTGATCGTGCAGCCGAGGCAATTCGTCCGGCGGAGCGTGGCCGTATCCATACATTTATTGCTACTTCCCCCATTCACATGAAACACAAGCTGCAAATGCAGCCTGATGAAGTGATTGAGCAAGCGGTACGTTCAGTAAAACGTGCCCGAAGCCATGTGGATGATGTTGAGTTCTCCTGTGAAGACGCCGGCCGTTCAGAACTCGATTTTCTTTGTCGTATCATCGAAGCCGCAATTGACGCGGGTGCCAACACAATCAACATTCCTGACACTGTTGGCTACGCCATACCCGAGCAGTTCGCAGAGACCATTCATCAGTTGCTTAACCGTATTCCGAACGCTGATAAAGCCATTTTCTCGGTGCACTGCCATAACGATCTCGGGCTTGCGGTCGCCAATTCGCTTGCTGCTGTGACCCGGGGAGCCCGGCAAGTAGAGTGCACGATTAACGGCCTGGGTGAGCGCGCAGGCAACGCCTCCCTCGAAGAGATCGTGATGGCCGTTCGTACGCGTCAGGATTTGTTCAACATTGATACCCGCATAGATGCTCGTCATATTGTTCCGGCTTCTCGTCTTGTTTCCACCATTACCGGTTTTCCGGTGCAACCCAACAAAGCCATAGTGGGCGCGAACGCGTTTGCCCACGAATCGGGTATTCATCAGGATGGCGTGCTTAAACATCGGGAGACATACGAGATCATGCGGGCCGAAGATGTGGGCTGGCACACCAACAGCCTGGTTCTGGGCAAACACTCCGGTCGCAATGCGTTCCGCACGCGATTGCTTGAGCTGGGGATCCAGTTTGAAACCGAGACCGAGCTTAACGAGGCATTCACTCGTTTCAAGGCATTGGCTGACCTGAAGCATGAGATCTTTGATGAAGACCTGCAAGCCATTGCAAGCGACACCCGGCAGAAGGATGAAGACGGCCGTTATGGGTTGGTTTGTCTTCAGGTCTGCTCTGAAACCGGTGTCGTGCCCCGGGCAACCATGACGCTCACAATGGATGGAAAAGAACACAAGGTAGACGCGGAAGGTAGCGGCCCGGTAGATGCAACATTCAAGGCCATCGAGTCACTTGTCGATTCTGGCTGTAACCTGCAACTTTACTCGGTGAATAACATCACCAGTGGCACTGATGCCCAGGGTGAAGTGACTGTTCGCCTGGAACGGGGCGGTCGAATCGTAAACGGCGTTGGTGCCGATACGGATATTATTATTGCTTCGGCTAAAGCTTATATAGAAGCTCTTAACCTTATCAGCAGAGGCGGTATCCGGCAGCACCCTCAGGTGGCGGATGTTTGAGGTATTCCCACGTGCGTCAGCTTCAGCGGATCAGAAGGTCGATTGAATGATCCAGACTGAGACCCGGAGGCAGTTCTATCTCGGTATTGCAGGCATCCGTTTGTGGTATGCCCGCGAACCCCTACCGGGTGCCGCGCCCAGCCCGGAGCTACAGTTTGGGAACCTGGATGAACCGGAGCAACCGCTGGTTTCGAGCAGTGTTCCGGCTGCCCGGGAGCCGGCAAATTCAGGCGGGCAGAAACCTGACTCTGTAATGTCCAGATCCAACAAGCGTGGAGTGCAGCGAATTGCCAGTCTCCAGGCGTTGATGGAGGATAAAACAGTGCCGTCGGGCAAGGAGTTGCCAGCCCCGAAGCTACCGTCAGAGGCAGCCCCGCCGTCAAGTGATTTGCAAAACAATGCAGAATCAGAGCCGCAGCCAAAGGGACGGGAAGCAAAATCCCTCAACCTGAATCTGGCCGTTTTCTCCGGCGAGCGTTACATTTTGATAGCCAGTGTCTCCAAAGAAGCGAGTCTTCGTCTGCAGGAGACCCTCGCGACAAATATATTGAAGAGTCTCGGGGAGGAGCAGTCGAAGCCGGCAGAATGGGTTCAATGGCCGGTCTTCAATAATCGCCTTGTGGCCGGCGGGTCTGCGGCCCACCTGATGTCGGTTATGAATCATGTTCTTCGTGATTCAGGCAGTAAAAAAGTGATTGTTCTGGGTAGTATCGACGGTACCGGCGTGGAGACAGAGGCTGATGGTTGGCTGGCAGAGGTACTTGATCGCTCTCCCGATATTCGGTGTGAGCATTCTCTCGCAGAGTTAGCCGGCAATCCCGGGGCCAAGCGCTCCTTGTGGCAAAATCTGAGGCCATTGGTCAGAGCCTGATGCGTAAAAAAGACGGTTCAGATCATTCCGCCCCGTGCCCGGATCTGGGCATAAGGCCATTGGAACCCGAGGACTTGCCCGAGATGCTTGATATCGAGCTTCAGGGATATTCTCACCCCTGGTCTGAAGGAATATTCCTGGACTGCTTTAAACCGAGCTACCGTTTATGGGGCATTTGCCAGTTCGGTTCTTTGGTAGGGTATGCGGTGGTGTCCTATGTGCTTGATGAAGTGCATCTCCTC
This sequence comes from Marinobacter sp., assembly GCF_048259445.1. Lineage (GTDB taxonomy): Bacteria > Pseudomonadota > Gammaproteobacteria > Pseudomonadales > Oleiphilaceae > Marinobacter. The sequence goes on along the minus strand of NZ_JBLXHQ010000054.1, from coordinate 2,969 downwards.
AACCTTTGTATTCACCCCGGGTGCCGCGGCCGGGGAGCCGGGCGGCTCCTGTTACGTCATCTCCTGGCAGAAGCAACCCGCGAGTGCATGAATCAGGTGATTCTGGAAGTAAGGTTGAGCAACAACGTTGCGATCAAGCTATATCGCAATGAAGGTTTCGAGGAAATAGGCCGTCGCCCTCGATATTATCCTGCGGCCTCAGGATGGGAAGATGCAAGGGTAATGGCGCTGTTGTTGCAGCCCTGAGCGTTGTTGCTTCTGTTCGCGTAATCACCTCTTAGCCCCTATAATGGCCACCTCTTTTGAATATCTCACGCAGGTTGTTTTTCGACTATGGCTCACCTTTCCCAGGAAGTGGCGAAACGCCGCACCTTTGCGATTATCTCCCACCCCGACGCTGGTAAAACAACGATTACCGAAAAAGTTCTTTTATTCGGGCACGCCATACAGAGGGCTGGCACGGTCAAGGGTAAAAAGTCTGGTCAGCACGCGAAATCCGACTGGATGGAAATGGAAAAGGAACGGGGCATCTCGGTCACCACATCTGTCATGCAGTTCCCTTACGGTGGCAAGCTGGTGAATCTTCTGGATACCCCGGGCCACGAGGACTTCTCAGAGGATACTTACCGCACCCTGACCGCAGTAGACTCTTGTCTGATGGTTATCGACAGCGCCAAAGGTGTCGAGGAGCGCACCATCAAGCTTATGGAAGTGACCAGGCTCAGAGACACACCTATTCTGACCTTCATGAACAAGCTCGATCGTGATACCCGTGATCCCGTAGAGCTGATGGATGAAGTGGAAGATGTTCTGAAAATTGCCTGTGCGCCCATCACCTGGCCTATTGGCATGGGTAAAAGCTTCAAGGGTGTTTACCATTTGCTTCGGGACGAGGTGATCCTGTATCAGAGCGGGCAGGGCCACGCTATTCAGGACGTCCGGGTAATCAGTGGGCTGAATAACCCGGAACTCGACACGGCAATCGGTGATTACGCAAGGGATTTGCGTGATGAAGTTGAGCTGGTAAAGGGCGCTTCTCATGAATTCGACCTTGACGCCTTTCTGGCGGGTGAACTCACCCCTGTGTTTTTTGGTACGGCGCTAGGTAATTTTGGTGTCGACCATATGTTGGATGGCCTGGTTGACTGGGCCCCGGCACCTCAGCCCCGGGAAACAGATCAGCGGCTGGTGCAGCCTGATGATGAGGCCTTTACCGGTTTCGTTTTTAAAATTCAGGCCAATATGGATCCTCAGCACCGGGACAGAGTTGCGTTTATGCGCATCGTATCCGGAAAATACAGCCCTGGCATGAAGGCCCGCCATGTGCGGATCAGCAAGGACGTGCGCTTTTCCGACGCATTGACGTTTATGGCAGGGGATCGTGAGCACGCTGAGGAAGCTTATGGCGGCGATATTATCGGCTTGCATAACCATGGCACGATTCAGCTAGGGGATACGTTTACCTCCGGAGAAGACATGAAGTTCACCGGTATCCCTAATTTTGCCCCGGAATTGTTCCGCCGCATTCGCCTGAAAGATCCGCTGAAAGCGAAACAGCTCCAGAAGGGTCTGATTCAGCTGTCCGAAGAAGGCGCCGTGCAGGTCTTCCGGCCGCTGCGCAATAACGACCTGATTGTGGGTGCGGTCGGTGTGCTGCAGTTCGATGTAGTTGTTAGTCGCCTCAAGACTGAATACAAGGTTGAGGCGGTTTATGAGCCGATCAACGTTGCCACAGCGCGCTGGGTGACCTGTTCGGACGATCGTAAGCTGGAGGAGTTTCAGCGCAAGAACAACGATAATCTTGCACTCGATGGTGGTGACCGGCTCGCGTATATTGCACCAACGAGGGTAAACCTGAGTCTCGCTCAGGAGCGGTACCCGGATATAGAATTCCACAAAACCCGGGAGCACTGATCAGGTAGACCTGGAGGAAGCTTTGAAACTGGTTGATGCACATTGCCACTTCGACTTTCCCCGATTTGACGGTCACAGGGCCAGTGAGCTCGAGGCTGCTTTGCGCAGTGGCGTTGTCGGGCTTGTTATTCCCGGTGTGCGCCGCGCGGATTGGGGGCGTGTTCAGAGCGCGGCACTCGCTCACAATGGCTTGTATTACTGTCTCGGTATACATCCGTGGTATGTCAGTGAGCACTCCACCAGGGATCTGGAAGCCCTCGAGGCGAACCTGAGCGCGCGCCCTGAGCGCTGCATAGCGATCGGAGAGTGTGGGCTGGATCGTTTGCATGGTGACCTGGCTGAGCAATACCCCTGGTTTGAAGCGCAGATTGAACTGGCATTGAAGTTGGGTTTTCCTCTGGTTATCCATTCGGTTAAGACGCACGATGAGGTACATGCCACTCTGAGGCGTCGAAACTGGAGCGGTAAGGCTTTGTTGCATGGTTTTTCCGGAAGCTATCAGCAAGCATCCAAGCTGGTTGACCAAGGGTGTTTTGTAGGCGTGGGAGGCGTAATTACGCATCCTCGTGCACACAAAACCCGGGAGACCATTGCGCGCCTGCCTCTGGAATCGCTGGTGCTGGAAACCGATGCGCCCGATATGGCGCCGGAAGGCATTGCCGCAGGCTATAATTCGCCTGCATACCTGCCCAGAATTTTTGAATGCCTTGCCGATATCCGGTGTGAACAACCGGAGTATCTGGCTTCTGTTTTATTTTCTAACACGGCAGAGCTCTACGGTCGTTCGTTGTGGCAGTAAATGAACAATAAAACAGTACGCTTCAGGGTTGGATTCCAGCAATCGTTCGAGTATACTTCGCGCCCTGGCTTTTCAAGGCGATGTCACTATCTCAGCCCCGAATAGTGTCACTGCCAACTAAATTACAGGTACAGAACCTCCTCCGGGTGTATTACACTTTCCGGTGGCGGTTTTTAACGTTTCTTTTTATAGCGTTCAAGGCGGAATCAATGAAGACTCTGAGTGCGAAACCAGAAACCGTAAAACGTGACTGGTA
>NZ_JBLXHQ010000053.1:0-6849 GCF_048259445.1 Marinobacter sp. | reverse complement strand
GCCGGAAAACTCTAATCTCCGGCGGTCCAGCATTGGGTCTCAGAGCAAGGGCTATTCACACTCTACGTTTGATTGGCATGTCGTTTGGGCTCAGGTCAACCTGTTTGAGACGATAGAACATCATCTTAATACGTTTTGTCGCGATCCCCTGTGATAGTAGGACGTCTTTCCTGACCAGGCTGCCCTCTATACGCTGCTTTGCACCCTATATATATTTTAAGACGGTGTTTTAAACGTAGCCGAAAATCTTCATGGTTTCGCCAGCATGCTGTTCGATATAGCGCAGATCTTCGGCAGAAATTTCTTCTTTGTGCGAGGTCTCCCCTTTGCGAACAAAGGTAAAATCTTTGGGGAGAGTCAGATTTCTGTCCGCACAGAAGGCTTCATTCTCTTTCATCTTAGAAAATGATGCACCCACGACAGCCGCGTGAATGACATGCTGTTCGATGTTGAAGCCTAATAGGGCATAAATATGATGTAAAACACCTGCCGTGTCGCTGAGCAAATCTTCGTATCTTATCACACTAAAAGAAACACTCGGCCGCGTTTGCGTCAGCCAGCTTTGAGCATGTTTGACCCAGGCCTCGATCCCAAACTGTTGATCGCGGATCATGTCGCTCAACGACCCTTGGTACCACCCCAGTTTACCAGCAAAGGCATGGTAAGAGGCCATCACGTCCCGTGGGTCACGAACCAAATAAATGACTTTTCTGTAAAGAGGGTTATGGGGAGCGTGGCTTTTAATAAAACGATGTCCCGGAAAGGGGAGAGGTGTGGGCAGATGCCGGGATGTGTGGATGTCAGGAACCAAATCATTGACGGCAAAAAATGTTGGTTGGCGGTCAATACCGCTTTTTTGCAGATTGACGGACGCAATCAGGAATGTCAGCCAAGTGATGCCGCTTTTGGGGAACTCGACCAAAAAGGTGTCGTCGATGCGTGGTGTGGACGGCGAGGTCAAAAGATGAGGCTGGTCGCGTAAGCACCTTCGCAACCCGCGCCAAAATGCATTTGAGGTTGCTTTGATGTTCTTGAATTTGTCCGCCACGAAAGAAAATCCTTTTAACAGGTATAATATGCCAAGCCGATTGGTGGGGATAAATGAACAGCCGGAGAATAAAGGTCTGAACTAATCTAGGGAAACACAGACCCGAAAATACCGAATGCCCATTGGTTGATGCGCCTCGGCACTGTTTCCTGACAAAATCTATTATCCCGAGGTCATCATGTTTTTCAAGCTCTCAATTCTCCTGCGGATCGCTAACTTAGTCCAGGCGATGACATAGGCCATGCCGACTTGAAATGCCGATAGTTTCAAATTGCGACGTCGGACTTGCTGAGCTTCCTTTAAGGCTTGTCTCTGCTGGCTGGCACCGCCAATGCGAACACGGGCAAGCGGCGTGGCGATGAAAGATGCATGGACACTTGGGCCGACCCGAAGCAGAAAATCATAATCAGAGGCACTGCGAAACGAGATGTCGAACATTCCAAAGCGATCGAACAGTGTGCGGTGATGCAGGGTTCCTGGATGACTGATATTCATCCATTTTTGCATCTTCTGCCAATCCCAAGGTGATGCGATGGTACGGGCAATACTGCTGTCTGTCTCGTCGACCCAGTGAATTGTCCCGACAATCATATTTACCTCAGAAGAGGCGCTCAACACTGCTTTGCGACAGGTGTCTAGAGCATTTGGAAGGTAGTAGTCGTCAGCTCCCATAAAGGCGATCCAGTTGCCTTTTGCTGCGGCGACCCCTTTGTTCCAAGCATCATAAATGCCGTGATCAGGTTCGCTTATGAGCACGTCAATCACATCGCGTGCTTCCTTGGCAAGCGCGATGGTATTGTCATTAGATCCCCCATCGACAACAATCCATTCTATCCCGGTCCGGTTTTGGCTGCGCAGTGAGTCGATGAGATCGGCTAAATGCTTGCCTGCATTATAGGTCGACGTGATGATGGAAATCAGCGGTTGCGTGTTGGTGGTCGAAGGATTGGTGCTCATTGAGAAGGCACTTTCCAATCTTTAAGTTCCCATCCGGTAAGCTTCTCGACCTGAGTAAGGTCGTCGGACAGCTGGGATATTATGTAGTGCCTTTCTTCCGGGGGCAGCGTTGCTTTTGTGAGCGAACGATCCATTAAAGAGCGCACTTTTCTGCGGACTGGTGTGGGCACAAAAATGCGACCTATCATTGCCATCTTTTCGATGTGCCGAAAGGCGAATGCGGTTGCCCGATTGGTCGGGACGCCAGAAATATTAACCTGTCGCTTTGGAGCACATTGTTGTTGGGCAATATCGGGGCTGACGCCAATAAAGTTATAGACGTCCTGCAGGCTTTCTTTGCGTTCGCGGACATAGCGTTCATGGCGCAGGACCAGAACGTTTTCACGGCCGAAGGTGGAGAAATATCTTTCCAGAACAGGGGCGTAATAGCTCTGTCCTAAATACGACCAAAATTCACCCCATTGCGCTGCATTGCGCTCTGGCTCCAAGGCTATGGCTTTCAAGAAAGACGGTTCTGGTTCGCAACCGATGAGACGGGCATGGAGAAACTGCGAAAAAGCTCGTGCTGCTGGATCACGCAGCATAATGATAATCTTTATCCGGCCCAAGGTATCATAAATGTGACCGGGGGTGCGGGCGTCTGCAAAGTAAGAAGGGCAAATCTCGCCGATTGCTTTTTCGGTTTTTACCTCGGAGAACAGGGCTTTGTATTTTTCAAGACTATCCACCAGCATGGGCGGAGGCGTGCCAGGGCCATTCCATGGCAAACCGTCGAAAGCTAGGCGGAAAAAATGGGTTTCCTTAATTGCTGTCACGAAGACATCGGGATGGGCTGCCATGTCCTCGTGCAAGGCTGTCGTGCCGGTTTTTGGGGCGCCGACACAAATGAAGTTCGGTAACGATGTCATTTATATTCCCGCCCCTCCCTTTTTAGGCTTTCCATCGGCGTCGTTTGAGGGCGTAATTGTCGAAAATGTCCTTAAGCTTTTGGGTGGTAGTGTCTTTACTTAACGTTCCCGCTAGTGCCGACCCTGCGGCTTTGAGGCGCTCAACAGTAGGCGTGTCTTGAAGGACAGTAAGCAAGTGCGCTGCTAGGCTTTTCGGGTCGGTAAGGTCGCAATAGAGCGCTGCATCGCCCATTTGAGCGCGGAACGTCGGCTGATCAGAATAAATCACAGGGCAGCCTAATAATGCCGCTTCCACGGGGGGGAGGTTGGTGGGGCCAAAATAGCTGGGCATCACCAATGCCTTTGCGCCGTCGTATAAAGCGGGGATCTCATCATCATCGACAAATCCCAAGAAGAAAACCTGATCTGAGATTCCAAGCGATTGTGCACAAGCGCGAAGATAGTCTTTATTTCCCTTGTCACCGCCGCTCAAGGCCGCCCCGATTTTCAGGCCATAGCGGGATTTGAGTTCGGCCATGCCTTCGAACAAATAGAGGTGATTTTTATGGGGCCACATTTGTGCAGGATAGAAGATATAGTCTTTAGGTAGACCATATTTTTCCCGTACGGCCTGCGGCGAGGACGTGCGTTGGCCGCCCGCGTAGGCGCGTACACTAGCAGAGGGTAAAAAAGGAATGACGTGGACACGTGCCCGGGCGACCGCATACCACGAGGCAATTTTGTCCGCCCCCGTGTCGGAATCCGCGATCACCGCCACAGCTTTGGGCAGAACAGCTTTTAAGATTTGCTCACGGAGTTCAAATTCCCGGTTTGCAAAGACTTCGGGAAATTCGGGATGGTCGCGGTGGCATAAGTCCCAGACGGTGAAAACGTAAGGATGTTTTGACAACCGGACAGGGGTGGCGGACCGCGCATTAAAAAAAGCGATGTCGATGCCAAGTCTGTCCAGGCGAAGGTCCAAATTCTGTCCAAGACGTTTGAGCCCCAAACGTCGGATGAGACGCAGTGCCCGTTCGCTTCGGGGCATGAGACCGCCTATGGTGTCGCAAAAACGCGTCCAGGCCCCATCGGCATAGAGATGAGCCTCTATTTTGCGCTCTCGAAGGCGTTCAATGTTCTCAGCAATCGGGGTCATGACAACCACGTCATGGCCCGGCAAAGATTGAAGGGTGAGGACCATTGATAAGGTTTGCTGGAAGGCTCCCCCCGACTGAAGGGCGTTTTCGACGAATACAGCAATCCGCATCGGAGTCCGGTCCTTAGAGAAAATTCTCAACAGCGCAACGCTGTAGTGATGACGGATAAGCGTAAAAAGAAAAGAACGCTTCCATTACAAAAATCCAGCTCAAGCGTTTTTTAGTAAGTGAGGTAGCATTGTTTGTCAAACAGCGACAGCCAGCACATAGGCACCAAGCTCTCCGGCCTGCGGCGGCCCCTTAGTCAACCATTCCCCGTGCGTGACCGTTTTAAAGCCATGCAGAGAGAGTTTTGCTTCTAGAAACGCTGGATCGAAATAGCGCATAGGATGTTCTTCGTGCCAACGGTGAACGGACCCGGTCTTCTTTTCGGTGGCCGTCACGTGGAAATTAACCCGGACCAAGTCGTTCTTTGCTTCCAATACCGGCTCTGTCAGGCGATGCACATGCCAGGCGTCGTTTTCAGCTTCCCGCTCACGTCGGGCGACCCCATCGCGGTGAACGGCCTCGGCATACCAGTAATCGAACAGGAAAGGTGCCTCCCGGGGCAAATGGCGCCGGATTTGGCGCAGGGCAGCCTCTAGATCAGCGGTGACGGTAAGGTAGCTGAAGACATGGAATAGTGCCGCGGCGGCATCAAAAGTCCGCAACAAACGAAGGGAGCGAACATCCCCTTGCATAAACTGAACCGCTGATGCAGTACGCTGACCTGTGCTGCGTTGGGTTGCCAGCGCGACCATTTTCTCTGAAAGATCGACCCCTTGTACTGTTAAGCCCTGGTTCGCAAAAAGGTGCGCATGGCGCCCGGTCCCGGAACCGATATCCAACAGGGTGTTTAAGGGGGGTGAATTGGCCTTATTCAGACGATCAAGGACAAAGGCTGCCTCAGCGCCGTAGTCTTTGGTGTCATACAGCAGGTCATAAACCGCGACATATTCTTGGGAAAAGGTTCCGCTCATCTGAGCACCTGGCGAATGACTGCGGCGACACGACGCATTTGCACCTCGTTTATGCCTACGCCTGAAGGCACATAGAATCCCCGCTTGGCGATCCTTTCGGCCACTGGACAAGAAACCCCCTTAAACAAATCCATTTTTTGGAATACGGGTTGCAAATGCATGGGCCAAAAAAATGGGCGAGTGCCAATTCTATGAGCGGCGAGGGTTGCCATTGCTGCCTTGGCATCCATTTCCAGGTTGTCGTCAAGAATGAGAGAGTAAACCCAGTACAAGCCTTCGGCATAATCGGTCCGCGTGAGCGGCAATTGTACACCGGATATCGACGACAGGAGATCGGTATAGGTGGCGCCAATTACGCGCTTACGGGCAACGGTTTGATCAAGTTTTTCTACCTGGGCCAAGCCTAATGCCGCCTGCATATTGGTTAAGCGGTAGTTCCATCCCAGTTCATCGTGAACAAAGCGTTGCTTTGGATTAAAGCATAAGTTCCGAAGGCTGCGGCAGTTCTCCGCCAAGACGGGATCGTTGGTCATCACCATGCCACCTTCGCCTGCTGTGACCAACTTGTTAGGGTAAAAGCTAAAAGTGCTAAGCGTGCCAAAGCTTCCGCAGGGGCGGCCTTTGTAGGTTTGGCCATGCATTTCTGCTGCATCTTCGATTACCGCTAAACCATGTTTTTCGGCCAAGGCTAATATGGGGTCCATATCGACAGGAAGGCCGTAAATGTGCACCACCATCAGGGCTTTGGTACGCGGTGTAATGGCTGCGGCGTAATGGTCTGCAGTACTGTTCAGAGTTGTCGGGTCGCAATCCACTACCACCGGAGTGGCCCCGTTGCGCAGGACGGCGGTCGCGCAGGAGATGATGGTAAAGGATGGCAGGATTACCTCGTCCCCTGGGCTTAGCTTTAAGGCAGCAACAGCAATTTCGAGGGCGGCTGAACCATTGGCAACGCCAATCCCAAAGCGGCGATTGACCCTTTCAGCCATTGCCGCTTCAAAGCGTTCGATATAGGGTCCTTCGGACGAAATCCAGGCGGTATCAATGCAATCGAGCAGATAGGCACGTTCGTTCCCGTCAAGTTTCGGTTCGTTCACAGGGATCGGCCCGACCGCTTGCAGCGAAAGAGCGTCTTCAAGCACTAGCGGGCAGGGCGCAGAGGTCATACTTTTACCTCATCGGTTGAAATGCCCTGAAAGCGCGTTTTGTCCTCATCGCCGGCGTAGGGACCTTGCTTAATTTCAAACATCTCTAGTTCTTCGAGGACCTCAAAACCATGTCCCCCTTTGATCAACAAAATCACATCACCTGTTTCTAAGATTCTGCTGTAGAGGTAGGTCTGATTCTCATCATAAAAATCGACCCTCAGGCGCCCCTTGCGAAGAACCAAAACTTCTTGAGTCAGATGGACTTCTCGCTTCACGGGGTTGTGAACGTGCGGCTCGATGAGCTTTCCGCTTGGATGCTGCATATAGCCGATTTGTTGGGATAACGAAGAATCTGTAAAAAATGAAATACCTGGCTTGGCATAGGACGCCCGGATAATAAGGGCCAAGAGTTCGCCGCTATGCTCGATATGTTCTATCATTCGTCTTACTCTGGCTTCGGTTGTGCGGGGCTTGTAAGGGTATTTCGTTAAGCGCGCAGTATGTCGCGAAAGCATCTTTTCGTCTAGCGAGGGTTTGCTCTGAGACCCAATGCTGGACCACCGGAGATTAGAGTTTTCCGGCTTTTGCTCTGAGACCCAATGCTGGACCGCCGGAGATTAGAGTTTTCCGGCT
>NZ_JBLXHQ010000052.1:0-7037 GCF_048259445.1 Marinobacter sp. | reverse complement strand
TGGAGAGATCAGTGATTTCACTCATCGTTAAACCTCTTCGTTGTATTCCACATTAAAAATAAGATCGAGCATCCCCCATGGCTGCTCGTCATCTCGCACATAGTCAAAACCACTCCGATTACAGTTCTCCAGCAAACCGGCGGCACTGTAATGCTGACCAATCACCTTGAGGACAGCCTGTCCTAACGCATCTAAATCAGCATCCACATCGGTGTCTGCGACCAGATACACACGCACGATCATCTTGGCTGACCAGGTAATCTCGCTCATCGAGCTTGCGCCTGGTTCGCCGTCACCCAAACTGACGGCGATAGCCGGGATGTCTCCACCCTCGTCATAAATGCTGCTTTCGGGCACATTGATGTACGCCGGAAAGCCGTCAAAAAAGGTGGCTATCGTCGGCTCACCATCGGGTGGGTTCAACTTGGCTTTCAAGTCACTGATGACTTGCTGTCGGATCTGACGGTTAATTTCCACGAACGGCTCCTCGTCTCACGACCAAACGAACTTGATGCTGCATCGCACTGGCCAGCTCTTTGGGCATGTCAGATTTCATTAAACGCGCGCTGTGACGCTCAAACGCACTGGTGATTTCAGCAGACACCGGCACCTTACACACCTGAATCGGATAACGGCGGTCGCTGGTGCGCTGCATGATGTGCCAGCGACCATTTTTCAACTGCTGGATAAACGCGTTCTCAAACTTATGGCGACCGACCACAATCGCGGTATTTCCAGAGAGTGTCCGTTTGGCAAATCGTCCCCGCTCACCCCGCACCGCGCTGCTGACCTGCATACGGCCCTTTTTACGCTTAACCTGCGTACGGGCCGTACCGATAGAAATGGCGGGTAAGTCGTTACGACGTACCCGCACATAAGCCACCGGGCGCTTAGCAGAAGCCCGGCGAACAGTGGCCCTTGGTTTGATGACTTTTTGCGTGACTTTGATGGCTTTCGCTGCATCTTTGATTGAGTAGACCACCGCCCTTGTGGCGACGCGGTTAATCGCCATAGCGCTGGCGCGCGGTACCGCTGATTTTTGCAGGCCAGCCAGGTTTTTAACCGCAAGGGCTAATTGATCATCAATCGCGCTCATAACACCACCACCGTCTCGCCGTCTTCGTAGTAAGGGCCACTGGTTACTTTGGCTATTTTCCCGCTGGCAACGAATTCGATCTGGTCATTACGCTTCACCCGGACATTATCCGTGCGGCGAAATTTCAGACGGCTGACCCGGCCAGACATGGCATCAAACTCGTTGATGTTTTCGTCATAAATGGCCGTGACTGAATCCCCGCCATTTATACGAACCTCAACCCCCATGGTCTGATAAATGGCGTGGTCTGCGTCATCCATCAACCGATCAAACTCGCTATCAAACATGGTTAGCCCTTCATGCTGGCAACAAAAGCCGCCACACCGGCATCAACCGCATCCATGGCCGCTTGTTCGTCCAGGTACTTTTCCTGACCTTGCAGCACAATGGCCGTTTGACCGTGTGAGCGGCACTGGAATGTTTTGAGGGCATGAACCAGCAGATCGCCGGCATCGTCTGTTTTCACTTCCGGAACCGGACCATCTTCAGTCAGAGTGGATCCGTCCGGGAGCAGACCTGACGTAACCAACACATCCGTTTGAGCCGATGCCGGACCCGCTGCCGTTGTGCCTTCCGGTGTTTCTTCACCGGCAGTATGGTTAAGGAGAGGATCTGACGATGTGGTGGTCGCTCCTGATTGAACATTCTCATCACTCCCGTCGTCTGGTAGCAGTGCTTCAAGCTCATCAATGATGGTATTGAGCTGAGCTTCCGTCGTTTTGTCGGTGTATTTTGGCTCGGTGATGCCCAGCTCTTGGCAGAGTTCATCGATACGCTTTTGCAGTAGTTGTTTCTTACTCATGGGACCTTCCAAAAAAAATGGGGCCATGGCCCCATTGTGTTCGATTCAAACCGAGCGATTACTCGGCCACTTTCACCACCACGACGTGATTCACGTCGATCATGTACATGGCTGGCGCAGATTCCGTTTTGGTGTAACGGATTTCCGGGTCACCATTTTCGGTCCAGTCTTTGACATAGCGTTCGGCCTCATCCACACCTTCGCGCTGGGCGGAAAGGTCTTGAATCTGACCGTACAAACGCGCACCACGCACCGCCGCATTCGCCAGAACTAGGTGATAATCGCGCTGCACTTTCTTGGTGGCACCATCGCGGTCAGTGTATTCTTCGTTCACCACGATGATGGTGACGTCACCCAACTGACCTTTGATGCTGACGGTTTTACCCAGATCTTTCAGCGAAGTTTCCAGTTCTGACGTTGAGCCGCGACGCGTCTCCAGCTTGTCATTGAACTTCTTAAACTTGCGCATCAGCGCCCAGGTTTTCGGGTCACAAATGAGGGTATTGGTCAAACCATCCGAGTTCGCCGCCCACTCTTCGATGTCGGCTTCAATGTCGTAGGTTTCGAAATCCTGATTGATCCACATCGCTGCACCAATCAGCGTAATGTTGTTGCTGGCGCGGCGACCCGCATCGATTTCATACGGCGTTTCGATAAACTCGCTGTCGATGATAGTTTTGCCGTCATAAACCATTTCCGCACACATCAGCTCTTCACGGTCACGGATTGCCTGCTCTTCCGCTGCCAGGTTCTGCATCACAATCGCATCCTGGCGATCACCGGCGCTCATTTCACCGGTGTATTTCTCACCTGGGCGACGCTTCACGGCTTGGTTGGCGGTGACCTGATGCTTTGATTTCACATAAGCAGGTTTGAACGAGGAAGTGTTGAAACCTTGGTTACGATCAACGGCTGCGCCAATCATGGGTGAGCAAAACACCGCAATCTTGGTTTTATTCGGGATCATGTCCAGGTCGACTTTCTCCGTTGAGAACGTATAGCTTTCACGGAAAAAGAAACGCTGGAAAAAGTTGTCACGACGAATACCGGCTTCATGAATGGCCATCAGTAGTTCGCGTGTAGTGTAGTTATCGGCCATAAGGCTCTCTCTAATCAGAATTCAAAAAAAAGACGACGATTATGCTTCGTCGTCTACATAAATGGCGCTGCCCAGGAACGCGGCACGTTTGGCCTTGTCAGTGTCCACAGATTCCGGCCAGTTCACGGCACTGATGCGAAATCCGCCTTGAAGATACACCGCCTGGCGCTGTTCAGAACCATTGTCGGTGACCGGCTTTGCGGCCATCGCAGTGGCTTTCCCCGGTGTGCCGTCCCACACCACCAACGTGGCGTTGTTAGTTTCATCCTGCATCAGAGGCGTCAGCTTGGGAAAAGATTGACCGGCCTTAATCACAACGCGGCCCGTTACCGGAGCACTCAGCAGTGAGTCATCCGGCGTGTATTGAGTGAGTTCCATGAATCAGTCCTTAATCAATGTGTGAATAAGATGCCGCCAGGCGGCTAATGTTTTTCTGCTCTTCCGACGCTTCACCGGTACCCACATCCTGACCTAACTGCTGACCATGCTCGGCACCAATCGCGGCCAGCGCCGCATCGTTACCGGTTGGTGTGCCCGGTCCGGCTGCAGCCAGCAAGGTCTTGGCCATATCGACAGAGATATTGGCATTTTTAGCCAGCTCCATAGCCAAACCTTGGTTCGCTTGCGCTCCCGGCAAAGACAAAATACCCATGCAGCGGTCACGCTCTTGGTTCGCGGCACTTGCGGCCATGGCCGCAGCATCTTGCGATGGTGCGGAAGGTTGGGTTTCACCCGTATCAATCGTGGCTTGTTGCTCCGGCTGTTGAGTTGTTGGTTGGGTTTCCGCTGGCTGAGAGGCCGAGGCGGAAGAGTTATTTGTTGCAACCGTCATAGCGGCTCCCATATCGACTGTTGTTGAGTTTTTCTTGAAGTGTTCAGACATCATCTGAACTGCGTCGAGGCCGTTCACGACTTCATTGGCAAAACCAATCTCCACCGCGTCCTGTCCCTCATAGGTTTGTGCTTCGGTATTGAGCACCTGATTAACATCGATGCCCATATATCCGGCGGCTTTGTTGGCAAACGTCTGACGATTCGCCTCCAGTTCTTTTTGCCATTTCTCACGAACATCCTTTGGCAAGGCCGCGTAAGGATTGCCGTCAGCCTTATGACTGCCTGCCGTGAGCAAGGTGATTTCAATCCCCTCCTGCTCGAGCATCTTTTCGACGTTGGTGTGTGCGGCAATGACGCCCACTGACCCGGCCACACCGGTTTGAGTAATCAACCGGCGGGAGCAAGCCGAAGCAATCATCTGCCCGGCGCTGCAGTGCATGTCATAACCCAATGACCAAATCGGTTTGATACTGCGGTACTGAGCAATCTTGTCGGCCAAATCGAAACACCCGGCGACCATGCCGCCTGGCGTGTCCATATCCAGCATGATGGCTTTTACTTCCTGGTCGTACACCGCCTGAGTCAGTCGATGCATGATGCCGTCATACCCGGTCATGCCTGACATGGGCTGGATGTATCCGTACTTGTGTACCAGTGAGCCACTGATTGGGATGATCGCAATTCCATTAATGACCTGATAACTCCGGTCATTTGAACGCCGGGGATTGTAGGATGCGGCCTCTTTTTTCAGGTCCGCACTCATCAAGACGTTGCCGTCCATATCGGTCAGCTTGTGAACATTGCCAAGGCGCTGGCTTAACGCCGAAAAGAACGTGCGCGCATAACCGGCTTCTAATGCCAGAGGCCGGTTGAACACCATCGTGATTAAATTGAGATGTGATCCGTTATTCATTGCTTCCCTCGGGTTGGTTATCCGGTGCCAGAGCCTGCAATCGCATCCAGCTTGGTGGCGGCAAGCCTTGTTTTTTCCGCTCTTTCATTTCAGCGACCTGCTGCTCAAACACTTCCTGATAATCCTCGCCCATCTGTGCCAGCTCTTTCTCGTAAGTGGATAGCCCACTGTCGATTTTCAGCACAGCCTCTTTCACTTCTTTCAGGCCATCAATGGCCAGACGACCAGAGCCAATCCAGTCCGATTTGGTCCAGGCATGGCGGCGCTCCCAAAAGGTAAAACGTGCTTTTCGAGGCAACGTGATGTATCCGCGTAGGATCATTTCTTCAAAAATGAGCGCAAAAATCTGGCTGGCGAACCGGTTAGCGATGATTTTTCGTCGCCCCATGAAGTAGCGCCATGAATCGTTGTGAGCGGCGCGAATGGTGCTGTAGGACATCTGCGAGTAGTTGCGGGACAGCTGAGCGTAATCAACGCCGGTACCGGCGGCGATATAACGCAGAATCGACTGCTCCAGAGCAGAAAATCCGTTGTCCGCATTACCGGCACTGTGCAGGTTGATTTTATCGCCTGGCATCAGGTGAGGCAGTTTGACCCCGTTGAACTTGATTTCGTTGGCTGAGTAATACTCACCATACGTCATCAGCATTTTCTCGATGGCACCATTTTGAGTGTCCGCTCCAAACAGAAACTCCATCGCTTGATCTGATCCCAACTCCGACTCAATGCTGGCCGCGTACATCGCATTCACGACCGCACGTTGCAACGTGGTGTTTTGCAGCGTATCGAGCATTTTTAACTGCTCAAGGCTGGACATGAACCGGTTTACGCCGCGTGTCTGACCACCCTCGACCGGCTCAAAAATATGAATGAATCCGGCACGGCCAGAACGGTTGGTTTTGGCAATGCGCCGCCAGGTTTTCATCAGGCCAAAGTTATCCGCGCCTTCCTCGACGTAAAATGCCACCGGCGCACCATGCCGGTTAAGCTCCACGCCGCCTCGGCGCTCCGGCCGATCCATGGCATGGTTAGGGTTAGTGACTTTACGCGGTGATACCATGCGAATCGCGGTCGAAAATGGTGAGTGCCGGTCGTTAATCCATTCCGGTTTCGCCATAATGTCGCCGGTCATGGCATGCGTTTCCACCGACTCACGCATCATCATAGTGAACGTGCGGCGACGTTCGGCATCAATGAAGCAACCAGGGTCTTCGGCAATGTCACGAAATATCGCCTCCACCTCCTGCACAAACCCTTTGTCCGGTTTAATGCCAAGCAGGCGCCAGTTCGGTTTGTAACTCAGGCGAAATTCAGACCCGATGATGTGGTCTTTGTGCAGCTGAATACCGTTAGCCGCGATGCCATTGTTGCGTACCACGTCATCGGTTCGGGCGTTGGCCTGCTTCATCACTGGCAGCAAGGCCGCATCCGTGGATTTTGACGGTGGATTCCACCCTTTCAACTGCCCACCGAACCCGACCCCGCCAGCTCTGAACACCGATTCTCTGAGTGGTGTTTGACCATCTGCGGCCAGTAATCCGGTGTGTTTCATCAGAATCCCACTCCTGCTGGTCGGCGGCGGCGCGCATTGGTGATACCAAGTTGCGACCTCAAGTCGTCAATGTAAGCGCGTAGCTCATGGATATTGGCCCGGTTGTAATCAACCCGGCGGTCCCCTTTTTGGATGCTCACGGCCAGTGAGCCAGTTTGCAGCCGGTGATACGCGCTTTCCGCTTCACTCAGCCTTTCTTGTAAAGTCATGCTCCACCTTTAAGACGTGCCGCTAACTCAGCAATGCTGCTGGCTTTGGGCGTTGATTTGACTGGTTCAGGGGCATCCAATACCAGTCCGAATTTTTGCACCAGGATATTTAATGCGGCATAGGCGTAGTTCCAGCCATCCAACGCTTCATCGTATGCGTGATACTGTTTCACCCAGCGCCAGACAGTGCGGTTGTTTTTGTCGTATTCGAGTTTCTTGTTGGCAGAGCAGAGCTGCTTGAAAAACTCATCACCAGCAATCTCATCATCCAGCGGGAAATGAACACAACCAGGCACCGGTTCGGTGCCGTTCGGGGCGATGGACAACCGGCTGTAAAGCCGCTGCTTAATGCCATCGGTACCGAGTCGGGTCAGATACACTTTCTTGGCGTTTTTCTTGCGCGGGAAGTTTTGAATCGGCTTACCATATTGGTTCTCACCCTGGATAGGGATCACCCACATCACGCCATGGCGGCGGCTCATTTCATAAACGTCATCCGTTTTATGGCCCATGGCATCCCAGCACCACAGCC
>NZ_JBLXHQ010000051.1:0-7092 GCF_048259445.1 Marinobacter sp. | reverse complement strand
CCCGTGAACATGGTGGTAATTGTGACATCAAAGACCTTTCCCGTGGCTCCAAGATCTATTTCCCGGTGTACGTAGACGGTGCCGGCCTGTCGGTAGGCGACCTTCACTTCAGCCAGGGTGACGGCGAGATCACCTTCTGCGGTGCTATCGAAATGGCCGGCTGGATTCACTTGCGGGTTAACCTGATCAAGGATGGCATCAAGAAATACGGCATCAAGAACCCGGTGTTCAAGCCCAGCCCGATCAAGCCGCGTTACGACGATTACGTGATTTTTGAAGGCATCTCCGTAGACGAAGACGGCGGCCAGCATTACCTGGACGTGCACGTGGCTTATCGCCAGGCCTGCCTGAACGCCATCGAATACATGACCAAGTTCGGTTACACCAAGGCCCAAGCCTACGCCATTCTGGGTTGTGCGCCGGTGGAAGGCCACATAAGCGGCGTGGTGGATATCCCGAACGCTTGCGCCACACTTTGGCTGCCAACGGGCATCTTCGATTTCGACATCAACCCCTGCGCTGACGGCCCGAAGAAGATGGTTACCGAGGGAATGGATGTACCGCTGTCGAAAGACAAGGAGTAACAGCCATGCCTGTGTATGACTACAAGTGCCGCGAGCATGGTCTGTTCAACACATTGGCGACCATGGCCGACAGCGCCAAGCCGGCGGAATGTCCCACCTGCAAGGCGCTGTCAGCCAGAGTGATTGTGCTACCACCGGAAATTGCAGCCATGGACCCGGCAAAACGTAAGGCCCAGGACAGGAATGAGCGTTCCCGCCACGAGCCGGTGTTCTCAACCGCCGACCGCCGGGAGAACGACAAAGAACATAGCCGCAGTTGCGGTTGTGGTTCCCCGAAGCCTGGCAAGTCGATGTTGTTCTACACCGCCGACGGGAAGAAAATGTTCCCCTCTATGCGGCCCTGGATGATCAGCCACTGATCGACTGGCCGTTAATGTGTGACTTTTTTGGCCCCTTCGGGGGCTTTTTTCATTTTCCCGCTGAATTAGCTGTCAAATGCCAGTGATCGCGAGGTCCAGAGCTCCAATAATCTGATTTCTGAAGTGCGAGAGGGAACCAACCGGGTTGTTGAGGTGCTTTTCTGGTAAAGAGGAAATTTGCGGGGTTAACAGTAAAAGTTCCTGGTCGTCAAAGCTGATTTCCGGCGTGAGTCCTTCCATGACTTCGGTACCAAAGGCGGAACGTTTTCCCAGAGGGATGACGATGCGAGTTACCAGTTCGCTCAGCATGCTGCTTTGGATATCGACAAGGTAAGGGTAATACGCTTTGCTGGTTCTGCTTGGGTTTGGGTACACATCGAACTGTGCCATCAAAACTCCCTGAATTCGTCGCCGAAGCATCCGTGTTGTTCGACGAACTCATTGTAACTTCTAATAGCCGCGCGATTTTCTTCGACCCATTTGGCAGACTCGAGTTTGGATAGCTCTTCTTTCAGGGCTCGCTCCAGAGTAGCGGACAAGTTAATGTTTAGTTCCCTGGTTTTACGCAGTAAATCGCTATTAATCGAGAGGTTAGCTGCTTTTTTGGGTGCGGCTGCGTTGTAGAGTTCGGCCATCGGAACCTCCAGGTGGCTGTTTGATGAGTAGCTTCAGGTTATGCGCATTGCAGTGCGCATTCAAGCATTTTGCCAACGGCCGTTGTCGTAAGTGCCTGGCGCTTCTGCACGCCGCAAAGCCAAGGTGTTATATGCTCAAAGGAGTGAGTATGGAGTATCTCGCAATGTTGTTGCTGGTTGCTTTAGCCGGATGTTCCTCTAATTGGCCCCCGCCTCGCAGGAGCAAGGTCTAGAGTAACATCGTCCATCAGGTTGCTTGCCACACTGCGCCCTGGCCAGGGCACCTTCCCTGGCAGCTTCACGTAATTTGAATACAGGGCTATGTTGAGGGGCGGCCGCTTGACGGGTCTCAGTTACAGCCAGCATATCGGGGCTGCCACGGTTTGTTTCACCTGCGGCAATGAATGCAGGTGTGTCCGGCGCCTTTGCTGCCACAGTGCTCCCACTCCCCGGCCCACCTCCCGAATTCATCCGCACCAGCGGCCCTGAAATGGTCACGCCACCAGGATCCACTTTCACAAAGCTGCCACCGGCTTTCAGGGTCACTTCCGCACCGGCTTCAATAACGATCTTCATGCCGGCTTTGTGGTGGATTTCGTTGCCGGCTTCGATGAGTTGGGCTTTACCGAATTTGCTGTGGTGGCTGCCGTTAACGGTGAGGCTGAAATCGCTGCCTATCCTCTCCCGGTACTCGCCGTTTACGGTTGCGTGATCGTTGTTTTTGACTTGGGTGAACCGTTCGTTCTCAACGGTCAGGTGGCACTCATTTTTGATGACTTCAGTGCGGTTGTTTTCCGTAAGTAGGTCGAGATCTTTCTGGGCGTGGATATAGATTTGTTCACTATCTGCTTCATCTTCAAAGCGCAGTTCATTGCTGCCTTCACCCTTGTGTGTCCGGGTTTTCAAAGTGGTGCGGGTTTTATGCTCTGGTAGGGAGTAGGGCGGTGTGTTGGTGGCGTGGTGCGTTCTGCCGGTGATGATGGGCTGATCCGGGTCGCCATCAAGAAAGGAGACGATCACTTCGTGGTCGATTCTTGGCAACGCCATAAAACCATATTGCCCGCCGGCCCAGCCTTGGCTTACGCGCAACCATGCGCTGCTGTGTTCATCGCTGCGGCTGTGCCTGTCCCAAGGGAAGCGCACTTTTACCCGGCCAAACTCGTCGCAGTGAATTTCCTCACCGTCAGGGCCAGTAACGATCGCAATCTGCGGGCCGTCCATCAGTGGGCGGTGGTCGCACCGTGGTCGCCAGGTTTTATTGGCTGGAACAGCGCAGAACAGGTTGTGATAGGTGGTCGGCTCAGAGCCGCCTTCTTCTGCGAGTGCCTGGGGTTGCTCGCCCACGTGAGTGATGGCAGTTAACAGCCAGTCGCGGTTTAGCCTGGCGCTGTCATGATTGGTGAGTTCTACCTTGGCGCCGCAGGTGAAATCCGGGCGGTTGCTTTCGCCATTGGCGGTGTTGGCGTCATTTCTGAGGGCGTCCAGCCGGGCCTCGGTAAACGGCTGGCCGCTGGCGTTTGCTTTGAATCGGCCCGGGTAGTCGAAGTGTTGGTAGTCCGGGCGCTGGTTGGTGCTGGCCGCGCTTTGTTCATGCATCAGCGCATAGGCCGGGTTCTTGAAGGTGTAGTCCTTCATGGCTACTGAGGCGGCACGGACTCGCTCTTCGTAGCGGAAGCGGAACACGGCCTGTTGTTTAGCGCTTCCGCCGGCTTTGCCATTGTATTCGGCGGCTGCCAGTCTGGGCGCGTCGCCGTGATGGTCGGCTATGATCAGGCCGGGCTGTCCGTTGCCATCTACGCTGCCGTGCTGGTAACGATAGTGCCAGCCTTCCTCTGCGGCCAGCCGCTCAATAAACGCCAGGTCGCTTTCCCGGTACTGCACGCAGTACTCCCGCTCCTGGGGCCCACGCTTGAGATCAAACACCGAATCCACAACGCCCCGCTCTTCCAGCAGGGTGCGCACGATGGCTCCAGCGGTTTGGGTCTGGAAGATGCGGCTGTTGTGCATCAGCTCCAAACGCCACAGCGGCGGCTGGATGATCACCTCGTAGAGGGTGCGGCGATGGCCTGTGTCGCCCCTGGCAAACTCGTTCACTACACCGGTAAAACGGCGAAGGGGAATGCCATCCTGCCAGACCACCAGGTCTGCGGGCTGTTCCAGTACGTCAGAGCCCTGAATGGCAGGATCGGTGCTGGCCAGGATCAGGCGGCCATGAAAAAGCTCCGAAAGGCTTTCTGTCAGTGCGAAACTGACGACAGAGAACACGTCTGAGGGAAGCTCACCGACACGCGCGGTGAACTGCAATCCGTTTGCCTGAGGCATATCTTCAATCCTTGAAGGTATGTTTATCTGATGATAAATCTGCCCGGAAAGTTACCAGTGCGGGGCTGGAAAATCCAGTAACCGGCTTACGCTTTCACACAAACAAAGATCGCATTTCCCGATGTTTTGTCCCACGGCATGATCTTTTCATAATCGTGCTCAAGAATATGGACGTCGAAAAAGGGCTGCAGAATCTGTAGCAATTCTTCAAAGCTCACAGCCACCATAGGGTGTTCGTCGTTCCATGACTGAGTGATGCTGGCTGTCGTTCTCGAGATGCTGAGTTTGAGGCCTTGCTTCTCGCCCTCTCCGCAGTAATGCCATGCGGAGCGGAAGGTGAACAGGCTATCCCCCCGGGTTACGGTGTGTCGCTCAAACAGGTTGTTATCAATTTTGTTTTTGTCGACGGAGTTAAAGCAAAACACACCACCCGGTTTTAGTGCCCGATGTGCGCTGGCGATGCATTGCTTCAGCTTTTCGATGCCATCGCTGTAGTGGATGGAGTACAAGAAGCAGGTGATCAAATCCAGAGGTTCATCAACTTCAAAATCGCACATATCGCCTAATGAAAACTCTGCTTCCGGGCACCGCTCTCTCGCCTGTTCCAGCATGGGTTGGTTTATATCCAGGCCGCTGCTCTGGTATCCAAAATCAATAAAGTGGCGAATATGAGGGCCGGTCCCGCAGGCCAGGTCCAGGTGCGTGTATCCATCATTGCCGAAAATCTGATGCAACCTTCGAACGCAGTCGCTTTGTGCGCGATAGCCGATATCCGCGCACATCAAGTCGTAATAGCCAGACAGGTCGGTATAAAGGTAATTGGAGGACATGGCAGCCTGCAGTTTTCAGCGGGAAGGCGATATGGCGGCGCATCGTAAACCAATCGAACCTGTTTGCGAAGCGGATAAGTTGCTCGCCGGGAATTAGCTTGCTTCTGAGGCTTCCTGTCTTGGATTTCTGGGGTAATAGCGTTCCGGTAGACGTTCGATGTGCGGGAAGAAGCGGGTGTCCTTGTAGGGCATTTTCATAAAGCCGGATACGCCCAGGCCGGTAATCTGATCTACGGCCGCCAGGATTTCGTCCAGCCGCTGGCGAAACTCGTCTTCCTTCTCAGGATCCAGCAGTCGATATTGACTGTGGATTTTGAGGTGTTTGGGCAGGGCTTCGAAGATGATCATGCCAGTGTGGCGGATGGTATTGAGCGCTTCGAGGGATTTGATGATGGTTTCCGGCAGTACCAGAAACTCTTCCGGGTCCGGCCCGTCTTCAAAGTAGGAGTGCACCCGTGAACGATCTTCCACTTCCGGCGCCGAGCTCACCTGATAAGGCAGTCGCATTTCGGTTGGTGCGATGAACGGTTGCTCTGGATCGTCGCGCTCGATGTGCAGCGTGTCCCGGGCGTTGAACAGGCAGCTTTTGAAGATACCCTGGCGGTAAATTGCCTGGGCCAGGTTGACCATGTTGTTTACGGCTGTGGTGAAGGCGTTTTTAAGTTCCGGATCGTGCAGGTTCAAGGAGGTATCCACGTAAATACCATCAGGCTCCCAGCGCACCGCAAGCCCGCCTTCTACAGGATAACGGCCAAGCCGGCTGACGGCGGCGAGGAACGCTTTTTCGGTTTCTCCCATGCCCTGCATGAAGTTCTTGTAGTAGCGATCGAGCTGCACATCGTTGACGTCGTTCAGGGTTTCGGGCGCGCCTTCCTGGCGCAGAAAGGATTTCCGGGAACTGTACACAACGGTGTCGATTTCCCGTTCGGAAATTCGCGTCCAGATGGGTACCAGGGGTACGGGCGCGGGTTCGGGCAGGTCGATCATCACCGTGCGGCCCATGCGGGGCATCTCTTTAAGGTAATGGTCGCCAGCACGCATTCGCAGAATGGGGTCCGGGTCCAACATGCCTTCCAGCATGCGCGCAAATTCCATGGGCAAACCAAGCGAGGTGGCCGGTATGGCCTGATGGCCAAAGCGGCAGGACTGACCAGAGGCCAGCGCGTAGAGCGTAGCCGCAGCACCCTGTTCATCAAATCTTGGGGATGAGAGGCCGCCATAGAGCTGTTCTTCGCCAATGAAGTAAACGTCGCCCAGGCGGGCGTTGGTTTGCTGCAAGTTGTCGGACATCAGCTCCATCACGCTGGGGCTGAGGAATTGCTGGTTGGCGTCCAGCTGGGCAAACACCGAGGAGCCCCAGTCGATCAGCGCGATATTCTCGGTTTCGGCATCAAATACCAGATTGGATGGTTTGATATCACCGTGCACGATGGGGCGCTGTTCGTTGTCGGATTCGCGCCGCAGGTGGCGCAGGATATCGGCCAACTGATCCGCGATGCGGATAATCAGTCGCGGGCTCAGCCGGCCTTGCTCCAGAGATACTTCCTCCAGATTAAAACCGGGTGCCCGCTCCATAACCAGAATAGGCTGGCTGCCTGCGCGGTGGAAGGCGACCAGGCCGGGCACCCGGGGGTGCTCGACCTGTTCCAGAATATAGGCTTCGTCTTCCAACCGGTCGTGCAGGTGCTGGGGCAGGGTGATGCGGGTGAACTTGAATACATGGTCAAGATCGCGCGCGCCCTCCAGCGGCAGCCTGCCGGCAAACACAAAACCGTAGGCGCCCTTGCCGATCATCGAGATGTCGGCATAGCCCATCTGCCTGAGCTGGGTTGTGCACAGCTCAACCCAGTCTTTCAGCTTTCTCGCATCGTCGTGGCTGAGCAGGTAAACCGACTGCTCTTCCGGGATGTAGAATTGCTGCAGCTGAGCCGGTTGCGGCACCTGCGATGACGGGTCTGGTCGCGCCATTCCGGTCAGCCCATGTGGAGAAGCATGGTTTGTGGTGATTCCAGATAGCTCTTCCACAGATTATTGAATCGGGCGATGGTGCCGCCATCAATAATGCGGTGATCGCCAGCCCAACTGATCGTCATGATCGAACGCTCCACCACTTGGCCGTTGGCATCAAAACGCGGCAGTTTCTGGGTGCGCCCCAGCGCCACAATTGCCACTTCCGGAGCATTGATGATGGGCGAGGCGTAAGTGCCGCCCAGTGCGCCAATGTTGGAAATAGTAATGGTGCCGCCTTTGAGATCCGCCTGGCTTACCCGGCCTTCCCGGGCCGCTTCGGTCAGCCGGGTTACCTCGTCGGCAATCTCCAGCAGGGTAAGCTGGCCCACGTTTTTAACATTGGGCACAAGCA
>NZ_JBLXHQ010000050.1:0-7294 GCF_048259445.1 Marinobacter sp. | reverse complement strand
TACCAGTGGCAGCATCACGAATTTGCCAATCAGGTGCTGGTAACGCTCGTCGTCCGGATGAACGGCGACTGCGGTATCGCCTAGCATGGTTTCCGGACGGGTAGTGGCAACAACCAGATAGTCTTTACCGTCTTGCGTGGTGGCGCCGTCGGCCAGCGGATAACGCAGGTGCCAGAAAAAGCCTTTCTCTTCCTTGTTCTCAACTTCCAGATCGGAAATGGCTGTGTGCAGCTTCGGGTCCCAGTTCACCAGACGCTTGCCTCGGTATACCAGACCGTCTTCGTACAGGCGAATAAACACTTCCTGTACAGCTTTGTAAAAGCCGTCGTCCATGGTGAAGCGTTCGGTGTCCCAATCAACAGAGTTGCCTAACCGGCGCATCTGGCCGGTGATGGTGCCACCCGATTCTTCCTTCCATTCCCAGATACGCTTGATGAATGTCGCGACCCAACTCGTGGGGGTTTTTCTTCGGCGGCGAGTTTGCGCTCAACGACCATTTGGGTGGCGATGGCTGTCTGTGCCGACGGTCCAGACGGTGTTGTTGCCTCTGCATGCGCTGTAGCGGGTGAGGGTGTCCAGATGGTGCTGGAAGGCGTGGCCCATGTGCAGGCTGCCGGTCACGTTAGGTGGCGGATAGCGATGCTGTAGACGGCCTTCTGCTGGGGCGGAAGTACCCTTTGATTCCCAGTTTTCGTACCACTGGCGCTCGATGTTTTCTGGCTGGTAGTTTTTTCCATGGTTTCTGCAGTGACCGTTGGTTGATTCACGAGGGAAAGTTCGAAACCGGCGATTATACATGGTCGGCTTGGTTGGGCGAACGTCTTCCGGTGTTCGTATATTCGTAGCCTTCGTTTGTTGCGGAGTTGGGACAGGCTTCAAACCGCTTGAGCACATCCATGCAGGCTTCTCTCCGGCCATCCATGGCCTCCGAAATTTTTGTAAGTTTCGTCCCAACTCCGCAGTTCAAACTGAGAGTGGTTCGCTTCTACGCACAAGTTTGCTTGGTTTTACGTTCGTGCAAATTCGTGAGCGACCGTATGCCTTTGATGGGCAACGTGTTAGCGTTTTCAGACAATGTACCCGCGTTTATGCCCAGCTTTCGCAGCTGTTTGTAGTGGCCGCGAGCTTGCTGAGTACCGCTGGCAACCAGTGCCAGCCTTCGGTAGGTCAGCCTGTTCAGGCAGGGTGGAAGACAGATGATGACGGAAACCCAGTCGGCAGCGGTCGGCGGTGAGCAGGATGCCGACCGGGTCTGAGCACGGGGTGCCTGGGTCGGTTGCGATGCTGTGGGGATGAAGGCGTCCGGGTGAAGTTCCAGAGCAGGTCATGAGTTCTGCGCTTGTTGCTGGTTTTCGCAGAGCACGCACACGCGGTCGCCTTGCTGCCAGGCTTGTCCACGAGTTTGGCGGCGGGAGGTTGCGGGCGGCTGGGTGCTGGCGAGGATGTGAAACCAGTAGCGCTGGTTTTGGCATCCTGGCCGAGGTACGGCAGCTGGCCGTCGGGCCCCGGGGATTGCTTCGCTGTTACCCTGCATGGACATCAGGTAGTCGATCAGTAGGGGAACCGGACGGCCGGTTGCGCCTTTGCCTTTGCCGGAGTCCTAAGCCAGCCGGCGATGTCCAGGGCCCAGCGGTATTCTTGGTGAATCCACAGGAAGCAGGCGGCTGTGATGCCCTGGCGGCCGCCGATGTTGGCGATGTCGCGAAATTGCTGTCGAGCTGGCTTTGGTATTCGTCCCACAGGCAGGCGCCGCTGGTCGCCGGTTTTTTCGCCGGCGGCCAGCAGTTCGTTGGCCAGTTCGTCGTCGCTGGCGAGCATGCCGGTTGCCTGATGGCCCAGCGCGATGATGCAGGCGCCGGTCAGGTGGCCAGGTCGATGACGGTTTGGGTCGAACTTTTTCACGTAGGTGAGGGCGTCGCACAGTACAATCGGTCTTCAGCGTCTGTGTTGAGGATTTCAACGGTCTGGCTGCTCAGGTGGTGACGATGTCGCCCGGGCGTGTTGCGGAGCCGTCGGCATGTTTTCAGCGGCTGCGATCACGGCAACTACGTTGATGCTGGGCTTGGTTTCGGCCAAGACTTTCATGGTGCCGAATACGCGGCGGAGCCGCCCATGTCGTATTTCATTCGTCCATGCCGGCGCCGGGCTTGAGGCTGATGCCGCCGCTGTCGAAGGTGATGCCTTACCGACCAGTACGTAAGGTTTTTCGTCAGTTTGCCGCCGCGGTATTCCATGACGACGCGCGGAGGCTGTGTGGAGCCTTTGCCTACGGCCGGATGGTGTTCATGCCCATGTCGGCCATCTGCTTTTCATCCAGCACTTCGGTTTTGATGCAGTCGTGCTCTTGGCCATGGTTTGCGCCGTTCTGCCAGCCATATCGGGTGGCAAACGTTTGGCGGGGTGTTGCCCAGGTCGCGGGTGGTCTGCCGCGGCCGGTGGCGAGGCCCAGGTTGAAAGCGTCTTTCTGAGACTGGTCCGCGTCAGACGCTTGGGCGATGACTTTGTTCAGTTTGCGGCAGAGGCTGCTGCTCTTGAAGCCGGTGAAGGTGTAAAGCCGTTTTCCAGGGTGCGGCCAAGCAGGTTCAAGCGCGTCTTCAGCGCTAGCTTCCGGCCTTGAATCTTGGTAATGGTCAGGCAAATGAAGGCACCGTTGGACGGCCGTTTTGAGCAGCGCCGACGGCGGCAATGAGCGCTTTATGGTAGTTGGCCAAATTGCGTTCATCATCTTTGCCTGTGCCGACGACAATCACACGCCGCCGTTGTTCAGTCAGCAAGGTGGCGACGGAGGCGTTTTTGCCGGTCAGGTCGCCCGCTTTTTCCAGTTGTTTGATCAGCCCCAAAGCTTGGTCTGCTGCTTTGCGGTTTCCGGCCACTCACCGTTTTCGGGCAGTCCGATAACGAGTAATCGGTGTTGGTCGCCGTGATGGCTTTGCTGCTCAGGCTGAAATTCATGACAACTCCTGTTGTGTAATTCGAGTGTGAGGCCGAGTCCGGCTCTGCATGTTCACAAGGATTGGGGCTAAGCCTCGAATAATCAAGCTGACGGCCATATTGCTTAGATGGCTTTAATGTACAAGCGCTTTACTGTCATTCGGCCGCAAGGTTACATAGAATACGCGCATTTCGTATCCACCATCTTCAACCGGGCGCCACCAGAGACTGATTTGACTATCATTTTCCGTTACCTCATTCGCCAGATCATGGTGAGCATGTTCGCCGTTTCCGGTATTCTGTTGCTGGTTTTCTGAGTGGCCGGTTCATCGTATTTAGGCAGTGCCGCAGAGGGCGAAATCGCTGCGGGCGTCTTGTTTGCCATCATGGGTTATCGGTTTCCGGCTTTCTGAGCTGATTCTGCCGTTGTTTGTTTATTGGCATTTTGCTGGCTTACGGCCGTATGTATCTGGAAAGCGAGATGACGGTGCTGTTTGCCTGTGGCGTGAGCGAACGCCAGTTGCTGGTGAAAACTCTGCTCGGCGCTTTCCGTCGCGATCGTGGTTGGTGCAATGAGTTCTACGTATCGCTCGGGGATGAAGCAGGTCGAGCAGATTTTCAATGAGCAGCGTAAGGCCACTGAATTTGAGAGTGCTGGCACCTGGCCGGTTTCAGGATTTCACCCGCACCTGGTTACTTATACCGAAGTTTTGAGCGACGACAAGCGTCTTGCAAGGCGTGTTTATTGGTAATGGCGGCCGCGATGGAGAGGGCATAACGCTGATTACGGCAGAGACCGGCTCCCAGCTGATCGATGAGGAAACCGGTAGCCGGTTTTTGATTCTTGAAGATGGCGGGCGCTTTCAAGGGGTGCCAGCCAGCTCGATCCAACGACGCTCAGCCTACGGTTTGAAAATCCAGAGTGGTGAAGCTGGAACGAAAGAGCTGGAAGAAGGTATCAACGCTCGATCTCTGTACCGGATGATCCTGAAGATCGCGCCGCTGCACTGGCGCATTTCTCTGCCGTTGATTGTGCCCATTATCACGCTGCTGGCGCAGTGCCTGAGCCGGGTTAACCTGCGGCAGGGGCGGTTCTTCATTTGCTGCCTGCGATGCTGGTGTATCAATTATCTTGGTTTGTTGATCGTTGCGCGGGATGCGCTGGCCGATGGCAAGGTTCCTGAGTGGCTAGGCATGCTGTGGTTCATGTATGATCTTCTTGTCGCTGGGCTTGTGGCTGCAATTCGGGCCTGCTTGGCTGAATCGCCGCCGTCTTGAAAAGGAGGCGAATGCCCATGCGTAAGATCGACAATTACGTAATGAGTACCGTGGGCGGCGCCATGTTCCTTGCAGATGGTTGTGGTGTTGTCACTGGATTTGATTTTCGCGTTCATCGCCGGTTTGAAGATACCCGTAATGGTTACCAAACCATGGAAGCGCTTGGTACGGCTGACGTTGCCTCGCCGCATTTATGACTACCTGCCTTTGGGGCGTTTATGGGTGCCTGGTGGGGCTGGGAACCAGGCCAGTCGTCAGAATTGACGGTTATACGCGTGGGTGTGTCATTGAAACGCATCGTATGGTCGGCGATGAAACCGGCACTGATTGTGGTTCTGTTGGGTGTGTTCATTGGCGAATATGTGGTTCGACCACTGAGCGTATCGCTCAAAGTGATAAAGCTGTAGCGCTGGGTGCTGGTAAGAATGTGGCGGAAGCTCACGGGTTTGGCATCGGAAGGTAACACCCGGCGCACCTCAATGCCGTGCAGCCGGATGGTGTCGTGGTGGGGTTCTGTTCGAGTTTGATGATGACCGGCAGTTGGCTCAATCGAGCTTCGCAGAGAAGGCAGTTTTCCACGGCGATCACTGGATTCTGAAAAATGTGGTCACAACTCGTATGGAGGGTGAGCGCACTGTGCGTGATGAGCAAGCGTCACTGCTGGGAGACCGGGCTGTCACCTGAAGTGCTTAGTGCTGATTGTAGCCAGAAAATCTTTCGATGACAGGCTTGTTCACCTACGCCCGTTATTTGGTGAGCAGGCTGACCGCCGCACAATACTGGTTGGCGTTCTGAAAAGGCGTTGATGCCGCTGGGGACTGCGGTGATGGTGCTTGTGGCCATTTCGTTTGTATTTGGCCCGCTTCGTTCTGTCACCATGGGGTTCCGGGTGTTTACGGGCTTGTTGGTGGCCCGTTTAAGCATATGCAGGACCTGCTTGGGCCGATGAGTATGGTTTACGGGTTCAACCCGATGATTGCGGTGCTGGCACCGATTATCAATGCCGCGGTGGGAGCGGTGTTATGAGAAGCCACCTGGGCCGGCCCTGAGCTCGGTTATTTCTTCGTGGTTTGGGTAGTGCCACAACAACGCTGTTGGAAACGCGGTCGGTGACCGACAGGCCGTTGATCGCAAAACAGCGCGATGATGGCCGTACGGTGAGTAGCAATGTGACTGCGCCGAGATAATGACCGCCGAGCATCGCCAGAAAACCAGCGGAGGCGGTTCCGTAGCGGAGTAGCGATTGGGTCCAGCTGACCGATGTGCCGTCAAGATTTTCGATGCGTACCCGCCAAACCTGCATGCCTACGTCTGGCCGGCGCGAGTCCAGAAATAAGCAAAGAACAGATATAGAACAAGGAACAGGACAAACGTCAGCCCGGGGTCTCCGGAGAGCTGGCTGGCTTCGCCATTTGTTCGTAGAATCCAGCCTGTTATCCAACCGGCAACCATGGTGTGACCCGGTGGCTACCAATAACACGGCAATGCTGATTAGGCCGTCGTAGATACGGCCAATGCCCGCTTTAATGCTGTGGCTGGCGGTAGTAGTTCCTCGGCGTCGTGGAAGCGGCGGGCATGGGGTCTCCTATGAGGTTTCACGTTTTTCGCGTTCTCGGCGTGTGCTAGAGTAGCGGATTTGCACACGCATGTAAGTATTCGTATTTCAATCGCGGACCTGCCGGCTAATCGGCGGTTTCTGGAAAGGTATCAAAGGGCTATGAAAACCGCAGAGTTGCGACAGACGTTCTCGATTATTTCAAACAGCAAGGTCACGCCATTGTTCCAAGCAGTTCGGTTCCAGCGGATGATCCAACACCGCCGTTTACCAACGCGGGCGAACCAGTTCAAGGATACCTTCCTTGTCGGGAAGAGCGCGACCACACTGGCGACTTCACCAGAAGTGTGTGTATGCTGGCGCAAGCACAACGACTTGAAAACGTGGGCTATACCGCGCGTCACCACACCTTTTTCGAAATGCTGGGCAACTCAGTTTGGTGATTACTTCAAGCGTGAAGCCATCACCTGCCTGGACCTTCTGACCGGTGAGAAATGGCTGAACCTGCAACCGAGAAGTTGTGGGTGACGGTCTATGCGGAAGACGATGAAGCTTCGATATCTGGAACAAAGAAGTGGGCGTTCCTGGCGAGCGTATTGTTCGTATTGGCGATAATAAGGTGGCTGCTGGCGTCGGATAACTTCTGCGGATATGATACCGGTCCTGCGGCCCTTGTACCGAAATCTCTTTGATCACGGGCCGGATGTCAGGCCCTCCCGGTAGCCCGGAAGAAGACGGCGACCGTTACATTGAAATCTGAACGTGTCTGCAGTACAACCGTACTGCTGATGGTGAAATGCTGAACTCGTCGCTTCCGTGGATACTGGTAGGCCTTGAGCGCATCGCGGCGGTATTGCAGGGCGTACAGCACCTACGAAATTGATTTGTTCCAGGATCGTTAAAGCGCCTGAAATTTCGGCGGTGCAGCAACAACCGAAGCCAGCCTGCGAGTGGTTGCCGACCATATCCGCTCCTGTGCGTTCCTGATCTCTGATGGCGTAATGCCCTCCAATGAAGGCCGTGGTTTTGTGCTGCGACGCATCATTCGTCGAGCCGCTCGTCACGGCAACAAACTGGGCGCCACTGGCCCGTTCTTCTACAAGCTGACCGGTGCCCTGGTTGAATTGATGGGTGAAGCTTTCCCGCAGCTGGTCAGCAGCCGGAAGCAGATCGAAAAAGTGCTGTTGCAGGAAGAAGAGCAGTTTGTAAAAACTCTGGATAAAGGCCTGCGCCTGCTTGAGCAGGACATTGCCGAGCTGAAAGGCGACGTGATTCCCGGGGAAACCATTTTTACGTTGTATGACACCTACGGTTTTCCGGTGGATCTCACCAACGACATAGCCCGTGAGCGCGGTTTGTCACTGGATTATGAGGGCTACGAGAAGGCCATGGAAAGCCAGCGTGAGCGCGCGCGGGCGGCCAGCAAATTCGGCATGGATTACAATGCCGCTGGCTTGGGCATTGAGGGTAAAACCGAATTTACCGGGCACGGTCACATCGATGGTCACGAGCGCATTCGCGCTGTGAGTG
>NZ_JBLXHQ010000049.1:0-7332 GCF_048259445.1 Marinobacter sp. | reverse complement strand
CGTGACGGAAGGGGTGAATAACTACCTGCGCCACCTCAAAAACATCGGTGCGATTGCCGGTGGTGAGTGCTGGGTGGACCCGGAGCTGAACAGCCCCGACCAAATTCAACAGGGTAAAGTCTACTTCGATTATGACTTTAGCGCCTACGCGCCTGCAGAGCACATCACGTTCCGCAGCCACATGGTTAACGGCTATCTGACGGAGGTTGTGTAAGATGCTACCGCAAGTAATCCGAGCAATGAACCTGTTCGCTGACGGTAAAGGCTATGCAGGTGTGGTGGAGGAAGTGACCCCTCCAAAACTGACTCTCAAGACCGAGGAGTTCAAGGCAGGGGGCATGGACGCCCCGCTTGAGCTTGACCAGGGCATGGAGAAGCTGGAGTGCAACTTCACCGTGGCCAGCTATGAAAAAGAGCTGTTCGCGGCTTATGGCCTAGTTCCCGGAAAGATGATCAACGTAACCCTGCGCGGTGCGTTTGAGCAGGACGGGGAAATCCATGAAGTGGTCATGGTGCTGAACGGCAGCTGGAAAGAGCTGGACTTCGGTACCTGGAAATCTGGCGAAAAAGCCCAGCTGAAAGTGGCCGTGGGTCTCAAAAAGTTTGAGCTAAAAATCGACGGGGAAGAGAAAGTCTTCATCGACATTCCGAACATGGTCCGCCGTATCAACGGCACAGACCTACTGGAAGCCGCCCGTAAAGCGATTGGACTGTAAGGAGCAGTAGATGGCTAAGACACCTGAAAAGCAGACCTACGTGGTTCTGGTGCCGTTTATGCACGGCAATGAAAAGCAGGTCGTGGACAAAACCCTTGACCTAACCGCCCGTCAGGCAGCAAACCTGCTGGCCGGTGGCTTTATTGGTAAGCCAGCTGCAAAGGCAGCCAAAACCACGGCCAAGAGCGCCGAGTAAGCCCCTTTCCTGATTGAATACAAGCGCCCAGATGGGCGCTTTTTTATTGAGAGCCTTGAACATGACTGAACAAAACAAAGACCTGACCGTTGAGCTGGAAGAAGTAACCGAAGTGAAGCCGGTGGAGTTCCCTGGTGCCGACAAAGTGATCACGCTGGATGTCGCGGTCGGTGGCGGCAAGATGAAACACCTCGCCCTGCGCAAACCCATGCCAGGTGACCTGCGTGGCCTCAAGTTGCTGGATGTGATCCAAATGGATGCCGGTGCAGTGGCGAACCTGGTGCCTCGTATTGCGATGAACGGTTTCACGGCTCAGCACTTCTATCAACTGGAACCGGCTGACTTGCTGGAGGTGATGACAGAAGTCGCCACTTTTTTCACCAAAGAGCAGCTCCCGACTCAGTAGACGAAGCGTGGGCTGATATTGCGGCGGTCTTCCATTGGCCGCCGGAGCAAATGGACGGTATGGACTTTGATGAGCTGATGCGCTGGCGAGAGTTGGCCATCGAGCGGTTCAAGGCCATGAACCAGGTTAAAAATCAGGGCTACTAGATAGCCCGTTTTTCTTGGGTGGCGTATGGCATCAAAAAACATGAACTTGGCCGTCAAGCTCCAAGCCATCGACAAAATGAGCGCCCCGCTCAAGAACGTGGCGGGAGCTTCTGGTCAGGTTATTGAGTCGCTGAAAAAGACTCAGGAACGGCTGAAAGCCATCGATTCTCAGACCGACCAGTTCAACGCTTTTCGTGAGCTACTAAAACAGAGCCGAGATACTGCAGCTGGAGTAAGTCAAGCGAAGGGAGAAGTCCAGCAGCTTGCCATCCAGATAAAAGAATCAGAGGGCCCGACCAAAAGACTCAAAGTTGAGCTTGCGGCAGCAGAAAGGCAGGTGGCCGAGCTGGCCCAGGAGATGAAGGCTGCTGAACAGCCTAATGATCTCCTGACGTATCGGTTTAAACAAGCCCAAAAAGAAGCTAACAAGCTAGGGCAAGAATTCCGTAAAGTTGAGCGGGATAATAAATCGCTCAACAAAGAGTTTGAGCGAGCGAAGAGTCAAGTTAACCAGCTTGAACAAGCGCACCTGCAGGAGACCCAAAAGCTCCAAGAAATGCGCCAGGCACTGAATCGAGCCGGAGTGTCCACCAAGGACCTTGCCGGGGCTCAGTCGAAGGCGAAGCAGGAGGCCAGTCAGTTAAACCAAGAGTTTGACCGGCAGGCCAAAAAGCTGGAGAGAATCGCAGAGATAGAAGCCCGTGTGGCCAAGTCTAAAGAACGCCTGCAAAAGAGCATGCAGGTCTCTGCAAACATGACGGTGGCGGCCTTTGGTGCGCAGCAAGCCGGTCAGACTATCAAGCAGGCGCTTGGTGGTCCGATGCAGGTTGCGGCGGACTTTGAGGAGCAGATGGCTGGCGTGGCAGCGGTAGCCAATGCGACAGACGACCAGCTATCTACGCTAACCGCTACGGCCCGCCGTTTGGGGGCGGAAACGTCTTTTAGTGCCTCAGAATCTGCCGATGGCATGAAGTACCTGGCCATGGCCGGGTTTAAGACGAATCAGATCATTGCCTCAATGCCTGGTCTTTTGGATTTGGCGAAAGCGGGGGCTACGGACTTAGGCGCCACTTCTGATA
The DNA here is from genome assembly GCF_048259445.1 of Marinobacter sp. GTDB lineage: Bacteria > Pseudomonadota > Gammaproteobacteria > Pseudomonadales > Oleiphilaceae > Marinobacter. The sequence continues at coordinate 4,789 of NZ_JBLXHQ010000049.1, read as the reverse complement.
TTGCCTCAGATATTCTTTCCGGTTTTGGTATGAAACCGGAGCAGATGTCCCGGGTATCTGATGTTCTGACGGCTACGTTTACCACGGCAAACACTAACCTGACGATGCTTGGCGAGACCATGAAATACGTGGCTCCGGTTGCACGTCAGGCGGGTATGAGCCTGGAAGAAACTGCCGCGATGGCAGGTTTGCTGGGTAACGTCGGCATCAAGAGTTCGCAGGCAGGTACCACACTTCGCGCCATGGTGAGCCGCTTGGCCGCTCCGACCGGAGCAGCTGCGAAAACCCTGGAGCGTTTGGGGGTGAGTACCAAGGATGCCAGCGGAGACATGCGCAACATGGTGGAAATCATCGGTGATATTGCCGAGGCCACCGAGAACATGGGCTCCGCTGAAAAGCTCCAGGTGCTGAAAGATGTGTTTGGTGAAGAACCGGCAGCCGGTATGGCTGAGTTGCTGTCCCAGGAAGGGGCAGGCGGTATCACCAAGTACCTGGAAGTGGTGAATAATGCCAACGGTCGTGCCGCTCAGGTGGCGAATAAAATGGGGGATAACGCAAAGGGCAAGCTCAAGGAGCTATCGTCTGCTGCTGAATCTCTACAAATTACTCTGGGCAATGCTTTATTGCCGGTGGTTAAGGATGTTTCCACCTGGTTGACCGAAGTTACCCGAGGCGTGGATAAGTGGGCGGAAGCCCATCCTGGTCTGGTGCGAGTGTTAACTATTGCCGGTGCTGCAGTGGGCGCTTTGGCTGCTGCCGGTGCGCCGCTGTTATTGGCTATGGCAAGCATTAACAGCATGATGGCCATGACCCGGTACGGCATGACCGCCTTTGGTGCGATTAGCCAGCTGACAGCCGTCCGTATGGGATTGGTGACAGCTGCACAGTGGGCCCTAAATACGGCGATTTTGGCTAACCCTATCACCTGGATCATTGCGGCGGTTGTTGCATTGATTGCTGTGCTTGGGGTGCTGATTTACAAGTATTTCGAGCCGCTGAAAGCCTTCCTTTCTGGTTTTTGGGATGGATTTATTCAGGGGTTCGCCCCGGTTATCCAGTCCTGCTCAGGTTTGTTTGCTGCATTGTCACCGATTGGTGATGCGCTTGGCTGGGTTTGGAATGGTGTGAAAGCAGTGTTTGACTGGTTTGGTCGGTTGTTTCAGCCGGTTAACGCCAGCGCGGAGTCATTGCAGGCCGCCACCAGTGCCGGTACCAGTTTTGGTCAGTTCGTCGGTGCGGCGCTGAATATTCTGCTGTTCCCGGTCAAATTGGTGATCGCTGGCATTACCAACCTGGTCAACTTGATCAGCTGGGCGGTCGGTGTGGCTGGTGCGGCATGGGAAGGTATTAAGTCTGGTGCCTTTTCCCTCTGGGACGCGCTTAAAACCGTGTTCGAGTGGTCGCCTATCGGCTTGATGATGAAGGGCTGGGGCGTTGCTTTTAACTGGATTAAGGGCAAGCTGGACTGGCTTGGTAGTGCTGTTAGCAAAGTGAAGTCATTCTTCGGCTTTGGTGGCGGAGACGAACAGGCCAAAGAGTCAGGGCCTAATCTTGAGCAATTGGCCGAGGCTGAAAAGACCCGCCAGCAAGCGGAGGCTGTTGCCCGCCTTGAGGTGGTCAAGCCTTCGGTACCTGAACCACAAGTGGAAGCGGCCAAGCGCGTGAGCGCACCCAAAGCGGCAGCAGCTGCAGGTGTGATTGCTGCCAGTGCCGCAGCCATGCCAGCGGCAGCGGAGCCGGTACAGCTTTCACCTGTGTACCAGGAAACCGTGGCCACGTATCAGGCACCGGCTGTTTCTGTTCCTCAACCGGCATCGATACCAGCCTTGGCGGCTAGCCAGCCAGTCATGGCAGGCGGTGGTACCACAATTTCTATCGGTCAGCTGGATATTCACGTTCAGGGAAATCAGGGCATGAATACCCAAGAGTTGGCTATTGAGGTGCGCAAGCAGTTCATGCAACTGATGCATGAGCAGCAGGCGAAACACCGTGGAGACCTGTATGACTCTTAACTACCGAGACCAGGCGGAGGCCCTGGCAAGAGACTTAGCAAACCAAACGCTGCCCACGGAACGGGCAGCCAGTTATATGCTGGCCCTTGGTCAGTACCGCTTTTCTGTGGATACGGCAGCTTACCAGGCATTCACCCGGGAGCTGTCGTTTCTTTGGCCCACTCAGCAGCGTTTTGGCAACATGGCCGCACCTCAGTTTGTCGGTCGTGGGGAGTTTAAGCGCAGCCTGAATGGGGTGATTTATCCAGAATACAAAGGCGGGTTAAGGCAAGTGGATGCCATGGCCGCTCAGGCTGGCCTTGGTCAGCCTCTGCAGTTGGTTTCCGGTATTGGTGAGGTGCTTGGTTTTTGGTGTATTACCAGTATCCGGGAGAACGCCACGGTGTTTCATCGTAACGGCCAAGCCCGCAAGCTGGATTTTAGCCTGGAGCTGCTTTACTACGGAGACCGATACAAGGGGGTGACCGGTGGAGTATAGAACCAAGGACGGGGATGTGGTGGATGACATTTGTTACCGCCAATATGGCCGCTCTGACTATGCTCTCCAGGTTTATGAATTGAACCCTGGTCTGGCTGAGTACGGTCCACGGCTTCCCGCTGGCCTGATTATTCAACTGCCGGAGATCTCGAAACCAGAGACCCCGGAGCTTCCGAAAATCTCACTGTTTGATTGACCTATGCGCCCACAATTCCGAGTTTTTGCCGACGACCGGGATATTACCTCCCGGATTGCCGAGCGCCTGATAGAAATGACCATCACTGACGAGGCGGGCTTCCAGTCTGATGCATTGACCATTTCGGTTGATGATGCTGACGGGGTATTGGCAGTGCCCCGCAAGGGGGCCCGTCTGGCGGTGCATTTGGGGTATGAAGAAACGGGCCTAGCTTACATGGGCGAGTTTGTTGTGGATGAGCCAGAGCTTTCTGGTCCACCCGACAAGATTGTGATTCGTGCCAGGGGTGCTGACCTTCGCCAGGAGTTGAAAACCAGCAAGACCCGCTCGTGGGATAAAGTCACCATAGACGATATAGTTCGAGCGGTTGCCGGTGAGCATAATTTGCAGCCCAAGGTTGCGGAGCAATTGGCCGCCACTTTCATCGAGCATATAGACCAGACCGGAGAAAGTGATCTGCACTTTTTGACCAGGCTGGCGAAAGAGTACGATGCAATTTCAAAGCCTGCTGGTCCTAACCTGTTGTTTGCTCCACGTAACCTTGGGAAAACGGTCAGCGGGAAGGACTTGCCGCCAATCGTTCTGGCCAAGTCTGATGTGACGACCTATCGGCTTGTGCTTGCTGATCGTTCTGACATTGGCCATGTTGTTGCGTACTGGCAAGACAAGGCCAAAGCGCGGCGCACTGGTGAAACGGTCGGGGATAAGACTAAACCAGGTAAGACACTGCGAAAGACTTACCCTACCGCCGAAGAAGCCCGTGCGGCAGCGGCCTCTGAGTTGGCTTCTTTGCAGCGTGGCCGTAAGAATCTTGATATCACCTTGCCTGGTAATCCTCTGGTCATTGCTGAAAGCCCGATCACCTTGTCAGGTGGCTGGCGTGATGGCTTTACGGGTGATTACGTTGCCGTTCGTGTAGAGCATCGAGTCGGTGGCGGTGGTTACACCACATCATTCACTGCGAATTAATGCCCGGGGAACCGGGCTTATCCTCTCAAATATCCTTCCTGTTGCACTTCCTTCCTTGTCTACTTCCTAATTCACCCATACCCTTTATCTTTTTGATTGAAAAGAGGAGTTAATGGGATGGATGTATTCCTATCGTTATTATTTATTGTTGTGTTATTTGCCTTTGTGGCTGGGTTGATAAAGCCAGCCTGGATTAAGCAGGAAACCCGTGGTCGAGTGCTTAAATTCTATGGCCTTGGTATGTTGGTGCTTCTTTTGCTCATCGGCTTGGTTGCTGATCCTGTTGAGCAGGCACCGGCAGTGGCTAAAGGTGTGGCTCATGAGTATCAGGTCATTGGTAAAGATGACACCAGTTTTGCGGGCAGAAAGCGCCTCCGCTGGGTGATTACAGCTCCGACCGCACTTACTCAGGCAGATAGAGCGGAAACAGCCAAAGCCGCTGCTAAGGCTCTACAGGATCAAACAGACGCAGACCTTGCCCAGGTATGGCTTGAGGTTGCCCCGTTTGCGGCAGGTCAGGGCAGCCAATTGGCCATGGCCACATACACGCCTGATGGCTGTGGTGCCAGTGGCAAGGATTGTGATGGTAAAAAATGGGATGTTGAAGCCTCAGACGTGCAATTAACCCAGGAGCAGCTGGCTGTATGGAAAGCCTGGCGCGAGAATCGCGATCAGTTTATGGAAGATGGCATGGTAAACGAGGAGCGCCTCAAATCCTTCCTGGCTAATAAGTTCGGTACCACTCCAGATAAGATCACCCTTCCGTGGGTGTCCCGTGAAAAGGTGAGCGGGTAGGGAAAGGGCGGCGAGTGCCGCCTTTTTTATTCTGGCTTGAAGTTGTAGCCGGTTTGTATTTGCTGCAGCTGGCTGCTTATGTCTGCCGCTGCTTTTATTTGTGGCATTACCAGCATGTGGAGCAGGCATCCGGCGCTGGTGTTTTCGTGGCTCGCTGCTGAGTTCAGTTCCATCAGGGCATCGGCTAGTGCTTCGGCTGCTTCTTGTGCTTTTGCGATTTTGTCTTGGGTGCTCATGGCTGTTTGTCCTTTTGTTTAAATGTTGTTTTGTACAAATGTACATTTATACTAACGTGCGCCCCGTGAGCAGTCCAGTCTTTATTTTGGTAAAAAGAAACCC
>NZ_JBLXHQ010000048.1:0-7895 GCF_048259445.1 Marinobacter sp. | reverse complement strand
CAAAACTGATACCGATATCAGAAGCCGCACCAAACTCAGCATCGGCATCGCCAATCACCCCGGCAATGACCGCGACAAAAGCATCACGATCATCGGCCGGTGTCGGCACTTTGATGTGGGACTGGATATCACCCGCCGCGTCAAACGCCCCGAATTCGATTTTCGATCCGCCAATGTCAAATGCGTAATGCATGTCGTGATTTGCCTCACCTGATACCTGTCCTAACCGGATACACCAACGATTTCCTTCCGGCAAAAGAAACAACGCACGCCCTGTACAATGACCGCCCAACTTGGCGAACAAATATCGACCGACCATGCACCAAAATTCCCCCGTTCGATATGGCCGCAAACTCCGACTTTCATAGATCAGAATATACACAAAAAGCACGGATACCGGCCCCAAACGACCAATCTGACGCCCGACAAAGCTTGGCCAAGCCGGAAAACTGCAACCAAACTTTTATAAAACCGTCAGCTCAGTGACTTTTTAGGCGGTTAAAAACACATCAATTGCACACGTGTGCAAAACCACCGGCCTGCTTTTCCCATTGCCTGTCGCACCCGCCTAATCAAAGGAGATCCGCATGAACCGTACCCAGCTATACAGCTCGGCCATTGCAGCAGCCATGCTGTCGCTCGCCGCCGCCCCGGCCTTTGCTGAAGATTACACGATCAGCGTCTGGGCGGGTGGTACCAACCCACCTGATGCTTACCGCCTCGAGGCCATCGAAATGGCTGCCGACATGCTCGAACGCGAATACGCTCTTGAGGGTAAAGAACTGAACATCCAGGTGGAAAAACGCCGGGACTTTGGTGGATGGGATCAGTTCAAGCAGGCCTTCACACTGGCCGCCGAGGCCGGTAAAGCCCCGAATATTGCCGTAACCAGCCATCTCGACATCGCGCCCTGGGCCCAAGCTGGTTATATCGTGCCAATCGAGGATTATATCGACATCGATTCCTGGCCGACCAACAATATATACCCCAACCTTATCAGCATCGCCCGTCTGGGAAATGTGCAGTGGGGCATCCCACAGGATTCAGAAAGCCGCCCGATGTTTTTCTGGCGCGATACGATGCGCAAAATCGGATATAGCGACGCGCAAATTGATGCCCTGCCAGAACGGGTTGCAACTGGTGACTACACCCTTCACGACGTTCTGGAAGACGCCAAAAAAGCCGTTAACGCAGGCATTGTCGAAAAAGGCTATGGCTTCTATCCCCGTGTTTCCAATGGGCCGGATTATGCCCAGTTCTATCAATCCTTTGGCGGCAAACTGGTCGATCCCGAAACCGGCAAGCTGCTGCTTGACCGCAAAAGCATGACTGATTTCTACCAGTTCTTTGTTGATTGTGTGAATGCCGGGGTAACCCGCAGGAACCACATCGGAACAGAATGGAACCAATGGTACAATGAAGTCTCCCACGGCAAGGCCGCTATCTGGCACGGGGGAACTTGGCATTACGCGCGCTATATAAAGGAAGGCAACGAGGATTTCTTTGGCACGATCCAGTTCTCCTTAATACCCAAGGGTAACAAGGATGAAGGGCGTCCGAACACCATCACCCATCCGCTGGTATATCTGTTAGCCAAGCAGGGGGATGAAGATACACTGGAAATTGCTGCCAAACTTATCAAGATTGCCAGCGAACCCCGTATCAACGCATTGCATGCCATCAAATCCGCACATCTGGGCATCAGCCCGCTGGAGCAGGATATTGATTTCTATGCAAATGACCGCTGGGCCCGCGAAGCGACCGCACGCCTGCTGCCTTATGCCAACGCCCAACCGAACAATCAGAAATATGGTCAGTTCTCGCAGATCATGTGGAAGGGCCTTGAAGCCGCCTGGGGCGGTATCAAAAGTCCTGAAGACGCCGTTGCCGAGGTGGAACAGGAAATGAAAGCCGCACTTGGCGACGACCTGATCATCCGATAACGCCTATTCCGATTTTTACAGGGCAAGGGAAGTCTATTTCCTTTGCCCTGTTCCTCGGCATCAAAAAGTAAGATTGTCATGAAACATATCAGTTGGCTGGGCGTGGGATTTTTAACACCCGCACTGTTAATCGTCGGGTTCCTTTTTTTTGCCCCCGTCGTGATGACTGCCGTTTTTTCATTTACCAATATGAGTACCGCAACCGGTATTTCCGGGGGTGATTACCTATTATCGCCCAACAACCTTGACGAAATGCAGGCGCACGGTGTTTCCCAAAAAACGCTGGATGCCCTGGCCGATACCACCTATCAGGTCGACGACCACGGCCTGTTGCTGCTGGCACAGGAATTCGGCACCGAAATCGCCAATGAGCTAAAGGAACGCCACAACAACGACATCTTCAAAAATCGTGGCGAACTTGAACGTGCCCTAAAGGACATGAAACACCGCATTCGGTCCCCCCGTGATCGCAAAAAGGCCGCCGATCTTTTCGGCACCTCGATCCTGAATCAGCGTTTCACCAGCAAAGTCGATTTCATCACGGCTGTAATACAAACCGGCGCCGTACAGGCCGATATTCCTGCGGTAACCTCGGTCGCCTATACCGGCTGGCAATGGACAACCAATAATTTCAAACGCCTGTTTTCATTACCGGCCACTTGGCGCTACGCGCTGAATACGTTGGCTTATGTGACCTTAACGCTTGTATTCAATATTGGTTTTGGCTTGTTTCTGGCGATTTCAACGTTTTACATGCCAGAAGGATTTGCAAATACATTTCGCACCATCTGGTTCCTGCCACGGATACTGCCCCCCGTTCTCTATGTCCTGATGTGGAAATGGTTCACCTGGGATACGGGATTTCTATCCACTATCCTCGCCCCGCTGGGCATTCCGGCACAAAACTGGATGATGCAGACGTCAACCCACGCCTGGGTCACGATCATCCTGATCAACGGATCCGTCGGTGCATCTTTGGGCATGATCCTGTTTTCAAGCGCCATTCGATCAATCCCGGCATCAATGCTCCATGCCAGCGAAGTCGATGGCGCATCACGATTCCAACAGATCCGGCACATTATTTTACCGCAACTTCGATGGCCAATTCTGTTTCTTACCTCCTATGAAACACTGTCGTTACTGGCATCGTTTGAACACATCCTGCTGACCACGGATGGCGGACCGGGCAAAAGCACCGAAGTCTGGGCGCTGGCGGCCTTTCATACTGCACTGAGAAACTATAGCGGCAATTTGCAGTACGGCTATGGCGCAGCATTCGCCCTGATACTTGTCGCCATCGGGATCGCAGCAAGCCTTGTCTATATGAGGCTGTTCAATTTCCGCGACCTTGTAAGTAAACCGCGGATCGAACGATAGGAGGCAGGCATGCCAATACAAAGCAGAAATTTCAAAGCTGCGCCGATGATCATTCTGTTATCCCTGCTTTCGCTACCATTACTGATCATGTGTTTTTATCTGATCGTCGACACCATCACCAACACACAACCGGGAACTCTGATCCCCGACGAGATCACCTTCGAACACTGGCGTTTTCTATGGCAAACCACAGAAAACAGCAGCGCCAATATCTGGCGGGTTACGCTGAACACTTTTGTGTTCTCCATCACCACAGCCACGACCATTCTGGCGATCTCTCTGACGGCGGGTTATGCGCTTTCGCGGCTCAACATCCCGTTTCGCCGGTTTTTTCTTAGCGGGCTGATCATGCTGCATGCCTTTCCGACAATCACATTGATCATCGCCATTTTTCTGATCCTGCAAACGCTCGGCCTCTATGACAGCCTGATCGGCGTCATCATGGTTAAAAGCGCACTTGAGCTTCCCTTTGGGATCTGGATCATGAAGGGGTTTTACGACAATGTTCCCTGGGAAATCGAAATGGCCGGCGTACAGGACGGTGCCAGCCGATTTACCGTATGGCGCAAACTTGTCCTTCCACAGGTCCAACCCGGAATGATGGCGCTGCTGGTTTTTTCCTTCCTGACAGCATGGAGCGAGCTTGTCTTGCCGCTGGTTTTGGCACCGGGCAATAAGTCACAGGTACTGTCGGTCTATCTTGCCACAATGCTCGCGGACGAAAGCTCCATCGACTTCAACCTGATGAAATCGGTCGGCTTGTTCTATGTCATTCCGGTCATCATCACCTACATGATTTTCCAAAGAAAACTTATGAACATCTACGGCGGAGGCACGAAAGGCTGATGAAAATCGAGCTGCGCAATTTCACCAAACGTTTTGACGGACAAGCCGTTGTCGACAATGTCTCGCTGACAATAGAAAGCGGCGAAATGATCGCGCTTCTTGGCCCTTCGGGTTGCGGCAAATCAACCAGTCTTTTTTCAATTTGCGGCATCCACCGCATGGACGAAGGACAGTTGCTGTTCGGCGACAAGGACGTAACCAATCTGCCGTCGCAAAAACGCAATGTCGGCGTGGTGTTCCAAAACTACGCCTTGTACCCACACATGAGCATCTTTGAAAATATTGCCTTCCCCCTTGTCGTGCAAAAGGCCGACCGGGCAACAATTCGTCGCAAGGTTGCCGACATTGCCGAACTTGTGCAGATCAGTGATTTACTTGAACGCAAACCGGCCAATATTTCCGGGGGACAACAACAGCGCACGGCCCTTGCCCGGGCCTTAATCCGGCGCCCCGACGTTCTGCTGCTTGATGAACCGCTTGCTAATCTGGATGCCAAACTGCGGCTGGAAATGCGTTCGGAAATTCGGCGAATTCAGTCGGAAACCGGAATCACCGCCATCCTTGTTACCCATGATCAGGTCGAGGCAATGTCGATTTGTGATCGTATTGCCCTGATGCAAAAGGGCAAAGTTGTTCAGCTCGACAAACCCAGGGAAATGTATGCCAACCCGGCCAATATGTTTGTTGCTGAATTCTTGGGGAATCCCCCGATCCGTTTCATGCCTGCCGAACTTCACGAAAATCAAATGATTGCTGGCGGTGCGGCTTTACCACGCCCCCAACACCTGAAACAATCGAACCTGCCAGACAAAATAAACTTGGGCATACGCCCCGAGCATTTTGGCCCGCAATTTGGCAACGAAATTTCCGGACATATTCTGGCCATCGAAACTCAGGGGCGGGAAAATCTGTATGATGTCGCCTTGTCCGATGGCGGGGTTTTGTGCTCGATCCAGCCCGCAAATGATCATTTGAACCCTGGTGATACGATTCAGTGGGGAATAGCAAGCCAGCATCTTCTGGCCTTTGACGGACAGGGAGAACGCATTTGACCGGCTCCCGCAAAACCGTCCGCCCCTGGATGTCACCAGACCGGCCCTATTCCATCGCTCATCGTGGGGCCAGCGATTATGCACCGGACAACACGTTGGCATCTTTTGAACTGGCGCACGCATTGGGGGCCGATTTCTTTGAAGTCGACTTACGTCTCAGCCGGGATGGAATTGTCGTTGTCTGGCATGATCCCGAAATCATTGATGATGATGGTGGTAAACGGCAAATCGCCAATATGACTTTTGACGAAATCACCCTTGCCTCAAAGGATGCAGGCTATCCCATTGCGCGCTTTAGCGATGTTCTGGCCCTGGCACAACGGAACGATATCGGTATCTATGCTGATATAAAAGCATATGACGCTGCCCACCCTGTTCTGGAGCAGCTCCGTGCCGCGCATATCGAAAAAGCCATTCTCGGAGCATTTGATCGCGATATTCTTATCGATCTCGGAAAAACCGATTGTCCATATCCGCGGGCAACACTGATCCGGGCCGACGCGGACCCTTTCGAGGGAACCGAGAATTTCGACATCCTGCATTTATGCTGGGAAAATATGACATCCCGTCCCGACTGCCTTGTTACGCCCGACCTGATCGCCAAGGCGCAATCACAAGGACAGCAAATCGTTCTATGGCACGAAGAACGGCCCGACATCATGGCCCGACTTCGCGCATTGCCGGTTCTGGGCATTTGCAGCAACAAGCCAGAACTGGTCAATCCGTTTCGACCAAATGCCGACTGGCCGGTCAAAATCGTCTGTCATCGCGGGGCTGAGCGCCTTTTGCCCGAAAACACGACTGCCAGCATGCATTGTGCATTTGCGGCCGGTTTTTCGCATGTCGAATGCGATATTCGCAGCAGTAGCGATGAAATGCCGATCATCATGCATGATGCCGATCTGGCCCGAACCACCAACGGCCAGGGAATGGTCGCCACCAAAAGTCTGGCGGATCTGCGCAAACTTGATGCCGGCAAATGGTTCGCGCGGGCTTTTGCCGGGTTAGCCATTCCGCAAATCGACGACGTTCTCGATATTGCACGGATATATGACGGTCATCTGTATCTGGAACTCAAAACCGGGCCTGTCGAACCTATTCTGAAAGCCGTAGATATCGCAGACTGCCTTGACAGGTGTTTCTTCTGGTCCTTTGACCGTCAGATTCTCGGCAACTTGCGTCAGCTTTGCAAAACAGCCAAAATCATGACACGCCGACAGGATTACAGCAGCCTTGACGAGGCAATTGCCGATCTTGGTGCGGCGATCATTGAATTCACACCTGACGAAGATATGGATGACATAGCACAATGCCAAAAACACGGCGTTGCCAGCATGATTGCCTATATGGGAACGGACATTGCCACATTCGAGAAAATCATTCTTCACCGCCCCGATTACGTAAATCTATCCGATGCCTTCGGGTTTCGGCGTTGCTATGAACGGTTTTTCGCATGACACCGCCTTTAGGCAAAGCGGCGACCTCCTATGATGTTGCAATCCTCGCCGGGGTTTCACGTTCGGCCGTATCACGCGCCTTTACTGACGGTGCCAGCATTTCCACCGAAACCCGAAAACGGGTCATGGCTGCGGCCAAAGAGCTGGGTTATCACGTCAATTTTCTGGCCCGCAGTCTGCAAAGCCGCAGATCCAGTCTGGTCGGGGTCGTGGCTTCTGCAGCGGAATCGCCGTTCCGCGCCAAGCAGATCAAAATCACCGCAGCCGAACTTGTTCGCCGAGGCTATTGCCCAATCCTTCTAAGTGCTGAAACCCCGGACGATATCGACAATCTGACATCCTCATTGTTCAGCTACAACGTAGCGGGCATGATCATTACCTCTGGCACACCACCGGAAAGCATCATTGCTGAATGTAATCGTCTGAGCATCCCCGTCGTCCTCGTCAATCGCGAGGCCAATGTGACGGGTGCCGACCAAGTCAGTATGGATATAAACCAAGGCGGACAACTTGCTTTCGACTTACTGAAATCGGCCGGTGTTCAGAAGTTTTGCGCAATATCCCCCCGAATACCGACATATTCGGTAAATGGCCGGATAGATGCATATGTAAGTCGCTGCCAAAAGGAAAATGTCCCTTTACAAATGGTCGAAATCGACGGTCAATCCTATGCATCGGGCTTGCATGCCGCCGATCAGATTGCCGCACATCTTGACAAGATCGACGGTGTATTTTGCGGTACCGACCTGATCGGACTGGGTGTGATGGATGGTTTGCGCTACCGGCATGGATTGCGCATCCCCGAAGATATTCAAATACTCGGATTTGACGATATCGATCAGACCGGATGGCTGTCCTACAACCTCTCAACCATTCGCCAGAACGCGGGCAAACTGGTCAAGGCGGCGGTCGATGCCATGCAACAGCGTCTCGAAGCCCCGGCCTCTGCATATCAGCAACACATCATTGCCGTAGAACCGGTGTTGCGTGCAACGACACGCAAATAAAAAAGGCCACGTCAAATTTTTGACGTGGCCTTAAAAAACAAATCCTAAATCAGACGCGCAAGCGTGCTGACAGATCATCATAACCCGGCATGTCTTTTACCGGGCCAAGGGCGGTAATCGTCGGCGTCCCGGTTAGCAATGCCTTGCCGGCCTCGCGGACGCGTTCCAAATCAACCGCTTCGACCCTGGCGATGATTTCTTCCATGGTTTGCG
>NZ_JBLXHQ010000047.1:0-8745 GCF_048259445.1 Marinobacter sp. | reverse complement strand
GCAAACACCACGGCGCTGAGGACAGGCCTGAAGAGCAGGAACGTCGCTCTTGGCTACCTTGCGCTTACGAGGCTTACGCACCAACTGATTAATCGTTGCCATGTAAGCAAACTCCAAAAAACCATATCAATGAAACTTACCCCCAACAAAGGGGGTAAAATTTAAGGGACGCAAGTTTAAGCCCGCGCCCCCTGACAGTCAAGATGACTGATCTCTTTTTAACCACCTCCGCATAAGTAACTACACGGAGATGGTCTACCTGGCTCAACCTCCGCGGTTGAGCTCGGCACTCAGAGCTTCTTCAACATCGGCTGCAGTAACGCCCTGCTCTTCCAGTTCGCGTTTGCGTCGACGTTCGGCGTGATAGGCCAGACCGGTTCCAGCTGGAATAAGGCGACCAACCACGACGTTTTCTTTCAGGCCGCGCAGGTAATCACGCTTACCTGTAACTGCACCTTCGGTAAGTACCCGCGTCGTTTCCTGGAACGAAGCTGCAGAAATAAACGACTCGGTCGCCAGAGAAGCCTTGGTGATACCCAACAACAAACGTTCAAACCGTGCCGGCTCTTTGTCAGAAGCGTTCGCCTCTTCGTTGGCTTCAAGCACTTTGTTGATTTCCACCGAGTCACCAGACAGCAGCTGAGTATCACCCGGATCGGTGATTTCAACTTTGCGCAACATCTGGCGCACGATTACTTCAATGTGCTTGTCGTTGATCACTACGCCCTGCAAACGGTATACGTCCTGGATTTCATTGGTAATGTACTTCGCCAATGCAACCACACCCAGCAGACGCAGAATGTCGTGCGGGTTGGACGGGCCATCAGAAATCACCTCGCCCTTCTCAACAGTTTCGCCTTCGAACACGTTCATCTGGCGATGCTTGGGAATCAGAACCTCATAAGGATCTGCATCTCTCGGAGTGATCACCAAGCGCTTCTTGCCTTTGGTTTCCTTACCGAAAGAGATCATGCCACTGATTTCAGCGAGGATAGACGACTCTTTTGGTCGACGCGCTTCAAACAGATCGGCAACCCTTGGCAGACCACCTGTGATGTCTCGTGTCTTAGAGCTCGCCTGAGGAATACGGGCAACCACGTCGCCCAATTCGATACGCGCGCCGTTAGCCATAGTCACCAGGGCGTTCGCCGGCATGAAGAAAATCGCCGCACCGCCTCCAGGCAGATCTACATCGTTACCCGATTCGTCAACCATCTGGATTGCCGGACGGATATCTTTACCAGCCGCCGGACGCTCCTTCGGATCGATAACTTCCATGGTCGACAGGCCCGTGAGCTCGTCGGTCTGGGTGCGGACAGTAATGCCCTGATCCATGTTGACGAACTTGGCTGTACCCTCAGCTTCCGCGATGATCGGATGAGTGTGTGGATCCCACTTCGCCACCACAACACCCGCCTCAACATTATCGCCGTGCTTCACAGAGAGCACTGCGCCGTAAGGCAGCTTGTACCACTCGCGCTCACGGCCCTGATCGTCAGCAATCGCCAGAGCAGATGAGCGGGAGATAACTACCAACGAACCGTTTGTTTTCTCCAGGGATTTCAGGTTATGCAGGCGTACGGTACCACCATGCTTGACCTGAATATTATCGACTGCAGACGCCCGACTCGCAGCGCCACCGATGTGGAACGTACGCATGGTCAGCTGGGTTCCCGGCTCACCAATGGACTGGGCCGCGATAACACCAACGGCTTCGCCCACGTTCACACGATGCCCGCGGGCAAGGTCACGGCCGTAGCACTTGGAACAGATGCCGTGGCGAGTCTCACAGGTGATCGCAGAACGAACCCAAACCTCGTCCACACCAGCGCCTTCAAGCGCTTCAATCGTTTTCTCATCCAGCAAGGTGCCGGCAGGAACAACGGCATTATCCTTATCTATCGGAGTAAACGCATCCCGGGCAGTAACGCGGCCCAGCACACGAGCACCCAGAGGCACAACAACGTCGCCGCCTTCAATGTGCGGTGTCATCAGCAGGCCTTCTTCGGTACCGCAATCTTCTTCGGTAACTACAAGGTCCTGCGACACATCAACCAGACGACGAGTCAGATAACCGGAGTTAGCGGTCTTCAACGCCGTATCGGCCAGACCCTTACGAGCCCCGTGAGTCGAAATAAAGTACTGAAGTACGTTCAGGCCTTCACGGAAGTTAGCGGTAATCGGTGTCTCGATGATAGAGCCATCCGGCTTGGCCATCAGACCACGCATACCGGCCAGCTGACGAATCTGCGCAGCAGAACCCCGAGCGCCTGAATCAGCCATCATGTAGACAGAGTTGAAAGACTCCTGCATCAGGTCTTCGCCATCTTCACCCTTGATGGAGTTGCCGTCAGCATCAACGACTTTTTCCTTCGCCAGACGTTCCATCATGGCTTTGGAAACTTTGTCGTTGGCCCGTGACCAGATGTCGATTACCTTGTTGTACTTCTCACCTTGAGTAAGCAGACCAGAGGCGTACTGGGTCTCGATATCCTTCACTTCCTGAGAAGCAGCATCCACCAACTCATATTTCTCCGGCGGGATCTCAAAATCGTTGAAGCCGATAGAGATGCCCGATACGGTAGCGTACTGGTAGCCGGTATACATGAGCTGGTCAGCGAAGATAACTGTCTCTTTCAGCCCTGCATCACGGTAGCAGATGTTGATAAGGTTCGAGATCGCCTTCTTGACCATCGGCTTGTTGACCAGGTCGTAAGAAAGGCCATCCGGCACAATATCAAACAACAGAGCACGACCGACCGTGGTGTCCACGATCTTGTACTCTTCAGTACGCTCACCATTTTCAAGAATGGCAACTTCCTTCACGCGCACCTTGACGATTGCCTGCAGGTCTACCTGGCCTGCACCATACGCACGGTGAGCTTCTTTGATGTCGGCAAACACCATGCCCTCACCCAACGCACTTTTACGTTCACGCGTCATGTAATAGAGGCCGAGTACAACGTCCTGGGACGGAACAATAATCGGCTCACCATTAGCAGGTGACAAGATGTTGTTGGTGGACATCATCAGCGCACGGGCTTCAAGCTGGGCTTCCAGAGTCAACGGTACGTGTACCGCCATCTGGTCACCGTCGAAGTCAGCGTTGTATGCCGCACAAACCAATGGGTGCAACTGAATTGCCTTACCTTCGATCAGTACTGGCTCAAACGCCTGAATGCCCAGACGGTGAAGTGTCGGCGCGCGGTTAAGCATGATCGGGTGCTGACGAATGACCTCATCCAGAATATCCCAGACGACGCCTTCTTCGCGCTCAACCATCTTCTTTGCAGCTTTAATGGTGGTAGCCAGGCCGCGATGCTCAAGCTTGGAGAAAATAAACGGCTTGAACAGCTCAAGTGCCATTTTCTTAGGCAGACCACACTGGTGCAGGCGCAAATACGGGCCTACAACAATTACGGAACGACCGGAGTAGTCAACGCGCTTACCCAGCAGGTTCTGACGGAAGCGACCCTGCTTACCTTTGATCATATCGGCAAGGGACTTCAGCGGACGCTTGTTGGTGCCAGTGATGGCACGACCGCGACGGCCGTTGTCCAACAGCGCATCCACCGCTTCCTGAAGCATCCGCTTTTCGTTACGCACGATAATATCTGGAGCATTCAGTTCCAGCAGGCGCTTGAGGCGGTTATTCCGGTTGATTACCCGGCGATACAGGTCGTTCAGGTCAGATGTCGCAAAGCGGCCACCGTCCAGAGGAACCAGCGGGCGCAGGTCCGGTGGCAGAACCGGCAGAACAGTCATCACCATATCGCCCGGCTTATTGCCGGAATACAGGAAGGCCTCGAGAATTTTCAGGCGCTTGCTGAACTTCTTGATCTTGGTTTCGGAGTTGGTTTGCGGTATTTCTTCGCGCAAAGCATCTACTTCTTCCTGAAGGTCGATATCTTCAAGAAGCTGCTTCACAGCCTCCGCACCCATGCGGGCGTCAAACTCGTCGCCAAACTCTTCCAGAGCTTCGTAATACTGCTCATCGTTCAGCAACTGGCCGCGCTCAAGCGTTGTCATACCCGGGTCAATCACAATGAAGGACTCAAAGTAGAGTACACGTTCAATATCGCGCAGCGTCATGTCCAGCATCAAACCGATACGGGACGGCAGTGACTTGAGGAACCATATATGAGCGACCGGGCTGGCCAGTTCAATATGCCCCATGCGCTCACGGCGAACGCTAGCCAGTGCGACTTCAACACCACACTTTTCGCAGATAACTCCGCGATGCTTCAGGCGCTTATACTTACCGCACAGGCATTCGTAATCCTTGATCGGCCCAAAGATCTTGGCGCAGAACAGGCCGTCACGCTCAGGTTTGAACGTACGGTAGTTAATAGTCTCAGGCTTCTTAACTTCACCAAAGGACCATGAACGAATCATGTCGGGTGACGCCAAACCAATACGGATGGCATCAAATTCCTTACTTTGGTTCTGGCTCTTGAGAAGATTCAGCAAATCTTTCATCAGTAAAAGCTCCGGATGGCGTTAATCTCGGGCGGGCACACCAGGTGCCCGCTCACGCTGCCAAAAACAATTCGGCTCACTCAGATTCCAGCTCGATGTCGATACCCAGCGAACGGATTTCCTTGACAAGAACGTTGAAGGATTCCGGCATGCCGGGCTCCATACGATGATCGCCATCAACAATGTTCTTGTACATCTTGGTCCGGCCGTTCACATCATCAGACTTGACGGTGAGCATTTCCTGCAGCGTATAAGCTGCACCGTAAGCCTCAAGGGCCCACACTTCCATCTCACCGAAGCGCTGACCACCGAACTGCGCCTTACCACCCAGCGGCTGCTGGGTTACCAGGCTGTACGAGCCGGTCGAACGGGCGTGCATCTTGTCATCGATCAGGTGGTTGAGCTTAAGGATATACATATACCCCACGGTCACCGGACGATCGAAAGCATCACCGGTACGACCATCGTAAAGCTTGGTCTGACCTGTCGTGCTCAATCCGGCCAGCTCGAGCATGTGCTTGACTTCGGACTCTTTAGCGCCATCAAACACTGGCGTGGCCATCGGAACACCACCGCGCAGGTTGTGACACATCTCCAGGATTTCCTTATCACTCAGGGAATCCAGGTCCACTTTGAACACTTCGTCCGAGTGGTTATAGATCTCGTCAAGCAGCTTACGCAGCTCCGCAACCTTGCGCTGCTCATCAAGCATCTTGGCGATGCGCTCACCGAGACCCTTAGCCGCCGCGCCCAGGTGAGTTTCCAGCACCTGACCTACGTTCATCCGTGAGGGAACACCCAGCGGGTTGAGAACGATATCGACGGTGTTGCCATAGACATCATAAGGCATGTCCTCGATCGGCTTGACCGACGAGATAACACCTTTGTTACCGTGACGGCCGGCCATCTTGTCGCCCGGCTGGATACGACGCTTGATCGCCAGGTAAACCTTAACGATTTTCAAGACACCCGGCGCAAGATCATCACCCTGCTGCAACTTGCCTTTCTTATCGTCAAAGCGCGCCTCGTGCTCTTTTTTGCGCTCTTCAAGTCCCTGCTCGGATTTTTCCAGCAGTTCATTGAGGTTCTCGTCCTGCATGCGGAGCTTGAACCAGTCTGGACGAGGCAGCTCTGACAGATAGCTTTCCTCGAGGCTTGCACCTTTTTTCAGGCCGGGGCCACTGATTACGGGCTGGCCTTTCAGCGCATTAAGAAGCCGCTCAAACGTTGCACCTTCAACAATACGGTACTCGTCTTTCAAGTCTTTGCGATATTGATCCAGCTGCTCTTTTTCGATTGCCTTCGCACGCTGATCTTTTTCGATACCATCGCGGGTAAAGACCTGTACATCAATAACGGTACCCCGGGTGCCTGTAGGCACTCGTGAAGAAGTGTCTTTTACATCAGACGCCTTCTCACCAAAGATTGCCCTCAGAAGCTTCTCCTCCGGCGTCAGCTGGGTCTCACCTTTCGGTGTCACCTTGCCTACCAGAATGTCGCCGGGGCCTACTTCAGCACCTATGTAAACAATACCGGACTCATCCAGCTTGGACAGCGCACTCTCACCCACGTTTGGAATATCCGCGGTGATTTCTTCACTGCCGAGTTTGGTATCACGAGCCACACAGGTCAGTTCCTGAATGTGGATAGTGGTCAGGCGGTCTTCCTGAACGACCTTCTCGGAAATGAGAATGGAATCCTCAAAGTTGTAACCGTTCCAGGGCATGAACGCGATGCGCATGTTCTGACCCAGAGCCAGTTCACCGAGGTCCACAGACGGCCCGTCTGCCAGCACATCACCGCGAGCGATGGCATCGCCCTGGCGAACAATCGAGCGCTGGTTGATACAGGTATTCTGGTTCGAACGGGTGTATTTGGTTAGGTTATAGATATCTACACCTGCATCACCCGCCTCGGTTTCCTCGTTGTTAACACGCACCACGATACGAGCAGCATCGACGCTTTCGATAACACCGCCGCGACGAGCTGTTACACAAACGCCGGAATCCTGCGCAACTGTACGCTCAACACCGGTACCAACCAAAGGCACTTGGGAGCGCAATGTCGGGACCGCCTGGCGCTGCATGTTCGCACCCATGAGGGCGCGGTTAGCATCATCGTGCTCAAGGAACGGAATCAACGACGCTGCGACAGATACAACCTGACGCGGCGATACATCCATGAAGTTAACGCTTTCAGGAGGCATGACCGTTGTTTCATTCTGGTGACGCACCGTTACCAGCTCGTCCATAAGGCGCTTGCCATCATCCATCGCGGCACTGGCCTGTGCGATAACGTAGGTGCTTTCTTCAATAGCCGAGAGATAAACCAGCTCATCAGTTACTACGCCGTCCACGACCTTCCTGTATGGGCTCTCTAGGAAACCATAAGAGTTGGCACGTGCGTATGTAGCCAGCGAGTTAATAAGACCGATGTTCGGCCCTTCCGGTGTTTCGATCGGGCACACGCGACCATAATGAGTCGGATGAACGTCACGAACTTCAAATCCGGCTCGCTCACGAGTCAGACCGCCTGGCCCAAGTGCCGAAATACGACGCTTGTGAGTAACTTCAGACAGTGGATTGTTCTGATCCATAAACTGGGACAACTGGCTGGAGCCAAAGAACTCCTTGACTGCAGCTGCCACCGGTTTTGCGTTGATCAGGTCCTGAGGCATCAAACCTTCACTTTCCGCCAGGCTCAGACGCTCACGGACCGCACGCTCTACCCGAACGAGGCCGACACGGAACTGGTTTTCAGCCATCTCGCCTACGCAACGAACACGGCGATTACCCAGGTTGTCGATATCATCGACATTACCCTGGCCGTTGCGGATATCAATCAATGTCTTCAGGACGTCGATTATATCTTCGTGGGTCAGAGTGCCTTCACCCGTACTTTCTTCGCGACGCAGCCGACGGTTGAGCTTCATCCGGCCAACAGCAGACAAGTCATAACGCTCTTCAGAGAAGAAGAGGTTGTTGAACAGGTTCTCTGCGGAGTCCTTGGTGGGCGGCTCTCCGGGACGCATCATCCGATAGATCTCAACCAGAGCCTCAAGTGGGCTGCGAGTCGGATCGATACGCAGGGTATCGGACATAAACGGACCACAATCCAGATCGTTGGTGTAAAGAGTTTCGATGTCTTTTACACCAGCATCCAGAATCTTGGTAACGACTTCCTCGCTGAGCTCGGTGTTACACTCAACAAGCACTTCACCTGTCGCCTGATCAATCATATCTTTAGCCAGAACCCGGCCATAAAGATACTCAGTAGGGACCTGAAGCTCATTGATACCGGCTTTTTCCAGCTGCTTGATGTGACGAGCCGTTATGCGTCGGCCTTCTTCAACGATCAGCTTGTCTTCGTTGTCCTTGATATCAAACGTCGCAATATCACCGCGCAGACGGCTGGGGACAAGTTCAAGCTTGCACGTTTCAGCGCCCAGCGCGAATTTACTGGTATCAAAGAACATTTCAAGCATCTGCTCGGATGTATAACCAAGCGAACGCAGAAGAATCGACGCAGGCAATTTGCGTCGACGGTCGATACGAACGAATACGGCATCCTTCGGATCGAACTCAAAGTCGAGCCAGGAGCCACGGTAAGGAATCACCCGAGCTGAATACAGCAGCTTGCCGGATGAGTGGGTCTTACCTTTATCATGATCAAAGAACACACCGGGAGAGCGGTGGAGCTGGGAAACAATAACTCGCTCGGTACCGTTAATAACGAAGGTACCATTCTCGGTCATCAGGGGCATTTCGCCCATGTAGACTTCTTGTTCCTTGATGTCCTTGATCGCCTTGTTGGACGACTCTCTATCATAAATGATGAGGCGGACTTTAACTCTCAGCGGCGCCGCATAAGTCACGCCCCTAAGCTGGCATTCCTTGACATCGAATACTGGCTCACCAATGCGGTAACTCACGTATTCGAGCGCGGCATTGCCAGAGTAGCTGGCAATCGGGAATACGGATTTGAATGCTGCGTGAAGACCGGTTTCCCGACGGTCTCCAGGAGCAGCTTCCATTTGCAGGAAATCCCGGAATGAATCCAGCTGAATAGACAGCAAATAGGGGACATCCATCACGGAAGGCAATTTACTAAAATCTTTGCGAATCCGCTTTTTCTCAGTGTAGGAGTAAGTCATCTGCATTCCCCAGCTTTAGACCTGATACCTGGTATCAAGAAGCAACCAATGTTTTGCTTCGGGGCCGAATTGCTCGGCTTATCGCGCCGTCTTGAACAAAGACTCCGGTAGTT
>NZ_JBLXHQ010000046.1:0-8893 GCF_048259445.1 Marinobacter sp. | reverse complement strand
CATTCAGGTCTGCGTGTTTACCCTTGACGTCGAAATGATGCGGAGAAATCAAATTTCCGATCGATTCACGAACCTCATCAAGATCCGTCGAAGACAAAATCGTATGATTTCGCAGATAGGCCATTGTGCCCCCCAATGTCCATCATCCAAATGGCCCATTACTCCCAAAGTAATGGTACAGGTTTGCACTTCCCCCCGGCTACCACCCCATATACTAGCAGCCAAAATCAAACCTAATTACATCTCATAACGACGCAAGGCTAATTGAAAAAGACCTGCACACATTAGAAATGCATTAAGTTTATCAACGCACAAACACCCTAAGTAAATTCATACAGAAAGCACAACTAACCCTAGGTTGCTTTAATTTAGTATTAACCCGCAATAGGCCGAGATAACTTCTTCAGCGCGATTTTATGCACCAAATATTCAAGTAACAATCCTTTACCGCCCGGCCAACGAGCAAACCAACATCGGTTTTAACATCGGACGGAATGGCAAAAAGAGATGGCTTTGCAACGCGGAGTTCTGATCACAGTGCATTAAATAACAACAAACCCGCAGATGCGAATGAAAATGATTGTTATTATTGTTAAATATAATTAGCAATAACCCAGATATCGCCGCCAGAAACTAAAGTCCGGAGAAACTCGTGCCCCCGTCGAAGACACCGAAGGCCAAAGGGGAATGTCATGCCATCGCCAGAATATTTAATTTATTAAGGTCACGACTTGTCGCCACTGCTGTTGCGCAAACCGGCAATCACGCAACCGCGGAAGACCTCGTTCAGGATTCCTGGCTGAAGGTGGAACAGGCGACCCATTCCACCACGATCGATAACCCGGCAGCTTTCATCACAAAGGTTGTCTCCCACACTGTTCTGGATCATTTACGCAAGGAACGGCGGCGCGCAGAAATTGATGCGGAAGTTTCCAGCATTCTTTGGGAAAGTCAGGATGACAAATCACCCGAGCGGGTCGCATCAAGCAGGGAACATCTGGAATCAATTTCCAAGGCTTTGAACGATCTTCCTGAGCGAACGCGCCAGATTTTCATGAGAAACCGCTTCGAACAAATATCGCATCGTCGTATTGCTGAACATTATGACATCAGTGAAGAAGCCGTTTATTATCATATCAAACGGGCACTCGAACACCTTGCGAAAGTGCGGGACAGTATTTCAGAAACAAACTGACAAATCCGTTTGACGGTTACTGCTTGTTCCAAATAAGTCATCTAACACGTCAAACATGTAAATATGCGTTCCAAACTTCCTAAGCACAGACTAGGCAATCAAATGAACGATCCGCAAACTTCGAGCACGACCAAAGCCCGGGTTGCCGTGGAAGCACGCGAATGGATTGTTCGTCTCAATTCCGGTGATGTAGAGACAAAATACCTTGAAGAATTTCGGAAATGGCGAGACCGCGCGCCGGAAAATGCCCTTGCCTTCGAACGAGAACGCGCATTCTGGAAGCAACTTCAACACATTGAACCCAAAGAAGACACGACACCGGATGCACAGAGTTCCCCGATTGGTCGCCGTCACTTTTTGCTCGGAGGGCTTGCCACAGCTGCGGCGGTGGCGGGGATCGCGCCGATTGTTATAGAGAAATTCAAAGCCGATTATGTCACAGCAATTGGTGAACGCGCCGAGTTCGGCCTGAATGATGGTTCTCGCGTGATCATGAATACAGACAGCGCGATATCCGTTTCAATTAACGAACAGCAACGAAATGTCATCTTGCTGCGTGGCGAGGCTGAATTCTATGTTCAGGCCAATCACGGGAACCCTCTTATCGTACAGGCACTTAAAGGCGAAAGCACTTCGGCTGAGGGCAAATTTGCCATTAAACTGCTCGACAATACTGTGACTGTGACCGCCTTAGACGGAAAAACAACCGTCTCGAACAGGCATGATACAATTGCTGTGAGCCTTGAACTACAGCCAAGCCAGCAGGCAATTTACCGCAGATCGGGACACCCTTATCTGAACGGCGAGATTGATGTGAAAAAAGTTTTAGCCTGGCAGGCCGGCCGCATCATTTTTGAAAATGCCCCCCTGGCAGACGCCCTTGCCGATCTGGAACGCTACTTACCCGAACGCATTCTCTTGGCGCCGGGTGTTAAACGCAGCACACGGGTAAGCGGAACCTTTACCACGGACCGCGCTCTGGCTGCGGTCAATGCCTTGGTTCGCATTCAGGGGCGCACCATTACCCGCCTGCCGGGCGTTGCGATACTTGTGACATAAACACCCCTGATCCAAACTTCGCTATGGCCTGCTGACGATCACGTTGGCCATAGCTTTGTCACAGGTTTCTCAGACATATTTCCCGCCCCTCTCAATCAATAATGCTAGTCACTCGCAAAAAATTTGGCCGGACCGTTTAGGTTTTTGCGTTTTCACCCGTCATTACAGTAAGGGCCCGGCATTCATCAGTGTTTTCCGGGGAGGAGTGCGCCGGGGCTGCTTACAGTTCTGGCCGGACAAACAGAACCATATTGAGGGGCTAATGCTCGAAAAGAACAACAAAGCTGGAACAAACCGGAAATCACATAGCCCGTTCATACAAGCCTTGATGGTTGGCGCCTCTCTCGGCTTGAGCACCACATTTCTTCCCTTTCAAATTGCTCAGGCACAGACACAAGCACAAGATTCCAATGAATTTGATATTAACATCCCTTCGCAGCAACTGGCCCATGCACTTTCTGATCTGACGGCACAAACTGGTTTTCAAACGGCATATCAGACCGATCTGGTGGCGGGCCTAATCGCCCCAAAAATTCAGGGAACCATGAGCCCGGATGAGGCCCTTTCACTGTTACTCGCCGGTACGGGGTTGCAATTTCAATATTCAGACAGCCAGACAATCGTTATTCTTCCCAATGATCTATCAGATGGGGCGGCCAGTTCGACCGTTGCACCGGTCGTTATTGAGGCAACCGGCGAGACAGCAACTGGGCCAGTCGACGGATATCGTGCGACGCGCTCAACCTCGGGCACTCGCACTGACACTGCTCTTCGTGACATTCCGCAATCCATTCAGGTTGTTCCACGCGATGTCATCGAAGACAGGGCTGCAACGGAACTAAAGGACGTTATTCAGAATGTCTCTTCTGTGCAGGAAAATTCCACATCCGGTAACCGCGCAGCAACTTTCAAGGTCCGCGGCTTTTCTTCGCCCGGGTATTCTGTTGACGGCATCATGCTCAACCCTGCTGGCGACAGGCCGGAAACCTTTCTTGATCTGTCCAGCGTGGAACGGGTTGAGGTCCTAAAAGGACCTGCTTCGGCGCTATATGGTCGTGCGGAACCGGGCGGGGTGATCAATATTGTCACGCGCCGTCCAAGCAAGGAATTCGGCGCTGATAGTACGCTTACCGTCGGAAGCTATGATTTCTGGCGAGCCCAGGGATCTGTAACCGGCGCATTGAACGCGTCAAAAACCCTGACAGCAAGACTTTCCAGCGGCCTGCAAACTGAAGACAGTTTCCGCGAAGCCGGAACGTCACGCCGTCAATCCGTCACCGGTGCAATAGACTGGCAACCAACAGAGGCAACCACGGTTACGGCCAATGTCGATTACACCCATCAAAACTTGCCATTTGATCGCGGATTGATTGTGACTGCGGACAACGAGGTCAGCCTTCCGGCAGATCGTTTTCTTGCCGAAAAATGGTCACGTATTGATGCAAAAAAAGCCCATACCACGCTTGGTCTTGAGCATCAGCTCAACAGCACTGTCAAACTGAGTGGCTCCATGGTCTATGACCAGGCTCTCGTGCAGGATACCGGTATCGATCTCCGGAGTCTGCAGGCAGATGGTCGGACACTCAATCGTCGCTATACCGATCGTGAAGAAGATTCACGAAGCTTCACATCGCGCTTTGACGCACAATTTGATTTCGACACAAGCAGCATTGGTCACACCCTTCTTAGTGGACTTGAATATTCTCATTCACAAATGAAGTTCAAATCTTATCGGGCCAATATTGGGGCAATTGATATCTATAACCCGGTTTATGGTGCGGATAAGGTTACGCCGACACTCAATTCCAATTTCGTCGAAGACATCGACACCCTATCTTTTATCCTTCAGGACCAGATCGAATTTACACCTCAGTGGAAGGCTTTGACCGGCCTTCGTTATGACACTGTGGATCAAAAACAGGATCAAAAGGTTGGTGACAGCAACGCACCAATCAATGAAGACGCACTGACAAAACGTTTTGGGCTCGTCTATCAGCCGATCCAGATACTTTCGTTCTATACCAGTTATGGCGAAAGCTTTTCACCGCAAAGCGGACAGACCCGGGATGGTTCGGCACTTTCACCTGAAGAAGGATGGCAAGTCGAAGCCGGAGCAAAATTTGATCTGCTTGCGGACCGGCTGTCTGTAACCACATCAGTGTTTCAGATCACCAAGGAAAATGTTGCAACCACCGATCCAGAGGACACCAATTACTCCGTTCTAACCGGTGAACAGCGTGTACGCGGTATCGAAATCAACCTGACGGGTGAAGTCCTTCCGGGATGGAATATCATTACCTCTGCGGCCTATCTGGATGCAGAAGTCACAAAAGACGAGGACTATGACGTCGGAAACCGGCTCGGCGGTGTACCGGTCTGGAGCGGCTCCATCTGGAACAGTTATGAATTCCAGAGCGGCAACCTCAAAGGGCTAACTTTGGGCGGCGGCGTACAGATGGTTGGTGCGCGTAAAGGGGATCTGAACAATAGCTATGCTGTTGATGGCTATGCCCGATTTGACGCATCTGTCGCTTACAAAATCACTGAGAATATCGAGCTTTCCCTGAATGGTAAAAACCTGACTGACGCGGATTATATAGAAACACCTGTCGGTCGCACCGAGAACTATGCGGGTGCCCCCTTATCCATTTATGCCGCCATCAAGGTAAAAATGTGATCAACGCGGATGTAAATTCATCTGAAGAGATCGCATTAAAAGGCGTCTCTTTTGCCTATAACGCACATCCTGTTCTTCAGGATGTGTCGTTTGCGGCCAAACGCGGCGAGTTCCTTGTTATCATTGGCCCCAACGGCTGCGGCAAAAGTACTGCTCTGCGGCTTTTGTCAGGATTACTTTCACCAAAAACAGGGCAAGTCGTTCTTGAAGGGGTCACTGTTGCAAAGATGGGGCGCAGGGCTTTGGCCCGACGCCTCGCACTGCTGGCACAGTCCAACAGCGTTCCCGAAGGGATGACTGTCGAAGACCTGGTTGGCATGGGACGATATGCCCATGAAACATGGTTGCGTCGTAAAACACCGAAAGACAGGGAAAAAATCGCATCAGCGATGGAACTAATGGAGATTACCGAACTGTCTGCACGACGCCTTGGCGAACTTTCCGGAGGCCAGCTTCAACGGGTCCGTATGGCGATGACACTGGCTCAGGACACACCGTTTCTTCTTCTTGATGAGCCGACCAATCACCTTGACCCGCGTCATCAGCATGACCTGCTGCATCTTGCCCGTCGGGCAGCCACAGAAAATAAATCCGTCATCGCCGTTCTGCATGACCTGACACAGGCAAGCCTGTATGCGGATCGTATTGTCATGATGTCTGACGGACATATTATCGCCGATGGCCCCCCACAGAACGTCATGACGCCGGAGCTAATCAAACAGGTTTACGGCCTTCGTACGGTTGCGGTTCCAATTGGCCGCACCGTCATACATCTGCCTGAGTCCGCAGTGTCATGAAGAACAGCAGGATATGCCTGGTGTCGGTCGGCCTACTTGCCATGCTATCACTTCTGCATCTTTGTCTTGGCGCCCGATTGATCACGCCGAATATCGTCTGGTCATCTCTATTTGATTACACACCCAAGAACTATCTGCATGTCATTGTTATCAATCAGCGTTTACCCCGCCTGATTGTCGCGGTCTCCATCGGGGCGATGCTGGCGCTGTCCGGGTATGTGCTGCAAAAAATCCTTCGCAACGATCTGGTCTCGCCTTCCACTCTTGGCATCAATAGCGGTGCAGCAACCTTTTGTGTTGCTGCGATCTATTTTTGGGGTGGTTCCGATGCAAACCTGTTTTGGCCCGCATTAACCGGTGGCATCTGTGCCCTGATATTTTCCTTTATCGTGGCAAACATTCTAGGACATCAGAAAGGCGACCAGATCAGTTTGGTTCTTGGCGGCGCCATGAGTACGACACTGTTTTCAACAGCTTCTGCCTTCATCATTTCGCTCGATACGGATATTTTTGGTAATCTGCTGGGATGGCTTGTTGGCGATATCAGCATTTTTGACCTGCAAACACTCAGTCTCATTTGGCCTGCTGGCATGGCAGCAATCCTTATCCTTTTGCTGGTCATACGGCCACTTGACCTGATGGGGCTTGGCTCAGAACAAGCAGCAGCACTTGGCGTCGATACTCGCTGGCTGCAATGGATCGGCCTTGGTGGTGCAATTGTCTTATCCATCATTGCAGTAACAGTCGTCGGACCAATCGGTTTTGTCGGACTAGTCGCTCCGCATATGGTTAAAATTCTGATCGGTGAAACCGGTCTTGGCCCGCCTCTTCTGTGTCTCATATCAGGCGCCATACTGGTCACAGCGGCGGATATCATGGCCCGGTTTATGGCCGCGCCAAGATTGCTAAATGTCGGCTCCGTACTATCGCTGTTTGGTGGTGTTGCCTTCCTCATCATCATTGTGGTCGTATTCGGAAGACGCAAAGCATGAGAGCCGCAAAATATATTGTTCTGGGTCCGATTAATCTGCCTTATTCGCCATTTGCGATTTCTCCGATCTTCTGCCTGTGTGCACTGGTGATGGCTACCGCATTTCTGGCCCTGAATGTTGGAACAACCGACCTTACCCATGAACAGCTATTGTCCTGGATCATCAGCTTTGGCCAGAACGGAGACATCGATGTCGCCGAACTTATGGCATTACGCGCACCGCGCGTCGGCATCGCAGTACTTGGCGGCGCAATGCTGGCAGCATCGGGTTATTTGCTGCAGGTGGCATCGGGAAATGCATTGGCGGATCCGGGACTTCTTGGGCTGTCGCAAGGTACCAGCGCTTTTATTCTTCTGGGCAGCATCGTGTTCAACTTGCCTACGCAATGGCTGGCATCATTCGGCTTGATCGGCGGACTTTTGGCGGCGGCACTGGTTTTGCTGCTTGCGTTCTATCTGAGACTTTCAAACGGGCTGATCCTGATTGGCATTGCTACGGGAATTATCCTTTCCTCATTAACTGAAATTGTCATCGTCGCCGGGGGAATTGAACGTTATGCCAGCTACGTTATCTGGTCACATGGCTCTTTGACGGCAACTTCTGCAATCGATGTCGCGCATCTTGCCATCTGGGCCGGTGTCGTCACTTTACCGCTTCTTATGGCAACCAGAGCCATGGGGCCACTTGAACTGGGCAATGATCAAGCCGCCAGCCTTGGCATTTCTCCTCGTCTGACCAGACTGCTTCTGACCGTGCTTGCGGCGGCGCTTGTTGCCCCGGTCGTCGCGATTGTAGGACCGATTTCATTTCTTGGCCTGATCTCGTCACATATCGCACGTCGGATGGTTGGGGCGAAGCCGGGCGAGGTTCTTCCGATCACAATGCTGATTGGCATGATAGTGGTACTGATTGCGGATTTGGCAGGGCGCACCTTATTTAACCCGGTCATCATTCCCGCAGGGCTGATTATTTCCATACTGGGTGTTTTCAGCTTCCTGTCAGTTGCGGCCTTCGCACGTATTTCAAAACAGTAAGATCGACTGTGGCAATGATGCGCAAACTAAAATTAGCAATTCTGTTTTTATGCAGCGTTTGCACAGCAGCCCGGGCGGGCATGGTGCAGGATCATATGGGACACAATGTTGAAATCCCCGACAACCTTTACAGGGTCGTATCACTTCATGACTGGACATTGACTGTCATGGCCCATGAGTTGGGAGTGCCCCTTGCGGGGAGCGTTGGGCGCCTCGCCCCGGATGGAAACTATTACATTCGAGGAGCAAATGAACTCTTTGGTCTCGATTTTAATCACATCGCACTAGCTTCGGTTCACGGAAAACTCGATCTTGAAAGGATCAGATCACTGAAACCTGATCTGATCCTTGGCAATGTTGGCGATGTAGCAAGACTGAATGAAAACCTTTCAAGCATTGCCCCGACGCTGATGTTCGACCCTGATCAAGGGCGCCCGCCATTCGACCTTTACCGAGAATTCGCAGGCTGGCTTGGTCGATCTGAGCGCTTTGAAACATTGCACGATAGCTATCGGCAAAAAACACGTGCCATTCGCAAACAATTGGCAAATAACGGCCTAACGAAAGCCAGCTATGTCGTCGTAATCCTCAACAGCCACGACGGTACATTCTCGGTCTATTCCGACTATGGCGTGCTCACCACCATGTTTGATGATCTTGGCCTGCAACGCCTGCCCATCACGCGTGAAATTCCCAGCGGAAACAGTAATATAATTCTAGGGGCAGAGATGCTCGACGCGCTTGATGCGGATTTCATCATAACGCCCTATCTGAAACGCAGAGGGGAAAGTCCCGATACATTCGCACAGGACCTTGATCGTATAGCCCCGGGCGCAAAAAACTTTCTGCGCGCGTTTGATCGCGGGCACGTTATCGCCTTTCCTCGCAACCGGGTTTACCCCACCAGTTTCACAGGACTGAACGAAGCTCTGGATACGTTTGCGCACATCCTCAAAGAGAACTGAGGTCCAGTTAGAAACAGGTTACGCAATTAGCCAGATAAAAGGAGAAAGCGATGGTGCCCCCGGGGAGAATCGAACTCCCACTCTCAAAGAGAAACAGATTTTGAGTCTGCCGCGTCTACCAATTCCGCCACAGGGGCAGGCATATATGGGTGCATTGCGCACCCGCCATCGTGG
>NZ_JBLXHQ010000045.1:0-12272 GCF_048259445.1 Marinobacter sp. | reverse complement strand
TGAAAACATCGCAACTTCTTGTTCTTCAGTCTCTCGAGGAATTCGGGGAAATGACAGTCGGGGAAATCGCGAATAAGGTTAATCTTGCCCAGGCATCCGCAACTGCATTGGTGGATAAGCTTCAGGCAATGAACATCGTCCTGCGCGTGCGTGGTGACGCCGATAAACGCAAGGTATTTGTCCGCCTGACAGATTATGGCCGCACAGTTCTAGATCGTGCGCCAATGGCGCTTCATGATCGCTTTTCTGATAACTTCAAGGCACTGGAAGAATGGGAGCAAAGCTTCCTTATTGCGGCTTTGCAGCGCGTATCAGGGATGATGGATGCCAGTGACTATGACGCGGCACCATTGCTCGACCACGAGGTGATTGTCGAAAAGAGCAGTGATCCATCTCGTTCGACACATTAATCGATATTCCGACCGTCAGCACACCCAGCAGTCAACTCTGCACTGATGATGATGCTCATCGGTGTGGGGTGAGAGAAATCCTGCTGCAATTAGGCAGGTCACAAGCCCAAGATAATACAGATACACCAGTAAGATATTGAACTTATTCATATAAAAATTTGTCATAATATATATTATAGAACGTCAATCTAATTTCAGATGTGTTGCGTTGAGCGCGTCTAAATGGCGTTTTTGTTGGCTAGAGAGAACTTTCTGTCGTATTTACAAATCGTTATGACAGTTCAACACATTCGCTCTCCCAACTTGCCTGCCGATTTCAATTCGATCGTGGTTACTTACAACTGCGGTCTTCCACGTTACTTGGCCGATCGTGTGGCAGGCATTACATGGTAGCTCACTGCGTGATACTACCCTCTCAGCAAAGCTCTCGGCGATAGATCGATATTTAAAGGCTGTGATATGCTGGTTGGTGGAGGTCCGCCAAAAAGCCAAGATTTCCTAGCCCACCCGATCAATCCACTTACCACGTGACGGCTTACGCTCGGGTAAACTGCATCGCGTTGTTCAGATCGGTTTGTCGGTTAAAAGGCCCCTGTGGCCACAGCCCCCCCATTTGCCAGAGCAGCCCGACCAACGCAAACGACAGGATATAGGGCCCATGGAAATAGCCCGCGCTGCGGATCCCGGCCATGATCAAAAAACTGGCGATAACCGATAAAATACAGTCTCCATATTTGGTAATGATCGCCAGGCTGCTAAAGACGAAATATACCACAATCGCCAATCCAAACAGTCCCATTTCACCGATCATCTTCAACAATACGACGCTGCCGTCATCCTTATTTAGCGGCCCACTCACGATTTGCTCAATCGCGGTACGAGCAATTGAATCGGCGAAATAGATATTGAAATGCCCAAGCCCCGACCCAAAGATATCCTTCAGTCCCGACCAAGCCATATCCACCCCGTTGGCGTAGACCAACGACGATAAATTGACCCTAGGGCCAGATTCACCGCCAAGTATCTGAACCCCCCCCCATATTCGCGCTGCCAGCTGCGAAAAGGGAGCAAGATGAAATATCTGCCCGCCGACAACAACTACAGTCAACAAACCGACGATCACCAATGCGGCCAAGGCAATCCTGCGCCCACTGTTGACCTTCAAAATCAACAGGACAAACAGTAGTAGAGAGCCCAAAACAGCGGTCGACGAAATACCCAAAAACAAGGAAAGGCCAGCCAAAATGCTATAAACATTAAGGTGGCGACCGCGACTATCTTTAAGGAACATCAAGGGCACCAACGACAGCGCTGCATGAGATCCTTCGCCGTAAAACCCGGTAGCCCCAATTGAACCGAAAATGTATTGCCTGACCGTGTCAAAGTTATAAAAACTGAATAAGCCAAATATTTGCAAAGCTTGCAGGCACAGCTGCGCAGTTAAAAAAACTAGGATTGTTTCCTTTAAAAGGAAAAAGTTATCTTTAAAACAAAAAAACAGTGAATAGTAGATGCCATAGAAATAAATAATGAACACTGTACACATTAGTATTGATCGAAAATCAAATCCATTTATCAGCATCCAAATCAGCTGATGCAAGATAAAAACACCCGAGAGCATAAGGGGGAACGGATTAAAATTTCTGACAATATAAGGCGTATAAACCGCCAAGGAGATAATCGCAAGATAGACGTTGATGCCGACGTCGTAATGGGGCAGACCTATTTCCAACGGCCAAAGAAATATAGCCGATGAAACAACGACAGCACCTAAAACCGGGTAAATTTTATCCTGAACTTTACTCATTACTTTATTTTAAACTTTTCTATCATGTGGTTTTGCCCGGATATCTACACACATATGCTCGATGTTAAGAGCTGGGAAAAGCCTTTGTCACCTAATAAAAGCACCACCACTCGCACCCTCTATTTTAGGAGCCCGTCGATGATGCTGCGATAATGTGTAGCCCAATATTGACCCCAGCAGCAACTATGATCAATCTCAGGGATTTCCCGCCAACTGACACTATCCGGGTACAAATGCATCAGGCGCACCAATTCATGCTTGGACAACCGAACGGGGATGACAGTGTCGTCACCCGCCAGTAGATGAAATTGAGGTATTGACGCGATTTGCGGATAGAAATCTGCAGGGTCCAAAGATTGATCAAGTGGGGATATCTTATGGTAGCGTGTCCAAGTCCGATGATTAAGCAACCCTGACAGGGTAACGATAGCATCAATATCATTGCGGTATGCAGCCAGCAGAATCGCAACCGCCCCCCCGCCCGATCCGCCAACAAGAACCATGCCGTGATGGGCCCGCTTGGCAAGAATCTGATCGATAGCCTGACTCATATCGGCGATCACAACCTCATTAAAGCGCGCATCCGTCCATAGAGCCGATCGACAATTTGCACTGTGACCTGTTTCAATGACATATTGGCAAGGACGGGCGAGATAAAAGGCATTGTAGTAGTCATCGCGCAACGCAACCTGCAACATGAACGGATCTCGGGGCGTTGGATCAGGCGACACCCAATTGTCCTTCACCCAGGCAAAACCATCCCCTTCAAGGTAAATAACGATTGGCCGTTCCGGCGCTCGTTGCGGGCCCAAATAGGTTTTAAGGGTGAAGTGCGGTGTCTCTGCATAAGCAGCAGACCATCGGGCTGCGGCGGCCATTTCATCGGCCTGCCGATATGCCCCCGTCGCCGTCAAGGTTTGACAAGAGGATAAAACCGGCAAAAACAAAAGGGCCAGGCAAATATGCCTGGCCCTTTGAAAAATACGCTGTTTCATATCGACCCGAAAAGACCGATTAGAAATTGACGCGCAACATAGCCGAACCACTTGTCTGGCTATAGTCGTCACGACCCAACTGAGTCTTAACCTGGAAGGCACCTTCGAGCACTCCGTCTTTAGACGAAATTTTCAGGCCCAAACCCGTATCGAATGCGTTGGCATCGTCGTTGATCTCATCCGAGAAGTCATGCAGATAGGTAACGCTCGCAAACGGCGTGTACAATACCGAGGTCGCGTCGAAATCGTACGAAACGCCGCCGCCGATACGGCCCTGACTGGTTTTTGAAGCGGTTGCAGCAACAACGTTCGCATTGCTTTCGCTGTAACCATCCGTGTCGCGATCCGCCCACAAGTAACCAACATTAGCCTGCAGACCAAGTTCATCAAAACGGAAGTTTTGCGTCAAGGTCGTTGCCGCAAACAGGGTCTCAGCGTCCGTCTCGGACTTGGTCAGCCCATTCTGGCGATCCTGATCAACGCTTGACCATGTGTGACCAAGCATAGCCGACACATTCAGGTTACTGGTGATTTCATACAAGCCATAACCAGCAACCGTGTACGCGTCTTCTTGGTAGTTACCGTTATTGAAGGTGGTATCGATATCGGTTTTAGAATAACCAAGCGAAATCCCGGCAAGGAAATCGTCAGTAAATCTCATATCACCACCAACGTTGAGGGCTTTCACGTCCCCATCGAACTCGGTCCCAGCTTTGTCGTCTTCTACGTATGTGTAGCTTCCGTTTGCCCAGGCGCTCATTTTTTTCTGATCGTCACCAGCAGCTAAGCCGTTTTGCTGTTTAGTGTCGAACAAAGCGATGCTTTGCTTATCGTCGCCACCATCCAGTGCGCTAGAAATCGAGCCACCACCAAATCCGCCGCCGCCAATATTTCCAACCATAGCATCAAGGTGGGAAGCGATGTTGCTCACGTTTGCCGTCGTGACTGTGCGTGAAACGGTCGGAGCAACCACAGTCGCACCCGCAGCGTTTTCACCCGACGTATAGGTTTCTGCAGATGCTTGGAAAGCGCTGACTGCAACGACAGCGACACAGCTAAATTTTAAAAGCACTTTCGAAAGCACTATAGACCTCCCTAAATAACGAAACACATGATCTAGCCTAAACGTATCGTATAGTATGGCAACAGACGCAAACAAAAAAAACCAATAGCAGCCTCAATTGCCTTTAATCAGCCAATATTTGTGATATTTTTGCAACATCAGTTGTGATATATACATCTTACCAGACAGCACGTCGCCAGCGTTTTGATTTGATATACTTAATTCTGGACGGTATGCCTTTACGCATTTCATACCGTCCCTTTTAAGGGATGCCATGTCGGCATCATGGTTTTGGAGATTTTGTATGTCGTATTACCAGAATTACCGAGCCACTGATTGCCACATGTCGCGCGACGAAGTCACGGACGAGACGCTTTAGCCTCAACCACCATAACTTTGCGGAACGGATGTCACCCCAAAAAACACACCACTTTGCGACAACACCTATTGACTTCCCTCAAGTTCGTCGCGAACTTTTTGCAACTTTGCCAAAACGTCATCGGGCAAACCAATAAAGCGCTCTAGGTGATATTTCTCGATTGCAGCAATCATTTCGGTCAGTCCGTCAAACACGCGTTGACGCGAATGATCGTTAAGTTTTTGCTGGCCGTTAAACCATAAAACAATCGGATTTTCCGGATATTCGCGGGAAAATGCATTTAGGATCCGCGCACCTTGTTGCCGGGTTTCATCGGAAACATCGGCTTCTGCCAAATAAGAAAAATACGTCACGAGGACATCAATACGATGCGGCGCAACGGTAATAAGCAGCTCGGCGACGTCCCCCCAATTATTGCGCAGTACTTGTTGAATATCTTTGGATGCGGGTGGCGCATCGGCGGAGCTATTGGCGAATTCGGCGGCGAGCACCAGGTAGGCAAGTACCAATGTACTATTAGGGTGAGAGTCGATCTCACGGCGCGCCTGCTGTAACAATCCCTTACACCAGTCGAGTTGGCCGACTGAGATATTTTTCAGCCCCTCGCTATCTTGTTTGGCCAGTGGCCGACAACCATCAAGCAATGCGCGCTGCAGCGAGATGCCGCCGCGCGCGCCATCATCGGGAACCACAAGGCCGTTAAGTGGGTTAGCATTTGCGAGAAACAATGTTCTATCCAGCCCCCTATTCTGCCAATACAGCCAACCTGCACTCCCGCACAAAACAAACCCGATCAAAACGGCCCCCATCCATGCCCGGTGCGGCCATATAACAAGTCCCCAACGCCGGCTCGGATCGCCGCTGTGTCGCAATGTTGCCCCCATCACCAATGCCAAAAGCGGAACGAGAGAGGCAAATTCAAACCAGATCGATATCACTGCCATATAGCCCAATGCAGTCGCAATAACGATCGCACGGTGCTGCGGCGCGGCTTCATAAATCCACAGGACAAAAACGATCAGATACAATGCCAGTGCAACAATCCCGCCAGAGAGCAGAACTTCGTAGGGGATCGAATGGGTGTGGACAAAATCGCGATAAAACACATCCCAATTTGGGTACAGAAAACTTTGCCCCGAGAATGGGAGATAATTTTGGATGTAGAACAAAGAATGGCCAAAGCCATTGCCCAAAAGATATGTCCAAGCCCCGCCATCGCCAAAGGCATAAGCGGTTAATTTCATCATCAAAGCGCGCGACACCATGGAATAGAGACGAGGATAAAGCTCGGGTAAGCTGGCTTCCTGATAACTATCAATATTCTGTCCAAGCGCCCACAAACCAGCCATGATACAAAGTGGCAGCACAACGACCGCGACCATTGCCCCCCAAATTGCAGCGCGTTGCCATGTCGGTTTGCCACGTGCAAACAGCGTGGTCATCACGGCCCAGGTAATCGCACTGAGCACAAGCGCCAGCGCTGCACCTTGGTTATTGCCGTCCAAAGACAGCAAGACAGCAAGCCCATATCCAATCAGCACCACGACATGACATACGCGCTGAGGCAAAGCGAACTCTTGGCTTAGGCAATACAGCAGGGCAGGCAGCAAAATGGCGAACACACCGATATAATCACCAAACCCAAAAAGACTGAAATCAGAATGCGCACTCAGCCGATTTGCTCTGGCAGCATAAAGGATCATGAAAATGGCGGCAATCAGGGCTGTGCGCAGAGCAGGTCGTCTTTGCCGGGACGCCCAAATCAACAGCATTATCCCTGACCAGCAGAAAAACAGCGCGGGTCCTTCGCCCAGTTGTGGGCTGCCCAGAAAGGACAAAACAGGAAAATGTGCAAACAGGCTGGTGAAACTGCACCACACAGCAAAAAGCAAACATGCAGCAACCGTGAGCGGGACCTTAGCAAGGCCTTCGCGATAATATAGATACCCGCCCCATAACCAGGCCATTGCCCCCAAGGCAAACACCGCAATCACGTTTGGCTCGCCGTCACGCCATACTCCGAACCGAAAAATCGGAAGCGACGCCACGGTCGATAACGCCGCCGCCCCTAAGATCAAAGCCGTGACAGCAAGCTCTATTTTTCCCAACCGAAGAGACGACAAAGCGAAAGATGTTTTGCGCATAATGTGAGCCCCCCGGAAGCGTGATGAAAATATCGCAGAAATGGATACAACGATGCTGAGGCAAAGCCAATGGCAACCAAAAATGAAACAGACATCGAAATCGCGCAACACATGCCTGTTTTGAACTGGCCTGTTTTCCGCCCCAGAAATAAGATCAACCGGCTTCTGATTTTTTGACAGCAGGTGTCAGCAGTGCCCCTCTTTTAACACTATTTGCTATGACCTGCGCAGCGATGAGAAAAATTCGAGAGCAGTAGGATAATGAGTCTTCTCGGGCGCATCTAATGCTTTGGCAGAATAGAAATCTGATCCCAGGGTCGTTAAAGCATATAAAGACTCAACAACGGAAATCTCTTGATAGAAAGACATCTCGTCGCCCACCGACATGCCGAAAATGTCTAAACTTACAACCTTCCGCTGACCAAGGCGCATCGCCCAAATCAGCACTGACGATACATCGCCCACCACGACCGAGCTCTCAACGATCATCGCCTCGGCGGTCATTTTTCCTGTCATAGATTGAAAACCGGGCAACCTTTCAGACAGCCGTTCCGTGACCGCTGTCATAACCGGGTCATCGACAAAGGATGGATGCAACTTCCACCAGATTTCAGGCAGATTGCTTTGCAGCTGAACAATCTCCAGCGCCTCCCCCCACAGCTCAACCAAAGCGTCGACCTGCTGTTCAAACGATTGGCCGTTGTCATAATCCAAACAGCTTGAGGGGAGGACTGCAATGCGCGGCTCCTTCCCTTTCGTTTTAAACAGTGCGTTTGTCGCTTGTTCATTCATTGGATGTTGGATTAAGTAAATATTCTCTAACCCCGCCACTTCCATAGCGTAACTTTCCCGCTCGGTCTCCGTATAACAGACAATCGCATCGAAAAGGCCTCCAACATCTTTGTGAAGCAGCTTCCCCCGCCAAGGGCAATGGCTCTGCCTTATTGGATCGCGCGCAAATAGCAGGGGAAGAAGCGTAAAATCACGGACTCCGACCCAGCGCCCCCAAATGTCGTGTGCGAAGTCGGTCAATATCTTTGGCAGCCAAGGCCAACGCTTTTGCCAGGCCAATCTGCGCAGACCGACCAGCTGCTGATCTGTAACGGCAAAATCAGTAACGGGTTGGTGGACACTCAAACAAATCGCGATGGGTGTTTTCGGACAAATTTCACGCACAGTACGAGAGAGAATTTTTTGATGGAAATAATGCCAGTTATTCATCAGCACCAAGGACGGGCGCAATTCCTCTATAAGGCGCGGAAGCCTCGTGCTCAGCCAGCGAAAGAGCGCCCATCGGCAGTTATTGAGTGGCATGACTTCAATTCGGACAACTTTCCCTGCATCTTTTAGAACCCGCAAAGCCGCTAAATTCTCGTTACCTTGCTCAACTAGAAGAGTGATGTCATATTGCTCCGCAAGTGACCAACAATAGAAAAATCCAGCATTAACAAAAGAATGAAAAGAAAATGTATCAATTATAAGAGATTTTTTTGTGTTTTTACCGTTCATTGAAGGATTTCCTAAACACCATTTTATTAAAAACGTTGAAAACCTATTAAAATATTATTTTTACGACATCATTATTTCAATAAATAGTGTTTACAATTTCTATTTCGGCAACAAAGGGCGATTTTATTCTCAAATAAATTCAGTTCACCCCCCTTCAAAATCTATACAGATTACCCCATAATTTTTTCTGAGATCTGTCGCAAAACTAGCTTTTAATCCCGCACCGGAAAACGACTGAATGCCTAAGGGTGCTGACGAATTTTTGGCCGCCGGAAAAGCGGCAATCCGTGACGCTTTGCAAAAAGTCTCAAACTCGCCAAATGCATTGAGTGGGCACGTGTCCATCGCCAATTCCAGCCGCTTTGTCGTCGATGATCATGGATGAATTTCACCGTTGGTAAAATTTGAACACGACACCCTGCGCGATGTACCCGTGCGCACAAATCGACATCATCCATGTAAAGAAAGTATGCCTCGTCCATCGCCCCGACGCGGTCGAATAGATCACGCCGAACAACAAACCCAGTCCCCATGACCCAATCCACATCAAACGGAACGGACCGTGGATGCCGCATCAATAAATGACTTCGGTTCAGACGACTAAAAGGAAATAGATGTTTAAGGAAAGATCGACGGACAACGACATCCAGCGCAGAATAAAACGTCCTTGCAGAATATTGCAAAGAGCCATCAGGGTTTATCAGTTCCGCGCCAACGAGGCCAACGTCCGCATGCTCATGAAAGTGTTCTAAAATGCGGTGAAGATTGGCTATCTCCGGATAGCAATCCGGATTGAGTACAAGGATATAAGGGGCGTTACCGGCACGGGCCCCAATATTAACCCCCGCCCCAAACCCTTTATTGATCTGCGACAGGATAACGTCAACTTCAGGTGGTAAATTCTGTTCAAGACGCGGTCCAGATCCATCTGGGGACAAATTATCGACTACGTGAATCTTTCGCAGGGCGGCCTCGCCCTGCTGGATCAAATGTGTGACGCATTTAAACGTATCGTCGTAGGTGTTGTAATTAACAATAACCACGTCGAGAAGATCTGAGTATTTGGCATTAGAAACACTCAAAATCCGAGCCCCCTTCGAAGTACCTTATTATCGAAAACACTCACCGATATACGCCCCTGCCAATTGAATACGCCTGCCTGCCTAAGGGCTGTTTTAGCACGCAAAAATACGCCGAACCAGAGTAGAAAAAGAAAGCAAATTAATGCTATGAACCTTCTGATATTCTACGAGCATTCACTTTCGCCTCCTTGTTGCGCAAGAAAGCACTCAATATGCAGATTTCGACAATTGTCATCTTAACGGACTCTGTTCGCAACAACGGGGGGGCAGCTAAAGTTGCTATAAAAAGTGCAATCGGCTTATGTGAGTTGGGGTATCGGGTTATTTTCGTCGGAGGGGAAGGTGGCACCGTCGATCAGGAATTAGAAGCCAGCAGCACCGAGGTCATCTCACTTGATCAACCTTCAATTTCCAATCCATCTACCCGACGCAAATCTTTTGTGACCGGACTTTGGAACCTTGATACGGCAAACCATCTTAAGGGGATTTTAGCGCCACTCGATCCTGCTGCAACCGTCGTCCATTTGCATAGTTGGTCAAAGGCCCTTTCAACGTCGGTTATCCCGGTCATCCGACGAAGGCGCCTTCGCTTGGTGTTGACATTACATGACTATTTTACGGCTTGTCCGAATGGTGGCTTTTACGACTATAAGACACAGAAAATCTGTCATCGTACACCTTTAAGTCCCGCCTGCCTGAGCTGTAACTGTGATGCTCGTAATGTAACTCATAAAATGTGGCGTATTGCTCGCCAAGCCATCCAACGCGGTCCTGGAAACTTTCCTGCTGCGGTAGATGCATTTATTTCGGTCTCAGACTTTAGCCAAGATATTTTACAACCCTTCTTGCCAAAAGAAACCCCGCTTTACCGCGTCGACAATCCCGTTGAATGCATCAAATTGCCTGCGTCTCATCCGGCACAAGCCAACGGCGTTTTGTATATTGGGCGCTTATCCCCAGAAAAGGGACCGGCGCTTTTGGCCGCAGCCGCGCGTGACGCAGGCGTTCAAGTCACTTTCGCGGGCGATGGAGAATTGAAAGACAGCCTTCAGGCCGCCTACCCTGAACACACATTCACTGGCTGGCTATCCTTTAGCGATATTTTACCGTTGATTGATCAAACCAGAGCCCTTGTGCTGCCATCGCTATGGTATGAAACCTTGGGACTAACGGTACTTGAGTGTGCCGCACGCGGAGTGCCTGCAATCATCGCAGATCGCTGTGCTGCGACTGATGTTGTTATTCAAGAAGAAGCAGGCCTGTTCTTTACCAGCGGAGATCAAGTGTCGTTGACACAGACACTTAAACGCCTTCGCGACAATGAACTGGTGGCGAGACTGGGCTTAGCCGCCTATAAGAACTTTTGGGCAGCACCTCCAACCCTAGAAAAACATGTTAACAACCTTGTTGAGGTCTATAATCGGATCCCATTGCCACGCGCACCTGGCGCAATGTGTTAGAAGAAGTAACCATGTTAAACGAGTTTCACATGGCATTGAAACCATCACATGAATGAAATATCTCGTCACGGTAGGGAAACGACCGCCTCAGGATAAGGTCGGCATATTCACAAAGCGCTGCGCCAAGAAATTTATTCCTGAATAACAGATAACTGATACTTATCAATGCGGTGGGAGAGAACGGCTTTTTGTTCGAGGTCCCTCGAAATTTTTTAGTAAGGATATATTGAAGACTATGAGCAAGGTCGCACTCATTACCGGCGTTACAGGACAAGATGGCAGTTATCTTGCCGAATTGCTGCTTGAAAAGGGCTATGCCGTCCACGGAGTTAAACGGCGGTCATCATCCTTTAACACGGAACGCGTCGACCATCTATATGTCGATAAACACGAAGGAAATAGTCGCTTTTTTCTTCATTACGGCGACCTGACCGACGCAACGAACCTGATCCGACTGATCCAGGAAACGCACCCTGACGAGATCTACAATCTGGGCGCACAAAGTCACGTTCAGGTCAGTTTTGAAACACCGGAATACACCGCCAACGGTGATGCCCTTGGAACCTTGCGTTTGCTCGAAGCTATTCGCATTCTGGGTATGTCCGATAGCTGTCGCTTTTATCAAGCGTCGACATCGGAGCTCTACGGCAAGGTTCATGAGACACCACAAAAAGAAACAACGCCGTTTTACCCACGTAGTCCTTACGCCGCCGCGAAGCTCTATGCCTATTGGATTACAGTCAACTACCGCGAAGCCTATGGAATGTTTACGTCAAACGGCATCTTATTTAATCACGAAAGCCCCCGTCGCGGGGAGACATTTGTGACCCGCAAAATTACCCGCGCGGTTGCAGCCATTGAGCACGGCACCCAAAAGTGCCTTTATTTGGGGAACTTGGACGCCAAACGCGATTGGGGCCATGCGCGCGACTATGTGGAAGGAATGTGGCGAATTCTTCAACATAACGAAGCCGATGATTTTGTGCTGGCGACGGGGCGAACCCGAACGGTGCGCGAGTTTGTAGAACTGGCCTTTGCCGCCGTCGGCCGCATGATTGACTGGCAAGGCACGGGTACCGATGAAGTCGGAAAGGACGCCAAGACAGGTGAAATCCTGATCGCCATTGATCCCGTCTATTTCCGTCCTACCGAAGTAGATTTACTGCTGGGCGATGCGACCAAAGCCGAAACCAGACTGGGGTGGAAGGCAACCATCACCTTGGAAGAGATGGTAAAAGAGATGATTGAGTCTGACATGCAAAAGCAGTCAGTACGATAAAGTTTCACGGTTCCGTATGTTTGAGCCATCGACGATCTCCCAGTCTTGTCCGACCGGCCATCTGCGGTGCTCTGCGCCCTTTAAACTGGATCGTTTTTAATTGGAGTTTTCCGCGCTAAATTTCTGGTTGGAAAAAGGAGCGGA
>NZ_JBLXHQ010000044.1:0-12820 GCF_048259445.1 Marinobacter sp. | reverse complement strand
GCATAACGATCCCAAGGGAATCGCACTTTTACCCGGCCAAACTCGTCACAATGGATTTCTTCACCTTCGGGGCCGGTAACAATGGCTATTTGTGGCCCATCCATCAACGGTCGATGGGCGGGTTTTGGCCGCCAGGTTTTGTCGGCAGGTACGGCAGTGAACGTATTGTGGTAGGTAGTGGGTTCAGAGCCACCTTCTTCTTTCAGGGCCTGGGGCTGTTGGCCTGTGTGGGTAACGGCCGTGAGTAACCAGTCCCGGTTCAGGTTGGGGCTGTCGTGCTCGGTCAGGGCCA
Organism: Marinobacter sp.; assembly: GCF_048259445.1. Classification (GTDB taxonomy): domain Bacteria; phylum Pseudomonadota; class Gammaproteobacteria; order Pseudomonadales; family Oleiphilaceae; genus Marinobacter. Next base: position 12,528 of record NZ_JBLXHQ010000044.1, on the reverse strand, counting down.
CTTTCGCGCCGCAGGTGAAGTCCACTCGATTGCTTTCGCCGTGGGCGGTACTGGTGTCGTTTCTGAGGGCGCCCAGTCGCGCTTCGGTAAACGGCTGGCCACTGGCGTCGGCTTTAAACCGGCCCGGGTAATCGAAGTGCTGATAATCCTGGCGTTGGTTGGCACTGGCAGCGCTTTGTTCGTGCATCAGGGCGTAGGCAGGATTTTTGAAGGTGTAATCTTTGAGAACTATGGAGGCGACACGAACCCGCTCTTCGTAACGAAAACGGAAGACCGCAGGCTGTTGGGTGCTTCCACCGGCTTTGCCATTGTATTCGGCGGCTACGAGGCGAGGTGCATCGCCATGGTGGTCGGCGATGACAAGGCCGGGCTGCTCGTTTCCTTCTTTATCATCACCTACGCTGCCGTGGTGATAGCGGTAATGCCAGCCTTCCTCGGCAGCCAAGCGCTCAATGAACGCCAGATCGCTTTCCCGGTGCTGTACACAGTATTCCCGTTCCCGGGGTTGGCGTTTGAGGTCAAACACCGAATCCATAATGCCCCGTTCTTCCAGCAGAGAACGCACAATGGTGTCTGTGCTCTGAGTCTGGAACATTCGGCTGTTGTGCATCAACCCCAGGCGCCACAACGGCGGCTGGATGATGATCTCGTAGCGGGTACGGCGATGGCCGGAATCACCTCGGGCAAACTCGTTCACCACGCCGGTGAAGCGGCGAAGGGGGATATCATCCTGCCAGATCACAAGATCTACCCGCTGCTCGAGAATCTCGGCAGCATCAATATCCGGATCGGAACTGGCCAGCTCAATACGGCCATAAAAAAGCCCGGATAACCGTTCGGTCAGCGTAAAGCCGACAACGGAAAATAGATCAGAGGGGAGTTCGCCAACACGGGCGGTAAACTGCAGTCCGTTTGCCTGAGGCATATCTTCGGTCCCTGAAGATTGATGTCTTGTTCGAGCTCATCCTGAGCAGATGCCAGATTATAACCTTCAGGTTCCGTAATGTAACCCCACATCCTGAAGGCCGCATAAACATGAGAGGTTGACCACAACATCATTCTGCTGCACGCTAATCTGGTTTCATTACGCAACCCAAGGAGCAGAGCCGCTCCGGATTACCCAACATACAGCACCACCCGACTTCAGGTAGAGAGAGACGCCATGAGCCAATATCAAAATCGTGCCATCGTGCTAAAGCAACGTCCCAACGGAGAGATCCAGGAGGGTGACCTCGTAATGGAAGAGCGCCCGGTGCGTGAGCCCGGAGAGGGCGAAGTCGTTGCCCAGATTCTGTGGCTATCGCTGGATCCCTATATGCGCCCACGCATGAACGATGCAAAAGGGTACATGGACCCGATCGCCATCGATGAACCCATCACCGGTGAGAGCGTGGCGCGAATTGTGGAGTCCCGGTCAGACAAGCTGAAAGTTGGCGATCTGGTTACCTGTTATTCAGGCTGGCAAGAGTACGTAACCTTCCCTGCGGACGCGCCGATGGTTTACAAAATCCACCAGAAAGAAGGCGTTCCGCTGCAGACATATCTCGGCGTTGCCGGCATGCCAGGTCGCACTGGTTACTGCGGCCTTACTTACGTGGGCAAGCCCAAAGCCGGCGAAACCGTCGTGGTTTCTGCGGCGTCTGGCCCGGTGGGCACAGTTGTTGGCCAGACCGCCAAAACGAACGGTTGCAGGGTAGTTGGCGTTGCCGGCGGCCCGGAAAAGTGCAGTTATGTGGTAGATGAACTGGGGTTTGATGCCTGCGTCGATTACAAGGCAGGCAACCTGGAAGCCGATCTGAAAGCAGCCTGCCCCGATGGCATCGACATCTACTATGAAAACGTGGGTGGAGACGTTACCAGAGCCGTTGCTCCGTTACTGAACGCAGGCGCACGGGTACCCATTTGCGGTTATGTCTCGGCTTACAATGCGAAGAGCACTGACAAGGTAGAGACTCCGTTCGATATTCTCAAACGCCTCGACCCGGTTCCAGAGCATCGTTTTTTCCTGGTAACCGAGTGGCAGGACAAGCACCAGGAGATTACCGATATACTTACAAGCCGCATTGCATCAGGCCAGATCAAATACCGTGAAACAGTTGCTGAAGGCCTCGAAAATGCAGTTGAGGCCTTCAAGGGTATGCTGAAAGGCAAAAACTTCGGTAAGCAGCTGGTACATATCACCGATTAACGCAAACTGGCGCTTAATACCGGGAGGATCATTCTCCTATTTTCAGGAGCACCTTCCCGGTATTTTTATTAGCGGCCACATGCGCCATGGCTTCTTCAACCTGTTCGATAGGCCAGGTGGCGTCAATCAGAGGCTCAATCTGCCCTGCGACCAGTAAAGGCCAAACGTTGCGATACAAGGCCTGCATAACTCGCCCTTTGTCCTCAACTGAGCGGGATCTCAATGTAGAACCAATCAAGCGGTGGCGCTTCATCAACATGAGCCCCAGGTCAACTTCCGCAAAGCGACCTCCCATGAGGCCGATCAGATTAATTCTTCCATCAGCATTCAGAACTTTCTGGTTCTCTTTGATGTAGCTTCCGCCAACCGGGTCCAGCACCATATCGACACCGCCCCACTTTTTAACCGCATCGACAAAGGAGCCGTTTTTACGATTCCAGGTTCCCGTTGCTCCCAGCTTGCGGCACACATCAAGCTTGTCGTCATTTCCGGCTGTTGCAAATACCGGGTTGCCAAATGCTGTCGCAATCTGGATGACGGTAGTGCCCAGGCCACTGGCTGCCGCGTGCAAAAGCACCCTTTCACCGGGCTTCAGGTCAGCATCCTGATACAGGTTCAGCCAGGCCGTCGCAAAAACCTCGGGAATGGCCGCTGCTTTTTCCAGCGAGAAACCCTTCGGAACCGGCAGCACCTGAACGGCAGGAACAACAACCCTGGTCGCGTAACCACCGCCTGTAAGCAATGCACACACTTCATCGCCCGGTTTGAACGTTGTCACGGCTTCGCCAACCCTGGCAATGCGGCCGCTCACTTCCAGCCCAAGAATGTTCGACGCTCCTGGAGGCGGAGGATAGACACCGGCCCGTTGCGACAGATCCGCACGGTTAATCGCCGTCCAGACAACATCAATCTCTACAGAATCTGCCGGCAGTTCCTCAGAACCCGCGCAGCTTTCCCATACAAGGGCGTCACCGTCTATCTTGATTGCTTTCATCATGTATCAAATCTCGGCGCTTTCGAGTATCCAGTCATAAATCGAGTGACCGGTCAGGAATATCCCGTCAGGATACCCCATGTGGCTGGATGGTTGTAATGAGTATGTTTTCACAATCCCTTAACCACCCGCATCTCGTGCCAAGGGCTTATATCAGGCGCTGCCTGCAATCGTTTTCGACAGCAACGCCTTATATCCCGGCACCAATGCGTCTCGACTGAAGCGCTGCACACCTGGCACGGGCAACCGCTCCTGGCCGCTATCCGCAGCCTGGTTTTCAATCAGCGCCGCTGCGTAGACCGCCTCAGCGGAAATATCGTCACCACAATCCGGATACAAGTATTCCGGTGCAAACAACTCCGGATAAACTTCCCTTTCCGGCGCAATAGGTACACAGCCTGCGGCTACAGCCTCAAGCACCGCCAGCCCCTGAAACTCATGCAACGCAGTCGAAAGAATGATGTCTGCACTCCCCAACCACTCATAATATTGAGCGCGGTTTGGAGCATATCCGAACTGAACCAACCGATGGGAAAACTGTTCACGGATTGTCACCAGCGCTTCGGGCACTTTTCGGAAGCTCTCACCAAGGATGCACACCTGAAAATTCACCGCTCTTCGATCAAGCTCCTGCAGAATCGCGAGCAGCCGGTCAGGGCCCTTGTCATACTCCCAGCGGGCTGCCCACACAATCCTCAATGGCGATGAGCAAGGCCTGATTTTTTGATCATTACCCCATAGACGCTCGCCCACTTCAGGACACTCGGGCCCTACCTCTGCCTCGTTGATAAATGCATGATCATCGATAGGTACTGGCAATACACAGGATTTCTCGGCAAGGCGCGCAAGCGTTCCCTCCGGAATGCCATCGGGCAGGCGCCGGAAAAGTTTTTCGATGCCATCAAGACAGCTACGCCGATTCCAATCACTGTTGAACACAACGGCATTCGCGGCAATAGCGCTGAAGAGGTTCACCACTTGGGGGTCGACACTGCTGTGCTGATCATCAGATGCCGGATAGGCAAACTGGTTTTCATGCATATAGAGAAGCGCTGGCGTAGCGGCCAGGTTGGGGTGAAATCCCCGGATCGAGGCCAGATCGACCATCGACGTTACAAGCAGAAGGTCCCAACTCTCCTTCAACAACGGCTCGTTCAGCCAGGTAAGCGCATTACCGCGAATTCGCCAGCGGAAGAACCTCGGAGACAAAGAAAGCACATGCCATTCAAAGTCCGGCTGGCTATGTACCAACAACTCTCTCCAGCGACGATGGCTGCCTGCGTCATAGGCAGAGAGAAGGAGTATTCTGCGTTTTCGGAAGGCCGGCGGTTTGAGCATCCGGGCATTCTGCCCTACTCCCGATTAGACAACCAGACGCTTTGATAAGGCTTGAGGGTGATGCAGCCAGAGAGATCATCAATCGTTGTACCCGCGATAAGATCGAACCAATGATCAGTGCCGATGAGGTTGATGTCACTCAAGGCCACCTGCTGCAACTCGTCACTGATATTGTGAATGCAGAAAATAGACTGATCACGGCGCATACTCTGGCGCCAGAAACCAAACAACTGCAGCCCCAGGTGCAGGGTGAACTGGGTTGCATTGGGATGGAAGGCCGACTGCCTGCGTCGAATGGCAATCAGGCGCTTCAGTTCGTGGTAAGCCTTACTGTGATGACTCAGCGAGTTATCGAGTTCCCGCTCCAGATCCCCCAACTGCCACTGGCTGCGATTAATGGAACGCAGGCGCCCGGTGTGCTCAACCCGTTCGGTGTCATTCTCGGTTGCCAGAAGGCTGTGCAGGTAAAAAGCGGGGATTCCCTCAAGTGCGAGCATCACCGTGTGGGCGCAAATGAACCGCTGTAGCTGCCAGTGATCCGCGCCGTTCCCGGCGGTGCCCTTCAACGCATCGTAAAGGGCGATATTGATTTCATAAGACTGGTCCCGGCCGTCCGCTGTCCGCCGATAGGAAACCTTACCGCCGAACGAATCCATGGTGTTGATCAACCGCTGCTTTTCCTCATCACTCAGCAAGCCGTCCGTAGGGCGCATTCCTATGCCGTCATGGGAGGCTATGAAATTAAGATACGTGGTGCCCATCTGAGCGGGCGGCATACTCATCAACCAGGTTTTCAGATGTTTGCAATCGCCGGTCACAAGCGTGTTGATCAATAACGGTGGCAGCGAGAAATTGTAGATCACATGAGCTTCGTTGGCGTTGCCGAAATAGGTGAGGTTCTCACGGTTCGGTACGTTGGTTTCGGTTATGATCACAGCATCCGGGCTGTGGTGCTCAATCAGCAAACGCAAAATCTTGATCAGCTCATGGGTCTGTTGCAGGTGAATGCAGGTAGTACCTGGTTCTTTCCAGAGGAACGCCACGGCATCCAGCCGGAAGATCGAAACACCGCGCTCAAGGTAATAACGGATGATAGCCGCAAACTCGATCAGAACCCGGGGGTTGGCAAAATTGAGGTCGACCTGATCCTCACTGAACGTACACCAGACATAGCGTTCACCATCGTCCGTCTGGACCGGCGTGAGTAGCGGTGAGGTGCGAGGCCTCACCACCGCGCTCAAATCGTCCCGCGGATTACCCTCGTAAAAATAGTCCTTGCCTGGATCAATCCGCTTCTTGAAATTCTCGAACCACCGACTGCGGGCTGACATATGGTTGATCACCAGATCCGACATGAGCTTGAAGTCCCTTGCGATGGCTTCAATGTCGTCCCAACCTCCATGGGACTCATTGACCGCAAGATAGTCCATGACCGAGAAGCCGTCATCGGAACTGTACGGAAAGAAAGGCAGGATATGCACGCCGGAAATACTGTCAGACAAACACCGATTCAAAAACTGATGTAAGGTCGCTAACGGCTTTTCATCAGCTTGCTGCACAGTATCCGCATAGGTAATCAGAATGACATCCGACTCACTCCAGTGATTCTGGTGCGCAGGTGGCGCCTGCTGATCCGCGCTCAGACCCAGCGTTGCAAGCAACTCCTCTGCGAGGAAATCGCAATCCAGTGCCGGATAAACCACTTCAAGCATGCTAAGGAGCTTGGCCTTAAGCGGATGACTCATGGTCGATATTCCTCATTATCCAGATCCACTGCCTCAAGCAACTGCTCCTTGATATCCGGAATCGCGCTGGTGACCCGGTTCCAACTGGGAATAAACGGCGTGTCCATGGGGTTTTCGAGAAAGTAGGCTCCTGCGTGCATAACGTTCTGAGCAAACAACTCAACCGCTTTCTCTTCCTTGTGGCGATCAAACGACAGGCCATTGATGATGGCATCGTTCTGGTAGGTCTCCACAAAATCCAGAGCGATACGGAAATAGGTCGCCTTGATCGTCCGGAATTTCTCGCTTGAGAATATCTCACCATTCGTTGCCAGTTTTCTGAACAGCGCCTTGGAAATATCCACACTCATCTTGGATAGACCCTGATTGGCATCCTCCGGTGAAAGGTCTTGGTGTTTATGATCGTAGACATCCGCAATGTCTACCTGGCAGAGCCTGTTGGTGGCATAGTTTCGCTTCATTTCCGACAGCACGCCGATTTCCAGCCCCCAGTCACTGGGGATGCGAAGGTCATTAATCACATCTGTACGGAAGGAAAACTCTCCTGCCAGGGGGTAGCGGTAACTATCCAGATAGTCGAGAAAATCGCTCGGGCCACACACCTTTTTCATAGCGCGAATCAAAGGGGTCACCAGCAGGCGACTGACACGCCCGTTCATCTTTCCTTCCGCCACCCGGGCGTAGTAACCCTTGCAGAACATATAATTGAAGTTGGGGTTAGCCACCGGATAAATCAAACGAGCCACCAGCTCCCGCGAATAGGTGAGGATGTCACAATCGTGCAGCGCGACGGATTCACTTACGCCAGACGCCAGAACATAACCGAAGCAGTACCAAACGTTGCGGCCCTTACCCATTTCCGTAGGCGCCAGCCCCTGTTCCTGAAGCTTCAGATCAATGGCACGGAGGCGTGGGCCATCGTTCCAGAGCACTTTGAAGTTTTGTGGGAGCTCAGAGAAATATTCAAGCGCATGGCGGTATTGTTCTTCGTTAGCCCGGTCCAGACCGATAATAATCTCGTCCAGATAAGGCACTTTGGTAAGTTCCTGCACGATGTGCTTTAGCGCGGGCCCTTCCAGTTCGGAGTATAACGACGGCAGCACAAGTGACATGGGCCGGGTCTTGCGGAAGGTCATCAATTCGGCTTCCAGATCTTCCACAGGCCGGCGAACTAAGTTGTGCAGCGTGGTAACAATGCCATTCTGGTAAAAGTCGCCCATGGCGATTCTCCTTTGTAGTACTAATATCCGTACTCAAACAGGAGATTGAGTACACACTCATTCCAGCCTTCCGGGCCGGGCTTGAGAGAACGCATAGCGTGCTTCTCTGAGGGTAACTGCACCTCATTACTGTTAATTCCACGGATGACGACGGGAATATCTGCCTCCTCCAGCATTTGCTGATCATTGGGACTGTCTCCCAAGGCAATGGCCGTCACTCGCTCGTCACCATAAAGCTCCCGATACTGCTCTCTGTATTTGTTTTGCAAAAAGCGGGCCCCATCGGCCTTATCAAAAATGCCCATGGCGTGATAGAACCGGCCACCTTTAACCAGACGCAGGTTTTTTGCACCCAACGCGGCTTCAAAACGTATCCGTTCTCCTTCACTCCCCTGCCAAACCAATGGTTCGGTTCCCAGGCGCTCCCTGGCGCGGGAGGCCGAAGATGAATCCAGCCCCGTGAGCTGCGCCAGTTCGTCATCGTCCATATCCGCAAAGCCTCGGAAAAGTGCGCCGCTTTCCCTTTGTGCAGCGAGCACCTTCAGAACCTCTGCCCGGGGCGCCCCAAAATGTACAATCTGCTCACTATCATTCCCAAACGTATCCGGCGGAATAACCACGGCTGCACTGTTTTCCACTATGAAAGGATCGGTGTTTCCAAGTTGCTGACGCAAGATCCGGATTTCCGCAGCGGTTTTACTTGAGTTCAGGATCAGCGGAATGCCTGCCTCCGCGATCCGCTCCAGCGCCGGCCTCGCCTGCTGCCAGCGATAGTTTTCATAGTTGAGCAAAGTTCCATCCAGATCTGAAAATATGAGCAAGCGCGACTTGGGCATGGGAAACTCCTTCAGGATTGGGTCCGAAAAACAGGGCGGCTCAGGGAATGATCATCGGAGACCTCAATCAGTACATCCGCACGACTTGGCAGCTCCTTAAGGCAGGATCGGGTCACCCGCTCATAGTGCATGATGAAGCGGGCTACCTCCTGATCGCTCATGATGCGCAAATCTTCTGCAGCGGGTGCTGACGCGCCCTCATTTGGTGCGCAGCCTGTTTTCTCTGCCAACTTATGCTCCTGCAGTGTGCGCCACTCCAGCACCCGGGACATCGACGGCGCCTTAAGCATAATCAGGCTATCCAGCTCGGCAAAAAACGCTTGATACTTGCCCTTGAGGCACTGATTTACATACCTTCGCCAGATGCCGAAGGGATCTTCCTCCGCTTCCAGAGTGTTGAGGGGCGCGGCCAGAGCTTGATCGTCTTCAGGTAAAGCCCCGAGACACCAGCCCTCAATCAGAACAATCTCTGCCCTGCCTTCAAAAACAGGCCACTCGCTCCTGGGGACACGGTCGTCACGGGATTTGTCGAACGCAGGAATGCGGGTGTGATCACCCGATCCAGCCGTTCGAAGCTGATCAACAACCCGCGTGCCAAGCTCTAAATCGTGTGTTCCAGGCACTCCACGGGTTTTAAACAGTGGGTGCACCTGCTCAGAGAGTGCTCGTCGCTCGGCTCTGGTAAGGTAGAGATCGTCCAGCGAAAAGCTCGCTGTCGGGTATTGCCAGTGATCGCAAAGCAGCCTGGTCAGAAACAGCGCCAAAGTGGACTTGCCAGTGCCCTGGGCACCGTGAATCCCCACAACAACGGTTCTGTTCTTCGCGTTCCTTAACGAGACAATGTGTTCGATCAGAGGCAGGATGGTCTGTTCTACGGTAGCCGCGTAATTTTGAGGAAGCCCTTCTTTATCAATCAGGGCATCAATAGTTGTTCTAAGCTCACTGTCAGACACGTTAAGGTTTCCGTCTTTGATGGATCGATTAACTAACTATTCAACAAATCAGCAGAATTCGTACCATATGGGAGTATAAGCTTTTATGAGTAGCAACGATTTTCGTGTAGAACACCGCTACATGGAACTCCCGGACAGCTTCTACACCCGAGTCCAGCCCACTCCTCTTAAAGACGCAAAAATGGCCTGCTTCAACCATAAGCTGGCACAAGAAATGGGCTTTCATGTAACCAATGAAGCCGACTGGGCCGGAATCGGCGGAGGCACAGAACTGCTTGAAGGCATGGACCCGGTGGCCATGAAATACACCGGCCACCAGTTTGGCATGTACAACCCGGAACTGGGGGATGGCCGCGGCCTTCTTCTTTGGGAAACTCTCGGCCCCGATGGCCGCCGCTGGGACTGGCATCTGAAAGGCGCAGGCACGACGCCCTATTCCCGCTTCGGGGATGGCCGGGCGGTTCTGCGCTCAACCATACGCGAATACCTGTGCAGCGAAGCCATGCACGGCCTGGGCATTCCAACCACGCGCGCTCTGTTTATGGTCAGTGCCCGGAACCCGGTACGCCGTGAATCCATTGAAACCGCCGCAGCTCTTGTACGTGTCGCTCAGAGCCATATCCGCTTCGGCCATTTCGAGTTTGCGGCCCACCACGAAGGGCCGGAAGCACTCAAAACCTTGCTTGAGCATGTGATCGCGCTCCATTTTCCACATCTGATCAAGCTGGCTGAAGAAGAGCGCTACGCCCGCTGGTTTGAAGAAGTGGTGGAGCGAACGGCTCGTCTGATTGCAGACTGGCAGGCCGTCGGTTTCTGTCACGGCGTTATGAACAGCGACAACATGTCTATCATTGGCGATACCTTCGATTATGGGCCTTTCGCATTTCTGGACGACTTCGATGCCGGGTACATCTGCAACCACACTGATCAGGGCGGCCGCTACGCATACAACCGTCAGCCTCAGGTAGGCTTTGCGAACTGTCAGTACCTTGCCAACGCTCTTTTGCCTGTCATTAATGAAGACACCATACGCAGCGGTTTGCAACGCTATGAAGCCACCTATAACGGGCGTTTTTTACAAAACATGCGGGATAAACTCGGGCTGGTGCAGGAAGACGAAGCCGACCTTGGTTTGATTATGGATACCTTCAGCATGCTGCAGGAGCAACACACAGACTACACGGCCTTCTTCCGTGCGCTTTCAAATCTCTACGCCCACGGCCATGCACCCGTGCGGGATCTGTTTGTGGATCGCGAAGTGGCGGATAACTGGCTGACGCGCTATGAGCAGCGGCTTGAAAAAGAAACCCGTGCCCACGATGAGCGTGAGTATGAAATGCGCAGGGTAAACCCCAAATATATCTTGCGGAACTATCTGGCGCAGCAAGTCATTCTGGAAGCGCAGAACGGCGATTACGAACCCATGAAGAAACTGATCAGGGTTCTGGAGCGGCCTTACGATGAGCAACCAGAGCACGAAAAATACGCTGCACTGCCACCAGAATGGGGCAAGCATCTAAACATCAGCTGCTCGAGCTAGGAATAGAGCAAAAGGGAGAAACCGGGGCGAGACCTGAAAGCCTGGCCCGCGGTTTCATTGCTCAGCTACCTTTCAACGGTCTCAGACGGCCTTGGCAGCGATGATCTTCTCGTGCCACTCAACAGGGCCGGTCTGATGGACCGATGTACCTTTGGAATCCACTGCCACGGTTACCGGCATATCTTCCACATCAAACTCGTAAATAGCTTCCATCCCCAATTCCGGGAAGGCAACCACTTCGGCGTGCTTGATGGCTTTGGAAACAAGATAAGCAGAACCGCCTACCGCCATCAGGTACACAGCACCAAACTCTTTAATGGCGTCAATAGCCACCTGACCACGCTCGGCTTTACCTATCATGCCGGTGAGGCCGGTCTTCTCCAGCATGGTGTGAGTGAACTTGTCCATACGGGTTGCGGTGGTGGGGCCGGCGGGGCCAACCACCTCTTCGCGCACAGGATCAACCGGGCCCACGTAGTAGATGAAACGGCCTTTCAGATCCACCGGCAGTTCCTCGCCAGCGTTGATCATATCCACCATCTTCTTGTGGGCTGCATCGCGGCCTGTGAGCATCTTGCCAGACAGCAGAACGGTTTCGCCCGGCTGCCACTCTTTTACCTCTTCCGGTGTAACTGTGTTCAGATTTACACGGCGCACACCCTCACCCACTTCCCAGGTGATTTCCGGCCAGTCTTCCAGGCTTGGCGGTGTTTGCAGAGAGGGGCCAGTGCCGTCCAGCGTAAAGTGTGCATGGCGAGTAGCAGCACAGTTCGGAATAATCGCCACCGGCTTGTTCGCCGCATGGGTTGGGTAATCTTTCACCTTCACGTCCAGCACAGTTGTCAGGCCACCCAGGCCCTGAGCGCCAATACCCAGGTCATTCACCTTATCGAACAGCTCAAGGCGCAGCTCTTCAGCGCGATTGGAAGCACCCCGCGCCTGCAGGTCGTGGATATCAATCGGGTCCAGCAGTGATTCCTTGGCCATTTCCATGGCCTTCTCGGCCGTTCCGCCGATGCCAATTCCCAACATGCCGGGCGGACACCAGCCAGCACCCATCTGCGGAACCATTTTCAGCACCCAGTCCACCACTGAGTCGGACGGGTTCAGCATGGCAAATTTGGATTTGGCTTCAGAACCGCCACCTTTGGCCGCCACATGCACTTCAACCGTATCGCCCGGAACAATCTTGTAATGGATGATCGCCGGCGTGTTGTCTCCGGTGTTCTGACGCTTACCATCCGGGTCAGCCAGAATCGACGCCCGCAGCACGTTATCCGGTTGCATATAGGCCCGGCGCACACCTTCGTTGATCACGTCGTCCAGTGACATCTCACAATCCCACTGAACATTCATACCGACGTTCACAAACACGGTAACAATACCCGTGTCCTGGCACAGCGGCCGGTGGCCCTGGGCACACATGCGCGAGTTGATAAGGATTTGCGCCATGGCATCCTTGGCCGCCTGCGACTCTTCACGCTGATAGGCCTCATGCACAGCCTGAATAAAATCTTTCGGGTGATAGTAAGAAATGAACTGCAGCGCGTCCGCTACGCTTTCAATCAGGTCATCCTGGCGGATTACGGTGGTCATAGGCGCCTCATCAGGTTGGTCTCGTTATGATTGGATCGTCGAAAAACAGGTGGCACAGTTTACCAGAAATTCGCAAGAGCGCGGGATCCGACAGAAGGCGAAGCTTTTTGTCGTTTTC
>NZ_JBLXHQ010000043.1:0-15221 GCF_048259445.1 Marinobacter sp. | reverse complement strand
TCTTTTAGTCAGCCGGAAAAATCCGGCTTTTCGAAAACATCACCTGTCCCAACGCCTGGTCGCGGGCAGTTCAGGTGACGATTGAGGTACAAACCATGTCTCAGGACTTTGTTATTGAAGCATTTCCTCGTGACGACAAGGGTAGAGGTGCGAGCCGCCGCCTGCGTCGCGAAGAACGTAAAATTCCGGCCATCATTTATGGTGCCGGCAAAGAAGCCACTCCGATTTCCATCTGGCACAACGAGCTGAAAAAAGCTCTGGAAAACGAAGCTTTCTTCTCGCACATTCTGACCATCGAACTGAATGGTAAGAAAGAAAGCGTGATCATGAAGGATCTTCAGCGTCACCCGTACAAGCTGCTGTTGACCCACGCCGATTTCCAGCGCGTTGAGAAAGATCAGGAAATCCATGTTCACGTTCCACTGCACCTGGTGAACGAAGAGACAGCTCCGGCGATCAAAACATACGGCGGCGTTGCTTTCCGCCTGATGACCGAAGTTGAGGTAGCTTGTCTGCCGCAGAACCTGCCTGAGTTCATCGAAATCGATATGTCTGAGATCGAGATGGATCAGGTCGTGCACTTGAGTGACCTGAAACTGCCAGAGGGCGTTCGTATTCCAGCTCTGCAGCACGATGCAGAACACGATCAGGCTGTTGTGTCTGTCAGCAAGCCGAAAGGCGTCAAGTCTGACGATGCAGAAGACGAAGCAGCAGAAGGCGAAGAAGGCGAAGAGAAGGAGTAATTACTCCGGAGGCGTTGGCAGATGGCACAGGATATTGTCATGGTGGTTGGGCTGGGTAACCCCGGTCCGGACTACGAGAATACCCGCCATAATGCCGGCGCCCTCTTTGTCGAAGCACTGGCCCGCGATGCGGGTCAGTCGCTCCGCCCCGAAAAGAAATATCACGGGCACTACGCCCGAATTCAGTGGCATGGCCTTGAGCTTCACCTGCTGAATCCCGCTACTTTTATGAACCGCAGCGGCCTCTCTGTAAAAGCCCTCGCGGACTTTTTCAAGATTCTCCCCGGCCAGATACTGATCGCTCACGACGAGCTCGACCTGCCACCCGGCACCGCCAAACTCAAAAAAGGCGGAGGGCATGGCGGACATAATGGCCTGCGAGACACCATTGCACACCTTGGCACCAACGAATTCCAGCGATTGCGTATTGGTATCGGCCACCCCGGCGACAGCCGTAAGGTTACCGGCTATGTGCTGGGCCGTCTTGGCAAACGGGAAACCGAAGATCTGAACGCAGTATTCGATGAAACCATGCGGGTTCTGCCCGATGCTGCTACTGGTAACCTGGCGGCCGCTATGAACCGTTTACACAGCTTTAAACCGACCGTCGTCTGAATCTGCACAACTAAACTCCCGGCTATTCCGCCACCCCTGATATCCCATACTCGCACCCGCTGCCGGACACCGGTATAATCCGGCCAAATTTCCCCGTACCAGCAGAGGCATTCCATGGGTTTTAACTGCGGCATCGTCGGCCTTCCCAACGTCGGCAAATCCACCCTGTTCAACGCACTGACCAAAGCAGGCATTGGCGCGGAAAATTTCCCGTTCTGCACCATCGAGCCGAACGCAGGTGTGGTCGCCATGCCGGACCCCCGGCTTGATAAACTGGCGGAAATCGTAAAACCTCAGCGCACTGTGCCTACGACCATGGAATTTGTAGACATCGCCGGCCTTGTCGCCGGAGCTTCCAAGGGTGAAGGCCTGGGTAACCAGTTTCTTGCCAACATTCGCCAGACCGAGGCGATCGCTCACGTAGTACGCTGTTTTGACGATCCGAACGTCATTCACGTTGCCAACAAGATAGATCCGGCGGCCGATATTGAAATCATTAATACCGAGCTTGCACTGGCCGACATGGATACCGTTGAAAAAGCCATCAAGCGCGTTCAGCGAATAGCCAAAGGCGGCGACAAAGAGGCCAAAGCCCAGATCGAAATCTTCGAACGTTTGTTGCCCGTGCTGAACGAAGGCAAACCCGTTCGCGGCATGGGCCTGGACAAAGATGAGATTCTTCTGATCCGCGAACTTTGCCTGCTGACAATCAAGCCAACCATGTACATCGCCAACGTCAGCGAAGACGGCTTCGAAAACAACCCATATCTGGATACCGTACGTGAGATTGCTGCAAGCGAGAACGCGGTTGTCGTTCCCATCTGCAACAAAATCGAGTCCGAAATTTCAGAACTGGAAGACGATGAAAAAAGCATGTTCCTGAGTGAAATGGGCATGGATGAGCCAGGGCTTGATCGCGTTATCCGCGCCGGCTATAGCTTGCTGGGCCTGCAGACCTATTTCACCGCCGGAGTAAAAGAAGTGCGGGCCTGGACCGTAAAGATCGGCGCTACTGCACCTCAGGCCGCCGCCGTTATCCACACTGACTTCGAGCGGGGCTTCATACGCGCGGAAATTATCAGTTATGACGATTTCGTGAAATATAACGGTGAAGCCGGATCCAAAGAAGCCGGAAAATGGCGCCTGGAAGGCAAGGAATACATCGTTAAAGATGGCGACGTTATCCACTTCCGGTTTAACGTTTAACGCACACCATGCCCTCTGCGCTTGAAAACATTGTATTGATTGGCATGCCCGGTTCAGGCAAAAGCACTGTGGGCGTTGTGCTGGCCAAGGCCGCCGCGCTGGCTTTTGTCGATACGGATCTGTTGATTCAGTCACAGGCCGGCGAAAGCTTACAGAGCATTGTTGATAATGCTGGCTACGAAGCTCTGCGCCGCGTTGAGGAACAAGTGCTGTGCAACCTGGATGTTGCCGGCCACGTTATCGCAACCGGTGGCAGTGCAGTTTACAGTGCGCGTGCGATGCAGCACCTCAAGCGCAACAGTGTGATTGTGTTTCTGGACATATCTCTTGCAACGGTTTGCCAACGCATTGGTGACTTCAGCCTGAGAGGTATTTCAAAACGCCCGGACCAGACAATGGAAGAACTGTTTTCCGAGCGGCGCGCGCTCTATACACGCTACGCAGACCTGGTTATTAACGGCGAACACAAAACCCAGGACCAAGTGTGTCAAGAGATCCTCAGGACGGCTTGCTGACCGCTTACTTCACATTCGCACTGGCCGTAGCCAATTTAAGCGCCAGACTCGCAAAAACAGCACCCGCAATTCGATTCAGATACACCTGAGCTTTTGGTGAGCTGTTCAACCAACCACCCAACTGCCCCGCCAATACCGCCACCGCGCTGAAAATCACCAGTGAAATGACCATGAACAGGCCACCCAGAAGGAAGATCTGCGCAGCGACCTGGCCGTGCGCGGGCGATGCGAATTGCGGCAGAAAGGCCAGGAAGAAAATCGAAACCTTCGGGTTGGTAATATTCATGAAAATGCCACGACGATACAGGGCCCCGCTTGAACGCAGATTCAAGCCAGCCCCCTCAAAGCGATCCGCCGATGCACGAAACGCCTGCCAGGCCAGAAACAGCAAGTATATTGCGCCCGCCATCTTCAGAAGGGTAAACGCAACGGCTGAAGTCTGGAAAATTGCAGCCACACCGAAAGCGACTGCGGTGGTATGAACAATCAGGCCAGTGCAAAGCCCGAGCGTAACCAGAAAACCGGATTTCTTGCCGTATAGCGCCGATTGAGCAAGGACGAAAATATTATCCGGACCAGGCGCAATGCCCAAAATTGCCGATGCGATCGCGAACGTAATGAGAGATTCAACTGGCATGATTTTGCCTCGGGCGTGAGTAGTTCATGTAATGCTGAACCCTTCTGAAAACGTGGTCCAGAAACTTCGGCCACCTGAAAGACACTTCAATGATCAGATTTCCCTGCCAGCGCTTGACACCCAAGCCCTCCATACATAATATATGCGCCGCTTCCTTTGGTGAAGCGAAGTGGCAAGGTAGCTCAGTTGGTTAGAGCACAGCACTCATAATGCTGGGGTCGGCGGTTCAACTCCGCCCCTTGCTACCAGTATTTGAAAAAGGTCGCGATTCACATCGCGGCCTTTTTTTATTTCCGGGCGTTGAAAACGCGCAACGCCCTGCCCTCTCGGAGAGTCCTCATGAGATCCACCGGCGACAGAATCCGGCAAGCGGTTTCTTTTGAAGTGATCGGGCTGCTGATTTCTGTTCCCCTTGCAGCCTTCGCCTTCGGCTACTCACTTGAAAAAACCGGCGTGCTTGGGCTGATTGGCGCTACTCTGGCAACGGTTTGGAACTACGTCTTCAACCTGGGCTTCGACCACACGCTTAAACGGTTGACGGGCTCAACACGCAAGTCCATCAAGGTTCGCGTTCTGCACGCGTTCAGCTTCGAGCTGGGGCTGTTAATTGCTTTCCTGCCGATTATTGCCTGGTGGATGGGCATCGGGTTGCTCGAAGCGCTGTTGGTCGATGTTTCATTTGCGCTGTTTTATCTTGTGTATGCCTTCGTGTTCACCTGGTGTTATGACACGGTTTTCCCGGATCCGGACACTGCTAAATCACCGTCAACTGATTAACAATCTCCAGCATCCAAAGCCCGCGAATAACGCTATCTGTTCCGAAAAGCTTTCCGACAGCACCTTCCTTCATCAAATGCATATGACTTTCCGGTATGTCTCGATTGCATACCGTTATAAACCCCGTTAAATCTATATGGCATACTGACGCCCGAACCTGATAACAACGACTATCCATTCGCAAGGAAGTTAACATGAAATTCGAGACGCTTGCCCTCCACGCCGGCTTCAAAGGCGACCCGACTACCAAGGCAGCTACCACACCGATTTATCAGACCACGTCCTACACGTTTGACGACACTCAGCATGGTGCCGATCTGTTTAACCTGAAGGTCGCAGGCAACATTTACACCCGGATCATGAACCCGACCAACTCGGTACTTGAAGAGCGTATGACCGCACTTGAAGGCGGTGTGGGTTCGCTCGCCGTTGCTTCCGGCATGTCTGCCATTACCTATGCCCTGCAAACTATCTGCCGCGTTGGCAATAACATTGTGAGCACCAGCCAGCTCTACGGTGGAACTTACAACCTGTTCGCCCACTCGCTGCCCAACCAGGGTATTGAGTGCCGCATGGTTCGCCACGACGATTTTGACGCGATCGACAAAGCTATCGATGACCAGACCCGCGCACTGTTCTGCGAGTCTATCGGCAACCCTGCTGGCAACGTTGTCGATATTGCCCGCTGGGCCGATGTTGCTCACAAGCATGGCATTCCGCTGATCGTGGACAACACGGTTGCAACGCCCTATCTCTGCCGCCCGTTTGAGCACGGTGCCGATATCGTGATTCATTCTCTTACCAAATACATTGGTGGCCATGGCACCACGGTAGCCGGCATCGTTGTGGATTCGGGCAAGTTTGACTGGAAAGCCAACGGCGCGAAGTTCCCGATGATGAACGAGCCAGACCCGTCCTATCACGGCGTTGTTTATACCGAAGCCCTCGGCGCCGCTGCTTTTATCGGCCGCTGCCGCGTTGTACCGCTGCGCAACACCGGCTCTGCTCTCTCACCGTTCAACTCGTTCCTGATCATGCAGGGCCTGGAAACTCTGGGGCTACGCATGGAGCGCCATTGCGAGAACGCCGAAAAAGTTGCCAACTTCCTGCAGAATCACCCGGCAGTGGCATGGGTGAACTACGCAGCGCTGGCCAACAGCCCATATAAAGCTACTTGCGATAAAATCTGCGGTGGTAAAGCATCTGGCATCGTAAGTTTCGGCATCAAGGGCGGGCGTGAAGCCGGCGCCAGATTTATCGATGCGCTGGACCTGATCTTCCGCCTGGTGAACATTGGTGATGCCAAATCACTCGCCTGCCACCCGGCAACCACGACTCACCGCCAGCTAAACGCGGAAGAACTCGAAAACGCTGGTGTAAGTGAAGATCTGGTGCGCCTGTCTATCGGCATTGAGCACGTAGACGACATTCTCGCTGACATTACTCAGGCGCTGGAAAAAGCCCAGGCCTGATTGCGCTCAACCAGGAGCTCTCGTCCGGGAGCTCTCAACCGGGTACGACGAATGTCGCACCCGGTAACCCCTTCCACACCCCGTGATTGCCCTTACCCGCCTTGTAACTGCTCCGCCGCCCGATTATTCTCTAAGGTTCCCTATAGTCTTGATGAGAGTCCGGTTGCAATGAGCGAAAGCGCAAAGCCCCGCGTCACCAGTGGTTCCAAATTCCGCAATGAGCATGGCTTTTCGGCTATCAAGGATGGCGTAAAGCGATCGTCGCATCAGGAGCCCGTAAAAGTTGAGCGTAAGCCTAACTGGCTGAGAGCGCGCATGCCAGGCGGCGAACGCTATGAAGCCGTGCGCAAAAACGTTACAGAGCACCGGGTGAGCACCGTATGCCAGGAATCTCATTGCCCAAACATAGGCGAATGCTGGACGGCCGGCACTGCGACCATCATGGTGATGGGCTCGGTGTGCACCCGCGCCTGTCGTTTCTGTGCGGTTGATACCGGCAATCCCAACGGATGGCTGGATAAAGACGAACCGGAAAACACAGCCAAGTCTGTCGAGCTCATGGGGCTGCGCTACATTGTGCTTACGTCGGTAGACCGGGATGACCTGGATGATGGCGGTGCCGCCCACTATGCCGCCTGCGTTTCAGCTATTAAACAACGCACACCTGAAGTCGCTGTAGAGGCGCTGACGCCAGACTTCGATGCGGTCATGAGTGATGTAGAGAAAGTACTGGATTCCGGCCTTGAGGTGTTTGCGCAGAACGTTGAAACCGTAGAACGGCTGACACGCCGTGTTCGCGACCCACGTGCAGGCTATGAGAAGACCCTCAGCGTACTGGCTCATGCCAAACAATATCGCCCCGATGTGCTTACCAAAACCAGCCTGATGCTGGGCCTGGGCGAGACCGAAGAGGAAATTCTCGCCACAATGGACGACCTCCGCGCAATCGGAGTGGACATTCTGACGCTTGGCCAGTATTTGCGCCCGACACCGAATCACCTGCCGGTAGAGAAATATGTAACACCGGAAGACTTCAACAGGTATCGCGAGATCGGCCTTGAAAAAGGCTTTATGGAAGTGCCGTCCGGCCCGATGGTGCGTTCCAGCTACCGGGCAGACAAGGTATTCGACAAGAACAATCTGGGGCTTGCGGTACCCAAAGTACCCGGTTCTGACGCCATGCAGATTCCGGTAAAAGCCCTGGACTGATCAGGCAACCAGCCGACCTCTACAAACCAGCCGCCCCACGAAGTTACGTGAGGCGGCTTCAGTCAGACCCACTGGGCCATTATTGACCCTGTTGCTGCATCATCTGGCGCTGTTGCTGCATCTGCTGACGCATCTGCTGCATTTTTCTGTCCAGCTCGTCGCGCTGCTCCTGAGTGAACACGCTGTCTACCCTGGCCTGCATCAGTGTTGAAAGCGCAGCGATTTCACCCGTTACGTCACCCAGATCTTCACCGTGTTCGCGAATGGCGCCTTCATCGTAATCCGCTTTTATTTCACTCTGCATCTGCTCCTGCAAAGCACGGGCCTCTTCGCGCAGTGTGCCAATTTCGCCCTGCATTTCATCAAGAATGCCGCGAATTTCTTTCTGCTGATCCTCCGAAAGCCCAACCATCTGTGCCAGCTGGGCAACCTGATCCGGCTGGCCACCTGCTGCCTGCTGAGCCAATGCCGGTGCGGACAGGCTGATTGCAACAAGAGCAGTGCCAAACAGTTTTGCGAGCTTCATGAAAATCTCCATTAACAAATTGATTGTGCGATGTGATCTCAATAGATACCTGAGGTGACACCCTAAAACATCCCGGCACCGATTTTCACCCCGGTACCCCCTGTTTTTATACACATTGTGCACCAGGCCCGCCCAAACCCCGCTACATGAGCGAATCGAAACAAATGTGAAAGTTTGGTCATTCCCCTTCATAATGGCGCGGTTCACCAACGCTGGAGCATAAAAATGGCCATTAACTGGTTTCCGGGGCACATGCATAAAGCCCGCAAGGAGATCAAAAAGATCATGCCTCAGATGGATCTCATCATTGAGGTACTGGATGCCCGCATCCCCTTCAGCAGCGAAAACCCGCTGGTGCCGTCCCTTCGTGGGGAAACGCCCCTTATCAGAGTCCTGAACAAACGCGACCTGGCCGATCCGGAAATCACCGCACAGTGGCAAACGTGGCTGGAAAGAGAACGCGGTGTGAGAACCATCACCCTCACTCACAACCAACGCAGTGAGGCGCTGGATATTCTCAGGCTGGCCGCTGAGATGACGCCAGACCATGATCGGCAGAAGAGCGCTCTTCGGGTAATGATTCTGGGCATACCTAACGTCGGCAAATCCACCCTGATCAATACTCTGGCCGGTCGGCCGGCTGCAAAGACCGGCAATGAACCGGCTGTGACAAAAGCGCAGCAAACCATAAAGCTGCCCGACAACATTCTTCTTTACGATACTCCGGGATTTCTGTGGCCGAAGCTCTCGCCTGAAGCATGCGGTTATCGGCTGGCGATTACCGGTGCCATTCGAAGTTCGGTGCTGGATTTCGAAGATATTGCTCATTTTGAAGCCGAATACCTGCGCGAGGCCTATCCGGAACTAATCAAAACCCGTTACGGTTTTGATGAACTGCCGGCGGACGGTCTGGGCGTAATGGACGGAATTGCAGCCAGGCGCAGGTTCCTCGGCCGGGGCGGCGTACCCGATCTGAATAAAGTCTCTGAAGTACTGATCAATGAATTTCGCGCGGGTACTCTGGGGCGGATTTCTCTGGAGACACCCGCAATGGTGGAGCGGGAAATACAGGAAACTGCAGCCGCCGAAGCTGAAAAAGAGTCTAGACTTAAAGAAAAGAAGGCCGCTTCCAAAGCATCCCGTTCTGGCCGCCGCCCCTAAGGAGAACATTATGAGACGAGTTGTCGTCACCGGCATGGGCATTGTTTCCTGCCTCGGAAACTCTCTTGATGAGGTTCACGCAAGCCTCAGGAACGGAACCTCAGGCATCCGCTTCAATGAAACGTACAAAGAGATGGGGTTTCGCAGCCAGGTTTCCGGCTCTCCGACTGTCGATACCACCGTTATTGATCGCAAAGTGCGGCGTTTCATGGGCCCCTCTGCCATGTACAGCTATCTCGCCATGGAGCAGGCTATTGCCCAGGCAGGCCTGAGCGAAGACCAGATTTCCAACGATCGCACCGGGCTGATTGCTGGTTCCGGTGGTTCCTCCTGTTCGAGCCAGGTTGAAGCAACCGATATAATGCGAGCGAAAGGCGTAAAGCGCATCGGGCCTTATATGGTGCCACGCATCATGACCAGCACGGTTTCTGCCTGCCTCGCCACCGCTTATAAAATTCGCGGTGTGAACTACTCTATGTCCTCAGCCTGTGCCACCAGTGCGCATTGCATAGGCCATGCCATGGAGCAGATCCAGAACGGCAAGCAGGATGTTGTATTCGCGGGTGGGGGTGAGGAGGAAGACTGGAGCCTCACCATGATGTTTGATGCCATGGGCGCGCTCTCGACAAAATATAATGACGCGCCGGAAACCGCGTCCCGCCCGTTCGATTCGGGGCGAGATGGTTTTGTCATCGCCGGCGGCGGCGGTATGGTGGTGCTGGAGGAGCTTGAACACGCACGAAAGCGCGGCGCCAACATTATTGCAGAACTTACCGGTTACGGTGCCACCTCGGATGGCTACGATATGGTAGCCCCCTCAGGTGAAGGTGCCCAGCGCTGCATGAAACAGGCAATGGCTACCATCCGCGGCAAGGTTGATTACATCAATGCCCATGGAACCAGCACCCCTGTCGGCGACGCAGCGGAGATGGGCGCAGTGAAGAACACTTTCAGCTCAGACATTCCCGCCATCTCATCCACCAAGTCTCTCTCCGGGCACTCACTGGGCGCTGCAGGCGTTCATGAGGCCATTTATTCCCTACTGATGCTGCAGCACGGTTTTATTTCAGGCACCGCTAATCTGGCCTCGGTAGACGAGGCCATCGGCAATATGCCTCTGATAGGGCCTGAGGGCCGCGAAGCAACGCTTGATACAGTCATGTCCAACAGCTTTGGCTTTGGGGGAACAAACGCCTCTCTGGTGTTTGAGAGACTGCCTGCCTGACAGCTGTCGAGGCGGAGCCTGACACCAGACTCCGCCTTTTGTTTCTGATATATGCACATGTCCTTAAGTTTGGTCATTGGCAAACGGGCTTCCGCGTATTAAAGTAGTAATTTGACTTGAATCAATTTGGACGGCTCTCAGCGATGACCCAAGCAATACGATTCCGCCAAGCTCCCTCTCCGCTAAAAGCGTCCTGTCATCAGTGCAGCCTGAGCAACCTGTGCTTGCCGCTTGCCGTTCAGGATAATGATCTGGACAGCCTGGAGGACATCGTTCAGCAGGGGCGCATATATAACCGCGGTGAACACATCTTTGACCAGAGCACGCCCTTCCGTTCTTGCTTTGCTGTGAAGAGCGGTTCAATCAAAACATCGATTATTACCGAAGGCGGCGAGGAACAGGTTACAGGCTTCTTCATGCCCGGCGAGCTCGTCGGCCTGGACAGCATGAGTGGTGAATCCTATGCCTGTACTGCCAAGGCTCTGGAGCGAACCAGCGTATGCGAGTTCCCGATAGACAAGCTGGAAGAGCTCACCGGCAGACTGCCGGAACTGCAGCACCATATGTACCGCCTGATGAGCCATGAAATCCAGAACAGTCACCAGCTCGCAATGCTGTTAAGCAAAAATACAGCCGAGGAACGTATTGCCTCTCTGCTTCTTTCTCTTTCCAGCCGGTTCCAGCGCAGGCGCATGTCGGGAACTAACTTCAGCTTGCCAATGGCGAGAAATGACATTGCCAATTTCTTGGGACTTGCCGTGGAAACGGTGAGCCGCGTTTTCACCCGCTTCCAGAATCAGGGCATCATCCGCGCGCGAGGACGTGAAGTGGAATTGCTTGATATTGAAGCACTGCAGATGGTCACCCGTGAGTTCTCCCGACAGGGCTGCCAGCAATAGGCTGATATAACCGGGAACAACCGGCGTTATTCTGCCGGCGCCCGGTCTTTCCTGTGCTGCGCATCGCGCCTCAGCAATGCCAGCTCATCAACCAGCCCTGAGCGCCAGGGAAACTGCTTGATACCAAAAGTATTGCGGATTTTTGTACAGATCAGCGTGGTATTTGGCGGCTCCATTGTTCCCCACGCGGGCATGTCATCCACCACATGAAGCCCCTCCGGAATACCAGGCAAACCGGCAATCGCCAGACCCAGCTCATACAGGCTGATGACTTCCGCACCAGCATACTGGAATGTCCCCCATACATCGGCACCGCAATCCAGTTGCTGTATAACGGCAGTTATTACCCGCGCAAGATCTCTTATAGAAACCGGCTGCCCCACACACCGGCCAGGCAACCACAAAGCCTCATCGGAGGCAGTGCTCGCCTGAACCTTACGAATAAAACGGCTGAGGCTCCAGCCTGTGCGTAAAATGATGTGCCGGGGCAAGAGTGTGCGCAATGCCTGTTCACATTCCCACTGCCAGTTTCCCAGCTCATTGACTGGCTGACCGGGGTTGGAAGCGATATAGCCACTCTGTTTTCGGCCATCAAACACATAGCACGTGGATAGCTGGAACAGCGCCATACCCCGATCACGGGCATACTCAGCGATGGCCAGTGGCAAGGAAAATACGGCTTTTTTCGTGCCCTCAGGATCTTGCTCTGCGGCCTCAGGGTCTGCCAACCATAGCGCATTGACGATCAGATCAGTGTCTTCCGGGATCCAGCTTTCCAGCGCACTGAGATTTGCGCTTGCAGGGTCACTGACCAGCAAAGGACTGACATGCAGGGATGTCTCCCGAAGCCGCTCAAGCAGAATTTTCCCCAAGGGGCTGTAATCGTGAACAACAAGTACATGCACTAGAGTTCAATGCCTCCGGATATTACTGATATGACGTAACTCGAGACCCGATAAGGGCAATGACTTCCCGAACACTAACGATACTTACGCGGAACGCGGTTGGTTATGCCCGTCAGCAACTCATAGGAGATGGTTCCTGCACAGCTGGCAACTTCGTCCACTCCGACTGTGCGACCCCAAAGCTCAACAGCATCGCCCTCAACGGCCTCCGGCGCGTTATCAAGATCTACCGCCAGCATGTCCATCGACACCCGACCGATCAGCCGGATTCGGCGACCACCTACTGCCGCAGGTGTGTCGGTGCCGGCGTGGCGGGGATAGCCATCTGCATAGCCGATAGCCACCATACCCATGCGGGTATCGCGCTCGGCGACCCAGGCACCACCATAACCTACGGATTCACCTGCTCTGACAACCCTTGTTGTGATGAGTGGCGCTTCCAGGCTCATAACAGGCTCAAGCCCCAGCTCCGGGCCAGTCTTGCCCACAACCGGTGAGCCACCGTAAAGCATGATTCCCGGGCGGCTCCAGTCGAAAAGCGGCTGACCAGAAATAAAGTGAGCTGCGGAATTGCCCACGCTCTTCATCAAGGCCGGCCAGGTCGATACTGCTGCTTCAAAGACAGCCGTCTGGGTTGCCGTCATCGAGCTGTTGGTATCGTCAGCGCAGGCAAAGTGGCTGACAAACCCGAGGAGCCGGCTGCCAGCGGCGCACTTTTCCATCCGCGCCATCACGGCATGTAACTCCTCTGGCCGAAAGCCCAGACGGTTCATTCCGGTATTGATCTTCAGCCAGAACCAGGGCATGCGGCCGCTCTGCTCCAGCCATTCCAGCTGATGCTCGCTGTGCAGCACCGGCTCAAAGTTGCCATGTTCGCAATCGGCCAGATCCTCAGGGGCATGCACACCCTGAAGGAGCACGATTGGCTGGGCAATACCTGCGGCTCGAATTGCCTCCGCCTCTTCAATGCAGGCCACCGCATACTTGGGCGCAACATCCGCCAGGGCGGATGCCACCCGGGCAATGCCATGGCCATAACCATCAGCCTTTACAACAGCCATCGCCCTCGCATTTCCCGCAATCTCGGTCGCGGTGCGGTAATTCCGCCGGAGGGCATCCAGATCAATATATGCGGCTGTGCTGCGCGGCATCAGTATTCACCACTGTAATCGCCATAATCACCATGGGCGAGATCTTCAAATTTGGTGTATTTCCCGATAAAAGCCAGGCGAATCGTACCTATAGGACCGTTACGCTGCTTGCCAATGATGATTTCGGCAATGCCTTTGTCTTGCGTATCTTCGTTATACACCTCATCACGATAAACAAACATGATGACGTCAGCGTCCTGCTCGATCGCACCAGACTCACGCAAATCAGAGTTGATCGGTCGTTTGTTCGGGCGTTGCTCGAGGCTCCGGTTAAGCTGCGAAAGAGCAACCACAGGACAGCTCAACTCTTTGGCAATGCCCTTCAAAGACCGGGAGATTTCAGAGATTTCGGCCGTTCGGCCTTCCGTATTACCCGGAACCCGCATCAACTGCAGGTAGTCCACCATAATCAGGCCGATTTTACCGCCGTTCTCACGGGCAATCCGGCGGGCGCGGGATCGCAGTTCGGTGGGGCTAAGGCCTGGCGTGTCGTCTATATAAAGAGGCTTGTCTTTAAGCAGACTGACGGCGGAAGTCAGCCTGGGCCAGTCGTCTTCTTCCAGCTTACCGCCACGAACTTTACTCTGATCAATCCGCCCAAGAGATGAAAGCATACGCATGGCCAGCGCATCCGCCGGCATTTCCATACTGAACACCAGAACCGGCGTACCTGTGCTTATGAGCGCGTTCTCGACAATGTTCATGGCAAAGGTGGTTTTACCCATTGAGGGCCTGCCTGCCACGATGATGAGGTCTGCCGGCTGCATGCCCGAGGTCTGATCATCCAGATCTCTGAACCCTGTAGTCAGACCTGTCGTTTGCTCACCAGACTCGAACAGCTCTTCTATGCGACTCAGGGTTTTGGTCAGAATAGGATTGATGGATTGGGGGCCGGAACCTTCTTTAACTCTGGATTCGGCAATCTGGAATACGTTGCGCTCAGCTTCGTCGAGAATTTCGTTACTGTTTCGCCCCAAGGGGTTGAACGCTGAATCTGAAATCTTGCCCGAGACTTCTACAAGCTGCCGCAGAATAGAACGCTCGCGAACGATCTCGGCATAAGCCCGGATATTGGCCGCTCCAGGAGTTTTCTCTGCCATTTCAGCCAGATAAGACAAGCCACCGGCGTCTTCGATATCTCCGGCACGCTCCAGAAACTCAGCCAGAGTAACAACATCAAGTGGCTCATTCTCACTGGCCAGGCGCTCAACCGCGCCAAAAATCAATCGATGGTCCTGGCGATAAAAATCGGCCGCGGAGATTATCTCGGTAATTTCATCAAATCGCCGGTTGTCCAGCATCAAGCCACCCAGCACAGCCTGTTCCGCTTCAACGGAATGAGGAGGAACCTTGATTCGGCTGGTTTCGGGATCAGTACTTGCGGGCTTCAGGATAGGCTTTGCCATGAACACATCTTCAGTTGAACGTCATAACCGCGACAGTGTAAGCAGAAAGTCGCAGCAATGAGAGGGGGTTTGTTGATGACAGCATACCAGAAAGCAACAGGCCCGAAAGCCGTATTAAACGGTTCGGGCCTGTTGGCTTGGCGGTCAATGAACTCCGAGAGCTCACTGCCCGCCACCAGCGTATTACAGAGACCGGGGCAAGCCCGGCTCTGCTTTCAAAGAAAGCAGATTACTCGGCAACAACCGCCAGCTTAACGATTACTTCAACGTCTGAGTGCAAGTGAAGCTCGATTTCATATTCACCGGTAGCCCGCAGAGGGCCTTCCGGCAGACGAACTTCGCTCTTCTCAACGTCGGTACCCGCAGCAGTGATTACGTCTGCAATATCGCGAACACCAATGGAGCCGAACAGCTTGCCTTCATCACCCGCTTTGGAGGTAACTGTGAAGGATGCACCTTCCAGAGCCTCAGCGCGAGCCTGAGCCGTTGCCAGCTTGTCGGCTGCGGCTTTCTCAAGCTCAGCGCGACGCTCTTCGAACGCCTTCAGGTTTGCTTCAGTGGCAGGCGCAGCCTTGCCATACGGAAGCAGGTAATTACGGCCGTAACCGGACTTAACTTTTACCTTGTCGCCCAGGGAGCCAAGGTTTGCAACTTTCTCGAGCAGAATAACTTCCATCTCGTTAACCTCTTCGTGCTTTATTCAGCCGGCCCGGCAGGCTTTATTCGCCCCCGGATATCCAGCCAGCTATCCACAAAAGCCAGAACCACTAACAG
>NZ_JBLXHQ010000042.1:0-16975 GCF_048259445.1 Marinobacter sp. | reverse complement strand
GCCTTCTGTGCGTCCGAAAAATTCGATGCTTTCATATCTTCCGCTCCTTTTTCCAACCAGAAATTTAGCGCGGAAAACTCCAATTAAAAACGATCCAGTTTAAAGGGCGCAGAGCAAGGTTCACCGATCGCTGCGCGACGACAAAACGCCCCAATCGTTCGCAACCTTCCTGTCTCAGGCATCCGACAAGATGGATTCTAGCAGTCTTTCTTTCTGGCAACGATATTCCACCATCCCAAACGCTGCGGATGCGGTTTTATCGTATCGCTGATCACGTGGTCCATCACCTCAATCGAGTACCGCGAAAAAAACCGCTCTAAACAGGCCTGATCAGAAAAGTGGACCTGACCGACGCCTACAAAATCACCACTTGTATAGCCTTTTCGCACATACGGATCTTCCGTCGGTTCTCCATGCTTAAAATCATCGCAATCAGTCGAAAACCAATGGATGCCTACATAGACGCCACCTAGCGCCAAACGTTTTTCCAGCATGTCCAAGCTGCGCTCTATACCAGCTGTCAGGTTATGAGTAAGCGACGCCCGGTCGATAACGAGGTCAAATGGACCTTCAAAAGGGATGTCTTCACAAAAATCAGCTTGAGCCAACTGCACTTTCTCGCCATACCGCTTCCGGATGCTTTCTAATGCGGTAGCACTGTTATCCACACCATGAAACATCCCTCCAAACCATTGAACCAGTGGAATATTAGCCCCAACACCACAGCCAATTTCCAAAACCTGCGCCGGTGTTTCGCGCTGATGCGGTCGTGCATGGCGCATGATCAGCGATATCAGTTCGCTCCACGGCCAAACGCTGTGATGAGCACCTGTGGCATAGAGATCCTCCCACTCTGGAGAAAAAGACATCCTGCTATCCTCTCAAAAAATCTGCGGGCTGCGGTTCGTTCATTAAAAGGTCGATAACCCCCATATAGGGCTCAAAACCTTGGTACGTCTGAGCATAGTTTGGGTGTTGGTAATCCTGATAAA
This sequence comes from Marinobacter sp., assembly GCF_048259445.1. Classification (GTDB taxonomy): domain Bacteria; phylum Pseudomonadota; class Gammaproteobacteria; order Pseudomonadales; family Oleiphilaceae; genus Marinobacter. Next base: position 15,983 of record NZ_JBLXHQ010000042.1, on the reverse strand, counting down.
CCACGGAGATACCAGCCTGCGCAAAGGGACCTTCATCCAAATACCCACGTCCCTGGGAACCGGAAAAATAGGTGTCGGCATTCACCGCCTGACAATGGTTCAAAATGAGATCGCTCTTTGTCCCCTCAACAGAAGGCAGCTTCGAGGTCTTTTGGATCGGCGTGGTAATCTCAAAAGCTTGATTGAATACCACCATCATATCCCAACACAGATCGCTCAACCGATCATAGGGTGTATGGTAAAAGGGCTCCAAACGCGGCAGCCACTTCGCAGCGAAGGGAGCTTTGCGGTAATTTTGGGTGATCGCCGCCCAATGTTTGGATTGCCAGCGCAGCTGGTTGTTGATCGGCACATCGGCAATGGTCTGCTCAAAATGCTTGCCTTTTGTTTGCACCGGAACCGTTTGCCAGATCCATCCCTCTTTGGTGCGGATCTTATTGCGATTCTGAAAGCTGCCCTTTTGGAACTGCACAGTGTCGAGATAAAGAAAAAGATCGGATTTCTTGATCTTTTCAAAATATCCCAACCATGGCAAATACGCTGGTTGGTGAATTGAAACGATCATTTACCATCCACCGGTTCCAAATCTTCGGTGTCAATCCCTTCAGCCACCGCTTTGGCCGTGCGCAAGGTGCTCCCACAAACTGAGTCCCAGTCCCCTACATATAAGCCCTGCTCGGCGCGTTTAAACGTCACTGTACTATCGTCTAGAACCGTGCCTGCGGGCAGGTCATAGCGTGCGACAATCCGCCGACGCATAATGGTTCGACTTTTTTCTTCTTCAGCATTGGGCACAATAAGGCCGCTACCCTGCGCCGCCTCGGCAAAGCGAATGTGCACCACCATTTCCGTTAATTCTTTTGGATCCATCGAAAACCAATGGTCCGGACCGGCGTGGTCATGACTGAGTGTGAAGTGCTTTTCAATGATCCGCGCCCCAAGGGCTACCGCCAAGGCGGGTGCCACAGTCGAACGGCTATGGTCTGAAAAGCCCCAGACGACATCGGGATGGCGCTGCCGTAGCGCAGGAATCTGCGCCAAATTTAGATGTTCGGGATCCGAAGGATAAAGCGATGCACAGTGTAAAACCCCAAGGTTCGTGGAGCGATTTTTCAAATCACCGACCACTTTATCGACTTCTTCGGCATCCGCCATGCCTTTGGAAATAATTAACGGCAAACCGGTAGCTGCAAAGGCACGAAGGTTCGGCAAATGGTCGAAATCGTCTGATCCGACTTTAATTGCCAGCAGCCCCAACTCCTGCATCATTTCCAGATTAACAGGGTCTTGCACTGTAGTCAGGAACATGATGTCGCGGTGGTCGCAGTAGGCCATAAGTTCGGCCCATTCCTCGCGGGAGAGCTCCAAACGGCGAAACATCTCGTATTCGCTTTCGGTAACCTCTTTCCCTTGACTGAAATAGGTAAAGGTCTTGGTCCGGTCGGCACAGAATTCAGCAGCAGTAAACGTCTGGAACTTAACGCAATCAGCACCCGCCGCCTTGGCAACATCCACCAACTCCTTTGCCAGCGCTAATTCGCCATTGTGGTTGGCTCCCGCTTCCGCCATCACAAAAACCGGATGATCATCTCCGATCAAACGTGAGCCAATCTTCATCTGCGCTGCCATACGCCACCACCTTTTCCTTCGTAACGCTATATCTGTGCCATAGGGTTTACCCCGCAGGCGATTTGACCGGGGTACATAGCAGCTCGCCCAAGGGCTTACCACCTATCTATAGAATACAGGAATGCTCTTTTACCACAAACTGGGATTGAGCAAAGCGGCAGGCACCTGGGGCATTAAGGTATCGACCCAGCGCCGTTCTTCAATGCTCAGCGCAGGATGGGACACAAAAGTAAGATTTTCCTGAAGTTGCTCGGTGGTTTCCATTCCCAGCACCACCCCAGATACCGGTGGGTAACTTAACACATACGCAACACAGAGGTCCGCCAAAGACGAACGTCCAACCGCGTGCTGCGCTTTGGCCAAGGCGGCCAGCACAGCTGGACCACATCCTTTGGCTACTGCGGGCCAAGACACCCGATTTCCGCCGAGCAACAGCCCCTGTAGAAACACCGAACGAACATGCACGGTTAGGTCGGGGCGGTCAGCGATACGATCCAAAACAGCGCTGTCTTTCCAGCGATAGTCTAGAATATTAAACGGAATTTGCAGATGACCGATGTCACCACATTCCGCAGCGAGTTCAGCTTCGTCCGCCGCTTGGGCCGACAAGCCTAAGGTGCCAATCACGCCCTCTTTGCGCAATCGCAATAAGGTCCGCCAAAACCCATTGGGATGCCTCAAGGGCCACGCTTCACGGATTAACAGAACAGGTACTCTATCAACACCCAATGCGCGACAGGACGCGCGCACACCGCCTTCGGCAAACCGTTCCAACGCGGCATCGCCCATAACGGCCGCTTCTTCGGCCAAAGGAGTGTTCACCTTGGTAATCACTGTCGGGCGCAGGGATACTTGTGGATTGGCAGTGGATAGAGCCTCCTTAAGAACGTCTTCAGAATCTCCGTAGCACCGGGCTGTGTCCAAAACACGCACACCGGCTGCCAACGCCGCGTGAACCAACTGCACTGCAGCTATTCGGTCAGGTTTCCCGCTTTGATTCGCGATCCCATAAGACAATCCCAATTGAGCCGTCCCTAAAACCAGCCGTTCGGCACTTGCAGACATTACTGCAAAATCTCCATCAAAGACTGGGCCAAATACCGCCCTCCAGGGGCTGGAAACAACGCCCTTCCTCGGGTAATACGCTCATTGCGCCACACGTCATCCGACAACAAGCGGCGTAAGATGGTCCTGGAAGGCTCTGCCGGGCGCGGATAGGAAACAGGCGCAGGCCCGGCCAAGGGCACAACCCCACCCAAATGCTCCAGCGCCTTGATAAAGGGAATTTGGTGTTCTTCAACCGCCAACGCCGCAACGGCCACGCCCGCTGCCTGAAGTTCACAGCAACTCGTCCCGCCCGCAGAAAGGGCCAAAAATGAGCATTCTGCAGCCGGAATTAACGACGGTGGTGCATGAGTAATTTCTGCTTTCGGAAGATACTGACTAATGGCGGCAACAGCCCCGGTGCGATCCGGATGGACTGGTCCGATGACAGCCAAAACTCGATAGCTTGCCAGCATATCGTGCATCGTGCGGGCAATCCAAGCCGTATCGTTTGCTGGATCTTCCCCGCCCATCGTGATCAAAACAGCCTGCCGGTCGTTTTTTTCGGCAGCAGCAAAATAGTCTGGATGAATAGCGTTATAGCGGCCTCCAGCTAAAATCCGCCGCCTGACGCGAGGCCGGTAATCCTGTTCGGCCGTCCATGGTTGGGCATTGATAATCACGGCAGCGGGAAAATCGCGGTATGGGGCGTCATCATAACAAATCAGCCTAGATACACCACCCAACGGAACCAAAGTCGATGGATCTGCATATTTTCCGTCCATAACGACCCACGGATTCGCGTCTTGGGAGCCTCTATTTTTCTGACACCATGCCACGAGCTGTGAACAGTCTTGGCCCGCAGATCCAGCAACTGACGACGTTGCTAATACCGAAAATCCGGCATCGCTTACCCTTTGGCGAATGTCGTCAGGAGCTTGCATTAAGAACTGTGCAACCGGCCCGCCCTCAGCGCGCAAGGATTCCGCCAAGGACAAGCAGCGCATCAAGTGCCCTAAACCGTGATCCCTACCGGCATCGCAGCGGATAAGAAGCGGCGGCCAAGACATTACAAATTAATACCGCGAATCAGCGCGAAACCCTCAGCATAGGGTAAACCCGCTTGTGCTCCACGGAAACGCCCCAAGGCGCGGATGACTTCTGGAGAACGCGGATGTGGTGCTGGATGCATCTCGTCGTCATAAGCAGTCATCGCCGCAACCTTCTGGTCCATATGATCCGTGATGTCGTGGAAGACGGTTGGTGCAAACGGTTTTAACGGGTTCCATTCGGTACTCGACAAAACCTCAAAGGCAAACACGGCACGCAGACTTTGCCCACTCAAAGGGCGCACCGCCGGCAAGACTGCGCGATGAGCAACTCCATGATCAACATTCGGATCATCTGCAGAATGGGTAAACAAGCGCGTCGGGTGAAAATCGCGAATATGAGATTCTATTTGTTTTGTGAGGTCAAGAAGCGGGACCTGATCAAGACGGCAACAGGGACGCTCCGACAAAAAGACCTGCTCTGCATCGACACCCAAAGCCGCTATGGCCGTGACCGCGTTGGCATTCCGCAGTGCCGATTTTTCTATTACTTCAGGGGTGCCAAACTGCTCAGGTGTGAAGCGGGCGGTAACTCCTTCGGCCAAAAAAACCACTCGGACCGAACATCCCAAGGCACGGTATCGTGCCATCGTCCCCCCACAGCCGAGAACTTCATCATCGGGATGGGCTGCAATCACTAAAACCCGTTCTTCACCAAGCATTATGCTCTTCCTCTTTTCGCCATTCAGCAACCAACATCTCAAGGGTTTCCATAAGGGAAGGTAGCTGTTCTCCCAAGGCGGTTTCCGTTGCAGAAACATCCATGCGCATGTCTAAAGAGCGCGGCGCCTTTAAAGACAAATCGCTCAATCGACCAAGATTCGCGGTTTGGGTCGGCAAGCAGAGCTTTTGCGCCACCCCCAGCAAGAAATCTGCTTTGGACAGTCCTCCACCGCGTGACCCAAGGTTAAAAGTCCCTGTAGTCTGCGCCATGATCATACGTTCCACTACCTGCGGCACCAAGGCTCCGTGGCAGGGATTAAAGAGCACATCTTGAAATAGCGTGACAGGTTTTTCTGCGCGCAGGCTATCGACCAGCCAAGCGACCAATCCCGGGCGTGCCGATGTTCCCCGCCCCACATAGTTTAGTCGGAGAACCGTCGTAACCTTATGCTGACGGGCGATATCTTCGCTCCACAACTTGGTCCATCCATACACGTTAACCGGGCCGATCTCTCCCCGGCATCCGCCACCATCACGATACACTTGATCGGTAGAAATATGCACCAAATGGCAGTCTGGCGCATTGGACTGCAAGGCGTCGACGATTGATCTTGTGCCTTCCACATTGTCCCGAAACGCCTTATCTAGATCATCCTCGCAACGATCCACATTGGCCAAAGCAGCACAATGGATAATTACGCTTGGCCGAAAACGGACAATCAAAGCTTCTGTTTGCGCATGGTCTGCAAGATCAACGTGTTCGACCGGCGCAAGATAATGTCCTGTCATCGCAAGCGTGCCTTTCTGTTGCCGGCCGTCGCGGACGAGAGGAACGATACGACGCCCTGCCAATCCGTTCTTGGCCCAAGCAGAACAGAAATAAAGACCCAAAGCACCACCTGCTCCGGTTAGCAGAACCGGAGCAGGTGCATTGCGATTATCGGTGCGTGCCATTTTGACCGTCTTCATCGAACAGCCCTGCCTCACGCAACATACCCGTCAAACCAGCTGCGTCTAGGGTGTCGGGATTGTTCTCGCTGGTGTAATAGAATCCATCCGCAACAGGAACGCCTTTGGTTTTGACATGGCTGCGATCCCAGAAAACGAGAGATGGCTCAATAATGAACCGGTCATTTAGTTCAAAAGTGTTGCGAGCGTCATCTTGGGTGATCATCACTTCGTGCAACTTCTCACCAGGGCGGATTCCCACGATCCGCCGCGGCACCCCAGGTGCTAAGGCCACTGTCAGATCAACCATTTGCATACTGGGAATCTTGGGGATAAAAATCTCTCCACCGTCCATAAGGCTGAGGCTCGACACCACAAAGGACACGCCCTGTGCTAGGGTAATCCAGAAACGGGTCATCCGTTCGTCAGTGATGGGCAGATCCGACGCCCCATCCTTAATCATCTTGCGAAATAATGGGATGACGCTGCCACGCGATCCCAGCACGTTACCATAACGAACCACACAGAAGCGCGGACCGTTGGCCCCAGACATGTTGTTCCCAGCGACAAAGATTTTATCGGAGGCCAGTTTACTCGCCCCATAAAGGTTCAACGGGCTTGCGGCCTTGTCGGTGGACAGCGCAACCACTTTTTGCACATCGGTCTTCAGGCAGGCCGTCACCACGTTTTCAGCGCCAACCACGTTAGTTCGGATACATTCGAATGGATTGGCTTCAGCAATCGGTACATGCTTCAGCGCCGCAGCGTGGATAACGATATCAACATCCCGGAACGCCATGACAAGGCGGTTTATATCGCGCACATCGCCGATAAAAAAACGTAAACAACTATAATTCGGGTGAGATTGGAAATCATGATCCATCTCATATTGCTTTAACTCGTCTCGGGAAAAAATGACCACACGGCGCGGGAGTGCTTGATCAAGCAAGGTGCGAACGAATTTCCGCCCAAATGATCCTGTCCCACCGGTAACTAAGACCGATTTTCCGTTGAAGATCGACCAATCGGTGTTTTCACCCGTGAACCTGCCTACACTCATACTTGCTGTCTTTCTTGATTGAGGGACTATCCCCTCTTTGGTCAACACGGCGTCAAGTCGTGAAGATACCATTCTCTTCGAAGATGTGTATTCCTGCACCGCGTTTTCTGCCACCCTAGGTGCCAAACTGCCACAGTTTACAATCGAAAGGCCTAAGCTAGATTTCCATAAACGCTGCAATTTATGCCCGATTGTCTGATTAGACTATAGGCCATACTGAAAAATTTCTCTAAAATGTACTGTAAAGAGGTTGACCTCAACTCTTAACGATCATTCTCCCAAATTCAAAAAGCAAAACATGATCGGCAGAACGTTCATTTTCTTGTAGACATCGCTCATGCTATCGGGTGCTTTCAGTGCAAGGTATTCTATGGCACTTATTCTTGAAGCGTATATGTCAGGAGGCATGATGTCGGTTGGTCGATCTATAGCAAAACAAATTTTGCTTGGAGGCCTTACGCAATTTTTGGTCAGCTTACGTGGCCTGATCATCATGCCCATCATCGTCAAAACAGCTGGCGATTCCGTTTTTGGCGCGTACGTCCTTCTATCATCGATCGTTGTATTTCTTGGTGGAATTTCATCATTTGGCACCAACTACACATTCCGCCGCGAACTTCCAGCAACAGACAAAGGAAGTCAGCGTGGCGCGTTGCTGATGCCTCCGCTTACCTTCCGCATTTTTTCAACCGCTGCCTTTGCAACGGTGCTCTATCTTGTTAGCCCTGCCTTTTTCGCGTTGCTCGGAGAGAGCATTCCCTTCTCTCCCGGATATTTGGTTCTGTGGCTGTTAGGATTAACGCTTCAAGAAAAGGCCACAGATTATTATCGATACACCTCGCGGTTTGGCATTTTTAACCTGCTGACCGTGGGACAAATCTATATCCATATTGGCGCTACTGTCGGTGTCGTTTTGTGGTGGCATGATCTTAGTCTGGATACGCTGTTGCTTCTCCAAGGCAGTTCGCTGCTGGTTTTGTCCCTGCCAACACTTGTGCTGGGCGTATTCCGAGAGACCGGCTTAAGCTGGCCACGGTTTCACTGGCCGACATTTTGGGCGGATGCACGCGTTGGCCTCCCTCTGACAGGAGAATTCGTCGTTGATTTCCTAGTTGCCTTCGGAGATCGATACCTGATCGGCCTTTTCCTCTCCTTAGCTGCGGTAGGGCAGTACCAGTCCTCATACGCTTTAGCAGGCTTGTTGGCTTTTTTTCCCAAAGTCCTTGCCACCGTTTTGCCCCCGCCCCTGTGCCGCTTGTGGGATAAAAAAAAACCTCAACAGGCCGAACAGCTCGTTTCCCATGCCCTGCATCTATTTTTAGTTCTCGCCATTCCGTTTACCGCAGGCGCCCTGGTCGTCGGTCCTTCGGTAGTTGCGGCCCTGACAATGCCTGAAATGGCATTAGCCGGACGTTGGGCTGTGGCATTGATTGCGTTGGGAATGGTGTTTTATGGCATTGTTATCTTGCTTTCGAGTGTCGCCTTCGTAACCCGTCAAACGTCCGTTATTTTTAAGGCAAACCTTATAGCGCTTGCAGGAAACGTCGCTCTCAACCTTGCGATTCTGCCCTTTTTCCCTAACGTCACAGTGCCGGCTGCGGTCTCGGTGGTCGCCTATGGAACGGCGTTTGCCTATGCCCTCGTCAAGGTCCGCAAACACTTTAGGATCTCTTTTCACTGGTTGAGCCTGGTACGTTCCTTGTTGGCAACATTGGTGATGAGTGCCAGCTTAGTTTGGAGCGGCTATACCCCAGGAACTGTAGGGTCGACCGAGATCGCGGTCCTGGCACTGACAGTTGGAGCTGCCATTAGTGGTTATTTTGCCATATTTGTTATGATTGGGGGCCTTCCAGCAGCGGACAGGGCCTTGCTCGCCAGTTTATTACGGCGACAACCCGAATAACCTCATTTGTTCTGGTCCCTCCGTTTCATCTCTTCGACACAGCTTCCCGGTTATTATTGAAACCGAGATAACGGAGGAGTAACTTGCGCAACCTCGGTAACCATGAATATCCATTAAAGGCAAAATAACTTTGACAGTGACTGCTATTATTCAGGCCCGCATGGGATCGACACGCTTGCCAGGCAAAACCTTAATGAATCTCGTCGGAAAACCGGTCGTCATGCACCTAGTCGACCGGGCCAAGGCGGCCCGATTGATTGATAGGGTCATTGTTGCCACATCGACCGCAGCTGCCGATGACGTTCTGGAACGCACTTTGGAAAATGCTGGGGTTTTGGTTTTTCGTGGCGCGGAAGATGATGTTTTAAACCGTTATGCGCAAACGGTACGGGCCCTCATACCCAAAGAGGAAAGAGAGGCCGGTGCAGTCGTGCGCCTGACCGCTGACGACCCGCTTAAGGACCCGGCGGTGATGGATGCAACGATTGGCGCCTTTCTGGCTGAACGCGGGCGCTGGGACTACGTATGTAATAATCAGCCGCCCTGGCTGCCTGAAGGCCAAGACACCGAAATCGTCGCCATTAGGGCGCTGTTGGCCGCTGACGATGCATGCGACGACGCATATGAGCGAGAGCACGTAACACCTTATTTGTACAACCATCCAAAGCAATTTCGATGTAACAGCCTTCATGGTGCGCCCGATCTCTCCGCTTGCCGCTGGACCCTCGACACCGCCATGGATATGGCATTCTTTAAAGCAGTTTTTGCACAATTCCCAAATGACCCCATGCCCAGCATGGAAAAAATTCTCGCCCTGTTAGAACAAAAACCGGAAATTGCCACTTTAAATTCACAGGTTGCACGCTCCGCCCTTTACCGTACAGAAATAGGTGATAACTGATGTTTTCCTATCCCCCCCCTGAAAAGCGCATCATTGAACGTGTCTCTGATTTGGAACGTCGCTACTTGTTGCAGTGCTTGGATTATGGGTTTGAAACATCGAAAGGATCAGAGTTCTGCACCCGCCTCGAAAAGGCTTTTGCCGAGCAGCTCGGAATGGAATTTGGCATTTCCTTCATGAACGGCACCTGCACGATGCACGCCGCCTTGGAGGCAGCCGGTGTCGGCCCAGGCGACGAAGTGATCGTACCACCACTCACCATGTCCTCGACGACTTTTGTCGTTTTGCAGGCACATGCAGTGCCGGTTTTTGCGGATGTCGATCCAGACACCTTCCAAATCGATCCGGCAAGCATCCGCGAACGGGTCACTGAGCGGACCAAAGCCATTATTCCCGTGGCGCTCTATGGTTTATCGCCGGATATGGATGCAATCATGCAGATAGCCAAAGACCATAACCTTGTGGTGATCGAAGACGATGCCGAAGCCATCACCAACACCTATAAAGGCCGTCAAATGGGCACCGTCGGCCACATGTCGAGCTTTAGCTTCCAAAGTTCCAAACACCTGACCGCTGGAGAAGGCGGTATGATCGTCACGAACGACGAAACGCTCGCCAACAATATCCGACGCTTCAACAGCTTGGGCTACGCCGGCGTAGGGTCGCGCAAGGGTAAGATCACCAAAAACGATATTCAGGATCCCAATTATTCCCGCCACGTTTCGACGGGCTTCAACTACAGGATGCCAGAACTCTGTGCGGCAGTGGTGTTAGCCCAACTGGAACGGATCGACGAACTGGTGCAGCGCCGCGTTGATGTCGGCCACCTATTTAAGGAGGCCATTACAGGATGTAACTGGTTCGTACCGCAGAAAACCCCCGAAGACTATACAAACAGCTATTGGACTTTTGTTGCCAAATTGGAACACACGGATGTGACGTGGCATCAATTCCGCGACGCGTTCCTTGCCAATGGGGGTGATGGCGTCTATGCGGCATGGAAACTCAGCTATCTGGAACCGATGTTTGCCAACGGCTGTCCGATCACCCACCCCGCATACACCGGCACCTATCAGAGCTTTGCGCCAGGCCTGTGCCCCAACGCGGAATTGGTGCAACCGAAAATTTTCCAGTTTAGAACCAACTACTGGAACTGGCATGAAGCCGAACAACAAGCTGAAATATTGCGCAAGACCATCAAACAATTTTCGTAATTTTTCTGCGTCACGAACCAAGACAAGCCCCAATACGTTTCTATGGGGCTTGTCTACCCTAAGGAAATTTAGCAGCTATTGATCGGATTCTCCAAGCCATAGAGCTATTCTTTGATGACCACATGGTCGAGACAGCTGCGGTCATTTTTTGCAGGTTGTTTCTCAAATGATCCGATCCATCGAGCATCACATAGACGGAATGCCGAAAATGACCGACCTTCCGGAATTATGCCTTCACGGCCCCGACGAAAATACAACCCCTGCTGCATGAGCAGCAGATCGATGTTTCCATTCCCTGCTTTTCCTTTGGGCGGGTCTTGGCGGAGAACCAACAATGAGCACAGTGTTTGATTTACATGGCAAGCGCGTTTTTGTCGCCGGACATCGGGGTATGGTGGGCAGCGCAATTGTTCGCCGCTTGGCACGCGAAGACTGCACGGTTCTCACAGTTGGTCGGGATGAGCTGGATTTGACCGATCAGAAGGCTGTCAATGCTTGGATTGATTGCAACAAACCTGACGTGGTTATCATGGCGGCCGCAAAGGTTGGTGGCATCAATGCCAATAACATACTGCCGGTGGATTTTCTGTATAGCAATCTGATGATCGAGGCCAACCTTATCCATGCTGCCCACCAGATCGGGACTCAAAAGCTCTTGTTCTTGGGCTCTTCTTGCATCTACCCACGCTTGGCGCCGCAACCCATGCCCGAAGAGGCCCTCCTGACAGGCCCGTTGGAGCCAACCAACGAATGGTACGCCATTGCAAAGATCGCGGGCATTAAGTTGTGCCAAGCCTATCGCCGCCAGTACGGCCGTGACTTCATTTCCGCCATGCCGACAAACTTATACGGTCCGGGAGACAACTTTCACCCCGAAAACGGCCACGTTCCTGCGGCTTTGATGCGCCGGTTCCACGAAGCCAAGCAAACCGAAACACCTCAGGTCGACGTATGGGGAACAGGAACGCCGCTGCGGGATTTTTTGCATGTAGACGATATGGCGGATGCTTGTGTCTTCTTAGTAAAAGCTTATTCTAGCGAAGAGCATGTGAACGTAGGTAGCGGCGAAGAACTGACAATTTCCACTTTCGCACATGCTGTTAAGGATGTGGTGGGCTATCAGGGCGATCTGATCTTTGATCCCAGCAAACCCGATGGAACGCCAAGAAAGTTGATGCGGTTGGATCGATTGCACGCTTTGGGCTGGCATCACCAGATTGCTTTAGCCGACGGATTGGCTCAAACCTACCGCTGGTTTTTGGAAAACGCTAAGGAAGCCCGACTTTAAAGGCGTTTACCGCAAGGAAAGTGCTTAGAAAACACGGAAAAAGCTTTCAAAACATCACTGTGCGCAGTGATATAACTCATTAACTATTACCCGCAACCACCCCTGCGTTAAAAATCGCCGCAATCATGCCTGAAGTACCTGCGCCCGCAGACAGGATTCCTATTCGTTGCTGGTTTGGGTCAAGTCGAAGAACTATCGCGCCCATAAATATCTTCAAACCGCTTGATATCATCCTCGCCAAGATAATCGCCGGTCTGGATTTCAATAATATCGAGAACGCAATCTTCCCTGTTTTGCAAACGGTGCACAACACCGCGGGGAATATAAGTCGACTGATTTTCCTGGAGCTCAAATTCCTCACCGCCGCGGTAGACATGTGCCGTTCCTGACACAACCACCCAGTGCTCTGATCTTAATTGATGACTTTGCAGCGACAGTTTCCCGCCCGGCTTGACGGAAATACGCTTCACTTGAAATTTATTCTTCTTCTCGATGCTCTCGAAGCTTCCCCAGGGCCTGGCCACTTTTCGATGGGACACAGCCTGTTCCCACCCTTCGGTCTTAAGGTCTTGAACCGCCGATTTTACACTTGAAACCTGATCCCTTTTCGCGACCAGCAGAGCATCGGGAGTGTCAACAATCACCAAATCATGAACACCAATCAAAACAGCCACCCGCCCTTCAGACGAATGGATCAGAGTATTGTGCGTGTTCAGAAGTTTGATATTTTCAGCCCCGCCAAGCACCAGGTTTCCATCTTCAAGCTTCTCGGCCACTTCAGAAATAGCATCCCAACTCCCGATGTCATACCAATGCCCTGCAAATGGAAAAACGGCGATGCGATCTTCTTTTTCCATTACCGCATAGTCGATGCTTTTTGCCTCTGTGTCCTGATACTCCGGCCCAGGACGGAAAAACGTCCCATCCGTTTCGCCATTTGCAACAGCACGTTTACAAATCTCAAACATTTCAGGAACGTGCCGTGACAATGCCTCCCGCAAAACAGAGGGACGCATCATAAACATCCCCGAATTCCAAAGATATTTCTTGGAGATTGTAAATTCCATCGCCCTTTGCCGGTCTGGCTTTTCCCAAAACCGCATGCCGCGCCATGCCCCGTCCGACAGGCATTCTCCAAGCTCGATATACCCAAAGGATGTACTTGGAACGCTGGGCTCAACACCAAAGGTGACAATATTTCCACTCAACGCAACGTCCGTTGCACCACGAACCATATCAAGAAATTTGTCTGTCTCGGGAATATAGTGGTCTGCAGGACAAAACAGCAGCAGGTCTACCGCAGGATCAGCACGCAAGGCCGCTAACGCCATCGCAGCAGCCGTATCTCGCCCGCAAGGCTCCAATATCTGATTAATCGGAACACCCGCACGCTCTGATGCCTCATTGATCAGAAAACGATGCTGCTCACCTGCTATAGCTTGTAGCTGACCGAATGCAGCCAATCGTTCCAGCGTCAATTCCAACAATGACCTGTTGCCAAACAACGGCAAAAATTGTTTAGGAAAGCCTTGTCGCGATAGCGGCCAAAGGCGGGTCCCGTCCCCGCCGCACAAAATAACAGGCAGAATATTTGGGGCGGGCATACTTAAGTCAATCCGAAAAAAGTCACTGCGGGGGAAATCCTATATATTTCATAAACATTAGGGTAGCCTTTAACAAACAAAATCCCCTATTGTCGGCACCGGCCTAAAATTGAGAAGAAACTCTGCCTTTTCCCGAATATCTGCCGAAAAAGGCGCTCACCCCTCATACAGAAATTGTCCGCTTAACATCCGTATCAGTTCGCAGATCGAAGTATCTCTCTGTCCATGTGCGAAAGTTTTTTAGCCGCGAGAGTCGGTGCTCGCCTTCCACCTGAAAAGGCTGAGGCAGTGATTGTGTTACCCACCCCAAGCACAGCGGACATCAAAAAGCGTTTTTGTTCGCAAATCCGGACAATAGAGTTAAAAACAGAATGCGGAGATCAAACCAGATCGACCAATGCCGAATGTAGTACAGATCACATGCAATCCGCTGGCGAATTTTTTCGTCGGTATCAGTCTCTCCGCGCCAACCATTAACTTGCGCCCAGCCTGTAATCCCCGGCCGCACGCGATGCCGAGAGAAATACGTATCAACCTTTCCCTGATAAAGATCATACTGATTGGTTGCATGCGGGCGAGGCCCAACAAGAGACATCTCCCCCTTCAAGACATTGAACAGCTGCGGCAATTCGTCCAGACTCGTCCGCCGAAGGAGCAAGCCAAACCTTGTCACACGAGTGTCCCCCCTTTTTACTTGGGATAACTCACCAGAAGCATCGGGATCACAACATTCAGCATACATTGAGCGGAATTTAAGGACCCCGATTTCCTTGCCATTGAAGCCATGACGCTGTTGACGATACAGGACCGGTCCCCGACTTGTAAGCTTAACCCCCACGGCAGCAAAAATCATAACAGGCAAAAACAGAGCAATTAAAAACACCCCTAAAACAATATCTTCAAGGCGCTTGATCCACCATCCCCGTCCAGAAAGGGGTTGCGTTGCACTTCGGACAAACGGCAATCCAGCTACAACCACCCATTCACTTGGGTGGCCGGAACTCATGTTTATTTTGTCACGTTCAGTTTTCAGGCTATTGGTCGTAAACTCAGAAAACTCCAAAATTTCCGACGGCATCGCAGAAATTAAGGGCAGTAATGCTGAAAATCTTCTGCGATCTTCCTCGGAAAGAGCAAGAATCAACACATCCGGCGCAGAGCTTCTAAGCAAAGCCATCTCGGCTTCAACTTGAGCTTCCGTATAGGAATCAGCATTCAACTCCGGCAATTCAATGCATTTCATGACATTGATGCGATGCGTGTCCTTCGCAGTGCTAATCGCATCCATCACATTCCTGCACGAAGAGCTGTAGATAACCGCAAATGCTGGACGTAATTTCGCAACCGCGCCAGTTTTATATAAAATATATCCAAATACTAGTCGGTAAGATGTAAAAAGAACAAGACACGAAACGAAATTGTATCCCATCCATAAACGTGAAATTTCACTTGACGATTTTGTAAAGTAAGACAATGAAAAGAATAGTCCGTATGCAAATGCCAATGATACCGCCAGTCGAACGACACCAAACCTGAGAACACTAAAATCCAGACTAGTATACGCTCTCATCGCAATCATAAATACGAAATAAAAAACCGAAACAAAAATTAGAGGGAAAAATAAAATATCAGGAACGACAAAAGTGTCGAACCGAAAGAAAGATGCGATAGATGCCGAAATTAAAAATACGGCAACATCTCCTATCGCAATTACATCTCGAACAAACACTCTTTTTCTACCGTAGGTGTTGATAGAATGAGTGAACTTCAATTTTTCTTTCAAAAACACCCTCTACACCGGAAAATTACGGATAAAATATTGGAAACTCATAAAATAAAGAATTTCAAAGATATATTTGCATATCTACTCACCTATCACAATTTCTAACTAGGGTCTGGACTCAATTGGCCCAACATCTGATTGCGAACAGTCTGACCATATTGAGGAAGTTTTCTGCGCACTTTTCGTATCGGATAGTCAACCGCCTCATATCCTTCATGCGACAGAAGAAACGTTCAACAAGATTGCGTTTGGCGTAAAGACCAGCATCATGAGGGATCGGATTTTTGGCATTTGCCTTGGCGCGGGTCACCGGCAAGGCACCTTCATCCTCTATCTCCCGACGGATACGTGCACTACCATAGGCCTTGTCGGCGACAATGGCCAATGGTGGTTTTGACCAATTCAGGAAGCAGTCAATCATCTTGCTGTCGTGGAGTTGTCCGCCACTGATCGCAAGGCGCACCGGGCGACCGAGGACATCTACATGTCGTTTGGTCCAACTGCAATCTGCCGGTCCTCGCGCCGCTTGGCCTTGACCCGCCGCTTGGGATGCTTGTTTCTGAGTTGCAGACCCAACTCTTTGTAAATCCGACGCGTTTTTTTCATGTTGATCACCCAGCCTTCCCGGCGCAACAGGACGTGAACACGCCGATAGCCATAACGAACACGCGCTTCGCAAATCTCCTTGATTCGTCTTTCGACAGCGGCCTGATCCGTCCGACGGGATTTGTAATGATAGGTCGATGTGTCAAACGGTAAAATCTTGCAGGCCCGCCTGATGGATATTCCCCATTCCACCAACATCCCGTCGACCAGCTTGCGCTTCCAGACAGGCCT
>NZ_JBLXHQ010000041.1:0-18489 GCF_048259445.1 Marinobacter sp. | reverse complement strand
TGGAGTTTCACCCAGTTTTTCAGCACACCGTGGTAATGACCAAGATGAAGCTTGCCGGTCGGACGCATACCGGACAAAACCCGTTGCTGGGAATCTACAGAACTCAAAGCACAAACTCCTTCTTTTGAATGGGATTCGCCACATAGTAGATCAGACGATCGGGCATTATAAATAAAAAACCCCCGCTCTGCAGAACAGAAACGGGGGTTTTGGTGAAAGAAACCAGCTTTACCAGCCAGTCACTTCCTTCAGAGCCTTGCCAATCTCGGCCAGACTACGCACAGTTTTAACACCAGCGTCGTTCAGAGCCGCAAATTTTTCGTCTGCCGTGCCTTTACCACCAGAGATGATGGCGCCAGCGTGGCCCATACGCTTGCCTGGAGGTGCTGTAACACCGGCAATGTAGGAAACCACGGGCTTGGTGACGTGCTCCTTGATGAAGGCAGCCGCTTCTTCTTCAGCGGTACCGCCGATCTCACCAATCATCACGATAGCTTCTGTCTGCGGATCGTCTTGCAGCAGCTTGAGGATATCGATGAAGTTGGAACCCGGGATAGGGTCACCACCAATGCCCACACAGGTAGACTGGCCGTAGCCGAAGTCTGTGGTCTGCTTGACCGCTTCGTAAGTCAGAGTACCGGAACGGGATACGATACCGACCTTGCCTGGCTTGTGAATATGGCCAGGCATGATGCCGATCTTGCACTCACCCGGTGTGATAACGCCCGGGCAGTTAGGCCCGATCATGCGAACGCCTTTACGATCAACGTATTCTTTAGCGTACAGCATATCAATGGTCGGGATGCCTTCGGTGATGCACACAATCAGCTCGATGCCTGCATCGGCCGCTTCAATGATGGCATCTTTACAGAACGGAGCCGGAACGTAGATAACAGTTGCCTGAGCACCGGTCTTTTCTACAGCTTCACGCACGGTGTTGAACACCGGCAGACCCAGATGTTCGGTACCGCCTTTACCCGGGCTAACGCCACCAACCATCTTGGTGCCATATTCGATAGCCTGCTCAGAGTGGAATGTACCCTGTGCGCCGGTAAAGCCCTGGCAAATTACCTTGGTGTCTTTATTAATCAGGATGCTCATTATTTACCCCCTGCGGCTTTAACGACTTGCTCTGCAGCATCGGCCAGGCTGCTGGCGGCGATGATGTTCAGGCCACTTTCAGCCAGTACCTTGGAACCCAGTTCAGCGTTGTTACCTTCAAGGCGAACAACCACGGGCACTTTAACGCCGACTTCTTTAACGGCACCAATGATGCCCTCGGCAATCATATCGCAGCGAACAATACCGCCGAAGATGTTAACCAGAACGGCTTGCACTGCATCGTCAGACAGGATGATTTTGAACGCTTCGGATACGCGCTCTTTGGTAGCACCGCCGCCAACGTCCAGGAAGTTAGCCGGGCGACCGCCAGACAGTTTGATAATGTCCATGGTACCCATGGCCAGACCAGCGCCGTTAACCATGCAACCGATGTTGCCTTCAAGAGCAACGTAGTTCAGTTCCCAGGCTGCAGCTTCTGCTTCACGAGCGTCTTCCTGTGAAGGATCACGCATTTCCTGAAGCTTCTTCTGGCGGTAAAGAGCGTTACCGTCGACACCAATCTTGGCATCCAGGCAGTGCAGATCACCAGCCGGAGTGATAACCAGCGGGTTGATTTCCATCAGCGCCAGGTCATAGTCTTCGAACAGTTTCGCCAGACCCATGAAGATCTTGGTGAACTGGCCAATCTGCTTGCCTTCCAACCCAAGCTTGAACGCCAGCTCACGGCCTTGGTATGGCTGAGCACCTACCAGCGGATCGATCTCGGCTTTCAGGATTTTTTCCGGTGTCTCTTCCGCAACCGTTTCAATTTCAACGCCGCCTTCGGTGGACGCCATGAATACGATACGGCGAGTGCCACGGTCGACAACCGCGCCCAGATACAGCTCCTGATCAATATCAGTCAGGGATTCAACCAGAATTTTGCTGACTGGCTGGCCGTTCTCGTCAGTCTGGAAAGTTACCAGCTGCTTGCCCAACCACTGTTCTGCGAACGCGCGGATGTCGTCGGTGTTCTTGACCAGTTTTACACCGCCGGCTTTACCGCGGCCACCAGCGTGAACCTGGGCCTTTACAACCCAGCTGTTGCCGCCAATTTTTTCTGCAGCTGCTACTGCTTCATCCGGGGTATCGCAGGCAATGCCCTGCGATACTGGCAAGCCATATTCAGCGAAAAGCTGTTTGCCCTGATATTCGTGCAAATTCATAGTTAGTGTCCCGCTCTTTGATGGAGGATAACCACGTACGGAAAGTGAACCCGCGACTCCCCTGCAGGGAAGCCTTTACTGCGAATTCCGCTCGGCGAGCAGGGTTTAAACTCAGCTCGCCATGATCGCAACAGGAAATCAGCTGTTTTTATGGTAAAGGGGCGCCATCACGGGCGCCCCTGCTTCCTGGTTTGCGTTACTTCTTTTTACGACGGTTCGCAATATGAATCGCGCCACCGTTAACTGCCAGCGCTGCCTCGTGCACAGACTCAGATAGAGTCGGGTGTGCAAAACAGGTCAGAGCCAGATCTTCTGCACTGGAGCCAAATTCCATGGCAATAACCCCCTGAGCAACGATTTCAGATGCCTGCGGGCCCACAACGTGGAAGCCTAAAATCCGGTCAGTCTTTTCGTCTGCAATGATTTTCACCATGCCAGAGGCGGAATTTGCCGCCATCGCGCGACCGTTAGCCGCAAACGGGAAAGTGCCGACCTTATAGGCTTCACCTTCACTCTTGAGCTGCTCTTCCGTTTTACCTACCCAGGCCACTTCAGGCGATGTGTAAACCACGTTTGGAATGCAGTCGTAGTTCACCTGAGGCTTATGGCCGGCGATGCGTTCTGCCACCATAACGCCTTCTTCCGAGGCTTTGTGCGCCAACATTGGGCCACGAACAACGTCGCCCACGGCCCAGACACCCGGAGCTTCGGTTTTGCATTTTTCATCAACAAAGATAAAACCACGCTCATCCATGCTGACGCCAGAATCTGCAGACAGCAGATTGTCTGTGTACGGCCGGCGGCCAACAGCAACAATCAACTTGTCGACTTTCAGCTCCTGCTTGCCCTTGCTGTCTTCGTAGCTCACATTGACCAGCTTACGCTTGACCTCGGCGCCGGTTACACGGCCGCCCATTACAATATTGAGGCCCTGCTTGGTAAACTGCTTGAGCGCATCCTTGGCAATCTGCTGGTCTACGGCAGGCAGGAAGGTGTCCTGTGCTTCAAGCACAGTCACTTCTGACCCAAGACGAGCCCAGACACTACCAAGCTCAAGACCAATCACGCCGGCACCAATGATACCAAGGCGCTTAGGAACCTCATCGAACTCCAGCGCGCCTTCCGAGTCTACGATATAGCCTTCCGTCATCGGAGCAGGCGGAATCTCGATAGGTTTGGAACCGGTAGCAATAATAACGTTTTCAGCTTCGTAGGTTTTGGTCTTTCCGTCTTTATCTGTAACTTCAACCTGACGATTGGCCAACAGCTTGCCGTGGCCATGAATAGAGGTTACGCCGTTAGCTTTAAACAACCCTGCGATACCGCCGGTCAGTTGTTTAACGATTCCGCTTTTACGCTCCATCATCTTGGCGATGTCGATTTTGACATCCTTGGCGATGATGCCCTGCATCTCATAGTCGTGGCTTGCTTCCTCAAACTTATGGGAAATCTCAAGCAATGCTTTGGAAGGAATACAACCCACGTTAAGGCAGGTACCACCAAGCACCTGATTTTTGCCATCTTCGGAAGTCCACGATTCGACACACGCGGTTTTCAGGCCAAGTTGCGCAGCTTTTATGGCAGCAACATAGCCACCCGGGCCTGCGCCAATGACGATTACGTCGTACTTATCAGACATAGTTGATCCTGTTTTCTGATTCGTTAAATGTCGGTTCAGACGTCCAGCAGAATACGCGCCGGATCTTCGAGCATTTCCTTGATGGCCACAAGGAACTGCACAGCCTCCTTGCCATCAACCATACGGTGATCATAGGACAGCGCAAGGTACATCATCGGACGAATTTCAACCTTGCCATTGACCGCCATTGGGCGCTCCTGGATTTTATGCATTCCCAGGATAGCCGTTTGCGGCGGGTTCAGGATCGGCGTAGAAAGAAGCGATCCGAAAATGCCACCATTGGTAATTGTAAAAGTACCACCAGTCATATCTTCAATTGCAAGCTTGCCACCTTTTGCTTTGGTGCCGTACTCCACAATTTTCTTCTCGATATCTGCCAGACCCATTGCGTCTGCGTCACGAAGTACCGGTACAACCAGGCCACGATCTGTAGAGACCGCTACACCGATATCCTGGTAACCATGATAGACCATGTCATTGCCATCGATAGACGCATTAACAGCGGGGAAACGCTTAAGCGCTTCGGTCGCGGCTTTGGCAAAGAAAGACATAAAGCCCAGCTTGATATCGTGACGCTTCACGAAGCTGTCCTGGTATTGCTTTCGCAATTCCATGATGGGGCCCATGTCGACCTCGTTGAAGGTCGTCAGCATGGCTGCTGTCTGCTGAGCATTTACCAGGCGCTTGGCAATACTGGCACGAAGACGCGTCATGGGAACGCGTTTTTCCAGACGCTCACCCGCAGAAACATTGACTTCAGGCGCAGCAGCCTTCGAGGAACCACCTAAAGACTTAGCATTATCTACATGATTCTGAACATCTTCTTTGGTTACGCGACCGTCTTTCCCGGTACCTTTTACGGAACCCGGGTCGACACTGTTCTCGTCGGCCAGCTTGCGTGCTGCCGGACTAAGAATAGCATCGTCAGAACTCTGGCTTTGCTCAGCTTTGGCTTCGCCCTCGTCGGAGTCGGCCTTGCTTTCTTTACTGTCTTTGCTGTCGGCGGAGCCGGAATCGCCCACGGCGCCTTCCTTGAATTTGCCGATAACTTCACCACTTTCCACGATGTCGCCTTCGCCTTTGAGGACCTCTTCGATTACGCCGTCGGCCGGCGCAACTACCTCAAGGACGACCTTGTCGGTTTCGATATCGACAATCAGATCATCGCGTGAACAGGCTTCGCCCGGCTGTTTATGCCAGGTCGCGACGGTACCCTCTGCGACCGACTCCGGGAAAACAGGTGCTTTTATCTCAGTAGACATTACAGTTCCTTAGCTCGGTAGCTCGTCAGATTTCGAACGCGTCGTTAACAAGATTTTTCTGCTCTTCAATATGAACAGACATGTGACCTGCTGCTGGCGCAGCAGAGGCCTCACGGCCGGCGTACTGAAGATGAAGCTTGGGATTCAGTCGCTGCAGCGCGTTGCGCATGTGGTGCTGACTGCTGTACCAGGCGCCCTGGTTCATCGGCTCTTCCTGACACCAAACCACGTGCTTCAGCTTTGAGTAACTGGCCAGAGCCTCATCCAGATCTTCACTGGGGAACGGATACAGTTGCTCAATGCGCACAATGGCAACGTCGTCACGTTCGTCAGCTTTCTTTTTCTCCAGAAGATCGTAATAGACCTTGCCGCTGCAAAGAATAACCCGGGTGACTTTTTTCGGTTCCGGCAGCTCTTTCTCAGGAAGAACAGTCTGGAAAGTGCCTGATGTCAGGTCATCCAGATCTGAGGTTGCTTCTTTGTGGCGCAACAAGCTCTTGGGTGTAATAGCAACCAGCGGCTTACGCAGAGGGCGCTTCACCTGGCGACGCAACATGTGGAACACCTGAGAGGGCGTTGTTGGCACACACACCTGAATATTGTGCTGTGCAGACAGTTGCAAGAAGCGCTCAAGCCGCGCAGAACTGTGTTCTGGCCCCTGCCCCTCATAACCATGCGGCAACAGCAGGGTCAACCCACACAGACGCCCCCACTTGTGCTCACCACTCGTGAGGAACTGGTCGATAACCACCTGGGCGCCGTTAGCAAAATCTCCAAACTGCGCTTCCCAGACCACCAGCGTATCCGGCGTAGTGGTGGCGTAGCCGTATTCGAACGCCATCACCGCTTCTTCAGAAAGCAGCGAGTCGTATATTTCAAACTTCGGCTGCTTGTCAGACAACTGCGCAAGAGCGATATGCCTGGAACCGTCTTTCTGGTTATGCAAAACAGCATGGCGGTGAGAGAAGGTACCGCGGCCTACATCCTGTCCGGTCAACCTGATAGGGTGCCCTTCATTCAAAAGCGTTGCATAAGCCATGATCTCGCCATAGCCCCAGTTGATGGGCAATGCACCCGCAGTCATTTTTTCCCGGTCGGTAACGATTTTGGAAACCTGACGCTGAACGCTGAACCCTTCGGGAACATGGGTCAGCTTCTTACCAAGCTTCTGGATCGTTTTCAGTGCCACACTGGACTTACATTTGGCCGTCCATTCGTGACCCAGATAGGGCGCCCAGTCAACATAGAGATCTTTATTCGGCTCTTTGACCAAAGACTTGACCACGTGCTCGCCATTATCCAGGGCGTCACGATAATCATTCTCCATCTGCTTGGCTTCGTCTTCACTCACAACGCCAGCAGCGACCAGCTTTTCAGCATATAGCGTGCGGGTCGTCTTGAGCTTGCGGATTTTATCGTACATCATCGGCTGGGTTGCCGCAGGCTCATCAGCCTCGTTATGGCCCCGACGACGATAACAAACCAGATCGATAACCACGTCACCCTTGAACTCGTTGCGATAGTCCATCGCCATCTGAGTAACAAAAACAACCGCTTCGGGGTCGTCCGCGTTTACGTGAAGTATCGGCGCATGAACCATCTTGGCCACGTCGGTACAGTACTCGGTGGAGCGGGCATCTTCCTGTTTGCTGGTTGTGAAGCCGACCTGGTTATTGATAACGATATGGATGGTTCCACCCACGCCAAAACCGCGGGTCTGAGACATCTGGAAGGTTTCCATTACCACGCCCTGCCCCGCGAACGCAGCGTCGCCGTGCATGATAACCGGAACAACCTGATTTCCCTGAGTATCGGAGCGCCGGGTCTGCCGGGCACGCACAGAGCCTTCAACTACCGGAGATACGATTTCCAGGTGCGACGGGTTAAACGCCATTGCAAGGTGCACTTCACCGCCGTCTGTCATCACGTTGGATGAGAAGCCCTGGTGATATTTGACGTCACCAGAACCGGAATCGGCCAGCCTCTTGCCTTCAAATTCGTCAAAAAGCTCCTTCGGATTCTTGCCGAGCGTATTAACCAGGATATTAAGGCGGCCACGGTGAGCCATACCCAGAACGATTTCCTTGGCGCCATAAGACCCGGCACGCTGGATCAGTTCGTCCATGCAGGGAATAAGGCTTTCGCCGCCTTCAAGCCCGAAACGCTTTACGCCGGGATAACGGGAGCCGAGGTATTTTTCCAGGCCTTCGGCTGCCGTGAGGCGTTCAAGAATGTGTTTGCGGGTTTTGGTTTCATAACCCGGCTCGGAGCGGACAGGCTCCATACGCTGCTGAAACCAGCGCTTGATGCGGGTATCAACTATGTGCATGTACTCGGCGCCGATGCTGCCGCAGTACGTCTGTCGCAGCCCGTCGACTATGTCTCCGAGCTTCATGGTTTCAGAGCCAAAGCTCAGGGAGCCGGTCTGAAATGTCAGATCCCTGTCGGACTCGGATAAATCATGAAAAGACGGATCGAGATCTTCTACCTCTGGGCGCTGCCAGACCCCAAGAGGGTCCAGCTTCGCTTCCTGGTGACCTCGGAAGCGGTACGCGTTAATAAGCTGGAGAACACGGGTCTGCTTTTTATCAGCATCCGACGTCGCACTGACAGGCACGCCGTTATTCGCGAGAAAACGCTGATTGCGGGATATGTGTTCAAACTGTTCGCGGATCGCAGAATGAATGACATCACGGCCTTGATAGCCGTCAACGCTCGGAAGCTTGTCAAAATAGCTTCGCCATTCTTCGGAAACGGCATTAGGGTCTGTCAGGTAGGTTTCAAAAAGCTGTTCAACATAGGCCAGATTTCCACCTTGTAAGTGGGACGTCTGCCATAACTGCTCCATGATGCTTTCTTGCATTTTGAATAGCTCACCTTGGGCTGGTGCGGGGGAGCCCGGTATGGTCGGCCAGGGGTAATTATCAGTCAATACGGGTTTTTACGGGATCGACTGTAGCAAACCACACCCAACACGGATGCTTTTCCGTTCCCCAATGATTTTTTTATACTCAGCTAAGCCGCAAGAAAACTGGATGAGTTCCCGCCACGGCCTGCGTAGTTTGCACCCGGGTAAGACCTTTGACTATAAGCCTTTGGTTGAAGGCCCCGCATAAATGCGAGGCCTTCCGGGTTCCAACCTGATCAGATCAGTATAGCGCCTGTCTGCAATTTTGCCGCTTAAGTAGCACGGTGCAGAAGAAGATTCCTGATGTGGCCGATAGCCCTTGTAGGGTTAAGGCCCTTCGGACAAACGCTAACACAGTTCATGATGCCCCTGCAGCGGAACACGCTGAACGGGTCATCCAGATCGGCGAGGCGCTCGGCCTGTGCAGTATCACGGCTGTCCGCCAGAAAGCGGTATGCCTGCAACAGACCCGCAGGGCCAATAAACTTGTCCGGGTTCCACCAGAACGACGGGCAGGACGTCGAACAGCACGCGCACAGAATACACTCGTACAGGCCGTCCAGCTTTTCGCGATCCTCGGGTGACTGCAAGCGCTCGATACCGGGCGCCGGCGTATCGTTTACAAGATACGGCATCACTTTTTCGTACTGCTTGTAGAACAGACTCATGTCTACAACCAGATCACGAATAACCGGCAGCCCAGGAAGCGGGCGAAGTACCAGCTTGCCATTCTTGAGGACCTGCGACACTGGCGTAATACAGGCCAGGCCATTCTTGCCGTTCATATTCATGCCATCAGAGCCACACACACCCTCACGACATGAGCGGCGATAGGCCATTGACGAGTCCTTCTCCTTGATCAGGTTAAGAACATCGAGAACCATCAGGTCCTTACCAGCCGGAAGCTCAACATCGACGTCCTGCATATAAGGGGCGTTGTCAGTTTCCGGGTTATAACGATAAAGGCTTACCAACATAATGTACGTCCCCCTTAATAAGTCCGAACTTTCGGCTGGAAGGTGTCGACAGTTTTCGGCGCAAAATTAACATCACGCTTGCCGATACGCTTGTCCAGCGGGAAGTAGAGAGAATGCTTCAACCAGTTCTCGTCGTCACGCTCGGTAAAGTCGTTACGGGCATGAGCGCCGCGACTCTCTTTGCGTTCGTTTGCAGAAATCGCAGTTGCCTGGGCCACTTCAAAAAGGTTATCGAGTTCAAGAGCCTCGATTCGTGCAGTGTTGAAGGCATTGCTGGTGTCAGTAAGCCTGGTATTACGAACCCGCTCACCGATTGCCTCGAGCTTCTTCAACCCTTCTTCCATGCTCTTGCCGTCACGGAATACGCCGAAGTAAAGCTGCATGCAATTCTGAAGATCCTTACGAACTTCAGCAACACTCTCGCCTTCTGAAGCAGTATTCAGGCGCTCAAGGCGTGCCATTGCTCGCTTGATGTCTTCGTCAGTGGCACCATCAGTCTCGAACCCACCGCGCAGCTGCTCCTCGATGTGCAGGCCTGCCGCGCGACCGAATACAACCAGGTCCAGCAACGAATTACCGCCCAGGCGATTCGCACCATGAACAGAAACGCAAGCCGCCTCACCACAGGCAAACAGACCCGGGATTGGCTGATCCTTACCGTTTTCGTCCTGAGTCAGCGCCTGGCCGCCTACGTTAGTAGGAACACCACCCATCATATAGTGACAGGTAGGCACAACAGGGACCGGCTCTTTTACAGGATCCACGTGAGCGAATGTGCGAGACAACTCACAGATACCCGGCAACCGAAGATTCAGGGTTTCTTCACCGAGGTGGTCCAGCTTCAACAAAACGTGATCTTTTTCAGGGCCACAACCGCGACCTTCAAGAATCTCGATAACCATGGAGCGAGCAACAACATCACGGCCTGCCAGATCTTTCGCATTCGGAGCATAACGCTCCATGAAGCGCTCGCCTTCGGAGTTGATCAGATAACCGCCCTCACCCCGGCAACCTTCCGTTACCAGCGTACCGGCACCGTAGATGCCCGTTGGGTGAAACTGCCACATCTCCATATCCTGCATCGGGAAACCCGCACGCAGTGCCATGCCAATACCATCGCCGGTATTGATCAGGGCGTTGGTGGTAGAAGCATAAATTCGACCCGCGCCGCCCGTTGCCAGAACGGTAGCTTTGGACTTGATGTAAGCCACTTCACCGGTTTCGATCTCAATCGCAACAACACCAACAACTTCATTCTTGCTGTTTTTAACCAGATCAACGGCATACCACTCGTTCAGGAAGGTGGTACCACCCTTCAGGTTTGCCTGGTAGAGCGTGTGCAGCAGTGCGTGACCGGTACGGTCAGCCGCAGCACAAGTACGAGCCGCCTGGGTGGGATCGTCCGGACCCTTGGACTGACCACCGAACGGGCGCTGGTAAATACGGCCCTGCTCAGTACGTGAAAACGGCAGACCCATATGTTCAAGCTCAAAAACAGCTTGAGGACCGACCGAACACATATATTCAACGGCATCCTGATCGGCAATGTAGTCAGACCCTTTTACGGTGTCATACATGTGCCAGCGCCAGTCGTCATTGGGATCAGCGCTTGCGATTGCACAAGTAATACCACCCTGGGCAGACACTGTGTGCGAACGCGTTGGAAATACTTTGGTGATACACGCAGTTTTAACACCCGACTCGGTTAACTGCAGGGCCGCCCGCATACCGGCGCCGCCGCCACCGATAACAATCGCGTCGTATGACATGGTCTTGATATTAGCCATCTATTAAAGCCCCCAAATAATCTGAATGCCCCAGACCACATACACGAAAATCACGAGAATGCATGCCGCCTGAAAGAAAAAACGCTGCATCGCGGATTTGATGTAGTCGGTAGATACTGTCCAGAGCCCGACCCACGCGTGTGCTCCGATCGAAAGCACCGCCAACAGCGTGAATATTTTGAACCAAGCCTGATCAAACAACGCCGACCAAGACTGATAATCAACATCTGTTGTCACGAAAAAGCCGAGCAAAAACAGCGTATAAAAAGCTAATACGTAGGCAGAAACTCGCTGGATTATCCAGTCCTGGATTCCGTTACGGCCAATGTTGGTCACACTATTCATGCCCATACCCAGACTCCTGCCAGAACAATGAGGATGACGGAAACTGCAATTGTGATCTTCGCGGCTGTACGCCCGCTTTCCAGCTCTTCACCAATACCCATATCCATGAGCAGATGCTTGATACCCGCGACAAGATGATAAAGCAGAGCAGACAGGATGCCCCAGATAATCAGCTTGGCCAGGAAGCTGTTCAGCAACTCACTAACCTGACTGAAGCCTTCTTCCCCGGAGAGGGAAAGCTGAAGTCCGTAAAGCATGAACGCGACACCAACAAAAATGATGATGCCGCTTACGCGGTGCAATATGGACGTAATGGCTGGCAGCGGAAAATGAAACTTGCCGAGATCGAGATTTACTGGTCGTTTGCTATTCACAGCGCTCTCACACTCTCTTTTAGTACCGCGAAGCCGGCGAACCGGTGGCGGATGGTTGGTATGTAAGGATCGAATGTACGATACGGGACCGACAGTCGATTGGTTCAGGAGGGTGGACACCAATCAGGTAGCTTGCTACGAACAAGCGCCCATGAAGAAGATGAATCCCCGATTCTGGGCTAGGGATTATAAGGAGGCGCCCGTATAATTACAAACGCGCAACCCATGCTAAAGCAACAGAGAAACACCCACGGCACAAGCTATAAGGCGTATTGACAAATCCTTTTTTCGGTCCGAAGCCACAATATTCGTGATATCCCTGATTTACAACAAGGACAGCATCGAAAGGTTTCCCCACTCTTTCATTGACAAAAAAAGCCTACGCCCTATATTTTGCCGCCAGTTTTGCGATAATACGCGCCTTCTCGCGCAACTATAAAGGCAGCCTTCGCTGCAAAAGCTGATAAACAGGAGAGCACTATGACCGACAGGAAAGCCACGCTCTCGGTGGGGGACAAGTCCATTGAGCTACCGGTTTACTCCGGCACAGTTGGCCCTGACGTCATCGACGTACGAGGCCTAGTCCAGCAAGGCGTTTTCACTTACGACCCGGGGTTTGTTTCAACAGCCGCCTGCGAGTCGGCCATCACTTATATTGATGGTGAAAATGGCGTTCTCCTGCACCGGGGTTATCCGATCGAGCAGCTCGCAGATCATTCAGACTACCTGGAAGTCTGCTATCTGCTACTGAAAGGCGAACTGCCGACTGCCGCAGAAAACAAACAGTTTCATCAAACCATTCAAAAGCACACCATGCTGCACGATCAGATGCGCAACTTTTTTAACGGCTTCCGCCGGGACGCGCATCCGATGGCCATTATGTGCGGGGTGGTTGGCGCCCTGTCTGCTTTCTACCACGACCAGATGGATGTCACCGATCCCAAACAACGTGAAATCACAGCTCACCGTTTGATCGCGAAAATGCCAACGATTTCAGCCTGGTGCTACAAGTATTCCAAAGGCGAGCCGTTCATGTATCCGCGTAACGACCTGTCGTATGCAGAAAACTTTCTGCAGATGATGTTCGGCACGCCCTGTGAAGACTACAAGCCGAATCCGATTCTGGCCAAAGCCATGGACAAGATTTTCATTCTGCATGCCGACCATGAACAGAATGCATCAACGTCAACTGTGCGGCTGGCTGGCTCTTCGGGTGCCAATCCGTATGCCTGCATAGCCTCTGGCATTGCAGCACTCTGGGGCCCCGCTCACGGCGGTGCTAACGAAGCCGTTCTGGACATGCTTGCTGAAATCGGCGACGAATCAAACATTGATACTTTCATCGCCAAAGCCAAGGACAAAGACGATCCGTTCCGCCTGATGGGCTTTGGTCACCGGGTCTACAAGAATTTCGATCCGCGAGCCAAAGTCATGGCTGAAACTGCTCATGAAGTTCTGAGCGAGCTTGGACTGGAGAACGACCCACTCTTGAAAATCGCGCAGCGGCTTGAGCAGATTGCCCTTGAGGACGAGTACTTCGTCAAGCGCAAGCTCTACCCGAACGTGGATTTCTACTCCGGGATCATCCTGAAGGCAATCGGAATTCCAACGTCCATGTTTACGGTTATTTTTGCCATGTCCCGGACTATTGGCTGGTTCTCTCACTGGAACGAAATGGTCAGCGGCGACTACCGTATTGGCCGTCCGCGCCAGCTTTATATCGGTTCTCCGGCAAGGGATTATCCGCAAGAGTAAATCCTGATTACTCCGAAAACCGAAAGGCCGCTGATTCAGCGGCCTTTTTTTGTCCGTGAGAAAGACAGCTTTTGCTCCGGCAACTGTTGAACTCTGTGCTAACTTAAGCCCCACAACTTAAAAAGGAGACAGGAATGACTACCGTAACCTTCATAGGGCTTGGCGTTATGGGGTACCCCATGGCCGGCCACCTCGCGAACGCCGGCCTCACCGTACGCGTATGGAACCGCTCAGCACAAAAATCCCGTCAGTGGGCAAAGGAATATGCGGGAACCGCCTGCCAGACAATCGCAGAAGCCGTAAACGGCGCTGATTTTGTTTTGACCTGCGTTGGCGCGGACAAAGATCTGATTGCGGTTTATGAGGGTGAAGACGGCATTCTGGCACACGCACGCTCCGGAGCCATCCTGGTGGATCACACAACCGCATCAGCCGGTGTTGCTGAAAGGCTCGCCGAGTCCTCCCGCAAAGTGGGCATGGGCTTTATTGACGCACCGGTTTCAGGTGGCCAGCAAGGGGCACAGAATGGTCAGCTTACCATCATGTGCGGCGGCACTGAATCAGATTACGCCAAAGCCCAACCTCTGCTCCAGCATTATGCCAAAGCCCTGAATCTGATGGGCCCTGCTGGCAGTGGCCAGAAAACCAAAATGGTGAACCAGATTGCTATTGCCGGTCTGGTTCAGGGGCTGTCTGAAGCGCTGCACTTCGCCGAGCAGGCCAACCTCGACGTCAGAAAGGTTGTAGATGTAATCTCCAAGGGCGCCGCTCAGTCCTGGCAGATGGAAAACCGCTCCGGAACCATGATTGACGGTGAATTTGATCATGGGTTTGCCGTCGACTGGATGCGCAAGGATCTGGGCATATGTCTGGACGAGGCGCGTAAGAACAACGCCTCACTGCCGGTCACCGCGCTGGTCGACCAATTCTATGGTGATGTTCAGGAAATGGGCGGAAAACGGTGGGATACGTCTTCGCTGATTCAGCGGTTGCGAAAATTCAGATAAGCCAGAATAAATATTCCAGATAAAAAAGAGGTCAGAACAAACATTCTGACCTCTTTTCGTATCCCGACTATGCAGCCATGACTATTTCTCGCGCGGCTGCCATTTGCCGTTCACATACCATGCGGACCAGCCCGTAGCCTTGCCGTCCTTTTCCGACATTACATACTGTTCTTTGGTCTTGCGGCTGTATCGAATGACCGCAGGGTTGCCCTCGGGATCACGTTCCGGGGCCTCCATCAGGTAATCGTGCTTCGGATCGATTTCCTTACGGTGCGGCTTGATCTCCATAACCAGTGGCGGGCGGGTTTCGCGGTTTTTCGGGAACTTACTGGCCGCCAAAAACATTCCGGATGCGCCATCACGCAATACATAGGTGTCATCCACTTTCTGGCATTGCAGTTCAGGCATCGGCACCGGATCCATCTTGGGTGGCGCAGGCTCCCCGCTCTTCAAGAGCTTACGGGTGTTTTTACAGGTGTCACTCATACACCCGAAATACTTGCCGAACCGGCCTGTTTTCAGCTGCATTTCGGAGCCGCATTTATCGCACTCCAGAGTCGGCCCATCATAGCCCTTTATACGGAAAGTACCCTCTTCAACCTCATAACCTGAGCAGTCAGGGTTGTTGCCGCAAACGTGCAACTTATGGGCTTCATCCACCAGATAACTATCCATGGCCGTAGAGCAGATCGGGCACCGCCGCTTCTTGCGCAGCAGCCGGGTCTCACCCTCGCCTTCCACATCATCATCGGCACTGACGACCTCATCGCCCGACACCAGGTTAATGGTGGTTTTGCAACGCTCTTTCGGCGGTAACGAATAGCCGGAACAGCCGAGGAATACACCGGTACTGGCCACCCGAATCTGCATATTTCGACCACAAGAGGGGCAAGGAATACTGGTTTCCGTCGGATCGTTCGGGCGCATACCACCCTCGCCGTCTGCACCCTCGGCAGACTCCAGCTGCGAACGGAATCTGGCATAAAAATCGTTTAAAACTTTTTTCCAGTCCACATCACCTTCGGCAATATGATCCAGATCACCTTCCATCTTCGCGGTAAAATCGAAGTCCATCAGATTCGAAAACGATTCACACAAACGGTCAGTGACAATTTCACCCATTTTCTCAGCGTAGAAGCGCCTGTTTTGAAGTCGCACATAACCCCGATCCTGAATTGTCGAGATAATTGATGCGTACGTAGAGGGGCGACCAATACCCTGCTTTTCAAGTTCCTTGACCAGGCTTGCTTCTGTGTAACGAGGCGCCGGCTTGGTAAAGTGCTGTGTTGGCTCCAGCTTCTCGAGACTCAGAACCTCCCCTACCTTGATGTCCGGCAAAGCAACGTCTTCTTCCTTTTTGGCCGACTGGGGTGCGACCTTGAGAAAGCCGTCAAACTTGCTGATACGCCCACGCGTGCGCAGTTCATAAGCGCCATTGGCCACAGCGATCGACGTACTGAGGAATTCAGCCTCTGCCATCTGGCACGCAACAAACTGACGCCAGATCAGCTCATAGAGCTTCTCAGCGTCTTTTTCCAGGCCACTGATAGCAACTGCCTGGCGCGTGACTTCTGTCGGACGAATGGCTTCGTGAGCTTCCTGAGCGCCTTCTTTACTGCCGTAGAGCTTAGGCTTTTCTGGAAGATAACGGTCACCAAACTGATCCTTTATATACTCGCGACAGCTATTGACGGCATCCTGGCTCAGATTCGTCGAATCGGTACGCATGTAGGTAATGTAGCCCGCTTCATAAAGGCGCTGGGCCAGCATCATGGTTTTCTTGACACTGAAACCCATTTTATTACTCGCCGCCTGCTGCAGGGTCGACGTAATAAACGGTGCGCCAGGGCGGGACTTGGTCGGCTTGTCTTCCCGCTTCGATACCTCAAAGCTACCTGACTCCAGCCGTTTTACATGCTCATTGCTCTGCTGCTCATTAACCGGACGATAAGGCTTGTCGTTGTAGCGCGTAACCTCAAAGCGAACAGATTGAGCACTGGCCCTGGCTTCCAGCCCGGCAAACAACTGCCAGTATTCTTCCGGCACGAATATACGGATATCTCGCTCACGCTCCGCAATCAGGCGCACAGCGACTGACTGGACACGACCCGCCGACAGTCCGCGGGCAAGCTTGGCCCATAACAGCGGCGAGACCATGTAACCTACAACCCGATCAAGGAAGCGCCGGGCTTGCTGGGCATTTACACGGTCGGTATCAAGTTGCCCGGGGTCTTTGAACGCTTCCTGAATGGCGCGCTTGGTTATTTCGTTAAACACCACACGGCGATACTTTTCAGGCTCGCCGCCAATGGTCTGCTGGAGATGCCACGCAATGGCCTCCCCCTCGCGGTCAAGATCCGTCGCGAGGTAGATATGATCAGCATTCTTGGCGAGTCGTTTGAGCTCACTGACAACCTTTTCCTTGCCAGGGAGAACTTCGTAACGAGCACTCCAGTCATTGTCCGGGTCAACCCCCATACGGGCAACCAACTGCTCCCGGGCCTTGCGTTTTTTATGTGCAATCTTGTCTTCGGGGCTGAGTTTGCGAGTGACCGCCGCCTGTCTGGCGCGTTCCTTCGGGTCAGACTGGGATCCGCTGCCACTTACGGGAAGATCACGAATGTGCCCAACGCTCGACTTGACAATAAAGTCAGGGCCCAGGTACTTGTTGATGGTCTTCGCTTTCGCTGGTGACTCGACAATTACGAGACTTTTACCCATATCGGAGATCTATATCCTTGGCGATAAATCGGTCAGTAAACGAGCAGACCGTAAACTCGCTGTAAAATCAATCGGCTGGAAAAACTATAGGCGCCGCCATTATGTATAGGCTCACTGTTTTACAGTGTCAGGATTAGCAAGACAACCCATTCTTTGCTTCCATTATGCTTTTTCCAGTTTTCAGGGGGCGCTCTGAGGCTACC
Source organism: Marinobacter sp. (assembly GCF_048259445.1). Classification (GTDB taxonomy): domain Bacteria; phylum Pseudomonadota; class Gammaproteobacteria; order Pseudomonadales; family Oleiphilaceae; genus Marinobacter. Next base: position 1,244 of record NZ_JBLXHQ010000041.1, on the reverse strand, counting down.
CTGAAAGCAGGAAGGCCCGGCGCGAGCCGGGCCTTCCATGAAAGCGTTGCCGTATCCGTTTACCGGATCACAGACGCTCCCATACCGTTGCAATGCCCTGACCAAGGCCGATACACATGGTGGAAACACCAAGCTTACCGCCTTTGTCCTGCATTACGTTCAGCAGAGTTGTGGAGATGCGGGCACCGGAACAGCCCAGCGGATGGCCAAGAGCAATCGCGCCGCCGTTAAGGTTAACCTTCTCTTCCATTACACCCAGCAGTTTCAGGTCTTTCAGTACTGGCAAAGACTGACCGGCAAACGCTTCGTTCAGTTCCCAGAAGTCGATATCTTCAACTTTCAGGCCTGCACGCTTCAGCGCTTTTTTTGTTGCTGGTACAGGGCCGTAACCCATAATCGCGGGATCACAGCCAGCTACCGCCATGCTGCGGATCTTCGCGATCGGCTTCAGGCCCAGCGCTTCGGCTCGTTCCGCAGACATCAGTACCATCGCTGCGGCACCATCAGTCAGCTGAGAAGAAGTGCCGGCAGTGACGGTTCCGTTCTTCGGATCAAAAGCCGGCTTGAGCTGGCCCAAAGATTCCACCGTAGTTTGCGGACGGATGGTCTCATCGTGCTCGATCAGCACTTTGAAGCCATTCTCATCGTGCCCCTCGATCGGAACGATCTCATTCTTGAAGCGGCCTTCCAGCGTTGCTTCATGAGCAAGACGGTGTGAACGTGCGCCGAACTCGTCCTGCTGCGCACGGGTAATTCCGTGCATTTTTGCCAGCATTTCCGCGGTCAGGCCCATCATATTGGACGCTTTGGCAGAATACTTGGAAGCAGCCGGGTTGTGGTCAAAGCCTTCAGTCATGGGAACGTGCCCCATGTGCTCTACACCACCAACCATGAATACGTCACCGTTGCCGGTCATGATGGCTTGGGCCGCGGTATGGATCGCACTCATCGCAGAACCACACAGACGGTTAACAGTCTGGGCTGCAGACTCATGAGGGATACGGGTCAGCAAGGAAATCTGCCGAGCCACATTAAAGCCCTGCTCTTTGGTCTGGTTTACACAGCCCCAGATTACATCTTCAATTTCTTTCGGGTCGAGCTTGGGATTGCGCTCAAACAACGCATCAATCAGCGTTGCCGACAGGGTCTCCGCACGCACGTTGCGGAAACAGCCATTTTTGGCACGACCCATCGGAGTCCGCACGCAATCGATGACGACAACGTCTCTCGGATTAAGGCTCATA
>NZ_JBLXHQ010000040.1:0-19006 GCF_048259445.1 Marinobacter sp. | reverse complement strand
GATTAAGGCTTCGGTATAAGCATTTTGGCGGGTCGCCAGGGTAGCCATGATGTCGTCCTCACTTTGCCGCAACGCTGCTTCTGAGGCCTGAAATGAAATTGCACCGTCATGGGCGTTGCTCGCCATACGTTCTTGCATTATGGATCCCTGCATGCCACCGATTGCGAGCAGCGAGATCAGGAGTAGCATCACGAGGGCGACAATTAGCGTTGCGCCTTGCTGTCGCTTGGGAAGTGGGTTGTGTCCGGGCGGTGTCACCGGTTTTTGACCTGCTTTCATTGCATTTTCCCTCTCATAGCCGTTGTGCTGACAGACACTAGCCGTGCACGTCGATCGCCGTTGTTGGCTTGTGAGACTTCACTGCCGAGCATGTCGAAGTTTCGGTTGTTTATTTCCTCAAGGACTTCACCCTGGCTTCGAGTCAGAACCGAGAACCGAATGCTCGCGACTGAATCCCAGTCGGCCACCTGATTTGCCGGGAGGTAAGTGTCTGCAGCAGGCGTACCATTAGTATCGACGCCGTACAGAATCTGGAGTGTCTCGACACCTGATACCAGTTCTTGAGGCGTCTCGAGGGGCGTCATAAGCCTACGGAACAATGCAGGCTCCCCATTCGTTCCCTGGCCAATGTAATAGGCCATTGCCGTGAATTCGTAAACTCGAGTATCAGAGTCGTAGGTCAGGCCGAAATCGTTGCTGGTGTTGCCCGGGCTGCTGCCTCCGCTGACCGTGATCGTTTGCGCAGTCGCATTGTCGCTTTTCTGGAACAGTTCTCCCTCAGAGCAGTCTCCTCTTGTAGCAAGAACTACTCTGCCCGCGTTCACTCCTGAAGCGGCCCCCAGGTTAATGACGTTGGTGCCGGTTTGTGGGTTGGCTGCGTTTACGGAAACGCCGATTGGTGTTAACGAATTGACGATAACTACATCGGAGTTGGTTACCACTGAGCCGGCGAGGCTGGCAGGGAGAGCTGCGCCGGCCGTACCTGACTCCCACTTACCTGCGATGGGGGTTGCCAGAGTGCCTGCTAACGTAACGCTATCGCCGGGCCCGGTCGTGTCGTACTCCCACCCCTGGACGGCCTGAGTCAGAGGCACCGTCAATACGCCGTTCAACCGGTTATCGACGACCTGATCAAGTGGACGCCCCATTTCGGCCAGACATCCGAAACTGCCGGCAGAGCGGAAGTCAGGTGTCAGGACTGCGGAGACAAACCTGGAGCTTTCCTGAGCGTGAGCCAGTCCCTGGGTCTGACGATAGGTTTCGTTACCGCTGAGATAAATTTGAGTAACGCCGAGAGTCAGTAGAAGGCCTAGCGCCAGTGCGATTATTAGTTCAACCAATGACAGCCCCGATTGGCCAGGCACGCAACCGAGAAAAGTATGACGAGAGAATGATTTGGGCGTTGGCATGATCAAATCTGCGTCCTCACAACTACCGGGTTCATGGATTGGTCGTTCTGATCCCAATCGATCGTAACTGTGACCGTATTGCCGTTTACAGCAACAGTTCGCTCAGCTGCTGGCAGCAAACACGAGAGGTTGTTTTCCCACGCTGCGATGTCGTTTGCAGCTACAGATGCGTTGGCGGGAACGAACGAGGTGTCGCACGCACCATTGTCGGCCCCTTGCGCGTCATCGTCGGCCAAAGCATAGGCGCCTGGGTTGTCGGAGTTGGCTCTTATTCGATCCAAAAGATCTTCAGCGAGCAGAACGGCCTGGCTCCGGTTTTGCGACTGGGAGTTCATTTGCAGGGAAACCACTTGAGTTGAAGCGATACCGAGTATGCCAATACCAAGGACGAGTACCGTAACGAGAACTTCGATCAGGCCGAGCCCGGATTGTCGCGCGAGAGCAACAGTATTGTTTCGCCGTTTAATGTTCAGTGGAATCGTATGGATCACGGGCATACTCCGTTATCAATCTCAGTCCGCCCAACCGGGCTCACACGAACCTCTCTGGCAGAGGTATCGCCGCTGGTGCAACCATTCGGAAAGACTACAAAGGTCTGGGCTGTTTGTGGAACAAGAAAACCTCGCCGGTCAAAGACCAGATCGCCTGAGGTTTCGGTAAAAGCTAGATTGCCCGGTGACTCGAAGCCCCGTATCTGGTCATTGGCGCAGTCTCCGCTAGTATCTCCGGCGTGAACGCACCAGCCGCTTGCCAGGCCACCGTCGGTGCTGAGAGTAACATTTGTCCCACGCTTGATTGCTTCTGTTCTAGCGAGCTTGATGGAAGACACCAAAAGATTGGTGCCAGTTACCAGCCTGTTGCCCTCGATCAACCTTCCAAATCCCGGAACTGCCACCGTTGCAATGATAGCGAGAATCACCATTGTTATGAGCAACTCGATCAGTGTGAAACCTGCGGACTTCTTCAACATGAAATACCCTGTAGGAAAGCCTGAGGGTATTAAATCAAAGGTGCCTTTGATACGCACCGGGTATGCGATAAACGGTAGAAGATCGGGAATAAACGGTCGCAAAAAGTTGCCAATGTGAAGAAGGTCACGTCAGATGCCTCTCGATAGGGCACCTGCCGTGACCTTTTCGTTCAGGTTTTCGGGCAGGTTAACTTGGTACCCCAAGGAAGCTTGATGGCGCCATCTCCATCGTCGTCATGCAAGCGCCGCAAACGGCCGCCAATGTTGAGCGCAAGGTAGCTCATTTCGATAGAGCCGTCGCCTGCATGTGAGCAGGCGACCAGGCTTCCCATAGTGCCGTGGCTCATGCCGTTGGGAGAAAGCTGGAAATACCCCCTGCCGGCGGTTCTGGAGTAAAGCCTGGAATGGCCGTTGGCGAGGTTGAAAATCTGATGGACTCTGGCGCCATCCGGACGCTTATCGTTATTTACGTCAGGAAATACAGACACTGGGCTGTTCCAGTTATCCGTGCATTCCAGCGCTACAGATAGAGGGCAAATCGTTGTGAGAGTTCGTTGGTTGATGGCATAGGAGCGAGCCAGCGCGAACATCCGGAACGCGTCGTTAACAACGTTGGTATGGCGGTTAGACGTAATTAAAGACGTCCAGGAGGTACTTGCAATGCCTGCCAGAATGGCAATGAGTGTTAGCGTGACCACGAGCTCAATCAGGGTGAAGCCCTGAGAAGTTTTCCGGGAGTGCATAGTTCAACATCCATGTCGATTAGTGTGATTTCATGTTCGCCCCACATCCTGTAGGGAAATCAGTGTCAAGTGTAGAAGTAAAGTGTTCCGTTAGTACAGATCAATATCGCTATTTGCCATACTGATCACTCCATCCCCAACTTCTTCAACCGATACCGCAACGCTCGAAAACTAATCCCCAGTCTCTTCGCCGCTGCCGTTTTATTCCAACGGGTCGCCTCAAGCGCCTTTTCAATAGCCTGCCGCTCGATCGATTCCAGATAGCCCTCCAGATCAATATCACCCTCTGGTACCAGAGCCGGGCTGGCGTCTGAGCCAGCACTACCGCTGCTATTGTGTGTTCCGGCGCCCAGGCCATTTCCAAGATGCAGGTCGGATGCGCTTATTGTCTCAGCGTCACACAGCGTAAAGGCACGCTCGAGAATATTTTCCAGCTCCCGTACGTTACCCGGGAATTCATGATCTTTCAGTCGGTCAATCGCGTCCTGAGTCAGTGTTGCCGCATCGCATTCGTATTCCCGGGCGATGCGTTCAAGTATGTGATTCGCCAGCAGTGCGATATCGTCTTTGCGATCTCGCAGGGGAGGTACGGCCAATTCGATCACATTGATCCGGTAAAACAGATCCTGTCGGAAGTTGCCTTCCTGAACCAGTTCTGCCAGATTTTTGTGGGTCGCACTGAGTAATCTTATGTCGACGGGCAGTTCTTTGCTGTCACCTACTGGGCGCACCGCTTTCTCCTGAATGGCGCGCAGAAGCTTTACCTGCATTGCGAGGGGCAGGTCGGCCACTTCGTCCAGAAACAGCGTTCCGCCGTCGGCTGAGCGAAATAGCCCTTCCTTATTTTCGACGGCCCCCGTAAAGCTGCCTTTCTTGTGCCCGAAGAATTCACTTTCCATCAGTTCTGAAGGAATCGCGCCGCAGTTTACGGCAACGAAGGGCTTGTTACTGCGAGGGCCCTGCAAGTGGATCATCCGTGCCACTAGCTCTTTACCGCTACCAGACTCGCCACTGATAAAGACAGGCGCCTGGCTTCTGGCAAGTTTGCGGGTCTGGTTGCGTAGCTTTTTGATTTGCGCCGAGTTGCCGAGCAGAAGGCCTGGCTCATCCGTGGCGTCATCAATTGCAGGGCCGGGCTCTGAAAGCATGAGTGCGCTGTTCACGAGTTCACGGAGCCGGGAAAGCTCGACCGGCTTGGAAACAAAATCAAATGCGCCGGCTTTCAGGGATTCAATTGCGGTGTCCATGCTGCCATAGGCTGTGATGACGGCAACGGGCATGTCCGGCCGGTGTTGTTGGATCCACTGCACCAGTTCAATGCCGTTACCGTCTGGCAGGTTCATGTCGGTCAGGCAAAGCTGCGGAGTGTTCTGCTCCATCAGTTTGAAGGCACTGGCAAGGTCCGGAGCGGTCAGGGTTTTAATGCCCATGCGTGTCAGGGTAATTTCGAGAAGGTCCCGAATGTCGGGTTCGTCGTCAACAATCAGCGCTGTGTGAGTGGTCATCTTTTTCTGTCAGTTCCGTTTTTTGTCAGTTCCATCTATCTCGGTTCTATCTATCTCGGTTCCACATCAAATCATCCGCCCCGGATGAGCAAAGGTAATGCGGAAACAGCAGCCGGGTTGGTCGTCTTCCACGAGGGACAAATGGGCGAGGTTAGACTCGCACAGTTCTCTTGCCAGATAAAGCCCGAGGCCCGTGCCGCCTTTATCGGTGGTGTAAAAGGGCTCGAAAATCAGGTGGCTTGAGCCCGGGGCCACACCCGGGCCAAAATCTCTCACGTCCAGGTATGCACGCTCGCCATCTGCCGTGGCGCCAGCCGTCAACTCAACTTTACGTTCCCCGGTCTGCTGAAAACTGTAGCGCAGGCCGTTATCACACAGGTTCACCAGCACCTGTTCGATCTGGCTTTTGTCAAAACGTGCCTCCGGCATATTCGTGAGGATGTTTAATGCTATATCGGTGGCAGGTATGGCATTTTGCTGGGTCTGGAGAAAATCTGCTCTGAATTCCTTCAGCCAGCTACTCAGATCAACCAGATCGGCATGGGCCGATTTGCGCCGGGAAAGGCTGAGCACGTTTTCGATGATGCCGTTCGCACGCCGGGAATGGCGCCGGATAATGCTCAGCATTTGCTGATCTCCGGTGTCGAGGTGAGGCGATTCTTCCATCAGTTGCGCTGCATGGCTGATGGCCCCGAGGGGATTGCGTATTTCATGGGCAATCCCGGCCGTAAGCCGGCCAAGTGATGCCAGTTTCATCTGCTGGGCCTGTTGCGTCACTTTGCTCATGTCTTCGATAAACACCAGAATATGGTCTCCGCGCTCCTGATCAAGCTGGGTGAAATTGACTTGCAGGAGCGGCGAGGTGGGCGCTGACTGGAACGGTTCTGTGCGTCTTGCTGGATTTTTAAGCCATGCTTCCAAACCTGACCTGAGAGGGCCTGGAAGGGTTTTGGGCCGAGCTGAGTGCGCGCCTTTATCGATTGGAATACCAAACAGGAGTTCTTCTGCGGCCGCGTTCGCGAGGCGGATCTGGCCAAACCGGTCGAGCACCAGAATGCCGGTGCGCATGCGCTGAATAATCTGTTGATTGATCTGCTCAAGCTCCGCAATACTTTGCGCGCGGCTGCTGGCCAGTGCTTCACTGCGCATCATTCGTCTCGAAATGTTTTGCAGGACAAATGCGGTGGCGAAATACAGTATGCCAAGGGAGCCGGCACGCACGATGTCATCGGCCGGCCCGTCAAGCGTCAATACCGCCCAGCCTGAAATGCTGAGTGAGCAGATGGCTGCAAGTGCAGCATAAAAAGTGCCCATGCGACTGGGGTTAAGAATGTTGCCGGCGGCTACCGAGACGATTACCAGATTGGCCAGCCCGTTGGTGATGCCGGTGCTGGCAAACAGCAGCCCGTGCATGATCAGGATATCCAGCAGTATGGATAAAGTGACGTGGCGCTGCCCCGGTTGAAACCCGGCAAGCATGGTCAGCCCAATAAAGCTGTTCAGCGCCAGATAGCCCGCAACGCCAAACTGGTAGTAATCCAGTAGCCGGAATCGCACGTCGAAATTAACGGGATCAACAAACAGCAGTGCGAACAGCACCAGGCTGATCACGACACGATAGTGATTGTAGATGCGGAACAGCTTTGCTTGCTGAAAGCCGGAAGTTCTTTTGCCGGTACTGACTGCTGATACCGTATCTGTCGCCATGGTTTTCGGGAATCCGTTGTTGAGCGGAAGAAATCAAAGTCTGTGCAGGGTTATAATAGCCTTTTCGCGGCAATGAGTTACAGGAGCCAATCTATGTCTGTTTCCGGGAGCACCCTGCTTTCCAATACATCCCACCGCAAGTTGCGGGTGGTGATGGCGCAGATGGATTTTCTGGTGGGGGATATTCCCGGTAACACCGGGCTGATTATCGATGCTGTTGAACGTGCCTGCTCCGAACATGAAGCCGATATCGTCGTTTTCCCGGAGCTATGTATTACCGGATATCCGCCGGAGGATTTGTTGCTGCGCCCCAGTATGGATCTCAGAGTGAGTGAGGCGCTGGAACGTTTGCAAAACGCGGAGCTGGGTGCAGCGATCGTCATCGGTGCACCTCTCCGGAGTGATGGCCTGCTATACAACGCGGCGGTGGTGATTGAAAACGGCAAAATCACCGGGCGCTATTTCAAGCGCTTCCCGCCCAATTACCAGGTGTTTGACGAGAAGCGCTATTTTGCGGAAGGCTCGGGCGCCATGGTGCTCGAGATCTGCGGCGTGCCGGTGGGCCTCACGGTTTGCGAAGATATCTGGTCAGACGGCCCGATAGAGGACTCTGCGGTCGCAGGTGCGCGCCTTATTATTAATCTGAACGCATCACCCTACGACATCGGCAAGCAGGAACGGAGAAAGGCGCTGCTTGAGCGCAAGGCTCGTGAGAACCGGGTGCGCATCATTTATGTAAATCTGGTGGGGGCTCAGGATGAACTGGTGTTCGATGGCGGTTCTATGGTTTATGACCACTCGGGCACGCTAGCGGTGGAAGTGCCTCAATTCATTGAGGGCCTGTTCCCGGTAGATTTCCTGTGTGACCTTCATTGCCAGCCGACCTCCCAGTCATTGCCTGCCGCGCCTTCGCTGGATGCAAACGTCTATAACGCGCTTGTGACCGGCGTGCGCGACTATGTAAATAAAAACGGTTTCAAATCGGTAGTGCTTGGGCTTTCCGGTGGAATAGATTCTGCTCTTACTCTGGCAGTAGCAGTGGATGCCCTGGGGCCAGAGCGTGTCCGCGCTGTGATGATGCCGTTCAGGTATACCTCCGGCATCAGCCTTGAAGATGCAGAAGCTCAGGCATTGGCGATGGGCGTTCAGTACGATGTTTACTCCATAGAGCCTATGTACGAATCTTTTATGGCGACGCTTGCGGTGCCATTTGAGGGCACGACTCCTGACACTACTGAGGAAAACCTGCAGGCACGCATCCGCGGCGTTGTGCTTATGTCGCTTTCCAACAAGTTTGGCTCGCTGGTGCTCACAACCGGCAATAAAAGCGAGCTGGCGGTAGGGTATTCCACGCTATATGGCGATATGGCCGGTGGTTTCGACGTGCTCAAAGACGTGCCCAAAACGCTGGTTTTTCGTCTCGCCTGGTATCGCAATTCCTTGTCGCCGGTAATTCCTGAGCGGGTCATCACGCGTCCACCATCAGCGGAGTTGGCCCCGGATCAGAAAGATGAAGACAGTCTTCCCGGCTATGATGTGCTGGATGAGATTCTGAATCTCTACGTTGAGCGGGATTTCAGTGCCGATGCAATTATAGCGGAGGGTTTTGACAAGGCCGACGTAAGCCGTGTCATCCGTCTGGTGGATATCAATGAATATAAGCGCCGGCAAGCACCGATCGGTGTCCGGATCACAGAGCGCGGTTTTGGAAAGGATCGCCGCTATCCCATTACCAGTGGCTGGAAAAGCGGCAATTAACGAAGAGGTACGGGACTTCTTTCAGGTTATTCGTCGCCTATGAGCCCGAAGGTGACCACGCTGGAGAGTGAGCGGTTCTCACGCTTCATCAAGCTTGCCTGAAACTCACCGTCGCTGTTGAAGGCAGAGCTTTTCGGGAAATTCTGGCGAAGCAGCGCGATCGCATCCTGAGAGCCCTTTTTGAATTTCAGGAAGTCAAAGGTTTCTGCCAGAATAATCAGGGATTCTTCAACGGCTGGTGATGAGGGGAAGTTCTCGATGATGTAACGCGCTCTGGTGTTGGCGGCCACGTAGGCTTCCCGCTTGATGTAATAACGGGCAGCGTGGAGCTCCAGTTCCGCCATCCGGTTGCGAACTGCAATCATCCGCTGGCGGGCATCGGCCGCGTATACACTCTCCGGGTACCGGTTCAACAGTTCGCTGAAATCCCGGAACGCCTGTTGCTGTTCTCCGGCGTCGCGGGCAGATACATCAACCGGGAGATAACGTGCGGCCAGGCCTATATCGAGGTTGTAGGACGCGAGACCGCGCATATAAAGAGCATAATCAGAATGCTCACTCTGAGGGTTCAGGCGCAGGAAGCGGTCTGCTGCGGCCCGGGAGCCTTCAAGATCAAGATTCTGATAGCGGGCATAAATGAGATCAAGCTGCGCCTGTTCAGCGTAACGGCCGAAAGGATAGTAGGTTTCCAGGGCGTCAAGGTTCTGCTCGGACTCGTTGAAGTTGCCAGCGTTCATTGCCTGGCGGGCGTTGTCATAGTAGGTCTTTTCCGGCAACACTTCCTCCTGCTTGTTAGACGCGCAGGCACTGATCAGAACAACCAGTGTGGAAAGTAGCAGTAAACGAAAACCTGATCTCATGCCGGAATCCCGTATAATGTCGATAAATTCGAGTGCGTCATTGTAGCGGGGAACTCGCTTCATGTGCAGTATCACATGGAAGGCGCGCCCCGTTTGTTTCAAATTCTGACTGAAACGTAACACACACAGGCCCCGGGGGCTTAATGTCATCTGAAAACCGAATAACTGCCAGCTTTTCTGTACCGCCTGCGCTGAGTGACCGGCGCCTGGATCAGGCTGCGGCAGAACTCATGCCCGAGCACTCGCGTTCGCGCCTGCAATCCTGGATTCGCAGCGGCGCCTTAACGGTGAACGGAGAGGTTCGCAAGCCAAGAGATAAAGTGATGCTGAGTGACCGGCTGGAGCTCGATGCCGAGCCCGAGGCACAGGTAACCTGGCAGGCTGAAGCGATCAACCTGGATATCGTCTATGAAGACGAGCACCTGCTTGTCATTAACAAACCTGCCGGGCTGGTTGTGCACCCTGCAGCAGGGCATGCGGATGGCACGTTGGTAAATGCGCTTCTGAACTATGCTCCGGAGGTGGAGAACCTGCCCCGTGCCGGCATCGTTCACCGCCTTGATAAAGACACCTCAGGTATCATGGTGGTTGCTCGCAGCCTCATTGCTCACACGTCGCTGGTTGGCCAATTGCAGACCCGAACCATGGGGCGCGAGTATGAGGCCGTTGTTGTGGGTACTTTAACGGGGGGCGCCACAGTGGATGCGCCCATTGGCCGTCATCCCCATGAGCGCAAGAAAATGGGGGTAGTCAAAAGTGGCAAGCCTGCGGTAACCCACTATCGCCTGATTGAGCGTTTTGCGGCCCACACCCATGTGCGCTGCAAGCTGGAAAGCGGTCGCACACATCAGATCCGTGTGCACATGGCCCATGTAAAGCATCCGCTGGTGGGTGATCCCCTGTATGGAGGTCGGTTGCGACTGCCGAAAGGTACAACGGAAGAGTTGCGGTTAGTACTCTCTGCTTTTCACCGCCAGGCGCTGCACGCGCGCCAGCTCACGCTGGAGCATCCGGCCACGGGAGAGATTCTGAGCTGGGACGTGCCTTTGCCGGAGGATTTTATGGGGTTGCTCGCCGCTTTGCGCAAGCACGTCCAGGAACTGGAGAGTGATGAGTTCTGAAGCTGTCTCTGCGCTAACGCTTATCCGCCCGGATTGGTCCGCGCCTGCAAACATCCGCGCTGTATGCACAACCCGGGCGGGCGGTGTCAGCCAGCCTCCCTGGTCCAGCATGAATCTGGGAAGTCACGTGGGTGATGTTCCGGAGCACGTGCTGGAGAATCGTATAAGGTTGGCTGGCGCTTGCGACCTGCCGGCCGATGCCTTCGGATGGCTTAACCAGGTGCACGGAACTGGGGTCGTCAGCTTGCCTGCCGGAGCTTCGGCGGGTGTTCCGGAAGCTGATGCGAGCTTCACTCGAACGGTTGGTAGAGCCTGTACTATTCTCACTGCGGACTGTTTGCCCGTTATTCTTTGTGACGAAGATGGAACCACAGTGGCCGCTGCCCACGCCGGTTGGCGTAGTCTGTGTGGCGGAGTGCTGGAAAATCTGGTGGCCAGAATGGCGTTGCCGGGTAATACCCTGATGGCATGGCTTGGGCCGGCCATAGGCCCAAAGGCATTTGAAGTCGGCCCGGAAGTCAAAGCGGCTTTTGTGGCGCAAGATCCAGGGGCAGAGGTTGCTTTCAGCACAGTGGGTGCCCGGAATGGGCACTTTATGGCCGACATATACTGCATTGCCCGCCAACGACTTGAAGCGCTGGGTGTCAAAAATATCTCGGGTGGTAACTTTTGCACGGTTTCCGACAGCCAGAGATTCTATTCCTATCGCCGCGACGGCCAGACTGGCCGCATGGTAACAGCCATCTGGAAAATCTGAGGTGTGTCAATTTTCTGACAGTTGCCTTCTGAGTTGGCCTTGAACTTCCCCCGAATGCCCCTACATTAGTTCTCAATGAGCACGAAATGCGCAAAAAACTGACCGCATTTTCTGAACAAATCGGGGAAACAATTCCATGAGAATCGACAAGCTTACCAGCCTTCTGCAAACGGCTCTGGCCGACGCCCAGTCACTTGCCGTCGGCAAAGATCATAACTTTATCGAACCTCTGCATCTTATGCAGGCAATGCTGGATCAGCAGGGCAGCTCTATCAAACCGCTTCTGAAGCAAGCAGGTGCCGAGCCTGGCCGGGTGCGCCAGGCTGTCGCACAGGAAATCGAGAATTTGCCGGAAGTAAGTGGCAGCGCAGGCGATGTCTCCATGTCCAATGATATGGGGCGCCTGTTTAATATTGCAGACAAGCTGGCACAGAAGCGCAAAGACCAGTTTATCTCCAGCGAGCTGATGCTTTTGGCCGCCCTTGAGGATCGCGGCACGCTTGGTCGTGTGTTGCGTGAACAGGGAGTGGATAAGGCGGCGTTGGAAAGCGCTATTAACTCAGCGCGCGGTGGTGAAACTGTGGACGATGCCGGAGCCGAGGAAAACCGCCAGGCGCTGTCCAAGTACACCATTGACCTGACTGAGCGGGCAGAAGCTGGAAAACTCGACCCGGTTATTGGTCGTGATGACGAGATTCGTCGCACCATTCAGGTGTTGCAGCGCCGGCGCAAGAACAATCCGGTGCTGATTGGTGAACCCGGCGTGGGCAAAACTGCCATTGCGGAAGGTCTGGCCCAGCGGATTGTAAACGGCGAAGTGCCTGAAGGTCTGAAGAACAAGCGGGTTTTGTCCCTGGATATGGGTTCGCTTATTGCCGGTGCCAAGTTTCGGGGTGAGTTTGAAGAACGCCTGAAAGCGGTGCTGAACGAACTCGCCAAACAGGAAGGCCAGATTATCCTGTTCATCGATGAAATTCATACCGTGGTGGGTGCGGGTAAAGCGGAAGGCTCGATGGATGCGGGCAATATGCTCAAGCCGGCACTGGCCCGTGGTGAGTTGCATTGCGTGGGCGCCACCACGCTGAACGAATACCGGGAAAACATTGAGAAGGATGCCGCCCTGGAGCGTCGATTCCAGAAAGTGCTGGTGAACGAGCCGAATGAAGAAGACACCATCGCGATTCTGCGTGGTCTGAAAGAGCGTTATGAGGTGCATCACGGCGTAGAAGTCACCGACGGAGCAATCATTGCGGCTGCGAAGCTCTCTCAGCGCTACATTACTGATCGTCAGTTGCCTGATAAGGCCATTGACCTGATTGATGAGGCGGCCAGCCAGATTCGCATGGAAATGGACTCGAAACCGGAGCCGCTGGATCGGCTGGAGCGTCGTCTGATTCAGCTCAAAATTGAGCGGGAAGCACTGAAAAAAGAGACTGATGCGGCCTCGAAAAAACGGCTTGAAGAGCTTTCAGGTGTTATTCAGGGCGTGGAGCGGGAATACGCCGATCTGGAAGAGGTCTGGAACACAGAGAAAGCCGCTTTGCATGGCTCCCAGAAGATAAAGAGCCAGCTCGAGCAGGCGCGTATTGACCTTGAGACCGCCCGTCGCGCAGGTGATCTGGGCAAAATGTCTGAGCTGCAGTATGGCCGCATTCCGGAACTGGAGCGTCAGCTTGATATGGCAAGCCAGGCTGAAATGATGGAAATGAAGCTCCTGCGTAACCGGGTTACCGACGAGGAAATCGCGGAGGTGGTTTCCAAGTGGACCGGGATTCCGGTCTCCAGAATGATGGAAGGTGAGCGCGATAAACTGATGCGCATGGAAGATGAGCTGCACAAGCGGGTTATTGGCCAGAGCGAAGCAGTAGAAGCTGTGTCGAATGCCGTTCGCCGCTCGCGGTCGGGTCTCGCAGATCCGAACAGGCCTAACGGTTCATTTATGTTCCTTGGGCCAACCGGTGTGGGTAAGACCGAGCTGTGTAAAGCCCTGGCTTCGTTCCTGTTTGATACTGATGACGCCATGGTGCGCATCGATATGTCGGAGTTTATGGAGAAGCACTCTGTTGCACGCCTGATTGGCGCGCCTCCGGGTTATGTGGGTTACGAAGAAGGTGGATACCTCACCGAAGCCGTGCGCCGCCGCCCATATTCTGTGCTGTTGCTTGATGAAGTTGAAAAAGCGCATCCGGACGTATTCAACATACTTCTCCAGGTGCTTGATGATGGGCGCCTGACAGACGGCCAGGGCCGTACGGTCGATTTCCGTAATACGGTGATCGTCATGACGTCCAACCTGGGTTCGGACATTATTCAGCAGAAGGCCGGCGAAGAGAACTACGAGGCTATGAAGAACGCGGTTATGGAGGTAGTGGGAACACACTTCCGCCCTGAGTTCATAAACCGGGTAGACGAAGTGGTTGTATTCCATCCGCTGGCCGGAAGCCAGATTCATGGAATTGCGAAAATCCAGATAGAGGTTCTTGGCAAGCGCCTGCAAGATCAGGATATGAAGCTGGAGCTGGACGAAGCTGCTCTGGATCTGCTGGCGGAAGTCGGGTATGACCCGGTTTACGGTGCGCGGCCGCTCAAGCGTGCGATTCAGCGGATGATTGAAAATCCGTTGGCCCAGAGACTGTTGCAGGGTGACTTTGTTGCCGGTGATACAATCCTGGCCACTGTGGATGAAGGCAAGCTGGTATTCAAGAAGGCTTGATCGAAGTTAAAAAAAGGAGGCGGAGCTAAAGCTCCGCCTCCTTTTTTCTTGTCAATAATTCTGAAGCCGGTTACGGGTTTTCAGTTTCACAGTTTTCAGCAGCAATTTTTTCCAGTTTTTCGCGCTGTTCGGCGATTTCTTCCGGGCTCAGGTAGCGCATTTCTCCGTTTTCCTCGATACGGATCCGTGCGTTGCTGTCGATGACCTTAAGGTTCGCTTGAGCGCTTTCACAGTTGGCGGCACGTTGTTTTCGACGTGCGGCTTCAACTGCTGTTTCCTTTTCCCGGTCAGCTTCTTTCTGTTGCTGCTCTTGAAGCTCATCGAGCTGTTTTTGAGGGCTGGGGCGATTGGTTGTTCCGGACAATGTGCCAGAGCGGACATTAACCGTCTCGGATTTTGCGCCTACCGGCTGGCGGTCACCAAAATGGGTTATGCCGTTTTCATCCGTCCACTTGTACACCGAAGCGCTCATTGCCATACCGGGTACTACGGCCATTAATAGTGTCAATATCAGGGTTTTTCTGTTCATGGCTCTACTCGTGGTGTGTGCGCTGCTCCCGGGCAGGTCAGCAACCTGAATGTCCGGGCCCGTTATTCTGTTTTATATTTTCCCATGATGCCATTTGTGCGAAGCATTTTCTTCTGCCTGGTTCAAATCTACGCACCTGAGTTGCGGATAATTATGCCAGACCATTGGCCAGTATGGGCACAGAAAGCAAAAGAGGCTATTGACAGGGAGTTTCGCGCTGTCAGAATTACCGATTGCCTGAAGACTGGGGTTGATTCGGCCGGTAATCCCGTGCACGTATTCCCCGTTATTTACCACACTGAGCGTGCCGCGCATCTGTCGCGGAATGGGTGTTGCTTAGGTGCAACCCGTTGATTGGCCGTTCTCCGCAACCCTCAGGAGGGCGGCTGGCCAGGAGACAACCTCTTAATAAGGTGTGGAGCAGCCGGTTCCGCTTTCAAAAGAAGCAGGTAAGCCGTGAATCCAGGCAACCGGGCTTGTGCCCGGCTCATTCACTCGTAGAAGAGGGTAGAAAATCGTGGAGTTATTGTCTGGCGCCGATATGCTGATCCGTTCCCTGCAGGATGAAGGGATCGAGTACATATATGGCTATCCGGGTGGCGCAGCCCTTCATATTTATGATGCGTTGTTCAGGCAGGATAAGGTCAAGCACATTCTGGTAAGGCACGAGCAGGCGGCTGTGCACATGGCTGATGGCTATGCGCGCGTCACCGGGCAGCCGGGAACCGTGCTTGTTACCTCTGGCCCTGGAGCTACCAACACCATCACTGGTATCGCGACCGCGTTCATGGATTCCATTCCCATGGTGGTTCTGTGTGGCCAGGTAGCGTCTACCCTGATCGGCGAAGATGCCTTTCAGGAAACGGACATGATTGGTGTGTCCCGGCCGGTGGTTAAGCACAATCTCAGTGTGCGTCATCCCTCAGAGATTCCGGGGATTATCCGTAAGGCGTATTACATTGCGTCGACCGGACGTCCCGGGCCCGTTGTTGTGGATATCCCCAAAGATATGACCGCGCCGAATGAGCGCTTTGAATACGCTTACCCGAAAAAGGTCAAGCTGCGCTCCTACAACCCGGCAATACGCGGGCACGCTGGCCAGATCAAAAAGGCGGTAGACATGATGCTGGCTGCACGCCGGCCAATCATATATGCCGGTGGCGGTGTTATTCTCGGCAAAGCTTCCGGGCAGCTCACAGAGCTGGTGCGCAAGCTGGGTTTCCCTATTACAAACACTCTGATGGGGATTGGCTGTTATCCGGCCAGTGACAAGCAGCATATTGGCTGGCTTGGTATGCACGGGACCTACGAAGCCAATATGGCGATGCACCATTCGGATCTTATTCTGGCCGTTGGTGCCCGATTTGACGACCGCGTAACCAATGCAACAGAGAAGTTCTGCCCCGGTGCCCGGATCATTCATATCGACATTGATCCTGCCTCCATTTCCAAGACAATCGATGCCGACGTTCCCATCGTCGGGCCAGTTGATGCGGTTCTCAAAGAAATGCTCGCGCTGGTTAAAGAGAGTAAGGAAAAGCCCGATGCTGAGGCGCTTGTTTCCTGGTGGAAGCAGATCGACGAATGGCGCGCGTTCCACGGAATGCGTTATGAAACCAGCCCGGACGTTATAAAGCCCCAGGAAGTGGTCGAAATGCTGCATCGTCTCACCAATGGAGACGCGTTTGTCACCACCGACGTGGGGCAGCACCAGATGTTTGCAGCTCAGTACTACAAGTTCGACAAGCCTAACCGTTGGATCAACTCTGGTGGTCTCGGCACCATGGGCTTTGGCCTGCCGGCGGCTATGGGCGTCAAGCTCACCCATCCGGAGGACGAAGTGCTCTGCATTACTGGTGAGGGCAGTATCCAGATGAATATTCAGGAGCTGTCTACCTGTAACCAGTACAAGCTGCCGGTAAAGATCATCAACCTGAATAATCAGGCCCTGGGTATGGTGAAGCAGTGGCAGGACATGAACTACGAGTC
Source organism: Marinobacter sp. (assembly GCF_048259445.1). GTDB lineage: Bacteria > Pseudomonadota > Gammaproteobacteria > Pseudomonadales > Oleiphilaceae > Marinobacter. Next base: position 2,945 of record NZ_JBLXHQ010000040.1, on the reverse strand, counting down.
CCGGCACTCTCACTCTTACATGGAGTCATTGCCGGACTTCATCAAGCTGGCCGAAGCCTATGGTCACGTGGGTATTCGAATCGATAAGAAAGAAGATCTGGAGCCGAAGTTGAAAGAGGCTCTGGCCATGAAGGATAGATTGGTCTTTGTGGATATTCAGGTGGATCGCTTCGAACATGTGTATCCGATGCAAGTGGCTCGTGGCTGTATGAAGGATATGTGGCTCAGCAAGACGGAGAGGGTGTGATCATGCGTCGAATCATTTCTGTTTTGCTTGAAAATGAGCCAGGCGCCCTGTCTCGTGTAGTTGGTCTGTTTTCACAACGGAACTACAACATTGAAACATTGACCGTTGCGCCTACCGAAGATGAAACCCTTTCCCGGCTTACGGTGACAACGTCTGGCTCGGACCGGGTTATTGAGCAGATTACCAAGCAGCTCAACAAACTCGTTGAGGTGGTCAAGCTGGTTGATCTGACTGAGGGGCCACATATCGAGCGCGAGCTGATGTTGGTCAAGCTGAAGGCAACAGGTCCTCAGCGTGCGGAAATCAAGCGCACCGTGGATATTTTTCGTGGCCAGATTGTTGACGTTACCAGCTCGGTCTATACCGTTCAGTTAGCGGGTGACAGTGACAAGCTTGATGGCTTTATTCAGGCTATCGGTACGTCGGGTGTGCTCGAAGTAGTGCGCTCGGGCGTTTCCGGAATCGCCAGGGGCGAGAAGGTGCTGAGCCTTTAAGCTGTTTCATATATTACGAACGTTCTGGTCTCTCGAAAGGCCATCACAAATCACAGAGGTTAATCATGCAGGTTTATTACGATAAGGATTGCGATCTTTCCATCATTCAGGGCAAAAAAGTTGCCATCATCGGTTTTGGCTCACAGGGCCACGCTCATGCGTGCAACCTGAAAGAGTCCGGTGTTGATGTGACAGTCGGTCTGCGTCCTGGTTCTTCTTCTATTGCCAAAGCAGAGGCCTATGGGCTGAAGACCAGTGATGTGCCATCTGCGGTTGCTGCCGCTGACGTGGTCATGGTTCTGACTCCGGATGAATTCCAGTCTCAGCTGTACAAGGCCGAAATCGAGCCTAACCTGAAGCAGGGCGCTACTCTTGCCTTTGCTCACGGCTTCGCAATCCATTACAACCAGATTGTTCCGCGCAAAGATCTGGATGTTGTCATGATTGCCCCCAAAGCTCCGGGCCATACTGTTCGCACCGAGTTTGCAAATGGCGGCGGTATTCCTGATCTGATTGCGATCTTCCAGGACGCTTCAGGCAACGCCAAGAATCTTTCGCTGTCTTATGCCAGCGGTATCGGCGGTGGACGTACCGGTATCATTGAGACGACCTTCAAGGACGAAACTGAAACCGATCTGTTCGGCGAGCAGGCAGTTCTGTGTGGCGGTGCGGTTGAGCTTGTAAAAGCTGGCTTTGAGACGCTCACCGAGGCAGGCTATGCTCCGGAAATGGCGTACTTTGAGTGCCTGCACGAGCTGAAGCTTATTGTAGACCTTATGTACGAAGGCGGTATCGCCAACATGAACTACTCCATCTCCAACAACGCAGAGTATGGCGAGTATGTGACCGGCCCGGAGATTATCAACGAGCAGTCCCGTGAAGCCATGCGTAACGCGCTTAAGCGTATCCAGAGTGGCGAATACGCGAAGATGTTCATCTCCGAGGGTGCTCTGAACTACCCATCCATGACTGCGCGTCGCCGTCAGAATGCCGCACATGAGATTGAAGTGACCGGTGAGAAACTTCGCGGAATGATGCCGTGGATCTCTGCCAACAAGATCGTGGATAAGGATAAAAACTAAGCGGAGTTCCGCCTGGTTTAACGAAACGCGGCCCGGGTGGCCGCGTTTTTCGTATATACTTCGCCCAAATGCTTTCCGGAGTAATGGGAATGACTGAAGAAAGAAAAGATACCAAATCGGGCTCCCCGGCCAATGAGCCGGAGCTTTCATCCAGCGCCACGGCAGAATGCGACATCGAGCCTGGCGAGGTGGTAGAAGAAGAGCTGGTTGAAGGTGCGCCGGTGCGCAGGAAGGGGATATACCTTCTGCCCAACGCGCTTACAACTGCATCATTGTTTTCCGGCTTCTATGCCATTGTGTCTGCTGCTGGCGGCGTTTTTGACAATGCAGCGATTGCGATTTTTGTTTCCATGATTCTGGATGGGCTTGATGGGCGTGTTGCCCGCATGACCAACACCCAGAGCAAATTCGGTGAAGAGTACGACAGCCTCGCAGACATGGTTGCATTTGGTGTCGCGCCAGGATTTGTCGCATTTTTCTGGTCGTTGAACGGGCTGGATAAAATCGGCTGGGCGATCACCTTTATATATGTTGCAGGTGCAGCGTTGCGACTCGCCCGATTCAATACTCAGATCGGCTCCGTGGATAAAAAGTTTTTTGTCGGTCTGCCCAGTCCAGCTGCTGCGGCATGTGTCGCCGGCCTGGTATGGTGTTTTCAGGCGTTCGAATCTTCGGCCTGGTTAACCTTCCTGACAGTTATTGTTGTCGGCGGGGCGGGTGTTCTGATGGTAAGTAACGTGCTGTATCGAAGTTTTAAAGATCTTGATCTCCGCGGTCGCGTGCCTTTCGCTGCGATTCTGCTGGTGGTTCTGATTTTTGTAGTGATAGCGTTGGATCCGGCTACGGTACTCTTCACCGGCTTTTTGATTTATGCGTTGTCCGGGCCTGTTCGTTGGCTGCTGCGCGGCAAGCCGCGTCGGTCAGCGGGCGCCGATAAGTAAAACGGCCTGGCGTGACGTTGGGTGAAGTAGTGCAGTTTTTGAGCGGTTTTCTCCTTGTTTTGGTGGTTTTATAGGTGGAAACCGAAGCTCTTTACGATTATTTGAAAATGGCCGTTGACAGATCTGCGTGTGTCTGTAGAATGCGCATCTCCTTCGAGGGACACAGCGTTTAGGCGGGGTG
>NZ_JBLXHQ010000039.1:0-21943 GCF_048259445.1 Marinobacter sp. | reverse complement strand
GGCAGTTTCCAGCCAGACGACGACGTTCACGTTGCCGGTTTCGTCTTCCAGGGTTACGAAGGTAACGCCGGAGGCGGAGCCGGGGCGTTGGCGGCCGGTTACCAGGCCGGCTACCTGTACGGGTATGCCGGCCTTGGTGGTTTTGAGTTGTTCTGCGTTGAGGCAGAACTTCAGGTGGCCTTGTTCCCGGAGCAGGGCTAGCGGGTGGCGTTGGAGGGTGAGGCCCTGGCTGGCGTAGTCGGCCAGAACGTTCTGGCCTTCGGTGGGGTCCGGTAGTTGGTTGCAGGTTTCCAGTTCGTAGTTTTCGTCGTCTTCTGCTGCAGCGAAAAGCTCTGAGGGTTTTTCGTGGCTTAGCAGCTGCCAATACGCCTGGTGACGGTTGCTTGCAAACGCCGGCATGGCGTTGGCACCGGCGAGGAGTTCCATTTCGCGCTGGTTAAGGCCTGCCAGGCGTCGTAACTCGGCGGAGGATTTGTAACCGGCTTCGGGACGATGCTGATGCAGGCGTTCGGCGGCGTTTGCTGATAGCCCCCGGATGATTCTCAGGCCCAGGCGCAGTTGTTGATCGGGGCCTTCCAGTGTGTGATCCCACTGGCTGCTGTTGATGTCTGGCGGGAGTGCGGCAATGTTGTGGCGTTTGGCGTCCTGAACCAGTTGTGAGGGGGAGTAGAAGCCCATGGGCTGGCTGTTGAGTAAGGCGCAGTAGAAGGCGGCCGGGTGGTGGCGCTTGATCCAGGCTGAAACGTAAACAAGCAGGGCAAAGCTGGCTGCGTGGGATTCCGGGAAGCCATAGCCGCCGAAGCCACAGATCTGCAGGTAGAGGCGTTCGGCAAAGTCGGTATCATGGCCGCGCGCAAGCATACCGTTGATGAGTTTTTCCCGGAAGGGTGTCATGTCGCCGTGGGATTTCCAGGCAGCCATGGCGCGGCGGAGCTGGTCGGCTTCGCCAGCGGTGAAACCGGCGGCAACCATGGCCAGTTTGATCACCTGCTCCTGGAAAATAGGCACACCCAAAGTACGTTCGAGTACGCCTCTGATGGCGTCATTGGGATAATCCACCGGTTCCAGTCCGTGTTTCCGGCGCAGGTAAGGGTGCACCATGTCGCCCTGAATGGGGCCGGGGCGAACGATGGCAACTTCGATCACCAGGTCGTAATAAGTTTCGGGTTTCAGTCTGGGCAGCATGTTGATCTGGGCACGGGATTCCACCTGGAATACGCCGATGCTGTCGCCTTTTTGCAGCATGTTGTAGGTAGCCCGGTCTTCCTGGGGAATGTCCTGCATGCGGAAGGGCCGGTCTTTCTGTTGGCTGATCAGTTCCAGAGCTTTGCGGATGGCTGTGAGCATGCCCAATGCGAGTATGTCCACTTTCATCAGGCCCAGGCTTTCCAGGTCGTCTTTGTCCCATTGGATAACGGTGCGATCAGCCATTGCTGCGTTTTCGACAGGCACGAGCTCTGCCAGCGGCCCGGAGCTGATAACAAAGCCGCCTACATGTTGGGAGAGGTGGCGGGGGAAGCCAAGCAGGGTGTTGACCAGGGCAAAGAACTGGTCGGCGACCTTGGGGTTTCGGGTCAGGCGTTTATCGAGAATCTGCTGGCGCCAGTTGGTGGCCTTGTCGCGCCAGTCGATGCCTTCCAGTAGTTGTTCCACCAGTGCCGGATCAAATCCCAGGGCCTTGCCAACATCGCGGATGGCGCTGCGGGGGCGGTAGCGGATAACCGTTGCTGCCAGCGCGGCCCGCTCCCGGCTATACCGTTGGTAGATATACTGGATAACTTCTTCCCGGCGTTCGTGCTCAAAATCTACGTCGATATCCGGCGGCTCGTTTCTGTCTTTGGATATGAAACGCTCAAACAGCAGGTCTACCTGAGCCGGATTTACTTCGGTAATGCCCAGGCAATAGCACACGGCGGAGTTGGCGGCAGAGCCTCGGCCCTGGCACAGAATGCCGCGGTTGCGGGCAAAGGCAACAATGTCATGGATGGTGAGAAAGTAGTGTTCATAGTTCATCTCTGAAATCAGCCCCAGTTCTTTGCGTATCAGGGCCTGAACAGATAATGGAGTGCCTTCCGGGTAACGTTGCCGTTCACCTTCCTGAGTCAGGCGTTTCAGATAAGCTGCGGGGGTTTCTCCTTCCGGTACAAGGTCGGGAGGGTATTCGTAGCGCAGGCTTCCGGGGTCGAAGGTACACTGTTGAGCAATACGCAAAGATTCTTCCAGCCAGCTTTCCGGGAATAACCGTCGCAGTACCGGAAGCGGGCGCAGGTAGCGTTCACCATTCTGGAACAGGCAGTGGCCGGCATTTTCCAGGCTGGCGTGATTGCGCAGGGCAGTGAGTACGTCCTGTAAGGGCTGACGTTCCCGGCTATGCATGTGAACTTCGCCGGTGGCGGTAACTGGACAGCGCAGGTGCTCAGAAAGCCAGCGGACCCTGGCCAGTTGCTGTTCTTCGCCGGCTTCCAGGGTGCGGGCTGCGGCAATCCAGAGGCGATGTTCAAACAGCCGGAGTAACCATTCGCCGCAGGCCAGAGCCTGGTCCGGACCGGCTTCAGCTGTTGCGGGTGGCAGCCACAGGCACAGGCAGTCATCCAGAGCATGTGTCTCCATGTCTCTGTTGAGCAGCAGGTACTGCCCCTTTTCTGCCCGGCGGCGTGCTGTGGTTATAAGCTGGCAAAGCTGACCATAACCTTTGCGGGTTCGGGCCAGAAGAATAAATTTGGGGATGCTGGCATCCGGCGGGGCGTCGTCCAGCTCAAACAGGCTTCCGGTAATCAGTTTTACGGGGCTCTCTTTCAAAGCAGCCCAGGCACGGGGTATGCCGGCCACTGAGCAGGCATCGGTGATCGCCAGCGCGTTATACCCAAGCTCTGCGGCTCGTTCCGCAAGCTCATGGGGATGAGATGCCCCGGTCAGGAACGTGAAGTTACTGAAGCAGAACAGCTCGGCGTAGGAAGGTTCACTCATTAGCCAAACCATCCATGCACGAACCAGCCTTCCCGCATGTCCCGGAACACCCAGGCAAGTTGGCCGTTATTCAGTTGGGCAATGTAATAATCCCGATGGACCCGCTGGCCGTCCCACCATCCACCGCTGATCCTCTCCGGGCCGGTAAACCATATCTGCGGGATTTCCGTGAGCGGTTGCGGCCCTCGCAGAAGCCATAAGGGGCGTTGAGGCAGGTAGCAGGCTGCTGTTTTCAAAACACGATTTTTGCGTTGCACTTCTGATGCACTCCAGGCTCGTTCGGGCCGGTGATCTGCCTGGGGTGCAAGCTGTTTCAGAGCATTTTCACCAAGCCTTGCCTGCAGGCGGCTCATCAGGGTGTGCCAGGCTTCGTTCGGATCCTGGCTTTCGCCCAGAAGATCCTGCCCGCCCGGGGCTTCTCGCCCCAGAAATCGTTTAACCGTCAGGCGCAGTGATATAACCGGAGCTTGCAATGGTTGTTGCTCAAATCGCAGCCTGATCAGGCTGAGAAACGCTTCTGCCCGGTGTTCCGGGCCGGACGTGCGGATGCGCAGGCGCGTTGGTTCTGCATGTCGGTGCAGGAGTACCAGCAGCAAGCAATCGGTGTCCTGCTGGCGCCAGCACAGATCTCTTTCCAGCTCGGACAGAATACGTTGCAATGGGAACAGTAACCCCTGCGACTGTTCTATGTCCTGCACAAAATCTGCCTGCTGCCGGAAGTAATGGGGTGGTTGCCAGGGGGCCTGGGGGTCGGGTCTGGAGCCCTGAATTTTCTGAATATACGCCAGGGTTTCCGGGGATAGCCGACGTGCCATGTCTGCCGGAGGTAACCGGAACACCTCGCCCAGGGTGTTCAGCCCAAGCCGCTGCAGGCGGGTGCGGGTGCGTTCGTCAAACTCTGCAGCCAGCAGAGGCATCTGGTCAAGGATTTGAAGAGAGTGGCCTTTGTCAGCCGTGCATGTTCCTTTGCCGCTTTTTGCAATCAGTCGGGCTGCCAGTGGTGTATGGCCAATACCTGACCAGGCAGTAAGCTGGCGTTCCTGCAGCACCTCTTCCAGGGTTTGCCAGACTGCCGGAAGGCCGCCGTAAAGCTTTTGCAGGCTGCCGATTTCAGCTAACAGACCGTTTGGCGAAACCAGAACAATATGAGCTGCATAGCGGTATAGCCAGCGGGCCTGATCTTCAAGAATTCGGGCTTCCTGCTGTTGATCTGCCCTTATTATGCCTAGCTCTGGTACCAGGCTGACTGCTGTTTTCAGGCGCATACCGGCGCCCACACCCAGGTCCCGGGCAGTCGGGCAGGCCTGTATCACTTTTTGTCCGGTACCTTCCACTATCACCAGCGCAGAGGTGTTTTCACTGGAGCGGCGAATGTGGTCCAGAAGCAGGTGAGGGAAGTGCAGATACAGCCAGAGCATAGAAAATTACCGGGCTGATGCGGGCCAGGGGCCCTGAACCACGCGGGGCGCTTCATGATGAAACAGACCCGCCCGGTGAGTTATGGCCAGCGAGCAGTGCTGGCCTGGCCAACTACCACGGCGTTTTAACACATTTATTTTAAGGTCCTGTTGTTCTCCGGGTTCCAGCTCAAGGCGCAGGGCAGCCGGGGAGTTCTGCTCAGCGTAGCGACGCTCGCGGAAAAGCACGCAAACATTACTGCCGGCTTCGGCAGCCAACTGCAAACGCCGGATTTCACGGGCTGCCAGCTTGCAAGGCCAGGCCATCACGAGGCCGGTAACCGGTGAGCGCAGGCAGTTTTCCAGCGTCCACAGAAAATCGCCTTTATCTTCGGTATGGACCATGATCACCTGGTTCAGGTCGATACCTGCCCGAGCCAGTGCCGGAGCATAAGGCGTATGTGGAGGATTCAGCCAGAACACGGTTTTACCGGCCTGCGACAGCCGTTGCATTAACGGCATTAACAGGGTCAGCTCGCCAATACCGGGGGCGTCCAGCAGGCATTCGCTCAAAGCACCCCGGGGCCAGCCTACGCCTCCAAGCTGGTTATCCAGAGCCTGGTAGCCAGTCAGCTCTGCGGGTTGAGTGGTTTTTTTGTGCCTGTGTCCCTGCCAGATGCGGGCATCCTGCATCAGCGTGTCAAGAAGTTCGCTCATGGTGTAATCTCGAAGTACTGTTTAAATATACAGTATTCTGAAGAGGGTCTGATTTCAAGACGCTGGTTGATAAAATGAGTAACGGAACCCACGCTTGTACTATTGGCAGGTGTTGAAAATTCTGAATATCAGATTCGGGGGTTATACATGAGTGGACTGACTGAACAACACTGTGAAGCTTGTAACGCGGGCGCCCCAAGGGTAACCGATGAAGAGAGACGACTGCTGCACAAAGATGTCGGAGACTGGGACATTCTTGAAGTTAATGGCGAAGAACAATTACGCCGGGTATTTAAATTCAGGAATTTTGCTCAGGCCCTGGCCTTTACCAACAAGGTGGGTGAACTGGCTGAAGCTGAAGATCATCATCCGGCCATCTTGCTGGAATACGGTAAGGCAACCATAAGCTGGTGGACCCACGCAATTGGCGGGTTGCACAAGAATGACTTCATCATGGCAGCGAGAACAGACTCGGCTTACCACTGATCGTCTTTTTTCTCTTGTGCTTCAAGTTCTGCCTTGCGTTTGCGGACCTTCTCCAGCTTGTCTTCTGGAATATGCATTTTGCTGGCTGAGTCCCGAAGCATGAACAGGCTGCCCAAAATCAGACCCAGGGCAGCGAATATAAAAATCCAGCCTATCATTGGCATACGTCAGGCTCCCTTTCAGTTGGAGTAGTGTTGTTGGAGTGGTTTTCTTTATAGTGGAGTGTCCCAACCGGATTGGCGGAACATTCCATCCTTTATCAAGCATTATGGCAGTGTCTGCCGAAAACAGGAGTGCTATCAGGTGGCAAAACTATTACAGATCGATTTTCCGTTCACTGGCCCGTTTGGTGCAGAAATGGCAGGGGCATTAAAAGAGCTCGCTGTTTCCATTACTGAAGAGCCCGGCTTTATATGGAAAATCTGGACGGAGAATGCGTCTGAAAAAGATGCTGGCGGCATTTATCTTTTTAAAACGGAAGACGCAGCCCAGGCCTATCTCGAAAAGCACACAGCAAGACTCAAGGGGCTTGGCGTTGATAAAGTTAATGCCAAAATTTTTGATGTGAACGAGCCTTTGTCAAAGATCACTGGTGGGCCGCTCTGAAAAATCCGGTTGCAGTACAGACAGGTTTGTCAGCAACCAAACAGTATTCAAGGAACCCGTAATTATGAGTGATTCCCGTTATACCCCGCCCAAAGTCTGGAAGTGGGAGTCTGCCAGCGGTGGTGCTTTTTCAAATATCAATCGGCCCATTGCGGGCCCTACTCACGAGAAAGAGCTGCCGGTTGGCAAGCATCCTTTTCAGCTCTATTCGCTGGCTACGCCAAATGGTGTAAAAGTCACGGTTATGCTGGAGGAACTGTTGGAGTTGGGTATAAGCGAGGCTGAATACGATGCCTGGCTGGTCCGCATCAACGAGGGTGAGCAGTTCGGTAGCGGGTTTGTAGACGTTAATCCGAACTCCAAGATCCCGGCGTTACTGGACTGCACTCAGGAGCCCGCTGTCCGGGTGTTTGAGTCGGGCTCCATTCTGCTTTATCTGGCGGAAAAGTTTGGTCATTTCCTGCCCTCGGATATAGCTCAGCGCACAGAGACGCTTAACTGGCTGTTCTGGCAGATGGGCAGTGCGGCGTTTGTGGGCGGTGGCTTCGGACACTTCTTCGCCTATGCGCCCGAGAAGTATGAGTACCCGATTAATCGCTACACCATGGAAGTTAAACGGCAGCTGGATGTACTGGATCGCCAGTTGGCAGAGAACCAATATGTTGCTGGTAACGAGTACACCATTGCCGATATGGCGATCTGGCCCTGGTATGGCGCGCTGGTAACCAACAAGGTTTACGATGCAGCCGAGTTTCTTGAAGCGCACACCTACACTAATGTGATGCGCTGGGCTCTTGAGCTGAAGGAGCGGCCGGCTGTTCAACGTGGGCGAATGGTGAACCGCGCCTGGGGTGAGCCAGCAAGCCAGCTTCATGAACGCCATGACGCGAGCGACTTTGAGCACAAAACCCAGGACAAACTTGCAGGGGCCTCTGACGACTCCTGATTCATCAATTTTCAGCCTGGGCTTTCTGATGAGTTCTGAAATTGTCTACATTGTGGGTTTGACCGCACTTGCCGGTATCTGTATTCCCCTCGGCGGATTACTGGCAAGAGTTGAGCGCATCGGTCCCAACTGGCTGGAACAGGAGTTTCGGCACTTCCTTATCGCTCTGGGCGGTGGCATCTTGCTGGGCGCCGTGACCATCGTGCTGATACCGGAAGGGCAGTCGAGTATTGGCAATTCCTTCTGGGCTATCCCCGCCATCATTGCCGGTGGTGTGCTGTTTTTCTGGGTTGAACGCATGCTTGGCGTTCATCACCGGGAATCACCACAGTTGATGGGGGTGATGCTGGATTTTGTGCCAGAAGCCGCTGCTCTGGGCGGGCTAATCATAGTTAACCCAAGCCTTGCGCCCTTGATGGCGGTGCTGATTGCCATGCAAAACCTGCCTGAGGGCTTTAACGCTTACCGCGAGTTTCTGGACAAGCCGGGCTATACACCAGGGAAAACGTTAACAGTGATGACCGGCCTGGCAATGGCCGGGCCGGTCGCAGGGCTTCTTGGGTACTTCTTCCTGTCGGAGCAGCCCGTGGTGCTGGGAACCATCATGCTGGTGGCATCGGGGGGGATTCTCTACCTGATTTTTCAGGATATTGCGCCCCAGTCGCGGCTGGAAAAGCACTGGGGGCCTCCGCTTGGTGCGGTGATCGGTTTTTGCCTGGCGCTGTTCAGCGACATGCTGGTTACGCAGGCCTGAGAGCCGGAAGGGAGTTCTCAGGTAGAAAGCCTCAGGCGATTTTTCGGGTAGCCTCTTCGCTAAGGACTTTTTCAATCTCTTCCGCCGACAGGTTTTCCTTCTTGAGCACGGCTTTGGCCAGAGCTTCAAGCTGACCCCTGTGATCCGTCAGGAATTCGATGGTGGCAGCTTCCATAGCCAGAAGTTCCGACTGAATTTCCGCATCAATCAACTCTGCCATCTTCTCACTGTATTCACGTTGTGAGCCCATTTCGCGGCCCAGAAATACGTGCTCCTCACCGATGCTCAAGCCCAAGGGGCCAATCTTATCGTTCATACCCCATTGTCCGATCATCTTGCGGATGAGCTTGGTGGCTTCTTTGAGATCGTTCTGCGCCCCGGTGGTCACTTCTCCATAGACGATTTTTTCCGCTGAGCGCCCGCCGAGCATCACCTTGATACGGTCTCTGAGATAGCTTTCGGAGTAGTTGTAACGATCTTCCGTCGGTGTTTGCTCAGTAACGCCTAAAGCCATGCCATGGGGAATAATAGTAAGCCGTGTGAGGGGGTCAGCCTTTGGCATGTAATAGGCCATAATGGCGTGACCACTCTCGTGGTAAGCCACCACTTCCCGCTCTTCAGGCGACAGCCTTGCGTCGCGCTTTTCGCCCAGAACAATGCGATCACGAGCAATTTCAAAACAGCGGGCCGTCACTTCTTTGAGATTTTCCCGGGCGGCGGTCAGGGCGGCTTCGTTTACCAGGTTCTTCAGGTCGGCACCGGAAAAACCTATGGTACGGGCCGCCAGTTGTTCCAGATCTACATCTGCGGCCAAGGGCACTTTGCGCACATGCACTGCAAGAATAGCGTCCCGTGCATCCTTGTGCGGCAGGTCCAGAGTAATCTTGCGATCAAAGCGTCCGGGCCGAAGCAGGGCACTGTCCAGAACATCCGGGCGGTTGGTGGCGGCCAGCACAAGAATGTTCTCGTGGGATTCGAAGCCGTCCATTTCCGTAAGGATCTGGTTCAGAGTCTGCTCGCGTTCATCGTGTCCACCCCCTACGCCGGCACCCCGGGAACGGCCGATGGCGTCCAGTTCGTCAATAAATATCAGTGCCGGGGCTTCCTTGCGGGCATTCTCGAACATGTCCCGAACCCTTGAAGCGCCTACGCCCACAAACATCTCGATAAACTCCGAGGCGCTCACGCTGAAGAAGGGTACTTCCGCTTCACCGGCAATAGCACGGGCAAGAAGGGTTTTACCTGTCCCCGGCGGGCCCACCATAAGAACGCCTTTGGGCATGGATGCGCCCAGTGCCCGGTACTTGTCCGGTGATTTCAGGAAGTCGATAATCTCCGCAATTTCCCGTTTGGCCGATTCAATGCCTGCCACATCATTCAGCGTGGTGGTGGACGTTTCTTTCACCGCCCGACGGGCTTTCGACTGGCCCTGGTTAAACATGCCGCCACCTTGCATCATGCGCTTCTGGGCCGATCCCCAGAACCAGTACATCAGCGCCAGTAGCAGTATCCAGGGCAGGAAGCCACGAATCAGTTCCTGCCACCAAAGCAGTCCCGCAGACTGGGCCCGGATAGTGACATCGTGGGCTTCCAGCAGAGTGAGCAGTTCCGGATCATCCATGGGTGGCCGTGTAGTATTGAACCCGGGGCTTGAGCTTTGTGCTGCGTTTTCGGAGCTGAAAGAGGCGCGCCCCTGGTCGCTGAACAGGCCGGTTATGTTCTCTTCCTTCAGCGTTACCTCGGAAACCTGGTTGTTAACCACGGCGGTTTTGAATTCAGAGTACGCCAGTTCCTGAAGTTTTGGTGTGCCACTGTCCTGCAGCCACATAAATGCGAGGAAAATGGCGGCGCTGAGCCAGAGAAATGAATACTGCTTGGGTATCTCTGGCTGTTGGTTCGCCGGCGATGTCTGCTTTCCGGAATTGTTGGGATTGGTCATTTTGATCTTCGGTTATCCTCCGTTTCTACCGTTGCCTCTGCCCATGGATCAATAACCCATGGCCGAGGAAGTGCTACGCCTCGGATCTGCGCCGCCATAAAGCGTACCGTCTTCTCCGATCATAATACTCTGGATGGCCCCCATAGCCGAATTGGTCGCCACTTTGTGCCCCCGGCTTTCCAGCAAACGCACAGTATCCGCGCTGATACCTTGCTCGATGCGGATTTCATCGGGGAGCCACTGGTGGTGGATACGGGGCGCATTAACGGCGGTTTGTATGTTCATGCCATGATCGATCACGTTCATGATTACCTGCAGGGTCGTTGTGATAATACGCGAGCCGCCGGGGCTGCCGGTGACCAGAAAGTTACGGTCACCTTTGCGAACGATGGTCGGCGACATGGAGCTGAGCATGCGTTTGCCAGGCTCCACCTTGTTGGCCTCGCCACCAATCAGGCCATAGGCATTGGGCACGCCCGGCTTGGCGCTGAAATCGTCCATTTCATTGTTGAGCAAAAAGCCGGCACCTTCCACGGTAATCCCTGAGCCGTAGCTGAAGTTAATGGTGTAGGTGTTTGATACGGCATTGCCCCATTTATCGACAACTGAAAAATGCGTGGTTTCAGGGCTTTCGTAGCCTGGGGGCTGGCCGGGACGAATCTCGCTTGCCGGGCGTGCCTTGTCCGCCTTGATGCCTTGCCGCAGCTCTTCAGCATAAGATTTGCTGGTCAGTCCTTTTAAAGGCACGTCGACATAACCCGTATCGCCCAGATACTCTGAACGGTCGGCATAGGCCAGTTTCATGGCTTCGGACATATAGTGGATCGTATCAGCCGAGTTGTGGCCAAGTTCCTGGATCGGATAGCTTTCAAGAATGTTCAGTATCTGGACAATATGAGCGCCACCAGAGGAGGGGGGTGACATGGAGTAGATGTCGTAGCCCCGATAATTTCCATGCACAGGAGTGCGCACCACCGGCTGGTAGTCCTCAAGATCCTGTCGGGTGATAAGGCCTCCGTGCCTTTGCATTTCTTCAACAATCAGTTGTGCGGTTTCACCCTGGTAGAAACCATTTACACCCTCATCGGCAATACGCTGCAGGGTGGCGGCCAGTTCCGGTTGGCGAAAGCGCTCGCCGGCTTGCCAGGCAGAGCCGTCTTTTTTATAAAAGGTTGCCCGAGTAGCAGGCCAGCGTTGTAGGCGCTCCCGCGCTTGCTCAAGACCCTCGCTGAAGCGTTGCGGAACGATGAATCCGTCCCGGGCGAGTTTGATAGCCGGCGCCAGTGCCTGTCCCAGGGTCAGGGTGCCGTGGCGTTCCAGTGCCATGGCAAGGCCTGCAACGGTGCCTGGAACGCCGGCAGCCAGATGGGTAAATCGGCTACGATTCTGCACCACCTCGCCAGATTCATCCTGATACATGGTCTCGCTGGCGCCAGAGGGTGCTTTTTCCCGATAATCGATGGCTTCGGGTTCGGAGCTGTCACCTTTCGATATCAGCATAAAACCACCGCCACCGATGTTTCCGGATCTTGGTTGGGTGACCGCCAGGGCGAACCCGGCAGTAACAGCCGCATCCACAGCGTTGCCGCCGTCTTTCAGTACTTTTAACGCAACTTCTGTTGCCAGAGTGTGGCTGGTTGCTACCATGCCGTTGCGGGCACTGACGGGATGAAACCGTTCGCCCTCAAGGATGGCCTGGCTGAAAACCGGCGTCGCCAGTGTTGCAAAACACACTGTCAGGCAAATGGCCAGGGCTGACGCATATAAGCCGCCTGAGCGTCCGATGAGCCGGGTTTTCTGTGTTTGCTGGTGTAGGCCTCTGTCCATGTCTCCGCTCCTCGTTTCTGGTGTCCAGATAGGCTATGATAGCCCGTCATTTTATCTGGTGCGTACCGCTAACCCTGGTGTCTGTTCCGGCTGCCGTTTCCGGCAATGGTTCCCGGCGCATCTGCTTTCCCGTTTGTCAGTTAAGGAAAGGCTTTCATGGAGCATACCTACCGTCTTGTGATTTCCTGCCCGGACAGGGTTGGAATTGTCGCCAAGGTGAGTAATTTTTTGTCGACTTATAATGGCTGGATCACCGAAGCCAGCCATCACTCGGATACCCACACTGGCCGGTTCTTCATGCGCCACGAGATCAAGGCCGAGTCTATCCCGTTTGGCCTTGATCAGTTCCGCGCCTCGTTTGCGCCGATTGCCCGTGAGTTTGATATGCACTGGCATATCGCCGATTCGGCCCAGCCCAAAAAAGTGATCCTGATGTGCAGTAAGGAGTCCCACTGTGTGGCCGACCTCCTGTACCGCTGGCACAGTAACGAAATCAACGCTGAAATTGTTGCGGTGATCTCCAATCATGACGACTTGCGCCGTATGGTGGAGTGGCATGAAATTCCATACCACCATATTCCGGTGAGCAAAGATAATCGTGAAGAGGCGTTTGCCCACATCGACGAGCTTTTTCAGGCTTACGAAGTTGATGTAGTAGTGCTCGCGAGGTATATGCAGATCCTTCCGGCTGACCTTTGTGCGAAGCATGCGGGCAAGGTGATCAATATTCATCACAGTTTCCTGCCGTCCTTCGCCGGTGCGCGCCCATACCACCAGGCCTACAGCCGTGGCGTCAAGCTGATCGGTGCTACCTGCCATTACGTGACCCAGGATCTTGATGAGGGGCCGATTATCGAGCAGGACGTCATCCGCATTACCCACAGTGATTCCATTGAGGACATGGTGCGCCTCGGTAAAGATGTTGAGAAAAACGTTCTCGCCAGGGGATTGCGCTCTCATATCGAAGATCGCGTGATCACCTACGAAAACAAGACTGTGGTATTTGATTAAGGCTGCCTCACAGATGCCCCTGAAAGGGTGCGACTGTGGTAGAATCGGCGGCTTGTTGAAGAATAACGACGGGGCCGGGAAACGGCCCTGCAACGACTTCCAGATAACGCAAAGGAACCTTTCTCGATGGGTGAGTTAGCCAAAGAGATCCTGCCGGTCAATATTGAAGATGAACTGAAGCAGTCTTACCTCGATTACGCCATGAGCGTTATCGTCGGGCGAGCGCTTCCAGACGTGCGGGATGGCCTCAAGCCGGTTCACCGTCGTGTTCTGTTCGCAATGTCCGAACTGAATAACGACTGGAACAAGGCCTACAAGAAGTCTGCCCGTGTGGTGGGTGATGTTATTGGTAAATACCACCCGCACGGTGACTCTGCTGTTTATGACACCATCGTTCGTATGGCCCAGCCTTTCTCTCTGCGATATCCGCTGGTAGATGGCCAGGGCAACTTTGGTTCTATCGACGGTGATAACGCGGCAGCCATGCGTTACACCGAAATCCGCATGAAGAAAATTGCACACTCGTTGCTGGCGGATCTCGAGAAAGAAACCGTAGATTTTGTCGATAACTACGACGGCACAGAGCGCATTCCCGAGGTTATGCCTACGCGGGTTCCCAACCTGCTGGTGAACGGCTCGTCCGGTATCGCTGTGGGCATGGCGACCAATATCCCGCCCCATAACCTGACCGAAGTGGTTAATGGTTGTCTGGCGTTGATCGATAACCCTGATCTTACCTGTGATGAGCTGATGGAGTTCATTCCGGGGCCGGATTTCCCGACTGAAGGTATCATCAACGGCCGTGCCGGCATTGTTGAAGCTTACCGCACCGGTCGTGGCCGTATTTATGTCCGTGCCCGGCATGAAATCGAGCATGACAAGAAAACCAATCGTGATGCCATCATCATCACCGAGTTGCCGTATCAACTGAACAAGGCCCGTCTGATCGAAAAGATCGCCGAGCTGGTGAAAGAAAAGCGCCTTGAAGGTATCACCGAGCTTCGGGACGAGTCTAACAAGGAAGGTATCCGCGTCTTTATAGAACTGCGCCGCGGTGAGAACCCGGAAGTAGTTATCAACAACCTGTTCAAGCATACCCAGTTACAGACTGTATTCGGTATCAATATGGTTGCGCTGATCGACGGCGAGCCGAGAATTCTTAACCTCAAAGAAATGCTGGACGCGTTTGTGCGTCACCGCCGTGAAGTGGTGACCCGTCGTACTATCTTTGATCTGCGTAAAGCCCGCGAGCGTGGTCATATTCTTGAAGGTCTGACCGTTGCGCTGGCCAACATCGATGAAATGATCGAGCTGATCAAGGCTTCCCCGAGCTCTCTGGAAGCTAAAGAAAAGCTGATGGCCCGCGGCTGGGCGCCCGGTAACGTGATGGCAATGCTTGAGCGTGCCGGCGAAGATGCCTGTCGTCCGGACGACCTGCCGGAAATCTACGGCCTGCGCGACGGCCTGTACTTCATGTCGCCAGAGCAGACCCAGGCTATCCTGGACATGCGTCTGCACCGTCTGACCGGTCTGGAAACTGAAAAGCTCCAGAATGAGTACAAGGACATCCTCGAAAAGATCGCCGGTCTGCTGGAAATTCTGGGCGATCCCGACCGCCTGATGCAGGTTATCCGTGAAGAGTTGCAAGCTGTAGTGGAAGAGTTCGGTGACGAGCGCCGCACGGAAATAACCAGTTCCCAGCGCGATCTCACGATTGCCGATCTCATTGACGAAGAAGAGCTGGTTGTCACTATTTCCCACAGCGGCTATGCGAAGACTCAGGCGGTTGAAGATTATCAGGCCCAGCGCCGTGGGGGCCGTGGTAAGGCTGCAACTTCCATGAAAGACGAAGATTTCGTTGAGAAGCTGCTGGTTGCCAACTCCCACGACACCATTCTGTGCTTCTCTAACCGGGGCAAGGTTTACTGGTTGCGTGTGTTCGAAATTCCCCGTGCGAGCCGCGCATCCCGTGGCCGGCCGATGGTGAACATTCTGCCGCTGGATGAAGGTGAGCGCATCACTACCTTCCTGCCGGTGCGTGATTACCCGGAAAACCAGTTTGTTCTGATGGCAACGTCTGCGGGCGTAGTGAAGAAAACACCTCTGCCGAACTTCTCACGCCCGCGCAGCAGTGGCCTGATAGCTTTGTCTCTGGATGAAGGCGATACGCTGATCGGTGCTGCGATAACAGAAGGCGATGCCGAAATCATGCTGTTCTCCACAGCTGGCAAGGCAGTGCGTTTTAATGAAGAGGCGGTTCGTCCGCTGAGCCGGACGGCTCGTGGTGTAAGAGGTATCAGAATGCCGGAGGGCCATCATGTGGTCTCCCTGATCATTCCTCAGGAAGGCGGTGTTATTCTGACCGCCAGTGAGAATGGTTACGGCAAGCGCACCGCGATTGATGAGTTCCCGACCTACAGCCGCGGCAGCCAGGGCGTTATTGCCATGCAGTGCTCAGACCGTAACGGTAATCTGGTAACAGCGTTGCAGTTATTCGAAGGCGACGAGATGATGCTGATTTCTGATAAGGGCACGCTGGTTCGTACCCGCACGGATGAAGTATCTGTTCTCAGCCGGAACACTCAGGGAGTGCGTTTGATAAGGCTGAGCCAGGAAGACGAGCGCCTGGTAGGTGTAGAGCGGATTGCCGAAACCGACGATGACGATATTGAAGGTGAGGGTGAGGACGCTTCATTAGATGACAGCGCAGACAACAGTCCGGAACAGGGTGCTGGCGAGGAATAAGCCAGCACTGCCGAACAACGAATCCGCACCACGTGAGAGACCGCAGGAATATGAGCAGGGCGTATAATTTTTGTGCAGGTCCGGCAACCTTGCCGGAAAGTGTGCTGGCACAGGCACGGGATGAAATGCTGGACTGGCGCGGCACAGGCATGTCGGTGATGGAAATGAGCCATCGCAGTGACGAGTTTGTGGAGATCGCCGAAATTGCTGAGCAGGATTTGCGTGATTTGGCTGGAATATCAGATGATTACGCGGTTCTTTTCATGCAGGGTGGCGCTTCCAGTCAGTTTTCTACGATCCCGCTGAACCTGCTTGGCGACAAAGCGTCTGCGGATTATGTAAACACGGGTATCTGGTCGACAAAAGCCATTGCCGAGGCCAGGCGCTACGGCAATGTGAACGTGGTTGCCAGTTCGGAAGATAACGGTTTCACCAACATTCCGGATCAGGCTTCATGGCAGACCAGCGCCGATGCGGCTTATCTGCATTACACGCCGAACGAAACCATCGGCGGTCTGGAGTTTGATTTTGTTCCCGATAGCGCGGGTGTGCCATTGGTCGCAGATATGTCCTCGACCATGCTTTCGCGCCCGGTGGATGTTTCAAAGTTCGGGCTGATCTACGCTGGCGCCCAGAAAAATATCGGCCCTTCCGGGCTGGTTGTGGTCATCATCCGGAAAGACCTTCTGGGCAAGGCCCGCAAGGAAACGCCGACCATGATGAACTACCAGGTTATTGCCGATAATGGATCCATGTACAACACGCCCGCAACATACTCCTGGTACCTTGCGGGTCTGGTGTTCAAATGGCTGAAAGCCCAGGGTGGTGTCAAGGCCATGGGTGAGATGAACCGGCGAAAGGCGGAAAAGCTGTATGGCTTCATTGATGCCAATGAGTTTTATGCTAACCCCATTGAGCCGCGTTTCCGTTCCTGGATGAACGTACCTTTCATCCTGCGGGACGATGCCCTGAATAGTGCCTTCCTCAAGGGCGCCAATGCCCGTGGCTTGCTGAATCTGGCCGGTCATCGCTCCGTAGGCGGAATGCGCGCCAGCATCTATAACGCCATGCCAGAGGCAGGTGTGGATGCGCTGATCAAGTATATGGAAGAATTTGCCAGGGAGCGGGGCTGATCATGAGTGATGAGCAGGTTCGCCTCGGAGAACTGCGGGAAGAAATAGACAGCCTCGATCAGAAGATCATGGAGCTGATCAGCGCTCGCGCCAGGTGCGCCCAGGAAGTAGCACATGTAAAAATGGCAGCTAATCCCGGGCAGGATGTGTTTTTCTATCGGCCTGAGCGGGAAGCCCAGGTGCTGCGCCGTATCAAGGAGGCCAATCCCGGCCCGCTGTCCGGCGAGGAAATGGCCCGGTTGTTTCGTGAAATCATGTCGGCGTGCCTCGCGCTGGAAAAGCCCATGCACATCGCTTTCCTGGGGCCGATTGGCACCTTTACCCAGGCGGCAGCCCTCAAGCACTTCGGACACTCTGTTGTCAGTTTACCGCTTCCGGCAATTGATGCGGTTTTCCGTGAGGTGGAGTCCGGCGCTGCACACTATGGCGTGGTTCCGGTTGAAAATTCCACTGAAGGCATGGTCAACCATACGCTTGACATGTTCATGTCGTCCCCGCTGAAAATCTGCGGAGAGGTGCAGCTGAGAATTCATCATCATCTTCTGGTTTCACCAGACTACCGGGACATGGAGATAACCCGCATCTACTCGCACCAGCAGTCTTTTGCCCAGTGTCGGCAGTGGCTGGATACCCATCGCTACGGCATTGAGCGGGTAACTGTGTCCAGCAATGCCGAAGCAGCACGGCGGGCCGCCAATGAGCCGGGCGCCGCCGCTATTGCGGGCGATATGGCGGCAGAACTCTATGGCCTGGAGAAGCTGGCCAGCAGCATTGAAGACCGGCCGGACAACACCACCCGGTTCCTGATTGTGGGCCGGGAAGAGGTTCAGTCGAGCGGACATGACAAATCGTCAGTTCTTGTGTCCATGAGGAACAAACCCGGCGCGCTATACCAGTTGCTGGAGCCGTTTCACCGTCATGGAATCAGTCTTACGCGGCTTGAGACCCGGCCCTCGCCCAGTGGCACCTGGGCCTATGTGTTCTATATCGATTTTGAAGGGCATATGGACGATGAACAGGCGCACAAAGTGCTTGCCGAGGTAGAAGCCGAGGCCGTTGAGCTCAAGCGCCTGGGCTCCTATCCCATCGGTGTTCTCTAGCATCAGCCAGTTAAGAAAGGTAAAAGGTATATGGCCATTGATTATCAGAGCCTGGCGGTAAAAGGTGTTCAGGCGTTGTCCCCCTATCAGCCGGGTAAGCCAATCAGCGAACTTGCTCGTGAGCTGGGCCTGGATCCGGCCGAGATTGTCAAGCTGGCCAGCAATGAGAATCCTTTGGGCCCCAGTAAGAAAGCCATCGCTGCGGCCGAAAACGCATTGACAGAACTTTGTCTGTATCCCGATGGCAACGGGTTTGATCTGAAGCAGAAGCTGTCCGCGCGTCTTGGCGTGGGCGCTGATCAGATCACCCTCGGGAACGGGTCAAACGACGTGCTCGAAGTGATTGCGCGTTGCTTTGCAGGAGCTGATTCCGAGGTAGTATTTTCCCAGTATGCGTTTGCCGTTTACCCGCTTGTTACTCAGGCTATTGGTGCCAAAGCCGTTGCAGTGCCTGCCAAAGACTGGGGTCACGACCTGGAGGCTATGGCGGCGGCGGTGACCGAGCGCACCCGGCTGATATTTGTGGCCAACCCGAACAATCCTACGGGGACTGTGCATAATTCAGACGCCATTGAAGCGTTTCTGGGCAAGATTCCTGAAGATGTATTGGTGGTTCTGGACGAAGCCTACTGCGAGTATATGACCGGCGAGAAGGATCCGGACGGTGTTGCGCTGCTAACCCGGTTCCCGAACCTGATTGTGTGCCGCACCTTTTCCAAAGCCTGGGGCCTCGCGGCCCTGCGCGTAGGCTATAGCGTCAGCTCAGCGGCTATTGCTGACATTCTGAACCGCGTCCGTCAGCCTTTTAATGTAAGCTCCGTTGCTCTCGCAGCCGCTACCGCAGTACTGGATGACGAAGAGTATCTGCAGCGCTCCCGCGAAACCAACACCGCCGGGTTGAAGCAGCTGGAAGCGGCCTTTGATCAGATGGGCCTCAGGTATATTCCGTCTTCTGGTAACTTTGTGGCGGTTGAAGTGGGGCCGCAAGCCATGGGCGTCTACCAGGCATTGCTGGCCCACGGAGTTATTGTACGCCCCGTTGCGGGTTACGGAATGCCAGAACATCTTCGTGTTTCAGTGGGCTTGCCTGAAGAAAACGAACATTTTATCGACGCCCTCTCTAAAGCGCTGGCAGCGTCAGGGCAGGGTGCCTGAGGTGCCTTCCGGTGAACCGCTTTTTCAGCGTGTTGCCATTATCGGGCTGGGCCTGATAGGCGGTTCGTTGGCCAGCGCTATTCGCAAGAATGGTCTGGCCCGGGAAGTCGTTGGGGCTGATCAGCGTAAAGACGATCTTGTGCTGGGCCGGTCTCTGGGTGTTATTGATACGATTGCCGAAACGACAGCAGAAGCAGTGCAGGGTGCAGATCTTGTGGTGATTGCTGTGCCGGTGCAGGCGACTCGCAAGGTGCTTGAGGAAATACGGCCGCACCTTGCAGCGGATGCCATTCTAACCGACGTGGGAAGTACCAAGTCCGGTTTTGTAAAGGACGTAAAAGCGGTGTTCGGGGAGTTTCTGCCGCGTGTCATTCCCGGGCATCCGATTGCCGGGTCTGAGAGGAGTGGCATTCGAGCGTCCAACCCGGACCTGTTTTCCAACCACAAAGTCATCCTGACCCCGCCAGATAACGTCAGTAGTTTTCATCTGGACCGGCTAAGGGTTTTGTGGGAAGCATGCGGGGCTACCGTGCTCACCATGTCAGTGGCGTACCATGATGAAGTGCTGGCAGCGACCAGCCATCTACCCCACCTCATTGCTTTCTCGCTGGTGGATACCCTGGCAGGTGAAGACGAGAACATGGATATTTTCCGGTATGCTGCCGGCGGGTTCCGTGATTTTACCCGGATTGCTGCGAGCGATCCGGTTATGTGGCACGATATTTTCCTTTCCAATCGCGATGCCGTTCTTCGGGTGATCGATCATTTTACTCACGATCTGGACCAGTTGCGCACTGCGATTGCAGACCAGGACGGTGCCACGTTATTGCGGGTATTCAGTCGCGCCAAGGCGGCGCGAGAACACTTTTCAAAAATGCTTTCAGGACAGGCTTACGTGACAAATAACAGTGAAAAGCAGGTAAGGTTCCGTCTTCAGCCCGGTGGCTCTGTAACGGGCGACATTCGGGTACCCGGTGATAAATCCATTTCCCATCGCTCTATTATGCTCGGCGCTCTCGCTGAAGGCGTAACCGAGGTGAAGGGCTTCCTCGAAGGCGAAGACAGTCTCGCAACGCTGCAGGCATTTCGTGACATGGGTGTTGCGATTGAAGGGCCGGACAACGGTTTTGTCCGCATCCACGGTGTTGGAATGCACGGTCTGCAGGCTCCGCGTGGCCCGATATATCTGGGCAACTCCGGCACGGGCATGCGGTTGTTTACCGGCCTGCTGGCCGCTCAGCCTTTTGAGTCCGAGCTTACCGGCGACGCGAGCTTGTCCGTTCGGCCCATGAACAGGGTTGCGGCCCCGCTGCGCTCTATGGGCGCCGTTATCGACACAGCAGAGGGCGGACGTCCGCCCTTGAAAATCCGTGGCAGTCAAGGCAAGAAGCTGACCGGTATCCACTACGATATGCCGGTTGCCAGCGCTCAGGTGAAGTCCTGCCTCTTGCTTGCCGGCCTCTACGCCGATGGCACGACCTCTGTAACTGAGCCTGCGCCGACACGAGATCACACCGAGCGTATGCTGACCGGCTTTGGTTATGTGGTAGAGCGTGACGGGCCAACGGCCAGCGTTATTGGTGGTGGTAAGCTGACAGCTGGTGTTATTGACGTGCCTGCAGATATTTCATCGGCCGCTTTCTTCCTCGTTGCAGCCAGCATTGCCCCGGGTTCAGACCTGGTTTTGCGCCATGTAGGCATGAACCCTACACGTGTCGGCGTGATCAATATCCTGAGACAGATGGGCGCCAATATTGAAATCATGGCTGAGCGGGAGATTGGTGGAGAGCCGGTTGCGGACCTGCGCGTCCGCTCAGCTGAACTCAAAGGTATTGATATTCCTGAAGATCAGGTGCCACTGGCAATAGACGAGTTCCCGGCGCTGTTTATTGCCGCCACCTGCGCTACCGGCCGCACGGTTCTGACCGGTGCTGAGGAGTTACGGGTAAAAGAAAGTGACCGTATTCAGGTAATGGCCGATGGCCTTGCCGCTCTGGGCGTTGAAACAGTGGTTACGCCAGATGGCATTATTATTGAGGGTGGCCAGACAATAAAGGGCGGCTCCGTTCAGAGCCATGGCGATCATCGTATTGCCATGTCGTTCGCTGTGGCTTCGCTGCGGGCAACCGGGGATATCGAGATAAATAATTGTGCCAACGTAGCGACATCCTTCCCCGGCTTTGTGGAACTGGCGAGAGAAACCGGTATCAATATTTCATCCGAGGATTCCGGAGCAAACGCTGAACAGGGGGCAGATTAATGTCGGAAGGCAATGCACCGGTCATCGCAGTCGACGGTCCCGGGGGGTCAGGTAAAGGTACCGTTACCCAGATGCTGGCACGGGAACTTGGCTGGCATCTTCTCGACAGTGGTGCGCTTTACCGTCTCACGGCTCTCGCAGCAACTCGCCAGAACGTTTCGCTGGATGATGAAGCTTCGTTAGTGCTGGTGGCTGCATCCCTGGATGTTGCCTTTCAGCCAACGCAGGAAGGCGAGCCTGTAAAAGTGATATTGGCAGGAGAGGACGTAACCTCTGACATCCGCACGGAAACGTGCGGCGACAACGCATCGCGCATCGCGGTTATGCAGCCGGTTCGCGATGCGCTCTTGCAGCGCCAGCGTGATTTCCGGCAAGAGCCCGGGCTGGTTGCAGACGGTCGCGATATGGGCACAGTGGTCTTCCCGGATGCGCCGGTCAAAATTTTTCTGACAGCGAGTGCCGAAGAGCGAGCACGCCGGCGTTTCGGCCAGTTGAAGGCTGCCGGTGTCGATGTTAGTATTGACGCCCTTTTAGAGGAGATACGGGTTCGTGACGAACGGGATATGAACCGTTCCGCAGCCCCTCTCAAGCCCGCAGACGATGCGCAAGTCATTGATTCTACGGGGTTGAGTATACAAGAGGTGTTAGGCAGGTGTATGGCCGCAGCAGGCCAGACTTGACTGCACCTTTTTGCCGTTGAAATTCCGGAAACAGCGCAATCTGCCAGCCCCTGGCTGATTTCGGAACTTATTAACAGACCGTGTTGCTGGCGACACGGAGCATACTTGCATTGAACCTATAGGACTCATAATGAGCGAGAGCTTTGCGGATCTTTTTGAAGAAAGCCTAAAAGAAATTGACATGAAACCAGGTTCCATCGTCCAGGGAACCGTAGTTGAT
>NZ_JBLXHQ010000038.1:0-23076 GCF_048259445.1 Marinobacter sp. | reverse complement strand
GGCCTTGCGACATATCTCTGCAACCGGCATTCCACTCTCGCCCTGCTTCAAAATGAACGCCTTCTGTGCGTCCGAAAAATTCGATGCTTTCATATCTTCCGCTCCTTTTTCCAACCAGAAATTTAGCGCGGAAAATTCCAATTAAAAACGATCCAGTTTAAAGGGCGCAGAGCACAATAGCTCAACTTGTTTGTCATAATTCGGGGTTATAGCGTTGCAGAACTATAAAAAAAAGGCCCCCGCTTGCGCGGGAGCCAGTTCCAGCAGTGCCGGTTCGTGTGTTCTTTTATTGGTCATTGTCGTGATGGTTGTCTTCGCGCACCTGGCCATCTTCGCTGACTTTGGTCCATGTGCTGTCAAGGTGGTTGCGCAGAAGGTCGTTAAGTTTGATGGCGTCGCGGCTTTCGATGGCTTTCAGGATTTCCTCATGCTCGGAAATGGCGGTTGGCCATTTTGTGTTGCGCATGTTTGAGCGATAGCGGATGCGATACAGCCGGGCGTTGGTGCGTTCATGTGTTTCGATTAGCAACGGATTTCCTGATGCCAGAACCAGTGCACGGTGAATGCGTTGGTTCAACTTGAAATAGGTCAGTCTGTCTTTGCGGGCAAAGGCGGCAAGCATTTCGTAATGCAGCGCGCGAATTTCATCGATTTCTTCATCGGTCGCGCGGTTGCAGGCAAGTTCCCCGGCTAGTCCCTCGATGCCGCCCAGAAACTCAAGCATATGCTTTACATCTTCCGGGCTGGGGTTTGCTGCAATAGCCCCGCGAGATGGTAGAAGCTCCACCAGCCCATCGACGGCCAGAATGCGCAAAGCTTCACGTAAGGGAGTGCGCGAGACATTAAGCTGTTGCGCTAACGTGCGTTCACGGATGGGTTTGCCGGGTGGGATGATATCCTGAACAATCATGTCGCGCAGGATATTGGCCGCCTGCTGCGCCAGTGGCAGCGAGCTGTCGTCGGAAATGGTAGTGATAGGGAGGGGGGCGATATGATCGTCCATGCCGATATCTGTTTCCGATTCTGGATCTGGCGAAATGTTGCTCAAACGTGTCTTTCCTTGCGTGTCTTCGATGGGAAAACGATACGGCGATCAGAAGCCAAGAGCAAGACCAAAATGGTATACCAAGATAAATGAGGTGCTATTTTTTTCAGCATCCGGCTTCTATGATGATTGTGTGAATTCATCATAAAGTACTGTAAAAAAAGTAATAAAGGTAGTTTTAGAGAGGTTTTCTGGAAATTTTGAGATTTTGCATTGACTCGATGCACCTTCAATATGGTATACCAAAATTAAGCACGACAAAGATCGTGCGTTCCCAGATGCCGGTGAACAGCTAAATAGATATAAAATCGGGAGGAATAGATGACCATCACAGGTCGAGTCCGTAAATTTGTGGCTGCCGTTACCTTTGGCAGCATCGCATCCGTCTTTGCCATTGCCTCTGCACAGGCGACAGAGGAGATCATTTTTGCTGTTAGCGCTGAACATGGTTCTCTTCAGGCCAATACCGCGGCCGAGTTCACACGTATCGCCAATGAGCGACTTGGTGATAAGGCGATTGTGAAGCTTTTTGACTCTGCCCAGCTGGGTAAGGACAAAGAGCTAATGCAGCGTCTTAAACTTGGCACAGTTCAGATCACCTTGCCGTCTTCCACCATGCCAACCATTGCCGACAAGTTTGCGCTGTTTGATCTGCCGTTCCTTGTGAAGGATCGTGATCAACTCGCTAAAATTGAAGAGTCAGTGTTTTGGCCGACCATTGCGCCGCAGGCTGAGAAATCGGGTTATAAGGTTCTTGCTCTTTGGGAAAACGGCTTCCGTCAGATTACCAATAACGAGCGCCCAATCAACGTGCCATCCGATCTGGACGGGATCAAGCTGCGGACACCCCAGTCGGAATGGCGTGTCGCCATGTTCTCGAACTATGGTGCTAATCCGACTCCAATGGCCTTTTCAGAGGTTTTTGTGGGGTTGCAGACCGGCGTGATCGATGGTCAGGAAAACCCGCTGACCAATATCGAAGCGGCAAAGCTCAACGAAGTGCAAAAATACCTGACCATGTCGGGGCACATTTATTCACCGTCTTATCCGACCATGGCGCTTTCGGTCTATAATGATATGGACCCGGAAATCCGTGATGTGTTGGTTGCGGCCGCACGTGAAGCAGGCCTTTGGTCGCGCAATGCTGGTGCGAAGGCCGACAAGGATATTCTTGACGAGCTGAATGCTGCTGGTATGGAGGTCAATACCGCCAATCGCACTGCTTTTGTCGAGGCATCAAAGCCGATCTACGCCAAGTTTGCCGCCGATATTGATGGTGGTCAGGCGCTGGTCGATGCAGCCCTCGCGACTGCCGAGTAAACCGGACCGGGGCAGCCATGCCAATGGTTGCCCCGCATTTTCGAATTTCGTTTTCGATAGGAGAAAACGCGATGCAGTTCGCGGCAGTTCTGTTCCGGCGCATTCTTGAAGTTTTCACCATGGCATTGATCACCATTCTTGCGTTGATCGTGATCTTGGCGGTTGTCTTCCGTTATACCGGCAACTCTCTAGTCTGGTACGACGAAGTCGCTTCGGTGATGTTGGCCTGGATTACATATTATGGTGCTGCTTTGGCGGCCGTACGCCGGTCCCATCTGAGCTTTTCTGGGCTTCTTCTTGCTATGCCATTACCGCTGCGCAAGATCGGTTTCCTGATCGGGGAAGTTATCGTGATTGCGGTATTTGCTGCAATGGCCTGGGCCGGGTGGTTTGTCCTTCGGGTCATGGGCGGTGAAACCCTTATTTCCCTGCCATGGGTTGGTTTGCAATTTACCCAGTCGGTGATCCCGGTCGGCTGTGGCCTTTTTGTCATTGGTCAGATTCTGAGCCTTCCGGACGCATGGAACCGCATGGTGACGGCACTTGATGTCGAAACTGAAGAAATGAACCACGAGATCGCCAAGGCGCAAAAATCTGACGCGCCGATTAGTGAAAGGGCAGCATGATGGCCGTTTCAATCATCCTTCCTTTGATGTTCTTTCTGGTCTTTATGGGGGTGCCGATTGCGGTATCCATCGGGGCCGCCGCTTTGGTTGGTGTGTATACGCTGCATGGTGTGCCAGGCTTCTATAACGCGGCGCTTGCGCTGTTTGATGGTGCGACCAGTTTCCCGTTGATTGCCATTCCGCTGTTCATTCTGGCGGGTGCCTTGATGAATACCTCGTCGATCTCGCGACGCTTGATCGAATTTGTCTCGGCGCTGATTGGCTTCATGCGTGGCGGGTTGGCGATGGTCAACATCGGCGTATCGCTATTTTTTGCGGAAATTTCCGGGTCTGCGGTGGCTGATGTTGCTGCAACCGGTTCGGTTCTGATCCCGGGGATGAAACGTAAGGGATACAAAGGCACTTTTGCTGCGGCGATTACATCGTCGTCCGCTTCTCTTGCGATCATTATTCCGCCGTCGATCCCCATGATCCTGTATGGCGCATTGTCTGATACGTCGATTGTCCAACTGTTTGTTGCCGGTGTGGTGCCGGGGCTTCTGGGGGCGTTCGGTCTGATGTGCGTCAGTTACTATTTTGCAGTCAAGCATGACATTCCACGCGATGAGCGGTTTGATCTCAAACGGGTGCGCCAGACTTTCCGGGATGCGGCCTGGGCGTTAACCCTGCCGTTTATCATTCTTGGGGGTATTTTCGGTGGCCTTGTTACTGCGACCGAGGGTGCCGGGCTGGCCGTCGTTGCCGCTGTTGTTATCGGTGGTTTCATCTATCGGGAGCTCGATTTTCCGATGTTCTTTAATGCGCTGCGCGAAGGCATTAATCAGACCGCAACCGTGATGTTGCTGGTTGCAACTTCGGCTGTTCTTGGTCTTTACCTGACCGAAGAAGGGCTGCCGCAGATGCTAGCAACCGCGATCACGGGCTTTACCGATGATCCGTTTGTTGTGCTGATGCTGCTCAATGTGCTGCTGTTGGTGCTGGGGTGCATCCTTCATGGGGCGGCTGCCATTATTTTGGTGGTGCCGATTGTTCTGCCGCTGATTCAGCAGGTCGGGATTGATCCGGTCCATTTTGGCATCATTCTGACGCTTAATCTTGCAATCGGTCAGCAGACGCCGCCAGTCGCAAGTGTGCTGGTGACATCCTGCTCGATTGCCAAAACCGATATCTGGGAAACGACCAAGGTCAATGCGCCATTCATCGGCGTGCTGGTTGCTGTGCTATTGGCAGTCACCTACTTGCCGTTCATTCCCATGACCCTTGTGGAGATATTCTACCGATGACTTTTAACGTAAAACCGCGCCTTGCAGTTATACCAGGTGATGCCAATGGTATTGGTCCGGAACTACTTGTGCGTCTTCTATCTCGCAGTGACATCCGCGAAAAGGCTGATGTTGTTGTTATTGGGGACAAGTGCCTCATTGATCGTGGTCGTAAGGACACAGGTTTGAGCATCGATCTGGTGGCGATTGAGAATCTTCCGGCAAGCTGGCCCAAAGACGCCTATCCCTATATTGAAACCGCATTTTTCGACGCTGATCATATCAATCCTGGGGTTGTCGATGCAAAAGCAGGTGTCGCAAGCTTACGGACGCTTGATGTTGCTCTTGACCTTGCGCGTGACGAAAAGGTTGATGGTATTTTGTTCATGCCCTTTAATAAGGAAGCGATGATCCGCGGCGGCATGGGGCACGAGGATGAGTTGCACTATATGGCCGAGCATATCGGTCATGATGGTCCAGTTTGCGAGTTCAATACCATGGAAGGCCTTTGGACCAGCCGGGTAACCAGCCATATTGCACTGGCAAGTGTGGCAGAAAGAATCTCGGTAGAGCGGATTGTTGATGCCGTTCGGTTGATTGCGGATGCTCTCGTTGCCAATGGTGTTGAGCAGCCGCGCGTTGGTGTTGCTGCCCTTAATCCGCATGCGGGCGATGGTGGTAATTTCGGGCGCGAAGAAATCGATATCATCGCGCCGGCCGTTGAAAAGGCCAAAAGCCTTGGTCTTCCCGTGGATGGGCCATGGCCGGCTGATACGATCTTTCTTAAGGCGCAGGCCGGTGAACTTGATGCAATCGTCACGATGTATCACGATCAGGGCCAGATCGCGATCAAGCTTCTTGGCTTTGATCGTGGTGTAACAGTGCAGGGCGGTTTGCCTATACCGGTAGCAACGCCAGCCCATGGGACTGCTTACGACATTTCCGGTCAGGGTCGGGCAAATGTTGGTGCTGTATTGGCAGCATTTGAAGTTGTCGCGCGCATGGGCAGCAATCGGCGTCAGACGCGCCTGGCAGCCTAGAAACCTTTTGCACGGTCGGGGTCTTATTTAGGAGCCCGACCGATTGCACTGATTCCTCTATAATTTTTCAATCAAGTTTTCGTAAAGCGTTCCCCTTGACTCCTTTTTGGTGAATGTTGTACATCACAACTGGTCTAGTTATCGGTCCAGCAAACCAGTTAGGTAAGGCGATGGTAAAATCTTCTTTCACTCATGCTGACTTGCAGCTTACCGGCAAAGGTTTGAGCAAGCGCACCGTCAAGGATCAGTTGGCCGACAAGTTGGCGAACATGATCGCTGTTGGCTTGCTGTTTCCCGGCGATGAAATGCCCAGTGAACGTTCGCTGGTTTCTTCTTTGGGGGTCAGTCGCGAAACGGTGCGTGGTGCCATTCAGATTCTTGCTGCCCGCGGAATGGTCGAAGTCTCGCAAGGCGCAAGATCTCGCGTTATCGGGCCCGACCTAGCGGCCGATAAGCGTCCGCAAGCAAGTATTGGCGGGGTTGGTGAATACCGATTTGAAGAGGTTACCGCTGCGCGTGAACTTATTGAGATCTCGGTCGTGCGCGAAGCTGCAAAGCTTATTTCTGACTCTGCACTGGCGCGCTTGGAAAGCCTTCTTAAAGATCAGGAAACCATGCATGAGGATCCGGTGAGGTTTCAGATATCGGATCACGTCTTTCATGAGACCATCTATCGCAGTGCTGCCAATAACATGCTGATAGATATCGTCTGCGATCTTTACGGATACGGCTTGGAATTCCGGCGCCCCGCCTTGCGGCGCGAAGGGGCTATTGCGCGAAGTTATCAAGATCACGTCAAAATCTTTGAGGCTTTGCGGGCCCATGACCCCGATGCAGCAGAAGCGGCGATCCGCACCCACTTGAGCACGGTCTTCAAGTCTAGTCGATCCATTATGGACGGTTAACGAAGCCTCTCATCCAATTCTTGCCAACCTAATCACGAAAGAAACAACTCAATGAAAATTACCAATGTTCGGGCGCGCACATTTGAGTGGAAGGGCAAAACAGTCCCTCCGCAGGCGAACTTCTGTTCCAACGCGATGGACGCGTTGTGGGACCGCGGCGACTCAATGGGCACATTTCGCTTTCACGGCTGGACTGTGGTTGAAGTCGAAACAGACGAGGGTATCGTCGGTCTTGGCAATGTGGCGCTGGCCCCTCGTATCGCAAAGCAGATCATTGATCTTTATCTTGCGCCGCTGGTGATCGGTCATGATCCGTTTGACTATGAATATCTGTGGCAGCGAATGTACCGTTCGACTCTGGCTTGGGGACGCAAAGGTGTTGGCATGGCCGCCATTTCGGCGATCGATATCGCCATTTGGGACATTATGGGCAAGGCCGTTGGGCGCCCTGTCTTTAAATTGCTCGGTGGTCGCACAAAAGAAAAGATCCCTTGCTATGCTTCCAAGCTGTATCGGGTTGATCTGAACGAGATGCAGCGCGAAGCGCAATCATACATGGATCAAGGGTTTAAAGCCGTCAAAATGCGTTTTGGCTACGGCCCTAAAGAAGGTCCCGAGGGGGTTCGCGAAAATATCAAAAGTGTTGAAGCCGTCCGCGAGGTGATTGGCGAAGATGTCGATCTTATGCTGGAATGCTATATGGGATGGGACCTCGATTATACCAAGCGTATTTTGCCCAAGCTTGAGAAGTTCCAGCCGCGTTGGCTTGAAGAACCGGTCATTGCCGATGATATCGACGGTTATGCAGAACTAAATAATATGGGTTCTGTGCCTATTTCCGGCGGCGAGCATGAGTACACCGTTTTCGGCTTCCGCCAGCTTCTTGAAAAGCGTGCTGTGAGTGTCATTCAGTATGATACCAACCGTGTCGGCGGTATTACTGCGGCCCACAAGATTAACGCATTGGCCGAAGCCTATCAGGTGCCGGTGGTACCGCATGCGGGACAAATGCATAATTACCATTTGACGATGTCGACATTGGCATCCCCGATGTCGGAATTCTTCCCGGTACATGATGTCGAAGTCGGTAACGAGCTGTTCTACTATATTTTCGAAGGTGATCCTGCGCCAGAAAATGGCTTTATCAATCTTGATGATGACAAGCCAGGTCTAGGTTTGAGCCTTTCTGACCGTTATCTCGACGACTTTAATGTGATTGAGTAGTCGTCATGCGCATTGTTCAACTTTCCAAAGATGGTCAAGTGCGCGTTGCTGTTGTGGAAGACGCAGATACGCTGCGTCTTTTACGTGGCGATGGTGGTGTTTATGCCTTGGCACATCAGGCGATTTCTCAAAAGAAAACCCTGGTTCAAATTGTTGAAGAAGCACCGAAAGACGGTGTTCTTGACTATGCAAACGTCTTGGAAAACGGGAAATTATTACCGCCGTTTACCCATCCGGATGAAAGCAAATGTCTTGTATCAGGAACAGGACTAACCCATCTGGGCAGCGCGGATACGCGTTCAGCTATGCATCAGAAAATCGCACAATCTGATGAAAACCTGACGGACTCTATGCGGATGTTCCGTATGGGACTTGAAGCGGGAAAACCCGACGCAGGACAAGTCGGCGCACAACCTGAGTGGTTCTACAAAGGCGATGGATCTATTGTCGTCGCTCCTGAGCAGCCGATACCTGTGCCATCCTTTGCAAAGGATGCGGGCGAAGAACCTGAACTTGTCGGTCTTTACGTGATCGGCGATGACGGTGCTCCTTATCGTGTTGGGTTTGCCATCGGAAATGAATTTTCAGATCACGTTACCGAGCGGGCGAACTACCTTTGGTTGGCGCATTCAAAACTGCGTGCCTGTAGCTTTGGCCCAGAGTTGCTCCTGGAAAATTTGCCCAATCATCTCGAAGGCCAAAGCAGTGTGCATCGAGGCGATGACATAATCTGGAGCAAGCCGTTCCTGACCGGTGAAGCCAACATGGCCCACACGATTTCCAATCTTGAACATCATCATTTCAAGTACAGCCAATTCCGGCGTCCAGGCGACGTGCATGTTCATTTCTTCGGGACTGCAACCTTAAGCCATGCCGATGGTGTGCAGACGGTTGATGGTGATGTTTTTGAAATCGCACTTCCTGCTTTTGGTCGTGCGTTGCGCAACCCACTGAAATTTTCGAAGCCGGAAATATCCTCGCCTGAAGCAACTGTTGTGCAGTCGCTTTAGGTGCGCTGAGATCTTTTTTTCTCAGCAAAACAATTATAAATCAGGAGGAATACAACATGAAAAAGATGCTGGGTCTTATGCTCGGAGCAACGGTGGCCTTCTCGCCACTGATTGCAAACGCAGCGGATATCGAAATTCGTGTAGCGCACGGTTCTAGCCCGCAGTTCCATATGCACAAGGCGCTTGAGCGTTTCGCTGAAATCGTTGAAGAACGCAGCAACAATCGTATTGATGTTCAGATCTTTCCGTCCGGACAGATTGCCGGAGATACCGGTATGGTCGAAGCTGTGTTGGCTGGTTCTGTGGAAATGGCTGTAGAGCCGCCGTCATTCTTTGCAAAGTGGGACGAGGCTTTTGAAGTTGCGGAACTACCTTTCATTTATCCAAACAAGGATGTTGCGTTTAAGGTTCTGAATTCCGAAGCTGGCGATGCGCTTATGGCGCGCCTTAAAGATCTTGATCTTGTGGGCCTAGGGTGGATGGAAATGGGGCAGCGCGTGCTGACCAATAATACCCGTCCTATCTCATCCCCGGAAGATATGGATGGTATCAAGCTTCGTACGATGAAGGTGCCAACTCATATCGCGGCGTTTAAGGCACTGGGTGCGAACCCGACCCCGATGAACTTTGGCGAAGTTTATGCTGCTCTTCAGGTTGGTGTGATTGACGGTCAGGAAAACCCGATTTCCCAGATCTATACCCAGAAGT
Organism: Marinobacter sp.; assembly: GCF_048259445.1. Lineage (GTDB taxonomy): Bacteria > Pseudomonadota > Gammaproteobacteria > Pseudomonadales > Oleiphilaceae > Marinobacter. The sequence goes on along the minus strand of NZ_JBLXHQ010000038.1, from coordinate 13,936 downwards.
TCCAGGAAGTTCAGAAGTATATGACGCTGACCAATCATGTTCTGGCGTTGTATTTGCCGGTTATGAACGCGGAATTCTATAATGATCTGTCTGAGGACGATCAGAATCTTTTGCGCGAAGCGATGAAGGAAGCCATCAGCTATGACTTCGAGCTCATCGATAGTGAAAATAACGATTATCTTGAAGAAATCAAAGCTGATGGTGTTCAGGTGACGACCCTCACGCCTGAACAGAAGCTTAAATTCGTCAAAGCGATGGAGCCCATTGCCAGCGAATTCCGCGAGCGTGTTGGCACAGAAATCTATGACCTTTGGATGGCCAAGATTGCTGAGTTTTCCACCAGCTAATTGCTGATCGGAGGGCGTCAAATGACGAGGGGCTTTGCCCCTCGTCTGTTTTAAACGGCACAAAGAGGCATCTGATGCGACATGTAAATGCTGTGGAGAAGGCACTCTGCGTGCTTTCAATTTTGGCGATTGTTGTTCTTGTTCTGATGCAGATATTTATGCGCTACGTTTCGGGGCAGTCTTTGGCATGGTCAGAAGAATTAACCTCATGGTTCTTTCTGTGGATGGCATGGCTTGGGTTTTCGGCAAACTACCAAAAAAATGAACACATAAGTGTCGGTGCAATCGTTGACATGGTCGGCGGGCCTATCGGCTCAATGCTTAAGATATTCGTGGGGCTTGGCAGTATCCTGTTCCTTGGCTATCTCGGGTACATCACCTATTCGACAATGGTAAAACCATTTATCTGGCGCCAGTCTTCAGTTGTTCTTGGGTTGCCAGTTTGGATTCTTTATCTGTCTGTTTTGGCAGGGTGCGGATTATCCGTCCTGAGGCTTGTTGTCGGTCTGTTTTCACCTGCTGAACCTGAAGCCGATTTAAGCTGAGGATTAACGCTGTGCTGTCTGCAATTTTGTTTGGTACTCTTGCGCTTCTTTTGCTTCTGAACTTTCCAGTGGCGTTGTCGCTTGGCGGGGCTGCTCTTGCTACGATTTTAATCGCACCGGGAGCCCCATCGTTAAATACGCTTGTAAGCTCGATGGTCAGTCTTTCTGACACTTTCCCACTGATTGCATTGCCGCTTTTCGTACTGGCTGGCGAGTTGATGCAGTCGGGCGGCTTATCGCGAAGGCTTGTTGATCTTGCTTTTCAGTTGGTCGGAAAGCTTCGCGCGGGCATGGCGTATGTCAATATTCTTGCGTCCATGTTCTTTGCTGCAATCTCGGGGTCATCGCCTGCAACGGTCGCAGCTGTTGGCTCAAACCTGATACCGCAAATGGGGCGGCTTGGGTATCCGCGCGCCTTTACGTCTGCGTTGACAGCGTCTTCCGGGATGATTGGTGTTCTTATTCCGCCAAGTATTCCGCTGATTGTTTATGGCGTAAGTTCAAACACCTCAATCGGCGCCCTTTTCCTTGCTGGTATTATTCCAGGTATGCTGCTGGGCGTAACATTCGCAGTGACTAGCCGTTTCTTGCTGCGAAATAACGTAGCCGAGATTTCGGTTGCGACTGAAAGGACGGGTATTTGGATCACTCTTAGGCGCTCTTTCTGGGCATTGTTAACGCCTTTCATCATTCTTGGTGGAATTTATGGTGGTGTCTTCACCCCGACCGAAGCGGGGGCGATCGCAGTAGCTTATGCGGCAGTTATAAGCTTGTTTGTTTATCGAGAAATGTCGTTTTCAGACCTGTATGACGTTCTTTTCAGTAGTGCAAAAAGCAGCGCCCGTATTTTGGCTTTGGTTATGTTCTCGGTCGCTTTTGGACGCCTAATTACGATTGCTGAAATTCCGCAACAGGTGGCTTTGGCACTTCAAAGTGTATCGGACAGTGCTGTTGTGATTATTGCGCTGGTCAACCTTCTGTTGCTAGTTGTGGGAATGTTCATGGAGACGGTGGCTGCGATCATTATTCTGACGCCGATTTTGCTGCCGGTGATGACCGCAATCGGCATGGAACCACTTGTGTTTGGGGTGATGATGACGGTCAATTTGGCCATCGGCTTTTGTACGCCACCTCTTGGTGTGAACCTGTTCGTTGCAAGCTCGGTCTCCAAGCTAAGCGTTACCGAAATCAGTCGGGCAATTTTGCCATTTATGATCGGTATGATCGCGGTTCTGTTGATCACGGCATACTTCCCGCAAAGCTACCTTTTCCTTGTGGATTGGATGCAATCGTAATCGCATTCTGGTCCCACGCATTTGGGGCAATCTCAAACACCGATGTTTAACGCATCTATCTACAACGTTCTTAAGTCGGTATCGACGCCGGAATTATTCGCTGGCTCGTGGTGCTACCGCATCAAGGAGGCATTTATGTCCTATACACTAACAGGCAAACATCTGATCGCAGGTAACTGGGTTGCGGGCGATGTAACGTTCCAGTCCGAACCAGCACACGGTCCGGCCAACACATTCCCGGTCGGCACCCCGGCACTGGTCGATCAGGCGGCTAAGGCTGCTGAAGAAGCATTTTGGAGCTTTGCCTATTCCACCCGCGAAGACCGCGCGGCGTTGCTGAATAAAATTGCCGACGAGATCGATGCACGCGGTGATGAAATCACCGAAATTGGCACCCAGGAAACCGGCCTGCCGGAAGCACGCCTTCAGGGCGAGCGCGGCCGTACGGTTGGGCAGCTCCGTCTGTTTGCCAGTCATATTCTTGATGGGGCGTATTTGGATCGTCGTCATGACGAAGCATTGCCGGATCGGGCACCTCTTCCGCGTCCGGATCTGCGTTTGATGCAGCGTCCGATTGGTCCGGTGGCGGTATTTGGCGCGTCCAACTTCCCATTGGCGTTCTCGGTTGCCGGCGGTGATACAGCATCTGCATTGGCGGGGGGCTGTCCGGTTGTGGTTAAGGGCCATTCGGCTCATCCGGGGACGGGTGAAATTGTCGCCCAGGCGATTGATGCCGCGATTAAGGCATGTGGCGTTCATCCGGGCGTATTTAGCCTTATTCAAGGGGGTAAACGCGATGTCGGCCAAAGCCTTGTGCAGCATCCGCTGATCAAGGCTGTTGGCTTTACCGGATCGCTTGGCGGCGGCCGGGCACTGTTTGATCTGTGCGCAAGCCGTCCGGAACCAATCCCGTTCTTTGGCGAACTTGGCTCGGTCAATCCGATGTTTATGATGCCGGTTGCCATGAAAGAACGCGGCGACGCGCTTGGTAAAGGCTGGGCTGGATCGTTGACCATGGGTGCTGGGCAGTTCTGCACCAATCCGGGGATTGCGGTTGTGATTGACGGGCCCGATGCGGATGCGTTTGTGGCTGCAGCCAAGGCTGGGCTTTCGGATGTCAGTGCGCAAACCATGCTGACCGATGGCATGGCGGATGCGTATCGCGCTGGGGCCAAACGCATTGGCGCGACCAGTGGTGTCAAAGACGTTTTGACCACCTCGTGCGATCTGCGTAATGCGACGCCATATCTGTTTGAAACCACCGGTGAAAACTGGATTTCAAATCATGAGTTGGGCCAAGAAGTCTTTGGGCCGCTTGGTCTTGTTGTCCGGGTTAAGGACATGGATGAAATGCGCACCGTCGCCAAGGCGTTTGAAGGTCAACTGACCTGCACCTTGCATCTTGATGCCGGGGATGCAGCCGATGCCCGTTCGCTTCTGCCGATTTTGGAACGCAAGGCGGGCCGTATTCTGGCCAATGGTTTCCCGACTGGCGTGGAAGTTTCCGACACCATGGTACATGGCGGACCATATCCGGCATCAACCAACTTTGGCGCGACGTCGGTTGGTACCATGGCTATCCGTCGCTTCTTGCGTCCGGTTTGCTATCAGAACATCCCGGCGGATGTTTTGCCTGCTGATCTTGTCTGACCGATAAAATTGATGTGGAATAGTTCAGGCATTTGAATTGTTAAAACCAAATGCCTGAACTGATCCGATAAACGTTTTGTTGCATTTGGGCGGAATGCCATCTTTTCTGTCAATCGTGCAGCTTTTTGTCATGTTTTGTGTCAATCCATGTCAACTTTTCTGGCAATCGAAAACGCTAAGTGATTGATTTCAATTGAAGTCCAATGTCACCTTCTGTGGCACCTGACAACCCTCCTCACATTCTTACCCGGCCTTTACCTGCGTATTTGCCACAGGTTCGAGCGCACCATTTGGCTCGTTATAATTCGGGGTTATGGCGCTTTACGTTCTTTGTTTATGTCCTGGTGTTTATGCAAATCGTTCATTTGTGATGCGTTTCTATGCAATTGGGTATCCTCGCTGAATTTGTGAGGGCCGCAGACGTCACTTCTTTGACGTGTTTTCATCAAAGGAATGATAAATGTTCAAGTAACTGAGCCAGATGGTGAATTACACCGTTCATTAAACGGGATTATCGATCGGTTTCAGTAAGGAAAACTGCTGGATCCGGTGGGGACCGTAGTCAAACAGGGTACTTGCGAAAGCTCTAAATTTTGGCGAGCGGGCAGGTTGAACAGATATCAACACTGGTCAGCAAATAGCGCAGGCAGCACACACGTCTGGAAAGACTGCCACCTTCAGACTGCTTGGTGCTATATGGATTGGCCAGCGGGTTGCGCATCCCGTCAGGCCCTTTTACATCAGTGATCAATGGCGTAAGCGAAATGCGGTGCTCCTTGAGGACACTATTTTCGACATGGGCAATGACCACCCCGACATTTGACCAAAATACTTTGGGTGAAACCTTTGATGCCGTCGAAAGTGATGCGATTAAAGGTCTGAGGTGGTTGGTGATCAGATCATGAAAATGTATCCACGGATCAGGTGCCAAGGGGTGTTGGACAGTCTGGCGAACGCGCCTGTCGACAAGGTCAAATCCAGTCGGACAATTTGTATCATCGGACTTCAGGTTTATAAATCCGGCTTCGAACGGTAATAGGACTTCGCCTGCAGCTCCCATAACAAGTAGGGGTGACAGTAGAAGTCCGAAATACCATTGCGACCACATTGAAATTGCCGCACGTCGATCATCATTGGGGTATTTCGCCTGGCAATAGTGATCAAGCAGCAGCGAAAGACGTGCGGGATCATGCAGGTCAAAGCAGTCAATACCATCAAGCGCGCCAGACGTAATGCGATGGCGTTCGCCAACTCCTTGATAGGTTCCTTGAGAAAGATTTATCTTAATTTCAGAAAGCAGTTTGGTGTCCGTCTCATCGGATGTCGACGGATGTCGGGTTATGTTAGGCCCGTGTTGGGGTGTTGGCATCATGAACCACTTCGTCCGATACGCAAAAGAAGCCAAACCAGGATCGGTCCGGCAATGATCGCTGCCATCAGGCCAGCAGGTATTTCCCACGGGAAGAACAGCATCCTCCCAAGCCAATCAGCAGTTACCATCAGGGCAGCACCTATTACCGCTGCGCCCATTGTGTGTGAAAATGCGTGGCGCAAGCCAGCCAAACGCGCAAGATGTGGGGCGATAAGTCCGGCAAAGCTGAGTGGCCCGACCAGAAGTGTTGCTGCTGCTGTCAGTAGGGCGGAAAACAACAACATCGTGCCGCGCGATATCGACAGGTCTACCCCCAATGATCTTGTGGTGGTCGGGCCAAGCGGAAACAGATCAAGCCAGCGGGCAAACGCAGGCAGGACTGGTAATACCGCAATTGCAACGATTGCCAGAATGCTGGCGCGATCAAAGCTGAGGCCATAGGTCGATCCGGAACTCCAGGCCAGCAATTGTGTCGCGCGTGGGTCGCCGCCCGCCATCAGAAACGCGATGAAACCATCAAATAATGCGCCAATTGCAATCCCGGCGATGAGAATGCGTTCTGGCGCATAACCCGATTGTCGAGTCAGAGCAAAAATAGAAAGTAGTGTCGCGAACGCACCAATGGACGCACCTGAAATCTGAAGCCAGGCAGATGGCGCATCAATCGAAAAAATGATGGCTATCATGCCAATCGCAGCACCGGCGCTTACACCCAGACTTTCGGGACTGGCCATCGGGTTTGCGGTCATGCGTTGCAATATGGTGCCGGCAATCGCCAGCATTGTGCCAGCTGCCAGTGCCCCAAGAATACGTGCTCTGCGCCATGGCCAGACTGTTTGAAGGTCACCGGCCCATTGAAACTGCCAGAAACCATCGATGTCGCGCCCGATGAATATTGCCCCCACTAAGGTCAGAAGCACAAGCAAGCCAAGCAGAGACCTGATTTGAAGAAGGCTTCTGTTTCCTGTCTGTATCGATGTTGTATTTCGCACAGACGAGGCATTCGCACGGAGTTGCCTGATGAGAATGATCAGAAGTGGCCCGCCAAAAATGCCGGTCAGCGCCCCCACAGGAACAAGGGTACCGATATGGGCAGAAAGAACCTGAACGCCCTGGTCAGCAGCACAAAGCAGCAGGGCACCAAATGCCGCAGAGCAGCCAAGTTTTGATCGTAACCGCCGAATGCCAAGCATTCGGGTGATTGCAGGGCCGGCCAAGCCGACAAAGCCGACAATGCCCACTGCAGCAACGATGGTTGCGGTTAACCAGCAACCGATCAAAAGACACAACATACGCAGACGTGCAGGAGATGCGCCAAGTGCTGTTGCCTGATGATCATTAAGATTTAACATCTCAAGCGGGCGGGCCAAAGCGACAGCAACGGCGAAACCAACCGCGACCTTGATACTTAGCGGACCAAGGATGTACCAGCCATCCTGCGTCAGGTCACCGCTTCCCCAGATAAATAGGCTTTTGAGCCATTCATGATGAATGATCGCAAGTGCCGTGGTCACTGCTCCGCAATAGAGCGCAACAATCATCCCCGTAAGGATCACGATCAGGGGCGAAAAACCACTGCGTCGGGCAAGTGCAAAAACCAACGCACCAACCAGTAAAGCGCCAAGTAGCGCGATGACATCGTGACCAATGAAGAGCGCGCTCGGTACATACAATGTGGCCAGTGTTAGAAACAGTTTTGCGCCGCCGGCAAGCCCCAGTGTGGAAGGGGATGCCAACGGGTTTTTAAGAGTGTGTTGAAATAGGGCACCAGCCGTCGCAAGACCCGCGCCCGCGATGAGCGCGATCAGAAACCGTGGTATCCAACTATGTGTCAAAAGTAAGCTTTGTATGCCTGTGGTGGTTGCAAGATCAAGAATGTCTGCTGGATTGAGGCTCCCGGTTTCGATGCGCAGAGAGATGATGCTGAGTAACGCCATGGTACCAAAAAGTGCTACGGGAATTGTCCCGTGATACATTGAAGGCTTACGCAATAGGGTTGTCATGATGCGGGCTCCGCATTCCCTGTGCTGGTATTTGACAGAGAACTGGCCAACAATCTGGCAAACCGACCGGCGGCATATAGCCCGCCAAAAGTTGCGATGGGCGGCATCTTGATCAGCCCATATCTTTTGATGGGTGGAAGTTCCGAAAGAATGGGGCTGTGATCAATTGCCCGTTCGACATTGTGGGGAACCGGTTCGATGGCAATCATCGCAGCATCACTATAGTGTGCGATCTGATCGATTGTGACGGTCGCAAAACCCCAATGGTTGGTCGGGCCGGTCCAGGCGTTGTGAATGGGTAATCGATCAATCACATCCTGCATCAAGCTGTTTTGGCCAAACACACGCATATGTCGCGGGGATAGCATACTTGTGATTAAAACCGAGTTCGACTTGGTCTTGGAAAGAGATCGGCTCGCTTGTTCAATTTGTTCAGAGCTTTCATAAACCAGTCTGTTGGCGGCATCTGGATAACCTGTGACATCACCAATTTTGTGTGCAGCGGCAATCGCATTTAGAAACGGTGTCTTGCTACTGGAATAAATGTCGATTTTCTCGATAGGGGCCAGATCTCGGAGGTTGGAATACTGGTTTGCATAAAAGCTGCTGGTCAGGATCAGATCAGGTTCAAGCTGTGCCAGTCGTTCCAGGCTTGGTTGGAAACGTGCGCCTAGATTAATCACTTGGTCCGGGACTTCCGGTTCCTGCACCCATGCCCGATAGCCAGGAATATCAGCCATTGCCAGTGGAACAATTCCCATGGCCAGTGCTGTTTCACTAATTGCCCCGTCGGCAATCACGATGCGTTTGGGCGTTTGGGCCGAAGTGGGTTGAGACATAAGCGCAGAGAATGTGCAGCTTGACCCAGCAAAAATCGAGGCACGGGTGGCAAGGCCTAAAAATGATCTGCGTGAATGTGAAGGTGCAATTTTATACATTGAATGACGCCCCGTCACAGATTGGCAAGGGCAACGGGATGCCCATTGGTTGGATGGGGGTGTACGAGCATGTCCATACCAAATATATCGTGCAGCATGTCGGGCTGCATGATTTCGCCCGGCGTGGCATCTATGACCAGGCGGCCGCCTTTCAACGCAACAATATGATCTGCAAATCGTGCAGCAAGATTGATGTCATGCAAAACGGTAATGATGCACAAGCCATCCTGTTTGCCGAGTTTTTCGAGTAGAAGTAAAATCTCATACTGATGGGCGAGATCGAGTGCCGAGATCGGTTCATCAAGTAAAAGACATGGTGCTTGCTGTGCCAGAGTGACGGCAATCCATGCTCGCTGCCGTTCGCCACCAGACAGGGTTCTGACTGCGCGCTGACGAAGTGGTTCGAGTCCGGTCAAAAGGATTGCCCGTTCAATTGCCTGCCTGTCCTTGTCCCGTAGTCTGCCGAATGGGCCGTGCCAGGGGTAGCGTCCTAATTTGACGAGTTCCTCGACCGTATAGTCGGCGCCATCACCAGGGTCCTGTGCCAGATAGGCGACGTTCTTTGCAAATTCCCTTGCACCAAATTCAGCGATGTCTTGGCCATAGAGCGTGATTGTTCCATTTGATGGCTTGTTTAGTCCGGCCAGCATTTTAAGCGCAGTGGACTTTCCTGAGCCGTTATGGCCGACAATTGCCGTCAGACTTCCGGTGCGAAAGGTGACAGAGAGTTCATCCAGAAGTTTGATACCCTCTGCTGTTTCGAAACGGGTATCTTGCATGGCAAGTACAACAGGGTGATCAGTTAAATTCATGGCCATAAAACAATCTTATGAAAACGCAGAAAACCCGCGTTTAACGGGAACCGCAGGAAGCAGGTCCGGGGCGCGATATGGCGCCCCGGAATATATGGTTACCAGTCGTATTTCAACGTTGCTGCGATGGTCTGCCCTTCGTTCTGGTAGCAGTATCCATTGTTGCAAATGGCGGCCTCTTTATCAGTCAAGTTGGTGCCGTTGATTGCAAGTGACAGGCCTTCAAGCTTGTTGCTGATCGCGCCGAAGTCATAACGAATGGCTGCATCCATCAGCATGTAGGGCTTGTTCTTGCTGGTGTTATTGTAGTTAGCATAACTTGAGTCGGTGTAGCGGACACCTGCGCCGATTCCAAGGCCGCTTAGCGGGCCATCATGGAAGGTGTAGTTCGCCCAGGTTGATGCGGTTTTTTCCGGTGTTACCAGTGGCGTGTTGCCACGATAGCTGCCTTTGACGATCTTGGCATTGTTGTAGGCGAAGTTCGCAACAAGGCTGAGGCTGTCGGTTACGTTCGCTGTGCCTTCGACCTCAAGGCCACGTGATTCAAGCTTGCCTATTGATTCATAGTAAGACCCGACTGATGAACTGTACCCGGCATAGCGCGCGACATTGTCTTCGGTCAGGCGATAGGCCGAGATTGTGACGAAGCTGTCAAAGCCAGCTGGTTCGTATTTAACGCCGACTTCATACTGCTCGCCCTCTGTCGGGGTCAGCATTTTGCCTTCCGAGTCCTGACTTGTGCTTGGCAGGAACGAGGTCCCCCAACTGACATAAGGCGACACACCATTGTCAAACGCGTAAAGCGCGCTTGCATTAAAAGTGGTCGCGGTATTGTAGTCGTTGGATCCGGTGTTGGTCAGGCGACTGATACGTTTGCGTTCTGTATAGTCAAAACGCACACCGCCATTCAGACGCCAGTTTCCAAGTTTAATCTGGTCCTGAACATAGATGCCCGACTGGTTGTAGGTGACATCATCAAATGTTGTATAAGCAGGTGTCGTGCCGGAAATTGCCTTGTCAGGATTGTTCAGAAAGAAGGTGTAATCACTAAGCACTCCGCTTGAACCAAACCTGTAATCGGACTGCGAATACATCAGATCCAGACCTGTCAAAACCTCATGTTTAACGTTGCCTGTATCAAACGTTGTGATCGCCTGATTGTCGACCTGTGCGCTCCACAAGGTTTCTTGTACAGCCTGGGCCGCCCGGTGATACTCGGTGTTGGAATTCTTCCAGCCGCCACCTGTCACACCCCCAGTCAAGTAACGTGCTTCGAGATCGAAATAACCAAATCGGGCATTCTGTGCCAAGGTTACAGGCACACTGTTCAGATTATGTGTCAGTTCGTATCCAACCTGAAACTGATCCTGCTTCTGATAGTCGTAATCCGCGTCACTGGTGCGGTAATCAAGGATTGCGCCGTTCAGGTTTAACAGTGTTGCGGAGGCATCGGTCTCATCGTGCTGAAAAAGGGTGTAAACTGTTAGGTCGGTGTCTGCATTTGGCTGCCAACGAATGGTTGGTGCAAACATCTGGCGGTCATCCTGAATATCGTTGCTGGTTTCGCCATAGCGCGCCATTCCAACAAACCGTGATGCCCATTCGCCATTTTCGCTGAGCCCCAGATTGTAATCAAAGCCGCCCTCGTAAGATTCCGTGTTGGTGAAGCGGCCGTAAACGTTATTGAGTGCATTTTTGTGCGGACGTTTGGTGACACTGTTGAGCAAGCCGCCGGGTGTGGTTTGCCCGTACAAGGCAGCTGTTGGCCCCTTGACGATTTCAAGCTGTTCAAGGCTGTAGGGTTCGGTTCGGAAGGTTGCGTAAACCCCGGTCATCTGGCGCAGGCCATCGCGGTAGTCGCCATAGATATGAACTGGATAACCACGGACATAGACCTGATCAAAACGGGGGTCATAGCCGTAGTTGTTGGTTGCAACGCCCGCAGTATAGGCAACAGCGTCTTCGATGCTGGCAACAGCACGGTCTTCCATTTCCTGCCCGGATACGACAGAAATGCTTTTTGCGGTCTCGACCAAAGGCGTGCTTGTTTTTGTTCCTGCACTGCTGCGTGTGGCAACATATCCATGGGCAAGGTCGTCTGATTTTCGTGAATTTGCTTCGACATATACTGGGTCGATGGTGGTCGAACTTTCGGCATCGGATGTTTCAAGTTTCGAAAGCGAAACCGTATTCTCTTCGGTAAAGCGATAAGTTACGCCACTGCCTGACAGCAGGATTTTGAGGGCATCTGCAGGCGCGTGCGTGCCGGTCAGAGCAGAGCTTTTCAATCCTGCAACACGATCCACATCATAAAACAATTGCAAGTCGGTTTGATCTGCAAAGGTTAAAAGGGCCTGATTAAGGTCCTGTGAGGGGATGGAAAATTCAAATAGTGCAACGCTATTTGTCGTCGTGTCTTGCTGCTGTGCTTTTGCGTTCGCGGTGATCCCCGCAACAGCCAATCCAGTGGCAAGAGCGGCCAAACTGACACCGCGCGCCAGCCGAAAAGTCAGTCCTTTAACCAATCCGGTTTCACCGGTTTGTCTTACCTGCACCATGCAGACCCCCATTTCTTCGGTATCGTCTAATAACGCAAATGATTTGCATTTGCTTGTGTTAGGAGAGACGGGATTTGCGTTCTGATTCAGTAAGATAAATTTCAGTTTTTTTATTTTTATGTTCGCAGATAGCCAGGAAGGTGCAGAAAACTACAGTTTCTGGTGTGCCGGGTTTGGTGATTAATAGAGGACTGTCAGCAACGGTGTGATCGATACGTTGTGTACATCAAGTTCTGTTGCGATCAGATCCAGCCCGGTTTGTGGGTCGCTCATATCAAAAACACCGCTTACTCTTTTTCGGGCGGCGGCTTCGTTTGCGATTATTATTGTTCCGCGTTGGTACCGCGAAAACTCTGCGACTACTTCGCGCAAGGTAACCCGGTCGAAGATAAGTTTGCCTTTTTGCCAGCTCAGAATTCGGTCCGGATTGATGGATGATATCTCTCCAATGGCATGGCGATCATAATGAACAGCTTCGTTTGTCGATATAACGGCTGTCCTGTTTTTGGATGTGCTATGTGACAGACTGACTTCGACCTGATGTTCGAGAACGGCAACCGTCGCGTAATCGGTGAAACTGTCGATGACAAAGCGTGTCCCCAGCGCACGGGTCACGCCATTGGCCGTGGAGACCTCAAATGGTCGGTTGTTTGCTAGTTCTTTTGAAACAGCCTGAAAATCAGCCAGACCGGAAAGCAGTTCGATATGACGTAGTTCGACGGTGAAGGTAACAGCGATCGCACTATCCGGGCCAAGAGTGACGATACTACCATCCTCAAGAGTAATTGCGCGAACTTCGCCGACCGATGTGTGGTAGTCGGCAGCCAGCAGAAGTGTTGGATCCCCCACCATTATTCTGGTGGAAATCAGTGCGATCAAAAGACTGGCGGCAAGTGCGACATAGCCCCATATTCGTTTTCGCAATCGAGGGTGCTGTTTTTTTTGCGATATGCGTTTCTCGAACGAGAGAATGTTTGGTGTCGGGGAAGCTTGTTTTATGGCATGGGTCGTGTTCTGGTTTTGAGAAAGAACGGATGCATCCATCAATGCAAGTGCATCATTGGCCTCGACAAAGGCCTGCTGATGGGCCGGGTTCTGATCAAGCCAGACATTGAGCGCATCGTGCTCTTTTGCACTGAGGTCGCCATCAATCATGCGCGCGACCCATTGGGCGGCGATAAGATCGATGTTTTCCTGTGTTTCGTACATTTGGCTCATGTTCTCAACCCGCATGTGCCGGTGGTGTGCAATGCTTGTCCTTATCTGTAGGACGGTCAATCTGCAAGAATTGCGTAAAAAACTTGTGTAAATTCATGACTGACTTTCCCGCATGCGTCGCATGACGTGGGCAATGGCACGGGCGACGTGTTTCTGCACGGAGCTGTCAGAGATGTTCAGCTTTTCGGCGGTTTGCCTATATGTCAGGCCATCAACTCGCACGAGGATAAAAATATTTCGGGTTTTTTCGGGCAGCTCCCCAAGTGCGCGCCGCACATAATCAAGTTCGGATTGCTCACCGACGATCTGTTCGGGAGAGGGCGTATTATTTGGAATAAATTCCAGATTTCTGTCATCCGTGCCTGAGATCGGGTTGCGCTTTTGTGCGCGGACATAATCAATCGCGAGATTGTGTGCAACGCGATAAAGGTAGGAGCGGGTATGCACGACATTATGTGCCTTGCCTTGACCTGCATGCTCGGAAATGCGCAAAAATGTTTCCTGCGTCAAATCCATTGCGGTATCCGCATCGCGCAACAGACGCGTCAGATAAATATGCAGTTCCCGTTGGTGGGACAGGAACAGTTTTCTGATGTCGGTAATTGCCAAGTCACAAACCTGACTATGATGATCGGATATTCATGGAGTTATCAAAAATAATACTCATTCGCAATTGATTAATTGAGGATGAGTGGTGAATCTTGCTTTAGCGTGAGCTGCTGTGGTGTCAATTGGGCATGTATTGCCGATCTGAAAGTGACCGTGGCTCGGTTTATGAGCTTGCTAGTTCTTGTACTTGTTGCAGATCGGGAGAAATGTCATATTTTCTGTCAATTCTGCAGCTTTGTGTCACCTTTTGTGGCAATCGGAAATGCTAAGGGACTGATTTATCGGAAAGTCTGATGTCCTCTTTTCTGGCGCCTGATGATGTTATTATATGATGAATAGCAATCCGCTCGATAACGTGCGGGTTTCTTTCGTGCATTTGCCCTAATTTTTTAGGATGCATACTCGCGGTTCATCATCTCGGTCCTTGTAAATTTTCAGCGGTGTCAATTTCTGTAGGCACAATGCATTCCGCCAAGGCCGGTGTGTCCGAATTTTCTTATGCTAAACAACCTGTTACAGTTTCGTTGTTAACAAACAACCGAATAGGTTGTAATTGTTCAAATCTAGCCGGGGAACGCGAACCGGTATA
>NZ_JBLXHQ010000037.1:0-23867 GCF_048259445.1 Marinobacter sp. | reverse complement strand
TATTGATCGCATTGGCGATCAATACGACTGAACTCTCTAGGCATCAGGCCCCCGTAGATTCGAGTTTACGCTCGACTCTGATACGGTCGAAGACTTCGATCTGGTCACCGACCTTCACGTCGTAGCCTTTAACACCAATACCACACTCCATACCGTTTCGGACTTCAGGCACATCGTCCTTGAAGCGACGCAGGGATTCCAGCTCGCCCTCAAAGATCACCACGTTGTCACGCAGTACACGAATCGGCTTGTTCCGGTATACGTTGCCCTCGGTCACCATGCAGCCAGCAACCTGACCGAACTTGGGTGAACGGAACACATCCCGTACGTCGGCAATGCCCACGATGTCCTCGCGGAATTCCGGTGCCAGCATGCCGGTCAAGGCGCCTTTCACGTCATCCAGAAGGTTGTAGATGATGCTGTAGTAGCGCAGATCCAGGCCTTCCTGCTCAACGAGACGTTTGGAGGCCGTATCGGCACGCACGTTAAAGCCGAAAATAACCGCGTTTGTCGCCATCGCCAGGCTTACATCGGTCTCGGCAATACCACCAACGCCAGAGGACACGATTTTCACCTGTACTTCTTCGTTACCCAAATCCTGCAGGGACTTGGTGATCGCTTCCAGAGAGCCACGAACGTCTGTTTTCAGAACAACGTTGAGGGTTTTCACCTCGTCTTTACCCATGTTCTCGAACAGGTTCTCAAGCTTGGCAGCTTGCGCTCGCTGCAACCGCTGCTCGCGCTCGCGGATGTGGCGGAACTCTGCCAACTCTTTAGCCTTGCGCTCATCGGCTACGGCAAAGAACTCGTCACCGGCGTTCGGCGTACCGTTCAGGCCGAGAATCTCAACCGGAATAGACGGCCCCGCATCCTTGACTTGCTTGCCGGCTTCGTCGGTCATTGCGCGAACCTTACCGAAGAAGGATCCCGCAACCACCATGTCGCCCTGGCGCAAGGTGCCGTTCTGAACCAGCACTGTGGCTACCGAGCCACGACCACGCTCAAGGCTGGACTCAACAACAACACCGTTAGCCGGCGCATCGGGAGATGCCTGAAGCTCAAGAATCTCGGCCTGCAGCAGAACCGCTTCCAGCAGAGTATCTATGCCTTCGCCTGACTTTGCCGAGATGGGCACAAACTGCACATCACCGCCCCAGTCTTCCGGGATAACTTCGATGGCGGCCAGTTCGTTCTTCACCCGGTCCGGATCTGCCTGCTCTTTGTCCATCTTGGTGATCGCAACAACGATGGGCACACCGGCAGAGCGGGCATGCTGCACGGCTTCTTTGGTCTGCGGCATAACGCCGTCATCGGAAGCAACAACCAGAATAACGATATCGGTGCACTGGGCTCCGCGGGCGCGCATTGCGGTAAACGCGGCGTGGCCCGGCGTATCCAGGAAGGACACCATGCCGTGATCTGTCTCTACGTGATACGCGCCAATGTGCTGGGTAATACCGCCGGATTCACCGGAGGCAACCTTGGTACGGCGAATGTAGTCCAATAGCGAAGTTTTACCATGGTCAACGTGGCCCATTACGCTCACAACCGGGGCACGCTTGGTTTTTTCCTTGCCTTCCACTTTGAATTCGCTGAGCACATCGTGCTCGAACGCATCATCGCTGATGGGTTTGGCTTTGTGACCCAACTCTTCAACTACCAGAGTGGATGTTTCCTGATCCAGTGGCTGGTTAATGGTTGCCATCACGCCCATGCCCATCAATACCTTGATGACATCACCGGCTTTAACGGCCATCCGCTGGGCAAGATCGCCAACAGTAATCACTTCTGGAACTTCTACTTCTCTGACCATTGGTTTGGTCGGCCTCTCGAAGCCATGACGCTTCTCTTTGGGTTTCTTTTTCGCACGCAGTGGTTTGCGCAACGTGGTGTCGTCGTCATCATCCGAAATCACCAGCGGCTCATCTGCGGAGCGGCCGCGCGGACCACGGTGACCAGCCTGCTTTTTCTTGGGCTTGCCATCGTCAGTTTCGTCGCCACGCTCGCGAACTTTTTCTTTCTTTTTCTTCGGCTTCCGATCCTTGCCTTCGCCCTCTGCTGGTGGCGGAATCGGCATATCTTCCGGAGCAGGAGCGGGCTCTGGTGCTTCCTTCGGTTCAGGCTTCTCAGCGGAAGCCTTATCTTCAGCAACCGGTGCCTCAGCTTTCGCAGTTTCAGCCGGAGCTTCTGCATCTGCCTGAGGTGCCTGTTCAGCCGACACATTCACCGCAGGCTCTGCCTGGGGCTGCTCAATTTTCTGCTCTTCCTGCAACTCTTCCGGCGCCTCTACTTCCGGCTCTGGCGTAAGTTCTGCGCGTTTTACGTAAGTGCGACGCTTGCGAACTTCTACATTGACAGTCTTGGCCTTGCCGGCCTTGAGCGTGGTTGTAGTTTTGCGCTTCAGAGTAATCTTGTTCGGCTCAGCGCCTGCTTCACCGTGGGTCTTTCTCAGATAGGCCAGCAACTGCTGCTTCTCATCGCTGGATACAGCGTCGCCTTCTGAGCGGGCTTTCAGGCCGGCTTCCACGATCTGTTTCAGCAAACGATCCACGGGAGCGCCTACATCTTCGGCCAGTTGTTTTACCGTTACTTCAGCCATACTGGACTCCTCCCGAATTAAGCCTGGTCTTCAAACCAGGGGGCGCGTGCGGTCATAATCAGCTGTCCTGCACGCTCTTCATCAATACCTTCGATTTCAAGCAAGTCATCAACCGACTGCTCCGCCAGATCTTCCATGGTACGCACACCCATACCGGCAAGTTTGAACGCCAGGCTGCGGTCCATTCCGTCCATACTCAGAAGGTCCTCTGCCGGCTCTGCGCCGTCGAGAGCTTCTTCGCTGGCCAGCGCCTGATTCAACAGGACATCTTTGGCACGGCGGCGTAATTCAGTGACGGTGTCTTCATCAAAACCTTCAATCGCCAGCATCTCTTCCATAGGCACGTAGGCGACTTCTTCAATAGACGTAAAACCTTCGTCGATCAGCACACCGGCAAACTCTTCATCCACATCGAGGTGGGCAGTAAAGTGCTCAACCAGAGTATTATATTCCTGCTCCTGGCGCTCACCGGCCTCTTCTTCGGTCATGACATTCAGCGTCCAACCTGTGAGCTCGGTGGCCAGGCGTACGTTCTGCCCGTTACGACCAATAGCCTGTGCCAGATTGTCTTCTGCAACCGCAACTTCCATGGTGTGGCGATCTTCATCCATCACAATAGAAGCAACCTCTGCAGGCGCCATGGCGTTGATCACCAGCTGCGCAGGGTTATCGTCCCAGAGAACTATGTCTACACGCTCGCCACCCAGTTCGTTGGAAACAGCCTGAACGCGAGAGCCTCGCATACCTACACAGGCACCAACCGGATCAATACGACGGTCGTTGGTCTTTACCGCAATCTTGGCGCGTGAGCCACAATCACGGGCAGCGCCACGGATTTCAATCAGTTCTTCTGCAATCTCGGGCACTTCAATACGGAAGAGTTCAATCAACATCTGCGGAGCAGAGCGGCTCAGAATAAGCTGAGGCCCACGGTGATCTGTACGGATCTCAAGCAGCAGAGAACGTACCCGGTCACCCATACGGAATGTTTCACGCGGGATCAGGTACTCTCTGGGTAACAAGGCTTCTGCGTTAGCGCCAAGATCCACGATGACATTATCGCGGGTAACCTTCTTTACAGTACCCGAAACCAGCTCGCCAACACGATCACGATAGCTGTCAACGATTTTGCTGCGCTCAGCCTCACGAACTTTCTGGAAAATGATCTGCTTTGCAGCCTGAGCACCGATACGACCGAACGCAACAGATTCTGCCTTCTCTTCGTAGGTGTCACCCGGCTTCAACGCAGGATCAATTTCTTCAGCTTCCTGAAGCGTAAGCTCTGTACCCAGCGCAGGAACAGCATCGTTATCAACGATCAGCCAACGGCGGAAGGTTTCGTACTCTCCGGTGCGACGATCAATGGACACGCGCACATCCGACTCTTCGTCTTCGTAACGTTTTTTGGCAGCGGTGGCGAGTGCCAGCTCGATCGCCTCGAAAATCACATCCTTCTCGACACCTTTCTCGTTCGAGACGGCCTCAACTACCAGCAAGATCTCTTTACTCATTGGATTGCCCTGCCCTGAAAATAAACTGTGCATCTACTGAGTTATTCAAATGGCTCACTCGAATACCGGAACAATGTGGGCTTTTTCAATGCTGTCAAAAGGCAACAGATACTCATGATCTTCAACGACCACGATGACATCATCGCCTTCAACGCCTTTAATAAGCCCCTGAAACTTGCGCCGGCCTTCAAACGCCATGCGCAAGCGGATTTGTACTTGATGCCCAACAAATGCCTGATACTGCTCAGGCCGGAACAGCGGGCGATCCATCCCCGGAGACGAAACCTCCAGTGTGTACTCGGTCTGAATGGGATCTTCCACATCCATCACGCCACTGACCTGACGGCTGACTTTTTCGCAGTCGTCGATACCTATGCCGTTCTCGGCATCGTCTATAAAGACCCGCAGCATGGATTGGTAGCCCTTGGAGCGATACTCGATGCCCCAGAACTCATAACCCAAACCTTCCACCACAGGCCGAAGAATTTCTTCCAGTTGTTTAAGCTTGCCTGACAAGTTAGGCGGTCTCCGTTTTGAAATTTACCGGCCCCAAAAACAAAAAAAGGGCTGTCAATCAGCCCTTTTTACGCACCAGGGCCCGTTGCGCCAGGCCCCTTAATCAAAAAGCCCCGATAATTGGGGCCTTTTGTTGCAAGAACTCGCAGGAAGCAAACCGGTAAACCGCTTCCTGCTGACAGACACCTGGCCTGCCAGAAACCCGGCAACAAAAGATGCCTGGCTCCAATATCCGCCGGAGTATAGAGACGACGAACGGACTGGTCAAGGACTGCTCAAAAAAACGGCCTGGATAGTTCGAGCCTAATCCAAGCCGTTTTTCTTCTTAATTGGTGCCCAAGGCCGGACTCGAACCGGCACGGCTTTCGCCACTACCCCCTCAAGATAGCGTGTCTACCAGTTCCACCACTTGGGCAACACTCTTACTCGAGCTCGGGGAGATCAGACTCCCCGCTCCCGGTTTCGCTTTCGGCAGCACCACCAGCATCTACAGCATCAATGGCCGGAGCTTTGCGGGACTCCTGAACTACCGGAATACCTGCTTCACCCGCCACTTCTGCGCGCTGCTTGGCGAATACAGCCAGCGAGAAACTTGTTACAAAAAAGACGATTGCGAGCATGGCTGTCACACGGGTAAGAAAGCTACCGCTACCCTGACTGCCGAATACGGTCTGGGATGCACCGCCGCCACCGAAGGCTGCACCTGCATCCGCGCCCTTGCCCTGCTGGATCAGAACCAGACCCACCAGCGCCACCGCGATCACGACGTGCACAACGACTACCAGTGTTTCCATCCAATCCATATCGACTCTCGCGAACCTTTAGCTTTAGGTAGCCGCCGGAAAAGACCGACAGATACGCATAAATTCTTTTGCGACCAGTGATGCGCCACCGATCAAACCACCATCTATATCGGGCTCTGAAAAAAGCGCCGCTGCATTATCCGCTTTTACACTGCCGCCGTAAAGCAATGAAATCTCTTCGGCTGGAGCGCCCATATCTTTCAGCACTCCCCTTATCGCTGCATGCATAGCCTGAGCATCATCAGAGGTTGCCGTCTTTCCGGTACCAATCGCCCAAACCGGCTCATAGGCTACCACGATATTGTGCCACTTTTCTTGTGACACTGACGCCAAACCTGCTCGCACCTGACCAGCAACAACTGATTCAGCCTGGCCAGACTCACGCTCTTCCAGCGTTTCTCCAACGCACACAATGGCCGCTAGACCACTGGAAACAACAAGCGATACTTTCTCGGCAACCAGCTCATCGGTCTCACCGAAAATCTGGCGGCGCTCGGAGTGACCAACGAGCACATAGCGGCAGCCTGCATCTTTCGCCATATCCGGGGATACTTCACCGGTATAGGCGCCTGACTGCCACTGACCCACATTCTGAATGCCAACTGACACGACACCCCGGGCATGATCCAAAACATTCCCGATGTAAATTGCGGGAGGAATAATAACAACCTCCACGCCGTTATCAAGAGATCCGGCCTCAGACCGGACATAGCCAACCAGTTCTTCTGACAGGTCTTTCGACCCGTTCATCTTCCAGTTTCCGGCTACAATCCTGCGTCGCATAACAGTTCCCGAATGTAAGGGAGGGCGCACTATACAGCAGTCCCTCATAACAGACAACCGCCTGAATCCAACAAAATCAGGGCGTTGAATTTTCCACTACGTGCGCGAGCTTTTCGGCCACGCGACGTATATCTTCAGCACTCTGACCTTCCGCCATTACGCGGATCAAAGCCTCGGTCCCGGAAGCCCGCAGCAAAATTCTGCCTGAGCTCCCAAGCTCCAGCTCGGCCTTCTGAACCTCTGCAGCAATGTCAGCCCGGCTGAATGGATCAAAACGCTCTGCAACGCGCACGTTGATCATGGTCTGTGGCAACTTGCTCATGCCCTGACGCAACTCGGCAAGCGTTTTTCCCGACTTGCCGATGGATACCAGCACCTGAAGCG
Organism: Marinobacter sp.; assembly: GCF_048259445.1. Classification (GTDB taxonomy): domain Bacteria; phylum Pseudomonadota; class Gammaproteobacteria; order Pseudomonadales; family Oleiphilaceae; genus Marinobacter. The sequence goes on along the minus strand of NZ_JBLXHQ010000037.1, from coordinate 17,271 downwards.
CAGAGACAATGCCATCACCGGTACTCGTGCAGTCGCGAATGACCATATGACCAGACCCTTCTCCGCCGAGCACCCAGTTGTTGGCCAACAGGCGCTCCATCACATAGCGGTCACCAACATTGGCACGCTCAAATGCAATACCCATCTCGGTCAGCGCCAGCTCCACCCCCAGATTGGTCATCAGCGTGCCGACCACACCGCCATTGAGACGGCCTTCGGCAAAACGCTGGGCGGCGATCACATACAAGAGCTCATCGCCATCGACCTCCGACCCGTCACGATCAACCATCAGCACGCGGTCACCATCACCATCAAAGGCAATTCCCAGGTCTGCACCCTTATCGATAACAGCCTGTTTCAGCGCATCCAGGTGTGTTGAGCCAACGTTGAGGTTGATGTTAAGCCCGTCTGGCTCCGCACCAATAACAGAAACTTTCGCCCCAAGCTCTCGGAATACTTTCGGAGCAACGTGGTAAGTTGCACCGTGGGCGCAATCGAGAACGATCTTCATATGGTCAAGAGTGAATTCGTTCGGCACCGTACTTTTACAGAACTCCACGTAGCGCCCTGGCGCATCCTCTACTCTCGACGCTTTCCCCAGTTCCCCCGGGCCGCAAACCTCAATCGGCTTGTCCAGCCAACGCTCGATTTCTGCCTCAAGCGCGTCATCGAGCTTGGTACCGTCGGCAGAAAAGAACTTGATGCCGTTATCATGATGCGGGTTATGAGACGCGCTGATAACGATACCTGCCGAAGCACGAAAGGTCCGCGTCAGGTAGGCGATAGCGGGGGTTGGCATGGGGCCCAGCAGTTTCACATCCACTCCGGCAGCCGCCAATCCAGCCTCCAGCGCAGATTCAAACATGTAACCAGACAGACGGGTATCTTTGCCAATCAGCACGCTGTTGCGCTGGCCTGCCCTCTTGAATGCCTGCCCTGCCGCCCATCCGAGATGCAGCATAAACTCCGGCGTAATCGGGTGCTCACCCACCCTGCCGCGTATTCCATCGGTGCCAAAATACTTTCTTCCGGCCATCAAACTGTCTCCTTTACAGCCATCGCTACCCTGACGGCATCTACGGTTTCCCTGACATCGTGCACGCGAACAATGCTTGCACCCTTCATGGCTGATATTGTCGCGGCCGCGAGGCTCGCGGGCAACCTTTCGTCAACTTCCCGACCTGTTATCTGGCCAAGCATGGACTTTCTGGACATGCCCACAAGCAAAGGGTGCCCCAGCATCTGCAACTGTTCCAGAGAAGCTAGCAAGCGCAGATTATGCTCAAGATTTTTCCCGAACCCGAACCCGGGGTCCAGAATTATATTTTCCGAAGAAACGCCCGCCTGCTCGGCGGCATGAATCCGACGGGCCAGGAACTCACTGACCTCACGCAGCACATTCCGGTACGTGGGCCGGTCCTGCATCGTTTCAGGCTCCCCCTGGATGTGCATTATACACACCGGCACACCAGCACCTGCTGCTGCAGCGACCGCGCCGTCCCTTTGCAATGCCCGCACATCGTTGATGAGGCCCGCGCCCTGCCTGACCGCCTCCGCCATCACCTCCGGAGTACTGGTATCTACAGAGACAATCACATCAAGCTGCCGTGAAACTGCGTCTATCACAGGGCAAACCCGGTCCAGTTCTTCCTGCACCGACACCTTTGCCGCGCCCGGGCGGGTCGACTCTCCTCCCACATCAATAAACGCTGCACCGTCACTGAACATTTGCCGGGCCTTTAAAAGCGCCGCATCCAACTTGTTGAACCGACCGCCATCGGAGAACGAGTCCGGCGTCACGTTGAGAACACCCATCACATGACAGCGGGACATATCCAGAACTCGTCCGGCAAACTTCATTTCCATAACCTTGTTTTCCCGGGAATGCACATCGGAACCTGAAATAGCAGCTGACAAAAGCAAACGCCGCCCATAAAAAGGGCGGCGCAAGTCAACTGCAGTTACTCGAATCCGGGAGCTTTAGTGCTCTCCGGCCGGCCGGCCGACATCTGGCCGTTGGCCATCATCAGAAGGCTTGGCCCCGGCACCCTGCTCCGGATCTCCGGCCTTGACGCCACCTGCAGAACCCCTGTCATCCCAACCTTTTGGCGGCCGCGGTGTACGACCTTCCATGATGTCATCAATCTGATGACGATCAATGGTCTCATACTTCATCAGCGCCTGAGTCATGATATCCAGCTTATCCCGGTTATCGACGAGAATTTGCCTGGCCTTCTCGTAACAGGTATCGATGATGTTGCGAACTTCCTCATCAATGCGCTGCGCCGTTTCGGGTGAATAGACTGTCTGAGCCTGCCCAGCGGACCTTCCAAGGAACGGTTCCTCGCTGTCAGTATCATATTGCAGAGGTCCAAGCTTCTCGGACAAACCCCACCGGGTAACCATGTTTCGGGCCAGACTGGTGGCACGCTCGATGTCATTCGATGCACCAGTGGTGACACCGTCAAAACCAAGGGTAAGCTCTTCAGCAATACGACCGCCGAACAGGCTGCAAATGGAACTGATCAGGAAGCGCTTGCTGTGGCTATACCGGTCTTCCTCTGGCAGGAACATTGTCACACCCAGCGCGCGGCCACGCGGAATAATGCTCACCTTGTAGACCGGATCGTGTTCCGGCATCAGCCGGCCAACAATCGCATGGCCGGACTCATGGTAAGCGGTGTTGAGCTTTTCCTTTTCGCTCATCACCATGGACTTACGCTCAGCGCCCATCATGATCTTGTCTTTCGCCAACTCAAACTCTTCCATGGATACCAGGCGCATGTTTCTACGAGCCGCAAAAAGAGCCGCTTCGTTCACCAGATTGGCGAGATCCGCGCCGGAGAAACCTGGCGTGCCGCGCGCAATCAGCGCAGGCTCAACATTTTCATCGAGAGGCACTTTCTTCATGTGCACCTTGAGAATCTGTTCGCGCCCGATGATGTCAGGCAGACCGACGACTACCTGACGGTCAAAACGTCCGGGACGCAACAGTGCAGGATCGAGAACATCCGGGCGGTTGGTCGCAGCGATAACGATAACGCCCTCGTTGCCTTCAAAGCCGTCCATTTCGACCAGCAACTGGTTCAGAGTCTGTTCACGCTCATCATGACCACCGCCCATGCCGGCGCCGCGATGGCGACCGACCGCATCAATCTCGTCAATGAAGATGATGCAGGGGCTCTGCTTCTTGGCTTGCTCGAACATGTCCCGCACGCGCGATGCACCAACACCCACGAACATTTCCACGAAGTCGGAACCGGAAATCGAGAAAAACGGGACCTTTGCTTCACCAGCGATGGCTTTGGCGAGCAGAGTTTTACCTGTACCTGGCTGCCCTACCATCAAGACGCCTTTGGGAATGCTGCCACCCAGACGCTGGAATTTGCTGGGATCTCTGAGGAAATCCACAAGCTCCTTGACGTCTTCTTTGGCCTCATCCACACCGGCAACATCAGCAAATGTGGTCTTGATCTGATCTTCGCTCATCAGGCGCGCTTTGCTTTTACCGAACGACATGGGGCCTTTGCCACCACCGCCGCCCTGCATCTGGCGCATGAAGAAGACGAAAAGTGCAATAATGATCAGGATCGGGAAAGCCGCAACTAACAGCTGCGTCCACAGGCTCTGGCGCTCGGGCTGCTTGCCGATCACCTCCACCTGATTCGCCAGCAGATCGTCCATCAGCTTGTTATCCGCCACTTGAGGGCGGATCGTCTCAAACTGTGAACCATCGCCACGAGTGCCCTGAATTTCCAGACCATCAATGGTGACTTTGTTGACCTGGCCCTGCTGAACCATTTCAACGAATTGAGAATAATTGACTTGCTGCCCGCTGGTGGTGGGAGAGAAATTCTGAAACACCATCAGAAGCACTGCGGCTATTATTAGCCAAAGAACCAGATTTTTTGCCATATCGTTCAAGGATCATCACCTGTGAATTGAAGAGCAAGCCTGCGAAGCAACTACTCTTTGTCGACACCTTACACTAATTGTACGTCCATCCACCAGAAACGGCCTACCTGTAACGGCCTTGGAAAAAACGCAGCTGCAGATCAATCTGAAAACGTTCCTGAACGCCACACAAACCACTGCATTCAATATATGTGGGCTTCATCTCGGAAATTACAACGCCTGCAAGTTGATCTGTTATACAAGGATGTCTGTTACAATTCGCCAATTATACGACGTTGCCAGCGAATATGCCGCTGACCTTTTGTTAATTGCACCGATAAAGAGATTACATCATGAGCCTTTCACCGGAACAGCGCCGGGAATACCGGGCTATTGCCCACCACTTGAAGCCCGTCATTATTGTGGGCGACAAGGGCCTCACCGAAGGCCTGCAGGAGGAACTGGAGCGCGCCCTGAACGACCACGAACTCATCAAGATTAAAGTGGCAAGCCAGGATCGGGAAGCCCGCCAGGAAGCCATAATCGCCCTGTGCGACGCCAGTGGCGCTGAAGTGGTTCAGACCATTGGAAAGATCGCCGTTATCATGCGCAGGTCCAAAAGCCCCAACCCCAGGCTTTCCAATCTGCTGCGCTATAAAAACTGACATCCGTACGCAGGATGCGTGAAACAAAAGCGCCTTAAATAAAAAAACCGGCTATGGACACCACAGCCGGTTTTTTATTCTCTGCCTGACGCCTACGCCAGGGCTACTCGAATCAGATGTATTCCACCTTCTCGATTTCATACTCCACGGTGCCTGAGGGCACGCGGATAGCAACAACGTCGTCTTCACTCTTGCCAACAAGGGCTCGAGCTATGGGCGACGAGATGGAGAGCTTACCTTCCTTGATATCGGCTTCGTCTTCACCAACAATCTTGTAGACCACCTGCTCGTCCGTATCCATGTTCATCAGATGAACAGTGGTACCAAAGATAACCCGACCAGTATTCTCGATGGTAGTAACATCAATCACCTGAGCGGCTGAGAGCTTGCCTTCAATCTCCTGAATCCGGCCTTCAATGAAGCTCTGCTGCTCACGGGCTGCGTGGTATTCGGCGTTTTCCTTAAGGTCACCATGCTCCCTCGCATCCGAAATTGCAGCGATAACCCGCGGCCGGTCCTCGGATTTCAGCTTCTGGAGCTCCTCACGAAGGCGGGTTTCGCCCGCTTTTGTCATAGGTACTCTTTCACTCATAATCTTATTTCCCAGCGTGGAGGTCTTGCAGGCGGCGCACTGTACGCTCCGGACCAAACCTGATGGCCCGACAGAAGGCTTCGCCGCCCGCCAGTGTTGTTGTGTAAGCTACTTTGGTCTGCAGAGCTGACTGGCGAATCTGTGCCGAATCAGACACTGCCTTGCGACCCTCGGTCGTATTTATAATCAGCTGAACCTGGCCGTTCTTGATGGCATCCACGATGTGCGGCCGCCCTTCGCCAACCTTGTTAACACGCTCGACTTCCAGCCCGGCTTCACGGAAAGCTTTGGCGGTGCCAGTGGTCGCAACAAGCTTGAAGCCAGTATCAACCAGATCCCGGGCAACCTGCACGGCGCCCTCTTTATCTACATCACGAACCGACATAAATACGGTGCCTTTTGAAGGCAAGCGTTCGCCAATAGCCAGTGAAGCCTTGGCAAAAGCCTCATCGAAGCTGTCACCAAGCCCCATAACCTCACCGGTGGACTTCATCTCCGGCCCGAGAATAGGGTCGACCGCAGGGAATTTGTTGAACGGGAACACAGACTCTTTTACAGCGTAGTAATCCGGCACCACTTCTTTGGTAAAGCCTTGCTCAGCCAAAGACGTTCCCGCCATAACCCTCGCCGCCACTTTCGCGAGTGATACACCGATGGCCTTGGATACAAAAGGCACAGTTCTTGAAGCGCGGGGGTTCACTTCAATCACGTAGATTTCGCCCTCCTGCCACGCCAATTGAACGTTCATCAGGCCCACCACTTCCAGCTCGATGGCCATTTTTCTTACGGCCTCGCGCATGGCGTCCTGTACCTCGGGCGGCAAGGTGTAGGGCGGCAAGGAGCACGCAGAATCACCGGAGTGAATACCTGCCTGCTCAATGTGCTGCATGATACCGCCAATAACCACATCCTTGCCGTCGCAGATGGCATCAATATCCACCTCGATGGCCGCATTCAGGAAGTGGTCGAGCAATACCGGGCTATCGTTGGAAACCAGCACCGCGCTGCGCATGTAGCGCACCAGCTCATCTTCACCAAAAACAATTTCCATGGCTCGGCCGCCCAGCACGTACGACGGACGCACCACCAACGGATAGCCAATTTCCCTGGCCGCAAGAATGCCTTCTTCATGGCTGCGCACGGTGGCGTTCTGCGGCTGTTTCAATCCCAGGCGATTAATCATTTGCTGGAACCGCTCACGATCTTCCGCACGGTCAATTGCATCAGGGCTGGTACCGATGATGGGCACGCCGGCAGCTTCAAGGCCACGGGCCAGCTTCAACGGTGTCTGGCCACCATACTGAACAATTACCCCTTTAGGCTTCTCGACGTTGATAATTTCCAGCACGTCCTCAAGCGTAATCGGCTCAAAGTACAAGCGGTCAGAGGTATCGTAGTCGGTAGATACCGTCTCCGGGTTGCAGTTGATCATGATGGTTTCGTAGCCGTCCTCACGCATGGCCAGCGCCGCGTGAACACAGCAGTAATCAAACTCGATGCCCTGGCCAATCCGGTTAGGACCACCACCGATAACAACAATCTTTTCACGGTCGCTGACATCGGCTTCGCACTCTTCCTCATAGGTGGAGTACATGTAGGCAGTGTCAGAGGCGAATTCGGCGGCACAGGTGTCGACCCGCTTGTAAACCGGCCGAACGTTCAGGTCATGCCGCAACTTGCGCATACTTGCTTCAGTTATACCCAACAGCTTGGCCAGTCTTGCGTCAGAGAAGCCCTTACGCTTGAGACGAAACATGGTGGCGTAATCAATATCAGCCTTGCCGGCGGATTTCAGGGTTTGCTCTTCACGAATAAGATCTTCGATCTGCACCAGGTACCAGGGATCTACCTTGGTGTACTGGAACACATCATCCACACTCAGCCCGGCCCGGAAAGCGTCACCTATGTACCAGATACGCTCGGCACCGGGAACACTGAGCTCACGGGTGAGGGTTTCACGGGAGCTTTCAGATGTGAACTCTTCGAGCTGTTCATCAAAACCGTCCGACCCCACTTCCAGACCACGAAGGGCTTTCTGCAGAGATTCCTGGAACGTGCGGCCAATGGCCATAACCTCACCCACAGATTTCATCTGGGTGGTCAGGCGGGCATCTGCCTGCGGAAATTTTTCAAAGGTAAATCTCGGTATCTTGGTGACAACATAATCGATGCTGGGCTCGAACGACGCAGGCGTTACGCCCCCGGTTATCTCGTTACGCAGCTCATCGAGCGTGTAACCCACCGCCAGCTTGGCTGCCACTTTGGCAATCGGGAAGCCGGTCGCCTTTGAAGCCAGTGCGGATGAACGGGAAACCCTCGGGTTCATCTCGATAACAACCATGCGGCCGGTGTCCGGGTTAATACCGAACTGAACGTTGGAGCCGCCAGTTTCGACTCCAATTTCACGCAGCACTGCCAGGGAGGCATCGCGCATGATCTGGTATTCCTTGTCGGTCAGCGTCTGAGCCGGTGCAACTGTGATGGAATCACCGGTGTGTACGCCCATAGCATCGAAGTTTTCGATGGCACACACAATAATGCAGTTGTCCGCCTTATCGCGGACTACTTCCATTTCATATTCTTTCCAGCCAATCAGTGACTCGTCAATGAGCAACTCGTTGGTGGGAGAAAGATCAAGGCCGCGGGTACAGATCTCTTCAAACTCGTCCCGGTTGTAAGCAATACCGCCGCCAGAACCGCCCATGGTGAACGACGGGCGTATAATGCACGGAAAACCGATATCGTTCGCAACTTCCCAGGCTTCTGCCATGGTGTGAGCAATTGAGGCACGTGGACATTCAAGACCTATGGCCTTCATGGCCTTGTCGAAGCGGCTTCTGTCTTCTGCCTTATCAATCGTGTCGGCATTGGCGCCGATCATTTCCACACCGTGTTCAGCCAGAACACCGTGCTTTTCAAGATCCAGTGCACAATTCAGCGCCGTCTGGCCACCCATGGTAGGTAGCAGGGCATCGGGCTTTTCTTTTTCGATGATCTTGGCGACGGTCTGCCAGGTAATCGGCTCGATGTAGGTGGCATCCGCCATCACCGGGTCGGTCATGATGGTGGCCGGATTCGAGTTAACCAGGATTACGCGAAAACCTTCCTCACGCAGAGCCTTACAGGCCTGAGCCCCGGAGTAGTCAAATTCGCACGCCTGCCCGATCACTATCGGGCCTGCGCCCAGGATCAGGATGCTTTTAATATCGGTCCGTTTTGGCATGTCTTGGTAAACCTGTCAGCAACGTTTAAATTCTTGCAGCGCAAAAACGCGGCGCGTGTCTGGGATCTGGTATGACGTATCTGTCCGTAAACCGGTATTACCCCTCCCGGACTTCCATCAAACGGATAAACTCATCAAATAAGGGCGCCACATCGCCAGGGCCCGGGCTCGCCTCGGGGTGCCCCTGAAAGCTGAACGCTGGCTTGTCGGTACGGCGAACACCCTGCAAAGTGCCATCGAACAGTGACTTGTGAGTAACTTCCAGCACTGCTGGCAACGAAGCTTCATCCACCGCAAAACCATGATTCTGGCTGGTAATCATCACTGTGCCGTTCGACACCCGCTGAACCGGATGGTTGGCTCCGTGATGGCCATGATTCATTTTCATGCTTTTCGCACCGCTGGCCAGCGCCAGAAGCTGGTGACCCAGACAGATGCCAAATACCGGAATTTCGGTTTCCAGCACTTCCTGAATCGCCTTGATCGCATAGTCGCAGGGCTCGGGGTCTCCCGGACCGTTAGACAGGAATATACCATCCGGATTCATTGCGAGAACATCTGAGGCCGGGGTTTGTGCGGGGACAACGGTGACATCGCAGCCACGGGATACCAGCATCCGCAGAATGTTGAACTTGACGCCGTAATCCCAGGCCACGACCTTGAACTTTGGCTCACCCGCCTCGGCGTAGCCCTGGCCGAGCGTCCACTCACCCTGGGTCCATTTGTAGGCTTTTTCGCAGGTGACTTCCTTGGCCAGGTCCATGCCTTTGAGGCCCGGAAAGGCGTTGGCCAGTTCCAGTGCACGCTCAGCAGTAGCGTCAGCGCCAGCCACAATAGCGCCATTCTGCGAGCCTTTGTCACGAAGAATGCGTGTCAGACGGCGGGTATCTATGTCAGCAATTCCAACAATGTTGCTGTTTCGCAGGTACTCGTCCAGCGATCCGGTGCTGCGCCAGTTACTGGCCACCAGGGGCAGATCACGGATTATAAGGCCCTCTGCCTGAATGCGGTCTGACTCGACATCTTCTTCATTCACACCGGTATTGCCAATGTGTGGATAGGTCAGGGTAACGAGCTGGCGGGCGTAGGACGGGTCTGTCAGTATTTCCTGGTAGCCGGTCATGGCGGTGTTGAATACCACTTCGCCGCTGGTTTCTCCGTCAGCGCCAATAGCGGTACCGTAAAACAGGCTTCCGTCTGCGAGTGCAAGGATTGCGGGTGTGCTCAAGGCTTGTATCCTCATCGAGTGGCGTATCGGTTCGTCACGAACAGGAACGCAAGCGCAAATTCAGGTCGCAAAAAAGCGAGAGGGAGTAAAAACTCCGTCCCGCTTTTTGTTATCCGGGAACACTTTTTGTTCCCTGGGCTATTCAAAGCCTACGCTTGGTGCAGTTAAACCGCCTTATTGTATGAAATTTGCGGTTTTGTGTCCACGCAAAATCTCATTTGGCTCTGGCACCGGCTGCGCACTGGGGTTATCTTCCGGGAACCGCTACAAGCACCCGCAAGCGGGTCCGGCCAGCAATCACAGATTGCTGTCGTTCGGCTGCGCATGAAGCTTCGCTTCATAAACACTTGCCTCACCCATGTGCACTTGGCTCCGGCCATCCATGGCCTCCGACATTCCCGGAAGATAACCCCAGTCCACAACCTCAGAATTGCCTGAAACTCACTTCAACGAAAGGACGTCTTGCATATCATATAAGCCAGCGGGCTTATCTTTCAGCCAAAGCGCTGCTCGCATAGCACCTTTGGCGAAGGTCATACGACTACTTGCCTTGTGGGTGATTTCTATGCGCTCACCTTCGGTGGCGAACAGCACAGTGTGGTCGCCTACTACGTCACCCGCACGGATGGTCTCGAACCCGATCTCTTTGCGGGTGCGCTCGCCGGTAAAGCCTTCACGACCATAAACCGCACAATCTTTAAGATCGCGTCCCAATGCATCGGCGACGACTTCGCCCATACGCAGGGCGGTGCCAGAAGGCGCATCTTTTTTGTGCCGATGGTGAGCTTCGATGATTTCGACATCGTAGTCGTCACCCAATGTTGCCGCGGCAGTGCTCAGAAGATTGAGGACCACGTTAACGCCAACGCTCATGTTGGGGGCAAAAACCACTGGCGCAGACTCCGCTGCGAGCGCTAATTGCTCTTTTTCAGCATCGGACAGGCCGGTAGTGCCAACAACGAGCATTTTGCCATTGGCTTTGCAGAATTGAGCATTTTCCAGCGTCAGGTCCGGGAAGGTGAAGTCGATGAGTACATCGAAATCGTCTTTTACGTCTGCCAGGGCACCAGCCATCTTGACACCGGTTTTCCCGATACTGCTCATTTCGCCGGCGTCGGCACCAATCAGGCTGCTGCCGGGTTCAACGACGGCGGCACCGAGCTCCAGCCCTTCCGTGCCATCAACCGCTTCAATGAGCACTTTACCCATGCGCCCGGCGGCGCCAATGATTGCTACCCTCATGGCTTTTCCCTATATGAAGCTGATCAGAATTTCATTTCATCGAAGAAGCTCTTGACACCCTCAAACCAGGACGTCTTCTTCGGTGCGTGGTTCTTGCTGCTGCTGCCGTCAAGGGCTTCCTGGAACTCGCTCAGTAGCTCTTTCTGGCGTTTGGTCAGATTAACCGGTGTCTCCACTGTCACGCGACAGAGCAAGTCACCCGAAGGGCCTCCGCGAACCGGGCTGACACCTTTGTTCCGCAGCCGAAAGAGTTTTCCTGTCTGGGTTTCCGCAGGAATCCGGAGCTTAACGCGACCATCCAGCGTCGGCACTTCCAGCTCGCCACCCAGGGCCGCATCAACAATGCTTATCGGCACTTCGCAATACAGGTTACGACCATCACGGGTGAAGATTGAATGCTCCCGAACTGACATCTGCACATACAGATCTCCGGGAGGTCCGCCATCCACACCCATCTCACCTTCGCCGGAAAGCCGGATACGATCACCGGTATCAACGCCCGGAGGCACTTTTACGGAGAGCGTCTTTTCTTCCTGCACCCGGCCCTGACCATGACAGGACTTACACGGGTTTTTGATAATCTGGCCAGATCCCCGACATGTGGGGCAAGCCTGCTGCACGGTAAAGAAGCCTTGCTGCATACGCACCTGCCCCATACCTTTACAGGTACCACAGGCTTCAGGGCGCGAACCTTTTTCCGCACCGCTGCCGTCACATACTTCACACTCCCTGTGCCCAGGGATGGTGATTTTGACAGTCTTGCCTTTTACCGCTTCTTCAAGATCCAGCTCCAGGGTGTAACGCAGATCTGAACCGCGGGTATTGCGGCCACGACCGCCACCACCACCAAAAATGTCGCCAAACACATCTCCAAAGATGTCGGAGAAGTTACCACCGCCACCTCCGAAGCCGCCGCCGGCCTGGCCGTCTACGCCGGCATGACCGAACTGATCATAGGCCGCACGCTTGGACTGGTCCGCCAGTATTTCGTAGGCTTCGCTCGCTTCTTTGAACTTGTTCTCGGCGTCTTTGTCTTCCGGATTACGGTCAGGATGATATTTCATCGCAAGCTTTCGGTATGCCCGCTTTACTTCTTTCTCATCCGCGTCCCGGGAAATTCCGAGAATGTCGTAATAATCGCGCTTGGCCATGCTTTAAAACCCTGTTTTTTAAACGCGGAAAACGCGGAGTAACTCCGCGTTTTCCAACTACCTGATGTTCGTCAGAATTACTTCTTTTCGTCGTCTTTGACTTCTTCGAACTCGGCATCCACCGCGTCGTCAGCCGCCTGAGACTGCGCACCTTCCTGACCGCCAGCCTGCTGCGCCTGGCCATCCTGATCTGCGTACATTTTCTGGGCCAGTTCACCTGAAACTTCAGTCAGTTTCTGTGTTTTAGCTTCGATGTCGTCTTTGTCAGAACCGGTCAGTGCTTCTTCCAGCTCTTTGATTGACGCTTCAATCGACTCTTTCTCGCTGTCGCTGACTTTGTCGCCGGCATCTTTCAGAGTTTTGCGTACCGCGTGAACCATGGCATCACCCTGGTTGCGGGCCTGAACCAGCTCTTCGAACTTGCGATCTTCGTCGGCATTTGCCTCGGCGTCACGCACCATCTTCTCGATTTCTTCGTCGTTCAGACCGGAAGAAGCCTTGATCACGATCGACTGCTCTTTACCAGTAGCCTTGTCTTTCGCGGATACGTTCAGAATGCCGTTGGCATCAATATCGAAAGTAACTTCGATCTGCGGAACACCGCGCGGTGCAGGCGGAATGTCTGCAAGATCAAAACGACCCAGGGACTTGTTCTGTGTCGCTTGCTTGCGCTCACCCTGAACCACGTGGATGGTCACCGCGGTCTGGCTGTCATCTGCTGTTGAGAAGGTCTGCGATTTCTTGGTCGGAATCGTAGTGTTCTTCTCGATCAGCGGTGTTGCTACGCCGCCCATGGTCTCGATGCCCAGAGACAGCGGGGTTACGTCCAGCAGCAGTACGTCTTTTACATCACCAGACAGTACGGCAGCCTGAATCGCTGCGCCCATGGCAACAGCTTCATCCGGGTTTACGTCCTTGCGGGCTTCTTTGCCGAAGAACTCTTTTACTTTTTCCTGAACCAGTGGCATACGGGTCTGACCACCAACCAGGATAACCTCGTCGATTTCGCTGACTTTCAGGCCAGAGTCCTTCAGGGCAACCTTACAGGGCTCAAGGCTGCGCTCAACCAGATCTTCAACCAGCGACTCAAGCTTGGCGCGAGTCAGCTTCACGTTCATGTGCTTGGGACCACTGGCATCTGCCGTTACGTAAGGCAGGTTAACGTCGGTCTGTTGACTGCTGGACAGTTCGATCTTGGCTTTTTCGCCCGCTTCTTTCAGGCGCTGCATGGCCAGAGAGTCGCCGCGCAGATCAATGCCGCTGTCCTTCTTGAACTGGTCGGCCAAAAATTCGATGATTTTCATATCGAAATCTTCACCGCCCAGGAAGGTGTCACCGTTGGTTGCCAAAACTTCAAACTGGTGCTCGCCGTCTACATCTGCAATTTCGATGATAGATAGATCGAAGGTACCGCCACCCAGGTCGTAAACCGCTACGGTGCGATCACCGCTCTTTTTGTCCAGGCCGTAAGCCAGAGCTGCAGCAGTCGGCTCGTTGATAATGCGCTTCACTTCCAGACCGGCGATTCTGCCCGCGTCTTTGGTAGCCTGGCGCTGGCTGTCATTAAAGTAAGCCGGCACGGTGATTACCGCTTCGGTCACTTTTTCGCCCAGATAATCTTCTGCAGTCTTCTTCATCTTCTTGAGAATTTCTGCAGACACCTGCGGCGGAGCCATTTTCTGACCTTTCACGTCTACCCACGCATCACCATTATCTGCCTTGGCGATTTTGTATGGCACCATCTTGATGTCTTTTTGCACAACATCATCTTCAAAACGACGGCCAATCAAACGTTTGATAGCGTAAATAGTGTTGTGCGGGTTAGTAACCGCCTGGCGCTTTGCCGACTGGCCAACCAGAATTTCGTTGTCATCGGTGTAGGCGATGATGGACGGAGTGGTGCGATCACCCTCTGCGTTTTCAATAACACGAACTTTGTCGCCATCCATGATGGCAACACATGAATTGGTCGTACCCAGGTCAATACCGATAATCTTGCTCATTGAATCACTCCAGTTCTTCTGAATGCTGTACTGAATAGTTGTCCGGAAACATCTACTCCGGCTGCTGCGGTTTAAAGGCTATATTGGCGCTTCAGCTGATTTTTCAAGCCTGCTCATCAATTTTTGGTGCATCCTGAGCTTTAGCCACCATAACCATTGCCGGACGCACCACACGCCCATTCAGCAGGTAGCCTTTTTGCACAACAGCCACCACGCTGTTCGGTTCGGCATCCGGTGCCGGCACCATAGACATAGCCTCGTGATGCTGGGGGTCGAACGGTTCACCAATCGGATTCAACGGCTCGACGTTGAACTTCTTCAGGCTCGATTCGAGCAGGCTGAGCGTCATCTCGACACCCTGGCGGATAGATGCCACCAGATCACCGGCATTTTCCTTGCCTTCCGTGCTCTCAACCGCCTTCTCAAGACTGTCGGCCACAGGTAGCAACTCTTTGACAAATTTTTCCAGTGCAAACTTGTGCGCTTTCTCAACATCCATCTCGGCCCGGCGACGTACGTTCTGCATCTCGGCCTGGGAGCGCAGCATCTGCTCCTGAAACTCCTGGACCTGCGCTTTCAGCGCATCCAGCTCGGGCGTTTCGCTTTGCTCAGCTCCCTGCTCGTCTGTTTGCATTTCTTCAGCAGCCGCCTCGGCGGCAGCTTTTACTTCATCAGTCTGTTCATTGCGATTTTCGTCGGTGCTCATGACTACTCCTGCCAGATCCTCGGTGGCCGGCTTAAACGCGACCAATTGAACATAGGCTCCAACCCCGCAGAGCCGGAAGAATGTTGTTGCGAACCGATATGGGGCCCTGGCACTCAGGTTTCAACCATCGAAGCCCGCATTCCTGAAGAAAATCTCACTCATGCATTTGCAAACATGAAAATCCCTGTATATATTCACAGTCACTGTATGTACGAACAGTATATTTTGAAGGCGGAGGTTATCTGCATGCTCACACAGCTCACGGTTTCCAATTACGCGATTGCCGAAAGGGTAGAACTACAATTCGGCAAGGGCATGACCGCCCTCACCGGTGAAACGGGTGCAGGCAAATCCATTGTGCTGGATGCCCTGGGGCTTGCCATGGGCGGTCGCGCTGATGCGGGAGCTGTGCGACATGGTGCAAAGCGCGCAGATATCACCGCGACATTTGACGTCTCAGGGATTCCCGAGGCCCTGCAATGGCTGGAAAGTCATGAACTGGATGACGGCAGCGACTGCATTTTGCGCCGCGTAATCAGCAAAGACGGGCGCTCACGAGCTTATATTAACGGCCAACCCTGCCCTCTTGCTCATCTTAAAGACCTGGGCGGATTGCTGATGGATATTCACAGCCAGCACCAGCATCAGTCGCTCCTGCGCAAAGAAACACACCGCAAGCTGATCGATGAGTTCGCGGGCGCAGAAAACCTCGCCGCCCAGACCCGCGAGGCCTGGAGGTCCTGGAATCAGATTCGCGCAAAGCTGGCCGAGCGTCAGCAGAATGCAGAAGAATCTGAAGCCCGGCTGCAACTTCTTCGCTATCAGGTTGAAGAGCTCGACCGCCTTGCCCTTGAAAACGGCGAGCAAGAGCAACTGGAGCAAGAGCAGGCGCAACTGAGCCAGGCCGATGCAATTCTCCATAGCAGTCACCAGGCAGCGCTTCTGTGCACAGAAGATGAAACCAGCGCAGCGGATCTGATACGCCAGGCATTGCAGCAGCTGGAACAACTTCCTGTGGCGATTCCCGCGCTGGCCGACACAATCCAGATGCTCAGCGAAGCCCAGATTCAGATCAGCGAAGCAGGCGACAACCTTCGCCATTTCGTGGATGACTATGAGGCAGACCCCGCACGCCTGGCAGATGTTGAAGAGAGACTCAGTGCCATTTTTCAGATGGCTCGCAAACACCGCGTCAATCCTGAAGAACTGCCAGAGTTCCATCAACGGTTGAGCGCAGAATTGGCGGAGCTTGATGGCGGTGAGGGCAGCCTGGAAAAGCTGGAAGCCGAGCTGGAGGTCCAGCGCAAAGGCTTCGACGAACTGGCAGGCAAGCTTTCCGAAGCCAGGGCCAACGCTGCCCTGGAACTGGACCAGCGCATTGCCGCCGAACTGGTTCAGCTGAGCATGCCAGCCGTTCAGTTTATTACACAACTGCACCGCAACAGCGGGGACGAGCCCGCCCCTCACGGTCTGGAGGAAGTAGAGTTTCTCGTTAGCGCCAACCCCGGACAACCGGCACGGCCACTGGCCAAGGTCGCGTCTGGTGGCGAACTGTCACGAATCAGTTTGGCGATTCAGGTAGTGGTCGCACAGACATCGACAACTCCGACCCTGATATTTGACGAAGTCGACGTGGGTATCGGCGGCGGCACTGCGGAGGTGGTTGGTAAGTTATTGCGATCTCTTGGGGACAACGGCCAGGTTATCTGCGTGACGCACTTGCCACAGGTCGCGGCCCAATGTCACCAACATCTGTTTGTCAGCAAATTCACCCAGCAGGAAGCGACTTTCTCGAAAATCGAATCTCTGGATGACCAAGGGAGAATCAGCGAGGTTGCGAGAATGCTGGGCGGCGTGCATATGACCGAACACACCATTGCCCACGCCACAGAAATGTTTTCCAAAGGACAGGCCACTCACCACTGAAGCGATGAAAACCACTAATTCCCCCTCTCGACCCTGAGAGCTGTTGGGGCAGGCTTCACGGCCTGCCCCTTTTTTCTGTTCTGCTATTTAACGCTACACACTTACGATTTGATGGGTTTAACGTAAAGAATCAAGCTGTGCTCGACAATTTCATAGCCATGCTCTTTCGCTATTTTTTGCTGACGCTCCTCGATTACATCGTCAACAAACTCGATCACCTGGCCCGTCTGGGTACAAACCATGTGATCATGATGATCTTCGCCCGCCATCTCGAACACTGCGTGGCCGCCTTCAAAATTATGGCGCAATACCAGGCCCGCCGTCTCAAACTGGGTCAACACCCGGTATACGGTGGCCAGCCCCACATCATCACCTTGATCAAGGAGCCGCTTGTAGACATCCTCAGCGCTGAGATGATGGTCCCTGGCGTTTTCCAGGATGTTGAAGATTTTCACTCTTGGCAGAGTTACTTTGAGACCGACTTTTCGTAGTTCGGCGTTTTCAGATGCCATGTTACTATTCACTCTTTGGTGTGCCTCACGGCTTCCGGTATGATGAAGCCGCCATTTAACGGTTAACCCGTGCCACACCTGCCCTTGGCAGGCGATTTCAAGATAGAGGATTTCCTCCGGCGATGCAAA
>NZ_JBLXHQ010000036.1:0-26180 GCF_048259445.1 Marinobacter sp. | reverse complement strand
GTACTCCGATAATGCTTGGTTAATTACCCAACCTTTGCTCCGGTGCAACCTGCCAGCAATTGCTTCCAGGTGCTGTTCAACTTCTGCTTGAAGGCGAACCGTGGTGACGCTCATGACTATACCCTCGAGTTTGGCTACTACAATGTATTACAACATAGTCTACGAGGGTGCGGCAAAAAATTTAACGCTCAGCGAAGCGGCGGCTGAAGGCCGTCCGCCTTGCGCGCCTGGTTAAAAGTCGTGCCCAAGGCTTGCACATTTATCAAGCAATGAACCGTGACCATGTAGATAAATCGATATCCTGACAGTCCTCCCATGCCTGAACCGAAGAACATACCAATGCAGGTTTTCATTGAACTTAACACTTCGTAGCTCACTCCATTGATAACGCCTTCTCCCTTTCCAGATACTTTGGAAGGTAAGGCTTTCGTTATTGAAAAAGCCTTTCGTCCATATCACTTCTGCCCATCCATAGATTGCAAATACGCCAAACATCGCTATTAGCAGAATTATGGGAACTTCCTGCCCACCGTGATCGGTGAAGAACAAAACCCAAAGCATACCTAAACCGATGAGAGTGCAAACTGAGCTTGTTCCTACTAGAAAACGACCAAAGAAGAGCTCCCCGGCAGTGTCAGCTTCTGTCGACCGATTTATCGCGCGGCTGAGGATGTAATAGGTGAGAAAACTACCCACGACCCCAGCCAAAATCTCAATTATGGCTTCCATGCTTTTGTACTTTTAACAGCTAATTATACGAACGCGTTCGTATATCACTCGTTCGTAAAATTCCATTCAAACGCGTTCAAAAAAACGACAATTTTTTCAATAAAACAGACTCTTGCGAATCAATCGCCAAGACTACCGCCGGAGTTATACGCCCTCTTTAGAGCCACTCCCGCCACCGCCATGGGCGCATAACTCCGCCCTTCTTGTTCCAGCTTTTCAACCCTATCAGATAGTTAGCTTCATTTCCCATGTCATATCTGGAGTTTTGCGAATGCGTTCGTATAACTCCGCTAATCATCAGCCACTTGACTTCAGCTTAACGCTGTATACTGTATATAAAAACAGTACTCAAGGATGAACGGATATGGATATCCCTACCCCTATACCGGCGCAACCAACCCGCTTTCTGGACAAAGTTCGGGCTTTTATACGCCTGCGAGGCTTGGCGTATAAAACAGAGAAAACCTACCTTTTCTGGATCAAGCGCTTTATCCGCTTCCATGGTCTACAGCACCCTGAGGTTATGGGCCCTGCAGAAGTCGAAACATTTCTGTCTCATCTGGTTTTGCAGGTAAATTCAAGCGTCTCTACTCAGAGAGTCGCTTTGAACGCACTGATATTTTTATATCGGGAATTTCTGGGCCAGCCGCTGGATGATCTGAACTTCGAGCACTCCAGAAAACCGGTAAAGCTTCCAACGGTATTCAGTATGGAAGAAGCCAGGTCCGTTATTCGCAACCTGAGCGGAGACTACAAGCTTGTTGCCATGCTCCTCTACGGCTCCGGTCTCCGTATCAACGAAGCGTTGCGCCTGAGAGTTAAAGATGTTGATTTTGATATGCAGCAATTGATTGTTCGAAGCGGAAAAGGCGCTAAAGATCGAATTACGCTGCTACCGGACCGCCTCGTCGAGCCGTTAAAACAGCAGATCGATTCAGCGTTGCACCAGCATCAGGCAGATCTTTTGAAAGGATACGGCTCTGTTTATCTTCCGGCGGGCTTAGCACGCAAATATCCAAATGCCAGTCAGGAACCGGGCTGGCAGTATATCTTTCCAGCACTGGAGCTTTCGCGGGATCCCCGTTCAGGCATTCGCAGGCGACATCATTTACTGGACAGAACTGTTCAAAAGCATTTTCGTCGCGCTATCCAGGCTGCCGGAATCCGCAAGCTTGCGGGCAGCCATACCTTTCGCCACAGTTTTGCCACGCGCCTGTTGGAGGCCGGCTATGATCTTCGCACCATTCAAAAGCTCCTTGGGCACTCAGACCTACGCACCACAGAAATCTATACTCATGTTATTCGCAAAGGCGGTTTTGGGGTCCGCAGTCCGGTTGACGAGGGCTTCTGACGAGCCGAGTGGTTGGGCGATTCAGGATGCTGGCCACCAAAAGCCAGATGGCGACGAAATACAGTGTTATCAGGCCAACGCTTAGGTATTACTACCCGGGTTGCAGGCAATTCACCCGTTATGTCGATTCGTTTGCCACCAGCGGCCGGGTAACGTACATGTATATAAGCCTTTGTGGCTGGGCTCCTGGAGTCCGTTATTCATAGCAACCCCACTAACCCATTGATTGGGCCGGTTGCCAACTGTGAAGGATGCATCATGAGTGATCTGACAACTCTTCGGGACATCGTAGGCCTGGGCAACACTGCCAGCCCCATCAGCGATTCTGCACTGGTGATTATCGATGCGCAGAATACCTATCGGGAGGGCGTGATGAAGCTCGATAACGTGGAGCCTGCACTGGAAGAATGCAAAGCTCTGCTACAACGTTTTCGTGCTGCCGGCCGCCCTGTTTTTCATATTCAGCACGATGCGGGAGCGGGCTCGCCTTATGACCTGAATGCCCCTATTGGCCAGATTGCCGATGCGGTGGCACCGGAAGCAGGCGAGCCGGTTATCACTAAGAACTACCCCAACTCTTTTGCCCAAACAGATCTGAATGAGCAACTGCAGCAAGCTGGTATCAAAAACCTGATTCTGGCCGGGTTCATGTCTCACATGTGTGTGAACTCCACCGCACGGGCAGCGTTTACTCTGGGATATAACCCAACGGTGGTCGCCTCTGCCACAGCAACCCGTGCCCTGCCCTCGAAGGCCTCCGGTAAGGTTGTTCCCTCAGAGCAGGTTCAGGAGGCGGCACTGGCCGCCCTGTCAGATTTGCCATCTGCCGTGGTTCCTTCCTCGGCAGATGTTCCGGACTGAGCCACTTACCTTCTCGACGTTCCAGGTCGGGTGTGCAGTATTACCACTCCAACTGCGCTCCGGTCTGGTACTCAATCACCCGTGTCTCAAAGAAGTTCTTTTCCTTCCGCATAGTCGCCTGCTCATCCAGCCAGGGTGATACGTTTTTCGCACCCGGGAACGGCTCTTCCAGCCCCACGGTGCGGGCTCTTCGGTTAGCTACAAAGCGGAACTGTTCGGTGTGGTAGTCCGCGGAGTAGCCCAGGATTGGGTCGCGCAGAATGTAGTTGGCGTAATCCCGCTCGGCAGCTTCGGATTCGTCCCACATCTCGCGCACGGCTTTGGGGTCGAAGCTGATGTTTTCTTCTTCCAGAATCTGGTTAACCACTTTCAGGCCGAAGGCGAAGTGCATGGCTTCGTCGCGCAATATGTACTGAAACTGCTCGCCCGTGCCGCGCATCAGGCCACGGCGTTGCAGGGCGAAGATGGGGCTGAAGCCATTGTAGAACCAGCAGCCTTCAAATACGGCGGCGAAAAACAGGTAAGACATGATGAATTCCTGCAAATCGTCCTTGTTGCGCAGGTTCAGGTCGGAGCGCATGGCGGCGTCCAGGCGGCGGTTGGCCATCTGGATTTTTGCGTTAATCTGCGGCACCACTCGATAGCGGTTATAGATTTCGCTCTGGTCCAGGTTGAGGGTTTCAATGCAGTGCTGGTAGGTCCAGGTGTGCAAGGCCTCTTCGTATACCTGGCGCGCCTGGTAGATTTGCAGCTCCGGCGCGGTCATCTTTTCCATCACGGCCAGGCCGATGTTGCGCATGGCCAGTATGTCGGAGGTGGTCAGGTAGGCCACCACGTTTTCGAACACGTGTTTTTCTGCCGGGTTCAGGCGGTGGTGGTAGTCGTGAACGTCCTGCGCCATGTTTACATCCAGCGGCGTCCAGTGGTTTTTGTTGGCGTTCATGAAGAACTCCCAGGCCCAGGGGTACTTGAAGGGGGCCAACTGGTTTACGTCGGTTTCGCCGTTGATCACGCGTTTGTCGTCTACATTCACCGGGGCCACGCTGCTGTGTGCAGCGGACTGGCTTTTTGGTTTGGTTTCGTCGTCCCAATTCAGCATGGTTGTGCCTCTCTAAATAAGTAAGTGGTTACTGACATGCTTCGCAGTCGGGTTCATCAATGCTGCACACTTGTGGCTGCGGTGCGGCTACCGGGGCGGCGCTTTCGTTTACTCCCGTAGCACCCAGCGAACGCAGGTAGTAAGTGGTTTTCAGGCCACGCTCCCACGCCAGCTGGTACAGCTCGTCCAGCTTCTTGCCGCTGGGCTCGGCCATGTAGAGGTTTAGACTCTGGGCCTGGTCCAGCCACTTCTGGCGTCGGGAAGCAGCTTCCACCAGCCAGCGGGCGTCGATTTCAAACGCGGTGGCGTAGCGTGATTTCAGTTCGGTGGGAATGCGCTGGATTTGCTGCACGCTGCCATCAAAGTATTTCAGGTCGTTCACCATCACGTTGTCCCACAGGCCTTCGGCCTTGAGATCTCGCACCAGTGAGGGGTTCACCACGGTGAACTCGCCGGAGAGGTTCGATTTCACGAACAGGTTTTGATAAGCCGGTTCGATGGATTGCGACACACCCACAATGTTGGAGATGGTAGCGGTGGGTGCAATGGCCATTACGTTGCTGTTGCGCATGCCGTGTTTGGCAATCAGGTCCCGCACCGGCGCCCAGTCCAGACGGCTGTCGGTGTTCACGCTGATGTCGCCTTCGCGACGGGCAGTTTTAAGCAATTCGATGGAATCGATGGGCAGTATGTCCTGGCTCCACAGCGAACCTTCATAGCTTTCATAAGCTCCGCGTTCTGCCGCCAGCTGGGCGGAGGCACGGATGGCGAAGTAGCTCAGCTGTTCCATGGCAAGGTCTGCAAACTCTACTGCCTGTGGGCTGGTGTACGGCAGGCGCAGTGCGTACAGAGCATCCTGGAATCCCATCAGGCCAAGGCCGACCGGGCGGTGCTTCAGGTTGGAGTTGCGGGCCTGGGGTACAGCGTAAAAGTTGATATCGATAACGTTATCGAGCATGCGCACGGCGGTGTTTACGGTGCGCTCCAGGCGCTGCACATCCAGTTCGCCGTTGGCGATGTGGGCTGCGATGTTTACTGAGCCCAGGTTGCACACGGCGATTTCATCGGCGCTGGTGTTCAGGGTGATTTCGGTACACAAATTAGAGCTATGCACCACGCCTCTGTGCTGCTGTGGCGAGCGCAGGTTGCAGGGGTCCTTGAAGGTGATCCACGGGTGGCCGGTTTCAAACAGCACGGTCAGCATTTTGCGCCACAGCTGTTTGGCAGGAATAGTTTTGAACAGCTCGATTTTGCCTTCTGCGGCCAGGGCTTCATAGTGCTCGTAACGCTCCCGGAAGGCGTTGCCATAAAGGTCGTGCAGATCGGGCACATCACTGGGGCTGAACAGGGTCCAGTCACGGTCCTGGCGCATGCGTTCGATCAGCAAATCCGGTACCCAGTTGGCGGTGTTCATGTCGTGCGTACGGCGGCGCTCGTCGCCGGTGTTTTTACGCAGTTCCAGAAATTCTTCGATGTCCAGATGCCAGCTTTCCAGATAAGCACACACCGCGCCTTTGCGCTTGCCGCCCTGGTTAACCGCTACAGCGGTATCATTCACTACTTTCAGGAAGGGTACTACGCCCTGGCTCTGGCCATTGGTGCCTTTAATGCGGGAGCCCAGCGCGCGCACCGGTGTCCAGTCGTTGCCCAGTCCACCAGCCCATTTGGAGAGCATGGCGTTGTCACGAATGGCGCCGTAGATGTGTTCCAGGTCATCGCCCACGGTAGTCAGGTAGCAGGAAGATAGCTGGGAATGGCGGGTGCCGCTGTTGAACAGTGTGGGGGTGGACGCCATGTAGTCGAACGACGACAACAGGTTGTAGAACTCGATGGCACGGCCATTGGGGTCATCTTCACGCAGAGCCAAACCCATAGCGACGCGCATGAAAAACACCTGTGGCAGTTCCAGGCGGTCTTCTTTCCAGTGCAGGAAGTAACGGTCGTACAGGGTTTGCAGGCCAAGGAAACCGAATTGCAGATCGCGTTCGGGTTTCAGGGCCGCGCCCAGGCGTTCCATGTCGAAAGCGGCCATGGCTTCATCAAGCAGTTCGTAACGAATGCCGGCGCTGATGAAGGCACCCAGGGCCTGTGGATAGATTTCGGCGAGGGTGAGGCTGGTGTCGAGTTTGAGCGCAGTGACACTCTCAAGGCGCAACTGCTCAAGCAGCAGGCGGGCGGTAACGGCACTGTAGTCTGGCTCCCGCTCAATGCGACCGCGGGCAGTCATAACCAGAGCGCTCAGCACTTCCGCTTCGTCGATGCCGTTATAGAGGTTTCGAATGGCCTCTTCCACCAGAGATTCAGCGTCGATGCCTTCCAGCCCGAATGCGGCATTGTCGACTTGCTGCTTCATCAGGCCCAGATCAAGCGGCGAAGTTCGGCCATTGGCCTGTTTTACGGTAAGCGTGGGATGAGCTTCAACCGGCTCATGAAGTGCGCGCTCGCGAGCATGCTCCTCCCGGTAGAGTACGTAGGCACGGGCTACTTTTTGCTCTTCAGCGCGCATCAGGGCCAGTTCGACT
This sequence comes from Marinobacter sp., assembly GCF_048259445.1. Taxonomy (GTDB): domain Bacteria; phylum Pseudomonadota; class Gammaproteobacteria; order Pseudomonadales; family Oleiphilaceae; genus Marinobacter. The sequence goes on along the minus strand of NZ_JBLXHQ010000036.1, from coordinate 19,618 downwards.
TGGTCCTGTATATCTTCAATATGTACCCGGCCACCGGCTTTCAGGCGGCGGCTGATGGCTTGAACTACCTGCTCGGTTACCCGGTGTACAGCATCGTTGATGCGAGCAGAACCTGCGGCTTTATCACCTTCAACCGCCAGAAAAGCTTTGGTTACGGCCACGCTGATTTTGGATGGGGTAAAACTGACCAGATTGCCGTTGCGCTTTATAACCTGAAGGGCTTCGGTGCTGGATGGCGATGAGGGCCGGGATTCGGCCAGAGCTGTCGCAGACATGGGGTTTTCTCCTTTATACGCGTAAATTCCATAACCTTCGCGTACGCAGGACGAACCTCGGCAACAACCTTCCGCAGCTATACAGAGGTTGTACATAGTCATGCCTTGTTCATTGCTGCTCACCTTGTAGGGCCGAGTGCAGGCGCCTGAGTCGCGAAGGTACAGTCTTCCCTGGCAGGTCTTCGGACTCAGGGGCATGAACCTGCTGGCTCTGCCTTGCGTGGCGACTTCCCGGCTTGCGCCAGTGTCTCTGTGCCACGCTCGTTCCCCAATACCGCTGCGCGTCAGCTCCGGATTCTCACCGGATTCCCGATACCATATCTGGTATCAAGCCAAGGATTTGGGCACTATATACGGGATGAACAGCGGCGACAAGGCACTTTTCTGCAATCTGCCGGTCTCTCAAACACACTGCAACCCGGGACAATTCCATGGGCACAACTCCCCGCTCTGCACTCTGGCTGCTCCTTGCAGTGGCTGCTCTGGCGTCTCCGCATCTGCCGGCACAGGAGCCGTTGCTACCCGCTTTCTCGAAAATGACATCGCTGGCTGATGGCTGGGAGCCGCTGGAGTTTCCCAACATAGAACAACATTCCCGCTATGAACTGATCAGTGAGAGCGGCTCCCAAGTGGTCAAAGCACATACCTCCGGCGGTGCTTCCGGGCTGATCACGCGGCTGAATATAACGCCTGAGGATTCTCTGATACTGAGCTGGCGCTGGAAGGTGTCCAATGTTTTTGAAAAAGGTGATGCGCGGAAAAAGTCCGGAGATGACTACCCTGCCCGCATTTACGTTGCCTTCGAATTCCAGCCTGCCAAAGCGGGATTTTTCGAGCGGACGAAACGCAAGACGGTAGAGGTCTTGTTCGGGGAGGAATTACCAGGCAATGCGCTGAATTACATCTGGGCAAACACGCTACCTGAGGGCGAGTTTATTACCAACCCCTATACCGACAAAACCGTGATGGTTGCTGTCAGTTCCGGCAGCGAACGCACTGGTGAGTGGGTGAGCATCGAGCGGGATATTGTTGCGGATTACCGCGAGGCCTTCGGGGAGAGCCCGCCGCCAATCCGGGGCATCGCTATCATGTCGGATTCTGACAACACGGGTGAGCAGGCCACGGCCTGGTACGGCGATATTACCCTCACTTCTGTGCAACCGGACTAAAGCGCCTCCTAACGCGGCCCGTCAGGAAACCCGGGGATAACGAAGCCCGAGTCGAAGTCCCGGAGGGGCGGTGCCTCGCCACGGCTGACAAGGCGCAGATAGGCATCATCGAGCTCTTCCCGGAGCAGCGCAGCTCTGGGGTTGGCCAGGGAAAACAGCCAGGCGGTATAGCGCGACCGTAATTCCGACTCCCGAATCATGCTGTCGTCGGGCTGGGTAAGAATTTCTTCGATGGGCTGGCGATAGTCGAGAACATAATCACCGCGGTTCAATTTAAGCATCTCTAGCGCAGCGCGATTGTTGGGGGCTTCGGTAAGGCGTATATCCTCTGACGCTTCAAGCCATGCAAGCAGGCCGCCATAGGTGTAGCCGCCAATCACGATAACGGTCTTGCCTTCAAGCTGGTCAAAGTGCACCAACGGCTGTGATGTCTCAAGGTACCAAACGCTCAGTTGCACCGGATAGGCATTAACCCAGCTCTCTAGAACCTCTCCCTGAAGGCTGGGTATGTTCGAAAGCCCGGGCCAGAGATCTATAACGCCACTTTTGAGATAGAGATAAATACGACTGACTGGCAGGTAGACAAATTCTGGCGTGTAGCCCGCCTCTTCAACAACTCTCCGGGTAAGGTCAATAAAAATCCCTGCGGGCTCACCCTGTTCGTTCTGGTACTCGATGGGAGGAAACTCGGTATAAGCGATACGCAGTGTATCGGAGCCCGTATCGGCCCACGAAGGGCTTACCATAAAGGCGAGGGCCAACCATATATACATAATCGCCAGTCTGACTGGCTTGGCCACTAACGAGGCCTCGGAGAATAGCGGATTCCAGAATCTGCGCATAACATGAGCATGCTGAATATGTACGGTTAATCGGAAAGCTTAAGGAGAGCGTAGCAGACCCATCTGAAAAGACTACAGGCCTGCTCATCAAAACAACGAAAGCGCTCAGATGTGATAGCTGACCATATACAAGCCCACGCCGCCCATTACCAGGGTATATGGGAACGCCATCACAACCATCCTTCCGTACGAAAGCCGCACCAGCGGCGCAATGGCCGAGGTCAACAGAAACAGGAACGCGGCTTGCCCATTGGGTGTCGCTACGCTGGGCAGGTTGGTTCCCGTGTTGATGGCGACTGCCAGGGCCTGGAAGTGCTCATAACTGATACTGCCGGCATCCAGGGCCTGTTTAACCTCACTGATATAGACCGTTGCGACAAACACGTTGTCGCTGATCATTGAGAGCAATCCGTTGGCAATAAAAAACATGCCCGGCTGCTGGCTTTCCGGCAGCGACAGCACGTAGTCAATAACGGGTTTGAACAGATGCTGTTCGTGAATCACCGCCACCACGGCAAAAAACACCACCAACAGGGAGGTAAACGGCAACGATTCCTGAAAGGCTTTACCTATCTGGTGTTCGCCGGTAACGCCGGTAAACGACGTAATCAGAATGATGACCAAGAGGCCAATGAGGCCCACTTCGGCAAGATGCAAGGCCAGACCAACCACCAATATGATCGCCGCAAGCGCTTGCACCCAAAGCGCAGCCTCGTCTGCCTTGGTGCGCTTGGCGCGCTCATTGCTGGCAAATTCTTCAAGTACCCGCCGGACCGGCTTGGGGAGGCGGCCGCCGTAACCAAACCAGCGCATTTTTTCCAGCACCCAGCAGGTTACCAGCCCGGCAGCCAGTACCGGCAGGCTCACCGGCGCCATGTGCAGGAAAAACCCGACAAAATCCCAACCAACTACCTTCGCAATAAGCAGATTCTGGGGTTCACCAACCATGGTCGCAACACCACCAAGGGCCGTACCTATAGCGCCGTGCATCAGCAGGCTGCGCAGAAACGCACGGAAGTTTTCCAGATCTTCCCTGTGCAGCTCAACAACGTCGTCATCACTGTCTGCATTATGATCACTGCTCTGATAACCCTTACCGGAAGCAACCTTGTGATAAACGGAGAAAAAACCGACGGCAACGCTGATGATAACCGCCGTTACCGTCAGCGCATCAAGAAACGCTGAAAGCACCGCGGCGGCACTGCAGAACAAAAGTGAAAGAGCGGATTTCGAGCGCACACCAACAAGAATCTGCGTGAAGGCAAGCAGCAGCAAATCCTGCATGAAATAAATGCCCGCCACCATGAACATCAGCAGCAGGATAACCGGGAAATTGGTCAGCACTTCCAGATACACCGCATCCGGCGTGGTCAGCCCGATCAGCAGTGCTTCGATTGCCAGCAAGCCACCAGGCAACAATGGATAGCACTTCAGAGCCATGGCGAGGGTAAAAATGAATTCGGCTATCAGAAGCCAGCCGGCGGTAACCGGCCCCAGCAGATACATCACAACAGGGTTGGCGATCAGGAACAGCACAATAATCTGCTTGTACCAGACGGGAGCCTTGCCAAGAAAGTTACTGGTAAAGGCAGAAAACAGTGTCGTGGGCATTGCGGGTTTCTTCTGGGTTAGCGGGCGAAAACAGTATGTGGAAACACGTCAGTATCTTCCTTGATATTTCTGTGCAGATAAATGCGACAAAGATACAGGATAGCCCTGTTCTTTAGTACCGCCAGTTTAAAGGTTAATGTTCGCTCGCGAACGGGGAGCAGAGTTAAAAAAGAGCTCTGAATGACCGGTACTGCTTAAGCGCAGCCCCACTGCCTTTGGCCGCCAGCCTTACGTGTTCTCTCGGTAAACACTGAGCCAGCCGTGCTGCGGAGAGCGGTGAAAGCGAGCCAAGCCGGGGGTAACCGCCGATGGTCTGGCGATCATTCAGTAACACAATCGGCTGGCCGTCGGGCGGCACCTGCACGCCACCGAGGTTAATACCCTCTGAAACAAGGGTGCTGATCCTGCAACTGAGCTTTGGGCCGATAAGGCGAACGCCCATGCGATCCGCGCGGTCATCAACCTGCCACCAGGTATTGAACGCATCGAACAGACTGCGGCCTGTAAAGTGCGCAATCTGTGCGCCCGGCAGGAGGTCCAGAACCGCCGGTTGGCTGAAATCCGGTATTGCATCCCGGGGTGCCTTTGCCGGCCCTTCTCTGCCCGGCTGCCCTGTTTTGTATACAGACAGCTGATTACCCGCTGCCAGCTTTATGCCCATGCCGCAGAAGCCACCGAGCTCTTCCCGGGTTACGCAGGCAACACTTCCCAAAACCGGCTCTGCCACAAATCCCCCACAAACGGCCAGATAGGCCCGGAGCCCGCTTATCGGAGCTGAAAACGCCAGGGTTTCCCCTGCTTTCCAACTTACCCGTTGCCACAATGGAACCGGCTTTTGATCCAGGGTTGCGCCCAGATCGGCACCGGTAATGGCGATTTCCAGATCTCTCCCGGCAACCAGTTGCAGGCCGCCGAAGGTAATCTCCAGGTTAGCCGTACCCCAGGGGTTGCCGGTAAGGAGGTTGGCCCAGGCCCAGGAATACAGATCCGCCGGGCCTCCCTGAGTAACGCCAAGGTGGCGAACACCAAATCTTCCGCTGTCTTGCAGAAGAGCAAGGGGCCCGGCACGCAATACTCTGATACAGGGTTCGGCGTTCGTTTGTTGCCTCATGCCAACGGCTCCATAGGCGTGGTGTCCCCGCCTCCACGTTCGAATTCTTCACGGCTTACGGGTACAAAACGGACCTGATCGCCCACGTTCAGAAGGCTGAAACCCTTCCTTGTCCGGTCAAACAGGCTGGCGTTGGTGCGCCCCAGAAGGTTCCAGCCGCCGGGTGTTCCCGTTGGGTATGCGGCTGTCTGGCGGCCCGCCATGGCCACACTCCCGGGCGGCACACGCCGACGAGGTGTATCAAGCCTGCCACATTCAAGGCGAGGATCGGTTAATCCCATAAACGCAAAACCGGGAGCAAACCCCAGGGCAAACACCCGATATACCTGCTGACTGTGAGCGTCAATCACGTCACTGACCGCCATGCCGGCTTGCCTGGCCACCCGTGACAGTTCCGGGCCTACGCTTGGGTCGTACCAGGTCGGGAGTTCGTGTATCTCCCCCGCATGGGCACCGTCGTCCGGCTCCAGATCAGCGAGTATCCGGCTGATCAGCGCACGGGCCTCGGCTGGCGATACCATCAACGGATCAAAAACAACAAGCAGCGTTGTATAGGAAGGCACAAGATCAATCAGTGCATCACCGAACACCTGCTCGCACCGGCGCGACAGTGCAGATAACCAGGGCAGATTGTGTTCGTCGATATCCTCGAACAGCCTTACGATCCAGCTGTCGAGCCCGGCGGATTCGAGACGCGGATTGTGGAGCTTCGTCTTTTGGCTCACGGCCGCAGCGCCTTTTCCATTGCCTGCGCGATACCCAGCACACTTTTGTCTGAGCCATTTCTGCCAACCAGCATGAGTCCCGTAGGCAGGTCACCGTACTGATAATTCGGGAGTGTAATCGCACACAAATCGAGCAGGTTCGCCACGGTCGTGTTGCGCAAGACAAGCAGGTTCAACCGAGCGTAGTCCGCGTCCTTCTCAAGCTCTGACAACAGGGGCGGCTCAATGGCTACGGTCGGTGCAAGTAGCCCGTCGTAGTCACCAAGCCATTCGTTTGCCTGCGCTTTTCGCTCGGCCCGCAGGTGTTGTAAGTCCAAGTAATCAGCTGCGCTGAAGCCAGCGCCCCGCTCTATGCGCTGGCGTATCTGTGGGTCGTAATTCTCACCGTGTTGCTGCAGCCAGTGTCGATGCACATGGTAGCTTTCAACCGCTGTAAGCCCCCCACCCTTCAAGAGCTCAGGCAGGGTATCCAGCACAGGCGCCGTTGCTTCTACAATGTGGGCGCCGCACTCACGCAGTTTGCTGAGGCTACGGGCGAACGCTTCGGCAACCCCAGGGGACAATTCATCCAGCATGTAATTGGCCGGAACCACAAAATGGCGGCCGCGCAGGTTTACCGGCCTGCGCTTTTGCCATCGTTCACCGGCCATAACCGCATCCAGCCGATCACAACACTCCACGCTTCGAGCGATGGGGCCGATAGAATCCAGGCTCTGGGACAAACGGAAAACACCCTCTCGGGGTATGCGCTGCTGGGATGGCTTGAAGCCCACAAGGCCGCAGAATGTGGCCGGTATGCGAACAGACCCCCCGGTATCACTACCAATAGCCGCAACGGCCATGCCCTGGGCCACTGCTGCTGCAGCACCAGACGAGGAACCGCCGCATATCCGGCCTGGCGCCAGCGGGTTGGCGGGGGTGCCATAGTGAGGGTTGAGCCCAAGCCCGGAGTAAGCAAACTCGGTCATGTTGGTATGGCCGGTAATAACCGCGCCGGCGCGGCGCAGACGGGAAACCACCAAGGCATCACTCTGCGCCCGCTGAGCCCACCACCTGGATCCCGAGTGTGTTACCTCTCCAGCAACATCGAGCAGCACTTTAAGGGCTATGGGTAACCCCGCAAGTTCGCCCATAGGAACTCCGCCTTGCTGCAGGGCATCCGTAGCGGCGGCTTCGGCTTTTGCTGTGCGGTCAAAGCGGGCTGTATAGACCTGGTTGGCAGGGTCATCGCGCAGGCTAATGTTGTCCAGGCACAGCTCAAGCAACTGGCCGGAAGACCACTTGTTCTGATGTATGCCATCAAGTAACGACGATAATGTCGCCTTTGACAGGTCCACATTATCCACGCCAAGCGTCTGATTCATTGCACCACCGATAACGTCGTAATAGGACAAAACTCTCGGTTTTTCAGCTCATTAAACAATAGCCCGACTGAATATAGCAGGGTTATTGAGTATAGCGCCTCTTACCTGAAACAACCGGCCATAGGCACGCTACCAAAAGCGTTGCCACAACGATAGCAGGCCCTACCGGCACATCGCCGATCACCGAACAGGCAATCGCCAGAAGATGGCCGATGATCGCACACAAAGCAGCCACGGTCGGCTTCTTTTTATGGAGCGTCCCGACAATAAGCGGCGTAATAATGAGTGTCGCAAACACCACGTAAATGCCCGCCAGAGCCACAGCGTAGGTTACAGCAATGGCAAATACAGGTATGAACACCGCGCCAGCGAGCCAGCCGGGCGCCCAATATCCCAGAATCCAGACGAACAACGCCATCACGGCCGTTGCGATAACCAACTCCTCGCTTGCCCACAACAAATCGCCAGAAGCAGCACGCTGCAAAGCCTGGGCCCCATGGGGATCGTTGCTGACCAGTAATACCGCCAGGCTCGCACCTAATACATAGAGAATGCCTATCCCTGCCTCTTTTGCTTCCCCAAGGTGGCGGAGAATGAGCTGCACGGTTAATGCCGCCAGCAACGCAAAGGCCAGACTTGTGACAGACGCGCCCGCCAGGTTTTGGCTCAGCACGAGATAGCTCCCTGTCGTTCCTGCAAGAGTCCCCAGCGATGCCCATTGCGCGATAGCAAGATCTGCAAAGATCACACCCCGGGCGATCACCTGATACCCCAATGGCACCAGCAAGAAGCAAAGGAGCACACTGCCTAACGCAGGCAGTAGCATCCACTCATAGCCGGCCACCAGAATCCTCCTGAACGGTCGCCTCGAGTGTATTCACGATCATTGAAATCAGCTCGGCCAGGGTCTGCGTTTCACCAGCGTCGTTCACGGTTCCCGGCACCACAAGAACCGGCTTTTGTATCTGGCTTGCCAACCAGTTAGCGGGCTGTGGGTCTTGATGACTGGCGATCAGGATTGCTTCTACATCCTTCAGCTCAGGCTCTGCCAGCAGCTGGCTCAGATGGCTGGCACTGGGCGGCAACCCCGGCTTGGGTTCCAGTTCGAACCTGGAATCCACACCCAACCAGTTCAACAGATAGCTGAAGTTAGTGTGCTGGATCGCAACTGAACGCCCCTGCAGTACCTCCGCTTTTTGCCGCCATTCAATGCGATGCTTGCTCCAGTCTCCCCGCCACCTTATATAGCGTGCCAGGATATCGCCGGAGGCTTCGGGGATTAACTGCCCGAGGCGCTGAGCCAGGGCTTTTGCAATGGCGGGAACCTCATCCGGTGAGAGGTGCACATGAGGGTTACCCTCAGGATGCACATCACCCATGCTGCGATCCACATGGTCGTGCGGTGCATGCAATTGAGCATGCTCTGCCGCATAGAACAAGCCAGCTCGCCCGGGCTGGATCGCAGAATTTGAAGCCCGCTGAAGAAGCGTTGGCAGCCAACCCGCCTCAAGCGAGGCGCCGGTACAAACGGCAATATCGGCACGTCGCATGGCGGCGATCAGGCTGGGCCTGGCCTCGATGTAGTGGGGATCCTGCAGATAACTGGTGGCTGTTGTTATCTTTGCCTCCGGCAAGAACTCCCTTACCAAAGATGCCCATTCGGGCTCACATGCAAACACCTGAAAATCTGCCCGGGCTGGCAAGGATGCCAGGCCAAGCAGAAGAACCACAAAGCACCATCGGAAATAACGCATATCAGAATCCGTGCGCGCCGTGGGCACCCAGTGACATCACGTACTGCACCATAACGGTGTTATCCGCGTCACTGAAGCCGGTATCGGACTGATGGGTGTACTGCAGCCTGACCGTGGAGAAATGCGACCGTGACCAGGCCAGCATCACGTCGGTTTCCTGCAGGCTCTGGCTGTGAAAATGATCGCCGTGAGGTGCGCGAAGATCCACCTCACCATAGCGGACACCTGCCGACCACTGTGGAGCGAACTGATAGACACCGGATACATACCAGCCTTCGTGGTAGTCGTCAGAGGTGGCGTATTCGTTCAGATCATCCGCATAGAGGTATTCACCGCTGAGCGTGATCTGTTGTTCCCTGGCGTTGCCATTCGGGGACCATTTCCAGACCGCATCGGCAATGTAGAGGTTTTCACCGGTGTAAGAAGCGCCGTGACTGTGATCATGCTCACCTTCATGTTCGTGTTCGTACTCTTCTTCGGTTGCACCGGCACCGATATTGCGGTTGTTCAGGTAAGACAACCCCACCTGCCAGCTCTGAGAAACCGACAGGTCCCCGCCAACACGTGTATTCAGCGTATAAACGCCGATGCTTTCGTCACCTTCTGACAGTTGATCGCCTTCAAAGGCCTCTGCTCCCACCTGCCAGAAGAAAGGCGTTGGCAGAAGAGCATTCACACGCAAACCTGTATCGTAATAGTGGCTTCCCAGAAGTGCCCGGTAAACCGCGGGGCGCTCTACAAAGTCATCTTCATGCATGTGCCGACTGTTCAGGTACCCTACTTGAGACAGGAAGCGCCCGCCGCGAACACCCAGCCCGGCTGGCAGGCCGTTGGTCTGCAGATAGGCTTCCTCTATCAGTATTTCGCCTTCACCGTCATGCTCTTCAAAAACGGTCGTCAATCGTCCCGAGAACATATCGTCAATCGGGGCAGACAGGGAGAGTTCCGTGTGGCCCAGGCCAAAGCCTTTCTCACGGTGAGACAGCGCAGTGTCGTTCTGTTTGTAATACCCATCGAGAGTCACGCTAACATCAGGGTTCAGTTCGTTTGCAACGGCTCCGTTAACGAGCATAACCAGAGGAATCGCAGCAAAAGGTGCAACACGGTTAAACATAGAAACTCCAGTATCGGAACAGCAGCACAAGCCAGCAATCACTGGCCTGCCCTGCGAATAGAGAATGGGTTAGTGGGAATGTTCTTCGTTGTGGTGATCATGGCCGTCATCTGCCAGACCCAGCCAGGCGATACCCGAGGCGCTGAAGCCAAGGTCAATGGTCCGATCAATCTCGCCGTCAGTCGTATCAATCTCGATCACAGCCTGACCATCAGGCGCCAGCACGAACAGACGATTTTGGGCAGCAGAGAGCGTAACAGCCGGCTTATTACCCGCTCCCGGTGCATCCATCACCTGAACTGTGCCGAGCAATGCCCAGTCATTGGAGGGCGCAAACAACCGCAAGCCACCGTCGTCACCCAGTACGTAGAACACGCCTCCATGGGTAGTGAAGCCCTGAACGAGCGGCCCGACTCCAGCACCAATATCGAGCTCCAGAAAAACCTGTGATTCCGATTCGGGATCGATCACGAACATCTGGTCACCGGCAAGGCCAACCAATTCATCAACATCATGGTTACCCAGCAGGGTTCCAATACGCGCGCCCTCAGCAAGGCTTGCAGGATTCGCCAGTTTGGTTGTCGGGTAGCCCGCCTCATGCAGGTCGACCACCAGCACACCGTCACCGCACCCGAACCCAAGGCTGTGTGCGCCCACCGCAGCGCCATGGAGAGCCGGGCAGGTCTCGGTGTAACGCTCTTCGAACTCGAAACTGCCGCCATCCAGGTGATAACGTTCAACCATAGTCGGCAGCGTGGTGCCCGGAATAGAACTGTCCCGGTAGGTCACGAACAAATGACCATCAACCATCTTGGCAACGCCGTGCATGTTGGTTTCCAGGGGCAGGCTGGCAAGAGTGCTGTTGCTTCCGAGAGTTTCGTCAGAAAAAACCGTCACTTTGGAGCTGGCGGCATCACCACCGTCGAAGAAAACAACACCGTAAGAATCACCAACCGTATAGTGCGTGGGTTTGTGGTCATTGAGCGTTAGCGACAACAGGCTCGGGGTTTCTGCATAGTCGTGCATGTGATCGCCGTGGTCTTCGGTATAAAGCCCACTGTCAATGAAGGAAACCAGATCGTCGCCTCTCTGGGTGGCGACGACGTAGCGATTTCCAGGAGAGGCGTGCAACGCAGGAGCCTCACCGGTCATTACCATGGACGACAACACGTCGCCGCTATCAAGGTCCACAATCTTCAGGGCCGACGCGCCTGTGTCGAACAGCGCCAACCGGCCCGCCGTATCGATATCCGTATCAGTATGTGCGTCATCCGAGCTGTTATTACTGCCTCCACATGCTGTTAAAAGTAGGGTTGAGGCCAACAGAACCGAGGCCTTCAGAGGCATTGCTGCAAGGGGGGCAAGTTTGTTCGTGTTCACAATCAGTTTCTCCGTTTAATGTTATAACGTTGCAATACCAGGACAGCAGAGACAGGTTTTCTGTCACCGCTTATGCGCATTTACTCCCAGGCCGGAAAGGGATCATTCAGCGTTTGCCAGAACGATTTGCCGGCCAAAAGCTGCTCTTCATTCAGCAGGCACTCATCCAACTGACCGGTAATCGTGGCCTGATCCAGATTCTGGCCAATGAAGACCAACTCCTGGCGCATATCGCCGAACGGCTCTACCCAGGTTTCCATGATCGACTCGCGATACTCAGGATCCTCGGGCCAGGATTTCTCTGGCACAGCCTTCCAGAACATCCCGGCGAACCCGTGCCGGGCAATACCACCGGCCTGGCTCCAATGACCCGCAAACTCCGGACGCGTGGCAAGCCAGAAATAGCCTTTGGAACGAATGAGCTTGCCACCGGAAACCGGCTGATGCAGGAACTCATAGAACTTTGCAGGATGAAAGGGGCGGCGGGCGCGGTAAACGAAGCTGGAAATGTCGTACTCTTCCGTTTCCGGAATGTGTTCGCCGCGCATTTCTTTCAGCCAGCCTGGCGCCTGCTGAGCGCGCTCAAAACTGAATCTGTTGGTATTCAGCACCTTATCAAGTGGTACGGCGCCTTTTTCGATGGGAAGTATTTCTGCTTCTGAATTGAGGCTGCGGAGCACGCCTTTAAGCCTGTCGAGATCGCTTTGGGAGACCAGGTCTGTTTTGCTGATCAGCAGAATGTCGCTGAATTCAATCTGATCGACAAGCAGGTCTGCCACGCTGCGCTCATCTTCTTCGCCCAGGCTTTCTCCAGTTTCCTGCAAAGATTGTGCTTCGTCAAAATCCTTCAGGAAATTAACTGCGTCCACCACAGTAACCATGGTATCGAGCCTGGCAATATCAGAAAGGCTCACGCCGTCTTCATCAGCAAAGGTAAAGGTTTCTGCTACCGGTAAAGGCTCCGAGATGCCGGTGGATTCGATGACCAGGCAATCGAAACGACCTTCTGCAGCGAGTTTACGCACTTCGATCAACAAGTCTTCTCTCAGGGTGCAGCAGATACAGCCATTACTCATCTCAACGAGCTTTTCTTCTGACCGGTTCAACGTGACTTCCTGTTGAACCTGAGCGGCATCAATATTGACTTCGCTCATGTCGTTGACGATCACAGCAACCCGCGTTCCCTCCCGATTATTAAGGATATGGTTCAGTACCGTCGTTTTGCCCGCGCCCAAAAATCCGGACAACACGGTAACTGGAAGGCGGGTATCCAGATGATCCATGCACAATCTCCCTGTTGAGTTAGATGCTCAGCGTCTGCGAACTGCTTTACAAAAAGAGATGTTATAACATAACATTTGTTAATGAAAGCTGATATGCGTTTTGCGATAGGTCTGCCTCAGGAGCACTTTAGAATGTCTGGAGAAAACAACTCTCTCTCACTACCAATGGCAATACACGGCGGTAAGCCCGAGTGCCTGACGGAAATCTTCAGGGATGAAGTTAACCTCGCCATATGGGAGCGCTCACTTCCCGGCGAGAGCATCAGCTTCGCTCATCAATTTTCCCGGGAAGCCGGCGTTTTCGAGCGTTTTATCGGCATTGAAGCGGGAGACAGCGTGGAGCAGATCCTGCCTGCTTGGGCTCTGGCATTGCCAGGTGCAAAAACATGGCTTGCGGATGTAAATGAGATGGTGGAGATATTCGGCTGTCTGTTCGAGCCTGCCGCTATTGGCGTTCGGTTGCACGTGCTCCCGGATACCATGTGCCCCCGATTCCACACCGACCGGGTGCCGGTGCGTTTGCTGGTGACCTATGCCGGAAGGGGCACCGAGTGGTTACGTGAACATCAGGTAAACCGGGGTAAGCCACCCGCCCTACTCCCCGACCAAGCGTTCAGCAGCGCGGATATCGAGGTTATGCCGACAGGTTCGGTGTGCCTTCTTAAAGGTGAATCCTGGATCGGCAACGAGGGCCGAGGCCTCATCCATCGTTCGCCAGCCCCTGGCGCCTGCCCCCGTCTTGTTCTGGGCCTTGATTGGCTTTCCTGATTACTCCACCGTTACACTTTTCGCCAGGTTTCTGGGCTGATCCACGTCTGTGCCCTTGAGGACAGCAACATGGTAGGACAACAGCTGTAACGGGACGGTGTACACAATCGGAGCCGTGATTTCGTGCACTTCCGGAAGCTGAACCACATGGATGTTTTCTTCCGGCTTTATATCCGCTGCGCGATCCGCGAACACGAAGAGCTCACCGCCACGAGCGCGAACTTCTTCCAGGTTCGATTTCAGCTTTTCAGCCATGCTGTTATTGGGTGCAACCGTGATCACCGGCATTTCGCTGTCTACCAGTGCCAGAGGACCGTGCTTCAGTTCGCCGGCCGGATAGGCTTCAGCGTGGATGTAAGAGATTTCTTTCAGTTTCAGCGCACCTTCCATCGCAATCGGGAACTGAGAGCCACGGCCAAGGAACAGGGCGTGGTTTTTGTCCATAAACCGCTTGGACAGCTCAGCGATCTCAGCGTCCAATGCCAACACATCGCTGACCTGACCGGGCACCAGACGCAGAGCCTTGACGATCTCCCCTTCCCGCTCGTCACTGAGGCCGTTTTTACGGGCCAGTGCCAGGGTGAAGATAAGCAAGGCAACCAACTGAGTGGTAAAGGCTTTCGTGGAGGCAACACCGATTTCCGGGCCGGCCTGGGTCATGATAACGAGATCGGATTCGCGCACCAGTGAGCTGCCCGGTACGTTGCAGATCGCCAGCGCAGCGCGGAAGCCGGCTTTTTTCGCCTGGCGCAGTGCAGCCAGAGTGTCGGCCGTTTCGCCGGACTGGGAAATGCACAGAAACAACGTGTCTTTCTGAATGACGTGCTTGCGGTAACGGAACTCGGAGGCTACTTCCACTGAACAGGGCACACCTGCCAGATCTTCAATCCAGTAGCGGGCGACCATACCAGCGTGGTAACTGGTGCCGCAGGCTATAATCTGTACGTGCCGGACATCTTGCAGCAGGTTGCCGGCCGCCGTACCAAGAGCCTGCTCCAGTACCCGGGAATCTGTTACGCGGCCTTCCATTGTGGCCTTGATGACTCTGGGCTGCTCATGAATCTCCTTGAGCATGAAGTGGCGGTATTCGCCTTTATCTGCTGAATCCGCACTATGCTCAAAGCGGGTTATAGCCCGTTCAACCAGCGTGCCTTCACGATCATGAATCTCAATGCTGTCGCGGCGGATATCTGCAAGATCTCCCTCTTCCAGGAACATGAAGCGGTCGGTCACTGGAAGCAGTGCAAGCTGATCCGAGGCAATAAAATTCTCTCCGATACCCACACCCACGACCAGCGGGCTGCCTTCCCGACAAACCACCATATGATCGGGTTCATCTGCATGTATTACAGCGAGAGCGTATGCACCGCGCAGACGGGTGATGGAGGTTTTCACGGCATCGTAAAGCTTACCCAGTTCGCGGTAGTTCTTTTCAATCAGGTGCACAACCACTTCGGTATCGGTCTGGGAGGTAAACTCAAAGCCGTCGGCCTTCAGCTCTTCACGCAGCTCCTGATAGTTCTCGATGATGCCGTTATGAACAATGGCCAGGCGATCCCCGGACATGTGCGGGTGGGCGTTGAGCTGTGACGGCTCACCATGGGTTGCCCAGCGGGTGTGGGCAATGCCAAGGTGCCCTGACAGCGGATTGGCTTCGATGGCAGCAGCCAGTGACGCTACCTTGCCGACTTCCCGAGCGCGCTGAACAACACTTTTGCCGTCCAGAACTGCCATACCGGCAGAATCGTATCCCCGATATTCCAGGCGGCGCAGGCCCTCAAGAAGAATGCCCTGAACGTCCCGTTCCGAAACTGCACCTACAATGCCACACATGCTGCTTGTCCTGTTCGTGATAAAAATTCGTGGTAAAAAATTCTGGAAAGAAACTGGAAACAAAACGTGTTCAGGATTTTTCCGGCTTCTGCCAACCAGCAATATTGCGCTGCCGGCTCCTGGCCACGGCCAGTTGCTGTTCCGGCACATTTTTGGTCACGGTGGACCCGGCGCCAACCGTGGCTCCAGCGGCAACCGTTACCGGTGCAACCAGTGAACTGTTGGAGCCAACAAACACACCATCGCCCAACACAGTCTTATACTTGTTTACACCATCGTAGTTGCAGGTAATAGTGCCGGCACCTACGTTTACATTGGTTCCCAGCGTAGCATCACCCACGTAGCTGAGGTGGTTAATTTTGCTGCCCTCACCAACGACGGTTTTTTTGGTCTCGACAAAATTACCGACCTTGGTGTTCGCCGCCAGTTGTGTGCCCGGGCGAAGCCGCGCAAACGGCCCGACCTGAGCATTGGGGCCGACACTGGCTTGCTCTATCACACTGTGGGCATGGATCTGGGCGCCATCAGCTATGTTGGCATCTGTGATCACACAGCCGGGGCCAATGGATACATGGCTTCCCAGAGTCACCTTGCCAATGAAGACCACGTTCACATCAATCAACACATCGTTGCCGATGGTGAGTTCGCCGCGCACATCGACCCGTGCCGGATCAGCAAGGGTGGCGCCTTCGGTCATCAGGCGTTCGGCTTCCCGGCTCTGATACCAACGCTCAAGCTCTGCCAGCTGCAGGCGATTGTTCACACCCTGCACTTCGAACGCGTTGCCAGGCTGGGCCACATTCACGTTCATGCCCGCCTGCACGGCCATCGCAATAATATCGGTGAGATAGTACTCACCCTGGGCGTTGCTGCTGGATAGCCGGGGCAACCAGTTTTTAAGATGCCGCGCACTGACGGCAAGAATGCCGGTGTTCACTTCGCAAATCTTCAGCTGTTCTGCGCTTGCGTCTTTTTGCTCCACAATCGCTGTAACCTGTCCCGCCTCGTTACGCAGAATGCGTCCATAGCCCTGGGGATTATCCAGAGTTACGGTTAACAGCCCCAGAGTTTGTTCATCCAGGTCCTCAACCAGCCCTTGCAGCGTGTCTGCGGTAGTCAGTGGTACATCCCCGTAAAGTACCAGCACCCTGGCATCATCCGGTAACTCCGGCAGCGTCTGGGCAACGGCATGACCAGTGCCCAACTGCTGTTCCTGCATCACCCAGCTAACGCTGTGCTCGGTAGTGGCGGCCTTTACCTGATCGGCACCGTGTCCAACCACCCCATGTATTTTTTCGGCACCCAGGGTCAGTGCCGTATCGATCACGTGATGAAGCATGGGCCGCCCGGCTACTTTGTGCAGTACCTTCGGCAGCGATGATTTCATCCTTGAGCCCTGGCCGGCAGCCAGAATAACAACGTGCAACGGTGACATGGGGCAACAGCTCCCTTACGTGGTCTGGGTTAGAACAATAAAAAAAGCCGCACCCTTGCAGTGGAAACCGGCGCTGTCGTCACCGTGTAAGGCGACACAACACCGCTACCCGTGCGGGATGCGGCTTTTCGGAGCAAGCTCTGGCAAACCGTTCTAGCGAACGTTCTTGCGCAGCTTCTGCAAGGTACGCAGCTGAGCGGCCGCTTCGGCCAGCTCCGCGGCAGCACGATAATACTCGAACTCGCCCGTTTTATTCGCCAGTGCAGCTTCGGCGTCTTTCTGAGCCTGCAATGCAGCAGCCTCATCAACGTCTTTGGCACGCACCGCCGTGTCAGCCATCAGGGTCACAAGATTCGGCTGTACTTCCAGGTATCCCCCGGAGACATACAGGATTTCCTCTTCACCACCCTGTTTGATGATCCGGACTGCCCCCGGTTTGAGTGCGGACAGCAGCGGAGCATGGCCAAACTGAATGCCCAACTCACCCTCTGTACCTGTAGCGATAAGCATCTCTACCAGGCCGGAGTAAATCTTCTTTTCAGCGCTTACGACGTCACAATGTACAGTCATAGCCATTTCTCAAAACCTCTTGGGTCAGAAATTGAAAGAGGATTACTTACCTTCTTTCGCTTTCATGGCCTTCGCTTTTTCGATGGCTTCGTCCATGCCGCCGACCATGTAGAATGCCTGTTCAGGCATATCATCATAGTCGCCATTCAGGATGCCTTCGAAGCTGCTGATGGTCTCTTTCAGAGACACGTACTTGCCCGGCGAACCGGTAAATACTTCAGCAACGTGGAACGGCTGAGACAGGAACCGCTCAATTTTCCGGGCGCGTGAAACGATCTGCTTGTCTTCTTCTGACAGCTCGTCCATACCCAGAATGGCGATAATGTCTTTCAGTTCTTTGTAGCGCTGCAGTACGTTCTGCACACCGCGGGCAACCGAATAATGCTGCTCACCGATCACCAACGGATCCAGCTGACGCGAGGTGGAGTCAAGCGGATCGATCGCCGGGTAAATACCCTTGGAAGCGATGTCACGGCTCAGTACCACGGTGGCGTCAAGGTGGGAGAAGGTGGTGGCTGGTGACGGGTCAGTCAAGTCATCCGCCGGTACGTATACCGCCTGAATGGACGTGATAGAGCCAGTCTTGGTGGAGGTAATACGCTCCTGCAGCTCACCCATTTCCTGGGCCAGAGTCGGCTGATAACCTACGGCTGAAGGCATACGACCCAGCAGTGCAGATACTTCCGTACCCGCCAGGGTGTAACGGTAGATGTTGTCTACGAACAACAGTACGTCACGACCTTCGTCACGGAACTTCTCGGCCATGGTGAGGCCGGTCAGGGCAACACGCAGACGGTTTCCTGGGGGCTCGTTCATCTGGCCATAGACCATCGCTACTTTATCAAGAACGTTGGAGTCCTTCATTTCGTAGTAGAAGTCGTTACCTTCACGAGTCCGCTCACCAACACCTGCGAATACGGAGAGACCGGAGTGCTCTTTCGCGATGTTGTTGATCAACTCCATCATGTTAACGGTCTTGCCTACACCGGCGCCACCGAACAGGCCAACTTTACCACCCTTGGCGAACGGGCAGATCAGGTCGATAACCTTGATGCCTGTTTCCAGCAGGTCAGCAGAAGCGGCCTGGTCTGCATAGCTTGGCGCTTTGCGGTGGATAGCCCAACGCTCTTCTTCACCGATCGGGCCCGCCTCGTCGATAGGACGACCCAGGACGTCCATGATGCGACCCAGAGTCTGGGTGCCCACGGGTACCGAAATCGGCTTGTGTGTATTTTCTGCTTTCAGGCCACGCTTAAGGCCTTCGGTGCTGCCCATCGCGATGGTACGAACAACGCCGTCACCCAGCTGCTGCTGGACTTCCAGTGTTGTATCGCCACCTTCAAGCAGCAGTGCGTCGTAAATGCCTGGAACGGCGTCACGTGGGAACTCCACGTCGATAACCGCGCCAATGATCTGAACGATGTGTCCGCTACTCATGCTCGGTTCCTCGTTATCTTCATAGTCAATAATACCAGTAGGATTGTGGCGAATCAGACCGATGCCGCGCCGCTCACAATTTCCGAAATCTCTTGCGTAATGGCTGCCTGACGAGCTTTGTTGTAAACCAACTGCAGGTCTTTGATGATGTCACCCGCGTTATCGGTAGCACTCTTCATGGCAATCATTCGGGAAGCCTGTTCGCAAGCCAGGTTTTCAACCACGCCCTGATACACCTGGGACTCAATATAGCGTGGCAATAGCCCTTCGAGAATCGGGCGTGCATCCGGCTCGTAAATGTAATCCCACTGGGTACCGATATCTTCTTCGATGCCTTCCGGCAGCGGCAATAACTGCTCTGCTTTCGGCATTTGCGTCATGGTGTTGACGAATTCGTTACTCACCAGGTACAAGCGGTCGATCTTGCCGTCACTGAATGCATCGAGCATCACCTTGACGTTACCGATCAGAACTTCTGCACTGGGATCGTCACCAATATGCGTCAGCGCTGCGACTACGTTGCCACCGTAGCTACGGA
This sequence comes from Marinobacter sp., assembly GCF_048259445.1. Lineage (GTDB taxonomy): Bacteria > Pseudomonadota > Gammaproteobacteria > Pseudomonadales > Oleiphilaceae > Marinobacter. Next base: position 409 of record NZ_JBLXHQ010000036.1, on the reverse strand, counting down.
AAAATGAAGCACCTTTCTGCCCGATGGCACAGAGGTCAATCGCCACACCTTTGTCTTTCCAGCTACGCATTTCACGCACAAGCAATTTGAACGCATTACTGTTCAAACCACCGCACAAGCCGCGATCAGAGGAGATAACGATGTAGCCTACACGCTTCACCTCACGCTCAATCATGAACGGATGACGGTAATCCTTGTTGGACTTGGCAATATGTCCAATTACCTGGCGCATCTTCTCCGCATAAGGCCGGGTGGCCCGCATGCGTTCCTGAGCTTTGCGCATTTTACTCGCCGCCACCATTTCCATGGCGCTGGTGATTTTCTGCGTGCTCTTGATGCTGCCGATCTGGTTACGTATTTCTTTTCCGATGGCCATAGATCACTGCCCTTTCAAGTTAGACACTCATTT
>NZ_JBLXHQ010000035.1:0-34569 GCF_048259445.1 Marinobacter sp. | reverse complement strand
TAAAGAAACTTCAAACTCGTTTTCTTCAATACTTTCAAACAGTTGCCCTTCTCAGATCACCCCGCCTAAACGCTGTGTCCCTCGAAGGAGATGCGCATTCTACAGACACACGCAGATCTGTCAACGGCCATTTTGAAATAAACTCAAAATGACCTCGAATCGGTCAAGCAGTGATCAAAACCCGGGCAATTTTCTTCTTTCCAGCCTGAATCACACAACTATCCCCCTCGACAAACGCCCGATCGCCGTCAAACTTTTCACCATCTACAAAAACGGCTCCACGACCAAGAACGTCCCGCGCTGCTGCGCCATTCTTTACAAGGCCAGCCAAACGCAACACCGAGGCCATCAAAATCTCCGGTTGCCCCTCCAGAGAAACCTCTACGACAGGAACATTCTCGGGAATTTCCCCGAGCGCAACTCTGTTACCCGCAGACTTGTGAGCTGTTCTGGCATCCTCTTCGCTATGGAAGCGCGTAATAATCTCTTCGGCCAGCAGCTTTTTGTAGTCCTGGGGGTTGGCACCCTCGCCTACCGCTTTCTGAAACTCACTTACCTCGGCAAGAGGCCGGAAACTCAGAAGCTCAAAGTAGCGCCAGAGCAATTCATCGGGCACCGATAGAAGCTTGGTATACATCTCGCCAGGCGAATCGTTAACGCCTATATAGTTACCCAGAGACTTGGACATCTTCTGCACGCCATCCAAACCCTCCAGAATCGGCATAGTCAGCACCACCTGGGGGGACTGCCCATATTGCCGCTGAAGTATACGACCCATAAGAAGATTGAATTTCTGATCGGTACCACCACACTCAACATCAGCTTCTAACGCAACCGAGTCGTAACCTTGTATTAAAGGATACAGGAACTCATGGATGGCTATTGGCTGCTCGGCCCGGTAACGCTTGGTAAAATCGTCCCGCTCCAGCATTCTCGCGACCGTATACTGGCCCGCCAAACGAATCATGTCTGATGCGGCCATCTTGCTCATCCACTCGGAATTGAAGACGACCCGCGTTTTCTCCCGATCGAGAATCTTGAACACCTGCTCTTTATAGGTAATCGCATTCTGGGCAACCTGCTCGTCCGTCAAAGGAGGCCGGGTCGCACTTTTACCCGAGGGATCGCCAATTTTCCCGGTGAAATCACCGATCAGAAAGATCACCTCATGACCAAGGTCCTGGAACTGACGCAGCTTGTTTATAAGAACCGTATGCCCAAGATGGAGGTCGGGGGCCGTCGGATCGAAACCGGCCTTAATACGCAGCGGACGACCTTCCTTTAATTTTGCAATCAGATCATCTTCCGGAATCAGCTCGTCTACGCCTCGCTTTATGATGGCCAACGCTTCATCAATAGGTGCCATGAATTACTTGTCCCCAATCAGTTTCACGAAATTATCTGTTACAGACTTCAACAAAAGAAATCTGTGAGTTACCCGGCGCCCTGCTAAAGTGTAAGTGTTCAGTTTTTAAACAAAACCTGACCACTCGGGCGGGCGTATTATATCAATGACGCCGCAAGAAATCCGGCGGGCAGCGCAACAACCGTAATGTTCTGCGCTGTTCCACATGCTTTTTATACGGTAATCTGTTGGTCTATACATGAACAACAGCTTTAATTAGGCAGCTCAAGCTGCCGGAATACCGATTAAAAACGGATGCAACACGTGCTGAAAATGTTCCCAAAGACCCACATTACAATTGCTGCCACTGCAACCGTGGTGGTCACAGCTGCTATTCTGATGAGCCCCAGCGCAGACGTTGAGGCAAAACGTATGTCCTATGCCCTCGACCTGGAACAGGGAAGCGCATCGGAAATTATTTCGCAAAAACAGCAGCAACAACCCGAAGCACCTTCAAGCCAGGCAGTTGCAGTTGTCGCCGACCAGCTGGAAACCGCGCCGAATGCCGAGAATTTTGTAGAGCTTGAGCCAAAGCCACGCCTGAGCTGGCAAACATTTGATATCAAGTCTGGCGACACTTTGTCATCCCTTTTCAAAAAGGCGGGGTTCAACGATGGCATCATGCTTTCTGTCATCCACGGCGAGGGCGAAGCCGATAAATTACAGCGCCTCTACGCCGGTGAAACCATCCGCTTCGCAACCGATAACAACGGTAAGCTTAGTGCGATTGAACTCCAACGCAGCTTGCTGGAATCGTTAAAAATCGGGAAGCAGGACGATTCTTTCAAAGGCCAGACTGAAATTCGAGAGCCCGAGTCCAAACCAGCATTTGCTTCCGGTACGATTGATGGCTCCCTCTATCTTGCAGCTCGTGATGCTGGCCTTGACGACCGGCTAACGATGGAGCTCGCCGGAATTTTCGGCTGGGACATCGATTTTGTATACGATGTTCGCAAGGGTGACCAGTTCGAGGTGGTCTACGAGGAGCTGTATCTTGACGGAGAAAAGTTCAGCACCGGCCGCATCCTGTCAGCGCGCTTCGTTAACCGGGGCGAGGAAAATATTGCTCTGCTGTATACGGATAGCAGCGGCGACAGTGACTATTACACGCCAGACGGTAAAAGTATGCGCAAGGCTTTTTTGCGCACGCCGATAAGCGCAAGGGTGTCTTCCGCATTTAACCTCCAACGCCGCCATCCGGTTCTCGACGTTGTACGCCCCCATGAAGGTACTGATTATGCAGCACCTCCGGGCACACCGATTAAAGCTGCCGGCAACGGCAGAGTTCAGTTTGCAGGCTGGAAAGGTGGCTATGGCCGCACAGTTGTCCTGAAACACGGCGACAACATAACCACTCTTTACGCGCACATGAGCAGAATTGGCAAAGGCATGAAAAACGGAACGCGGGTAAAACAGGGCGAAACAATCGGCTATGTCGGATCATCCGGCATGGTTACCGGCCCACACCTGCATTATGAGTTCCGGCTTAACGGATCACCGCGCAACTCAAGAACCGTAAAGCTCCCGGATGCTCAGCCGATTCCAGCTTCTGAAATGGCCCAGTTCAAGAAGTTTACCGAACGGCAGGTTGCACAGTTTGAAGCTTTCAGAACCAACTATCAGCAACTTGCTCTCGCCTCGGACGACTGATCATCAATGGGCTCCTGGATAGGGCTGATGTCAGGTACCAGCATGGATGGAATAGACGCCGTGCTGGTATCCTTCCAGGACAAAACTGTCACCATCCACGAAACCTGCTCCACGCCTTACCCGGAAGAACTTCGTCAGCGGCTGGTACTCGCAAGCCAGAATCATGCGACACCGGACGAAGTAGGCGAACTTGATACGCTGACAGGCGTGCTTTTCGCTGAAACTGCAGAAAACCTGATCCGCAACTCCGGTGTAGACAAGGCATCAATTCGGGCGATCGGTAGTCATGGACAAACCTTGCGCCACCAACCCTCAGGCCCGGGCCGGTTTTCTCTTCAGATAGGCAATCCAGCCATCATTGCGGAAAGAACCGGGATTACAACGGTCGGTGATTTCCGGAGCAGGGACATGGCTGCGGGCGGCCAGGGTGCCCCGCTCGTTCCTGCATTTCATCAGCATTTTTTTGGCTCTACAACCGAGGACAGGTGCATTCTGAACCTTGGAGGCATCGCGAATATAACCTGGATCCCCTCCGCTCCCGGCAGCCCGGTAACAGGATTTGACACTGGGCCCGCCAACGCCTTGATGGATGCCTGGTGCCATGACCAAACTGGACGGCCTTTCGATGAAGACGGGCATTGGGCACAGGAAGGAATCGTCGACCAGGCACTGTTAACCGACATGCTCTCAGACGCTTACTTCGACCGCCCTGCCCCGAAAAGCACCGGGAAAGAGAAGTTCAACCTCGAATGGGTTAAAACTCTGGTAAAGCGGCACGGTGAAACCAGACCAGAAGACGTTCAGCGCACACTGCTGCAACTGTCAGTGATAACCGCAGTCCGGCAGATGCCTCAGTCGCCCGCTATGACTGTTTACGCTTGCGGAGGGGGAACCCACAATCGGTTGCTGATGCGTGAGCTTTCTCAGGCTCTGAGCCCGATTCGCGTATTCGATACCGCCGAACTGGGCCTCGACCCTCAGTGGGTAGAGCCTACAGCATTTGCATGGCTGGCCCGCCAGACGATGCGGCGGAAGCCGGGCAATCTGGCTGAAGTTACAGGAGCCAAAGGCCCCCGAATACTCGGCGCTGTCTACCCTGCCTGAGCTAATAGCTGTTTTCTCGAACAGCTGACCCTGATTATCCGAATATCCTCAAATCGTGAACGAACTGCCACAGCCGCAGGTGGAGCTGGCATTCGGATTCTGTACTACAAACTGAGAACCCTGGAGGCCTTCCTGATAGTCGATGGTGGCTCCCACAAGGTACTGGTAGCTCATTGGATCTACCAAAAGAATGGCGCCGTCCCGTTCCACAGCTGTGTCGTCTTCGTCCTGACTTTCGTCAAATGAGAATCCATACTGAAACCCGGAACAGCCACCGCCGGTTACGAACACGCGCAATCTGAGGTCGGAGTTTCCCTCTTCCTCAACCAGTTCACGTACTTTTTTTACTGCGCTGTCGCTAAAAAACAGCGGCGCGGCCATTTGTTGCTGAACTACACTCAAGTTCGCCTCCGGATTACCTGATACAACTTGGATGATTATGGTATTCCTGAGTAAAACAATCAACTATTCGGACTTACCACCATCGCCTGCCGGTAACTTGTCGATGTCTGCGTTAACCACAGCATCACCAGTCGCGGTGCGGGGAGCCTTGTCCTGTGTCAGCAGCCCCGAGGGCTCTCGCTGATGGACAAGGTTGCCATTTACGGACGACCCCATAGCCATCTGGATGAGGTTGTAGTATACGCTACCATTAATAGCGGCCTTTTCTGCCAGTTCCAGATGAGCAAACGCATAGACGTCGCCGTGAACTGTGCCGTTAACAATTACGTGTGGTGCCGCAATATCACCAGTAATCTCACCTACCTCCGACACTCGTAAAACGGCGTCACTACCATCCTCTGCCAGCACTTTGCCTCGAATGTGACCATCAACATGCAAGCCACCGGAGAAATGCACATCGCCCTCTATGGTCGTGCGTGATGAGATCAGTGTGTCAAAATTGCCGGTAGGCCGGCGGGGTTTCTGTTTTTTTTTGCCAAGCATTTCTAATTCTCCGTTAAATCATCCCAGTTGAATGTGCGTTCAGCCTGCGAGGATTTGCGCCCTTCAGCCTGAGCAACCACCTGTACTTCAAGTGGTTCGAAACCGTCAGGCAGGGCCAGCTTACCCTCCACGTCCTGGAAATACCGAAAGCGGAATTTCACGCCAAGATCTTCAATCTCCTGAGACAGATCGCGCAGCGCGATGACTTCTTTTTCATCATCTCGCATACCAATGATGTTGACGGCCACAAGACCTGAAATATAACTTTTATTGTTGCCAACCTGGGTCAGCACCAGTTTGAAATTATAAACGCTGGCCTGGCGATCGCTGGCCAGCGTAAAGCGGTCGACCTGCAACCCCTTGCTGGTCTCGGAGGGCGCCATGATATTTTTGTAAAAAGTCAGGTCAGACTTCAGGGCACTGACCCGTGTCTCCAGGTCAACAATGATTTTACGGGCCTGATTCAGCGCCTGCTCATCAATTAACTTGCCACGCTCGAGATTGACCAACTGCTGTCGGGCTTCACGGTAGTTGGCTTCGAGCGACGCAACCTTAATCTCCAACTGCTCATTTGAGGCCTCAGCGCTGGTAAAGCGAAAACCTCCCTGCGCTAACCCGGCAGCGTAACCCGCGGCCGCTGCTGCGAGTGTGCATACCACCAGAATTGCAGCCCGTCTGAGCCGGTATCCCGGCCGGTGGCGGATAACCACATATTCTTCGGCCGGCTTGCGTTGTTCGCTCACTAAGGTTCCTCAGGGCAGTAATGCAGGCGCTTCAAGACCCAGCGTTTCTTTGAGGCCAAACATAATGTTCATATTCTGGACGGCCTGGCCAGCAGCACCTTTGACAAGATTATCGATAACAGAAGAGACAATCACGATATTGCTCTGCTCCTGCCGATGCAGCGCCATTCGGCACACGTTCGCTCCACGCACACTCCGTGTTTCCGGGTGGCTGCCAAAAGGCATTACGTCCACAAACGGCTCGTCACGATAGCGCGCCTCAAACAACTCTTGCAGACGCTCGAAGTCAGCCGGATTCTTCAGCTCTGCATAAAGCGTCGCCTCAATACCGCGGATCATCGGAACAAGGTGGGGGACAAACGTAATACCGGTGTTGACGCCTGCCGCTGCCGACAAACCCTGACGGATTTCGGGCAAATGCCGATGACCCGAAGCGCCGTAGGCTTTAAAACTTTCGCTCACTTCTCCGTGCAGCATGCCGATTTTCGCCTGCCGACCACCGCCGCTCGCTCCGGACTTTGCATCTGCAATCAACCGGGAAGGATCGACCAACCCCTGTTCCAGCAGCGGCAGGAAACCGAGCTGAACAGCCGTAGGGTAGCATCCCGGGTTCGCCACCAGCTGCGCTCTGGAAATTTCGCTGCGCACCACTTCGGGCAATCCGTAAACTGCCTTCTCAGCCCAATCCGGTGCTTCATGAGGCATGCCATACCATTCAGACCAGACCTTCAGATCCTTGAGGCGGAAATCTGCCGAGAGATCAACAACCCGCACACCAGAAGCCATCAACTCCGGAATCATTCGCATCGCAACGCCGTGTGGTGTCGCGAAGAAAACCAGATCGCAGGCCGCCAGCAAATCGGGCTCTGGCTCGGAGAAGGCCAGATCAAAATGCCCGCGAAGATTCGGGTACATGTCGGCCACAGGCATGCCCGCCTCCGACCGTGAAGTAATGCAGTTCACCGTAACCTCCGGGTGAACAGCGAGAATTCTGAGCAGCTCAACGCCGGTGTACCCGGTGCCGCCAACGATACCTACTTTGATCACCTTGCTCTCCCGCGACGTTGTATCAGGATTTAATAGTTTAATGTTGGAGTCTACCATGATAAACCAAGGACTTATTGCAGCTTACGGGGCGACAGTTACAATGTTGTCAGAAACCCTTTGGCGGGCCACCCTCTTGTTCCGGAACACCGGCATCCATGAAAAAATTCTGGCATCAGCTTGGCGAAAAACTGATCAGCGCGTTCCCGCGCAGAATGTCCGGCGTTGATTCGTTGCCTCAACTGGCTGTGCTCGGTCTTTTATCTGGATTGGTTACGGGCGGGGTGATTCTGATTTTCCGTCTGGCGATTGAGTGGCCTCTCGGGTATTTCCTGCCAGGCGATGGCTCTGAAGCGTTTCCATCCGAGGCGTTCGAGAACCTCGATATCGTTACACGAGGAATTCTGCCGTTTGCCGGCGCTCTTGGCCTTGGATTCTTTCTGCACCGACTGGCGACTCATGACCGCAAAGTCGGTGTGGCTCATGTCATGGAACGCCTGAACTATCACCAGGGTTATATCACCGCCAAAAGTGCTGTTATCCAATTCATTGTCGGCGTTACCACTGTTGTCACGGGACAGTCCGCTGGCCGGGAAGGCCCGGCAGTGCATCTGGGCGCGGCATTCTCCAGCCTGATGGGGCAATGGATGAGGCTGCCGAATAACAGCATCCGCACCCTCGTCGCCTGCGGCTGCGCTGCTGCGATATCGGCCTCATTCAACACCCCCATTTCAGGCGTCATTTTCGCTATGGAAGTGGTGATGATGGAATACACCATAGCGGGCTTTACACCTATTATTCTTGCCTCAGTCAGCGCAGCTTTTGTGACACAGTTTGTGTATGGCCCGGAGCCTGCTTTCAGCGTCCCGGCACTGACAATGAACTCATTACTTGAGATACCCTGGATTCTGGTGATTGCCGTTATCATCGGTGTCTCGGCAGCACTTTTTATCCATCTGGTCGATTCCATGGGCCGATTCAGCCACCGGTCGATTCTGCTGCGCGTTATTACTGCCGGAGCGCTTATGGTACCTGTGGCAATATTGGTGCCTCAAACCATGGGAATCGGCTACGACACCGTCAATGAAACCATTAATGGCGAGCTGGGCTTCTGGCTGCTGCTCAGTGTGGGGGTGGCTAAACTTGTGATTACCGCCCTGACTGTTGGCCTTGGCATGCCCAGCAGCATTATCGGCCCGACTTTGTTCATGGGCGCAACGCTCGGCGGAGCCATGGGGCTGATCGGTGCGGAGATCTTGCCGAACCATGCATCATCCGTTGGCTTCTATGCCATGCTCGGAATGGGCGCCATGATGGGCGCAGTGCTGCAAGCGCCACTGGCTGCGTTGATGGCATTAATGGAGCTGACCCGGAACCCGCATATCATCCTCCCGGGGATGCTCATCATCACCATCTCTACCCTCATCACAAGCGAGGCCTTTGGAAAAAAGTCCCTGTTCCTTACCGTGTTGAAAAGCCAGGGCCTGAGTTATCAGAGTTCACCGGTTATTCAAGCCTTGCGCAGGGTCTCTGTGGCCGCGATCATGGACAAGAGTATTCTGCGCATCGACAGACACCTGACGAGAGAAGAAGCACGAAAAGCGCTGACAGCAGAGCCAAAATGGCTGGTGGTCGAAGGCAGCAACGGACCCACCTCTCTGTTACCGGCTGTCGATCTTGCACGATATCTGGAAGACTCAGAGAAGATCCCGAGTGATGAAGAGCCTGAGACACCGGAATCCATTGATCTGATGGATATCCCCGCCAACCGGCGTGACATTGCGCCGGTGCAATATCAGGCCACGCTCGAAGAAGCGCTGCATGAGTTTGAGACGACCAGTGCCGAAGCCCTGTATGTACAGCGCCATGTGGCGCCCATGATTCAACGGATTTATGGCGTAGTGCTTAAATCTGACATCGAAAGCTATTACCAATATCGACGGAGCTGACCAATGCTGTGGGTTAAAGCCTTCCACATTATTTCTCTGGTGTGCTGGTTCGCCGGCATCTTTTATCTGCCAAGGCTGTTTGTCTATCATGCTGCCTGTGAGGATGACCCGGGGCGTGAACGTTTCAAAATAATGGAACGAAAACTCTATCGGGGCATTACAACACCTTCGATGGTTGCCACCGTTATATTTGGCGTATGGTTGCTTAGCTATAACGTATCAGGCTATTTCAGCCAGGGCTGGCTGCACGCAAAACTGGTGCTCGTGGCTTTGCTGATCGTATATCACTTTTACTGCGGGCACCTGGTAAAAGTGTTTCGCGATGATCTCAACACACGCGGCCATGTATTCTATCGCTGGTTCAATGAATTGCCGGTTTTCGTCCTGCTCGCAGTTGTCATTCTTGCAGTTGTTAAACCTTTCTAGGGAGCTCTAGCCATCAGACACTACACCCGCCCTCAGGTACTTGTTCTTTCTGGCCTGGACCCTTCCGGCGGCGCCGGCATCCAGGCGGACATTCAGGCCATAACGTCACTGGGGTGCCATCCATTGCCGGTGCTCACGTGCCTGACTGTCCAGGATACCCGGAATGTTTACGGTGCCGAAGCGGTAGACCCTGACCTGATTCGTCAGCAACTCCAGTGCATTTCTGACGATGCCCCCATACACGCTATCAAAACCGGCGCCCTGGGAAACGCAGCGGTCGTTGATGTGCTGGTGGAATTCCTTGAAAAGCACCCGGACATTCCCGTGATAACCGACCCGGTAATAAAAGCTGCCGGGGGCGGAGACCTTGCGGATAAAGATATTCTTGCCCGGATGAAAGAGCGGCTGTTTCCACTGGCCGAGATGATCACTCCGAATGGCGAAGAGTTGATACTACTGGGGGAAAACGACAACCCCGACGAGGCTGCACGCAAACTGCTCGAGAACGGCTGCGTGTCAGTCCTTGCGACAGGGGGCCACGGCACCGGCATTCGCATCACAAATACGCTTTATAACCATTCACCAAAACCCATGACGTGGGATATCGAGCGTATTGGCGGCGAGTACCACGGTACCGGCTGCACTCTTGCAGCCGCAATTGCCGCCGGGCGGGCTCAAGGCCTTTCACCCCGGGCAGCCATCTCTCAGGCCCAGAACTATGTGCACCGCACGATTCTGCACGCACTTGAGGTAGGCAGAGGCCAGCCGGTTCCCGACCGGGGCATTCTGTGGGAGCGATGAACATATCCGTACCAATCGGCCTTTACGCGATTACCGACAGCCAGCTTACAGCTCCGGAAACGTTGGTTGCTTCCGTGGAGGCGGCAATTCGCGGCGGAACAGTGATGGTTCAATACCGCGAGAAGTCCGCGCCGATGGCCGAACGCCTTGCACAAGCCAGAAATCTGCAGTCAGTATGCGCTGCAGCCAGGGTTCCATTGCTCATTAACGATGATGCGAGGCTTGCAAAACGCGTAGGAGCAACAGGTGTGCACCTTGGCCAGTCAGATGGCTCTGCTGCCGAGGCGCGCCGTCTGCTCGGAGATAATGCAATTATCGGCATTACCTGCCATGCAGACCTGGCACTGGCAAAGACAGCTCTAGAGGCAGGTGCAGACTACCTGGCCTTTGGTCGCTTTTTTACATCGACAACCAAACCGGATGCTCCGGCCGCCGCAACCGATATACTGGCGGAAGCAAGGCGCTTCAACCTGCCGGTTACCGCGATCGGCGGCATCACCACAGAGAATGGTGAGCAGCTCATCCGGGCGGGCGCCGATCTGCTGGCGGTTGTCGGCGGGCTTTTCGGAGGCAGCCCCGAAGCCACCGAACAGAAAGCAAGAACGTTTCAGAGGCTGTTTGCCAGCCACCACCCACTCTTTCAATACCCCGATAACAGGAGCTCTTTCAAATGACGCACTCCGAAACCCTGTTCGAACAGGCTCAGAAATACATCCCCGGTGGCGTTAACTCCCCGGTTCGCGCGTTTCGCGGTGTGGGCGGCACCCCGATCTTTTTTAATCATGCCCAGGGCGCATACCTTTACGACGAGGATGGCCAGAAGTACATCGATTATATAGGCTCCTGGGGCCCGATGATTATTGGCCATTCAGATCAGCGCATCAAAGATGCTTTGCACGCACAGGTAGATCTTGGTGTCGGCTATGGTGCGCCCACAGCAATTGAAACCGATATGGCCCGCAAGGTTTGCGAGCTGGTGCCCTCAATTGACCTGGTGCGCATGGTGAACTCCGGCACAGAAGCCACCATGAGCGCGATTCGACTGGCCCGTGGCTACACCGGCCGCGACATAATCGTGAAATTCGAAGGCTGCTATCACGGGCATGTGGATTCGCTGCTTGTAAAAGCTGGCTCTGGTGCGCTGACCCTGGGCGTTCCCAACTCACCCGGCATACCCGCTTGCCTGGCCGAGCTCACGCTGACTCTCGATTTCAACGATATCGAAGGCGTACGCAAAACCTTCAAAGAAATGGGGGACCGGATTGCCGCCATTATCGTAGAGCCGGTTGCTGGCAACATGAACTGCATTCCGCCGGTTCCGGGTTTCCTTGAAGGTCTTCGGGAAGTCTGCGATGAGCATGGAACCGTACTGATTTTTGACGAGGTTATGACCGGGTTTCGGGTATCTCTCGGCGGGGCTCAGGGTCTGTACGGGGTGACACCGGATTTGACGGCGCTTGGCAAGGTCATTGGCGGCGGCTTGCCTGTTGGCGCCTTCGGAGGCAAGCGTGAGATTATGGAACACATCTCCCCACTCGGGCCTGTTTATCAAGCCGGCACATTGAGCGGGAACCCTCTGGCAATGTGCGCAGGTCTGGCCACGCTGAATGCTATTTCAGAGCCCGGCTTTCACGACCGCCTAACAGAGAAAACCCTCGCGTTACGGGAGGGTTTGAAGGCCGCGGCAAACGCTACCGGGATTCCGCTGGCGGTTCAGGGCGCAGGGGCAATGTTTGGCTTTTTCTTCACAGAAGAATCCAGCATTACGCGCTTTGATCAGGTTATGGCCTGCGACGTGGAGCGTTTCAAGAAGTTCTTCCAAGGCATGCTGAAAGAAGGCATCTACCTTGCCCCTTCAGCCTTTGAAGCTGGCTTCACCAGCGCTGCCCTGACGGAAGAAGATATTGCCGATACGGTCAAAGCTGCGAAAAAGGTTATGGCTACGCTTTAAAAACCAGACAACTAATCTCTCGAATTGGCTCCCGGCAGGATCCAGCGCATTAACATATCCTGCCGGGCCAGCCTTGCGAACACCGTCACACTTTGACGGTAACACATCAGGTTTGCCCCTTCTGCCGTTGACTTACCCACCCTGCTGATCAAATTATGGCCACATCTCAATTGAGATGCTCTGCCGGCATAAACTTAACAAGAACAACATGGAAGTAAGCAAACAGAGGCCTCGGGCCGGAACGCTCGCGCGCTCGGCACAGGTAAGCAGTATCTGGAGCAACCCGTTAGGTTGAGCCGCAGTTTGAATAACAAACACAACATCAAACTGTAGGAAAAGACAATGAAACTCTGGATCAAGACATTAGCACTGGTCGTAACCATTGCCTGGTCGGCTCCCTCTGCCGCCTGGTGGTGGAACCCCAAACCGGCAACCTACGCCGACACCCGTTACCCCGTTGTGCTGGTTCACGGCATGTTCGGCTTTGACTCTATAATTGGCGTGGACTACTGGTATGGCATCGCCGAGGATCTGCGCAAGAATGGGGCGGATGTCTATACCACTCAGGTTCCTGCACTGGACAGCACCATCGCCCGCGGAGAAGCACTTTTACCTCAGATAGAGGCCATTGCGGCCGTCCACGGCAAGGTAAATCTGATCGGCCATAGCCATGGTGGGCCCACCGCCCGTTACGTTGCCCGGGTTCGGCCTGATCTGGTGGCCTCAGTAACGTCCGTTGGCTCTCCCCATACCGGATCTCCCGTTGCCGACCTCATCTACAACTCGCCGGCCGAGGGTCTGGCCGTAACCCTGGGCAATGCCCTTGGTGGTCTCATCGATGCTCTGTCCGGTGGCGGTTACAATCAGGACGTACGCTCCAGTTTGCAATCACTGACCTCCCAGGGAAGCGCCGAGTTCAACAACTTTGCGCCGGCCGGTATGCCAGCCTCGGCATGCGGTGAGGGTGCTTATTCAGCAAACGGTATACGGTTCTATTCCTGGGGCGGCACGGGGGTTCTGACCAACGTGCTGGATCTTTCAGATGCCTTGCTGGGTACAACCAGACTAGCCTTCGGTTTCGGCCAGAATGATGGGCTCGTGGGCCGTTGTAGCAACCACTTCGGCAAGGTAATTCGCGACAACTACTTCATGAATCATCTGGATGAAGTCAATCAATTACTGGGTCTGCACAGCCTGTTTGAGACAGACCCCAAGGCGGTATACAAGCAGCACGCCAACCGGCTCAAAAACGCCGGACTGTAAGCACCGAAGCTTCCTGTCCGGAGAACCCTCCGGACAGGAGCGTTCAGCAATGATTTCGCTACAGGGCTGAAGCCCGCTCTTCTGCCTGGCTGGCTCCCGCCACATTGCCCCGCGCTCTGCGGATATCCGCCAGCAATAACCAACCTGCTCGTTGTAAACGGGTATCATTGCCCGCCAGCGATAAACCTTTCAGGGTAAACTGCTCGGCTGGCCCCAGCTTGTTACCTGCCACATAGGCTTCCGAAAGTTTAAAATAGATCTCTGCAGACCTGGGCGCGATACGCTGCGCGCGCTCCAACCGAACAATAGCTCCCTGGGCATCACCATTCTTCAAAAGGTTGTCTGCATCGCGAACCAGGCTCAGAGCCGCGGGTGAGAGCTCATCCCCTGCGTCACGGTAACTGGGTTTATTGCTGCGCTGTGCCTGCTCTGGCTCCCGGGATTCAGTCTGTTCGCTTTTGCGCCAGACCTGAGGCACTTCTTTATCCTCGACCGTTTGTGGCGGCTCCGGCGCGCGGGCAGAACCACCTGCCGGTACATAGATGGAGCCGCCCGGGCCTGAGGCGCACCCAGCCAGACTGAGAAGAGCCGCCAACATACCCACATGAAAAAAACCTTGCCTGCTCATTGGAACAATCCTTCAAACCAGCCTCGAATTTTCCGCTCCAGGGTACCGGAGCAGGACACCCTCTGTGTCGGCTCGCTACCTGATATGAACGGGAGAAGGCGCGCATTATCGCAATACTCGTCGGTTAATGCCTGTTTTTCAGGATTGACCCAGTGATAGCTCACACCGTCGGGCACTACCGGGGAAAATCCGTGTTGTGGAACCTGCGCCATGAAACGCGACCACACGGGCAAAGCCCCGGTGGCTCCTGTCAGGGCTGTCGGGCCATTATCGTCACGCCCTACCCAGGCAACTGCCAGCAAATCACCACTGAACCCGGCAAACCAGGAATCGCGACCGTCATCGGTTGTTCCGGTTTTACCGGCGAGCGTCAGCTCCTTCGGAACCGAATAGTAAGCCGAGCGCCCAGTGCCTTCCTGCATGGTTTCCTGCATTGCATACTGCAACAGGTGAACCGCAGCGGGGTCCGCGACCTGGTCCACCTCCAGCCGATAGCGGGAAAGCGCTTGCCCGTCGGCATCCGTCACTTCGCGGATGGTGCGCAACGGCGTGTTGAATCCTGATGTCGCCAACCCCTGATAGATCTGAGCAACGGTTACCGGACTCATGGCAACAGATCCAAGCAGCATGGAAGGATATTCAGAAATAGGCGAAACCACACCAAAGTCTTGCAGGGTCTTGCGAACAGCCGGGACACCCACATCCAGACCTACCCTTACCGCCGGAAGATTGTACGACTTTGAAAGAGCCCGGTGCAGGGGGACTTCCCCACGCTCTTCGCCATCGTAATTTTTAGGCGTCCAGCGCTTTCCGTCATCGAACTCCAGCGTGAAAGACTTGTCCAGCACCGGCGTCATCAGGGTATAGCGTTCCGGTTGTTCCAGTGCTGTCAGGTAGGTAAAGGGTTTGATCAGGGATCCAATCGGGCGGTTGGCGTCCAGTGCCCGATTAAAACCGGCAAACTGCGGGTCTTTTCCGCCAACGAGCGCCAGCACCTCACCCGTGTCCTTGGCTGTCACCACAAGCGTCGCTTCCAGAGCCCTGGCCATGTCACCGCTGGCCAGCCTTGGCAATGTGTCAGTGACCGCGAACTCAGCGGCGTACTGAATAGCCGGGTTAAGCGTCGTAAATATCCGAAGCCCTTCGCTGCGCAGATCCTCCTCTTTGTAGTCCCGCGCCAGGTGTCTTCGAACAAGATCAATATAGGCAGGGTAACGATTTTCCGAGTAGGACGGCTTTGCGCTGACGCCTAATGACGAGCCCCTAGCACGGGCGGCTTTCGGCGCATCAATAAGGCCCGCATCTTCCATCTCACTGATAACCAGGTTCCGGCGCTGTGTTGCCCGCTCCGGGTGCCGACGCGGATTATAGTAACTAGGCCCTTTGACCATGCCCACCAGCAGGGCGATCTGATGCACACCAAGGTCTTTCAGTGACTCACCAAAATAGAACTGACTGGCAAGCCCGAACCCGTTAATGCTCCGGGTGCCGGCTTGCCCCAGATACACTTCGTTCAGATAGGTCTCCAGTATGTCGTCTTTCTCGTAATGCAGTTCTAGCAGAATCGACATCAAGGCCTCATTACCCTTGCGCAACAGGGTCTGATCCCGGGTAAGAAAGAAGTTTTTTACCAGTTGCTGGGTGAGCGTACTGCCGCCCTGTACAATTTGCCCTGCGCGCATATTCGCCAGCATAGCGCGGCCGATAGAGGCCGGAGCAATTCCGAAGTGATCGTAGAACTTCCTGTCTTCAACCGCCATCAGCGCAACAGGCAACAGAGCCGGAACTTCATCCAGACGCACAAGAATCCGGTCTTCCTTGTGAGCAGGATAGATCCCACCGATACGAGCCGGCTCAAGCCTCACAATTGCCGCATTGTCACCAGCCGAAATGGAAAAATCCTGAACCCGATCACCGTAGATATTCAACGAAAGCTTTCGCCGCGGCTCATCACCATCAGGGAAACGAAAGCCCCGGGTGCTGATAATAAAATGCCCGCCATTGCGACGATAGCTGCCAGGTTTTGCGCCATCACCTTTTCTGTAGCCAGACAGCGCCAGCTCTCGCTCAAGTGCCCCAGAGCTTACACCCGCGCTGTCGTACAGCTCCAGCGGGCGCGCGTAGACCCGCGAGGGCACTTCGAATCTCCGACCTTCAAACCGGTCGGTTACAACTGCATCGAGATAGACCATCCATCCCGCCAGCAATACAAGGCCGATAGTGGACACACGGAAAAACATTTTCCAGAACCAGGACCCTCGTCCTTTCCGGCTGTTTTTACCTTGGGATTTTCTGTTTGGCTTCGAAGATGAGCTGCTTTTTTTCATGAATGGATTATAACGAAGCCTGCATGACATAAGGCAGGCCAACTATGTGTTATTTCTGTAACCTGCCCGTTATGATGGGGCAATAAAAATCAATGAGTTCAGGGAAGCGAGGAGCACACCGTGAGTGAAACATCCCCAGGCAATCTGTTACTGGCACTGCAGGACCCCGAGCTGTACGACCATCCGGTTGACGGATTCCAGATTATCGAAACTCACATCTCCCAGGTAATTCTTACTGGCCAGTACGCCTACAAAATCAAGAAACCTATGAATTTCGGTTTTCTTGATTTCTCCACGCTGGATCGTCGAAAGCACTTTTGTGAGGAAGAGCTGCGCCTGAACCGTCGCCTGGCGGAGCCACTTTATCTGGACGTTATCCCTGTTACCGGAACCCCGGATCAGCCGGTCATCGGCGGCGAGGGCGAGCCATTCGAATACATGCTGAAAATGCGCCAGTTCCGTCAGAATCAGTTATTTGATCACATGCAGGAGACAGGTGTTCTTGAACCGGAGCTGTTGTCCAGCCTCGCACAACAGGTGGCGGGCTTCCACGACAGCCTGGAGCCGATAGCAGACGAAAAACCTCTGGGCACTCCGGAAGCTGTGTACGAGGCCATGCAGGAAAACTTTGACCAGATCCGGCCGATGATCGATGACGGCGACCTGCTGAGCCAGCTCGATAATCTTGAGGCCTGGACACAAACCACCTTCGAGCGCCACCGCGATCTTATTGCCAGGCGGCGTGCAGATGGTCTGGTGCGGGAATGCCATGGCGACCTGCATCTGGCTAACATCACCGTATACGAAGGCAAGGTGACGGTTTTTGACTGTATCGAATTCAACGAGCCCTTCCGCTGGATTGATGTTATCAACGATCTGGCATTTTTGCTGATGGACCTTGAATCCCGGCGCGAGCCGGCTCTGGCAAACCTCGTTCTCAACACTTATCTGGAATATCGCGACGATTTCGAGGCCCTGCCTCTGCTGCCTCTCTACAAAGCGTACCGCGCGCTGGTGCGGGCCAAAATTGCTCTTTTCACTATGGCCAATCCATCCCTGAGTGAAGAAGAAAAAACGTCCCTTATGCAGCGCTATCGCGATTATGCCCAACTGGCAGAAGACTACAGCAGCATTCCGAATCGCTATCTGCTTGCCACTGTGGGCCTGTCTGCCAGCGGTAAAACCTGTGTAAGCGCCGCATTGTCACACGAACTTGATCTGATACGCCTGCGCTCTGACGTTGAACGCAAACGCCTGCACGGACTCGCACCCCTGGAAAACAGCCAGTCGCCCACCGGAGGGCATCTGTACTCCACCGAAGCCAACGAAAAAACCTATGAGCGCCTGGCGAGGCTGGCCAGCGATGTACTCGCTTCGGGCTTACCGGTTATCGTCGACGCCGCCTGCCTGAAGGAGCGAGAGCGCGCTCTGTTTGCGGCCGTCGCCGAGAGCCAGGGTGTGCCCTATGCACTGATTCACTGTGAGGCTCCGGAGGAATTGCGTAAGGAATGGGTACGCAAACGCAAGGGCGATGCCTCAGAAGCGACAGAGGAACTGCTGGACGTCCAGAAAGACTGGTTTGAACCCCTGACGGCAGATGAAAGCAGCTACACCGCCCACCTGCGCAGCGATCAGGAGCATGTTGCAGAGGCCGTTGCGGACCGAATCCGACAGCATTTTGGCCTGCCCCCCAGGTAAATATCTTGCGCCCAGGGCCTCAAAAGCGTTCAGCAAGCTGCACTTGCTGAAGAACCGGAACAGAACGACATTAAGGATAGATCATGGAAAACGATACCGTGCGCCATATCAAAGACCCGCTCTACGAAACGCTTCGCAAAGAAGATATCGCTGCCTTCAATGCCGAAAAATCAGCGCGAGCTGACCTGCCCAGCTTCGCCCATGGTGACTTTCGGGGCCTGGAATTACGTGGGCTGGACGCCCATGGGCTTGACATGCGCCACGCCTATTTCCGGGGTGCTGACCTCAGGGGCATAGATTTCAGCCAGGCAAATCTGGAGGGCGCCAGCCTTGCCGGCGCAAAGATCTCCGGATGCTTCTTTCCTCAAAGGCTGAAAGCCGATGAGATCTTGATGTCTCTGAACCATGGTACGCGGATGAGATACAGCGCTGAGTGATGAGCGATACGCAAGCGAGCCAGTGGCAGCCAGTGTGCTCCATGCAGACGCTACAGGCGAGCCAGTTCGTTGAGTTTTCGCTGGCCACTGTAGCGCAGGGCGAAGATACCCTGCCCCTTACGGGTTTCATCTTTCTGGATGGCGCCACCCCCAGGGCCTACCTGAACCGGTGTCCCCACATGGGTGTCGAGCTTAACTGGATGCCGGGCCGTTTTATGGATAGCGACAACCTGTTCCTCCAGTGCTCGACTCACGGCGCCCTGTTCAAACCCGGTGACGGTGAGTGTATTGCCGGGCCTTGTCAGGGTGATGCACTCTCTGCTCTGGATATACGGCAAACCGAAGAGACCCTGGAAGTCAGACTTCCAGAATAACCGGCACAGCTTCCGTCAAAACCATCTCGCCGGATGGGCTTCCATCGTCATTTGCCAGGCTCGCCCGGTAGGCCATAACCTCAACGCCCGCATCGCACGCCTGACGCAATAACTGACCGTAATGCGGGTCGATATGATCCGCAGGGCGCACAGTTTCAATCCCCGTATGATTCACCACGAAAAACAGCACTGCGCGGTCACCAGACGCCACCTGAGCCATAAGCTCTCGCAGATGCTTCTGCCCGCGGGTTGTTACTGCATCCGGAAAGAAACCCTGGCCATTTTCCTCAAGGGTTACGTTCTTCACTTCAACCCAGGCATCCGGCTCTGCCTCATGCCCGGAGAGCAGCAGATCAATCCGGCTTTTTTCTTCTCCATACTTTACCTCTGAGCGGCACTGACTGTAGCCGGACAGTTCGCTGATACGGTTTGATTCGATCGCCTCACGCGCCTGCGCGTTGGGCCTGGCCGTATTCACACACGCAATAGCGCCAGGCTCAGTTTCAACCAGCTCCCAGGTATACGGCAACTTGCGCGCCGGGTTGTCGCTTCGGCTCAGCCACACTCTGCCATCAGACGGCTGACACCCCAGCATGGAACCGGTATTCGGGCAATGGGCTGTTACCTCAGTACCATCCGGCAATCGAACATCTGCCAGAAAGCGTTTATAACGTCGAATCAGACGCCCCTCAATCATGGGTTCGGGAAACTTCATAGGCTCTCCATTTGCGAAGTAGGCATCACAGGGCTGGCACCTCTGTGACTAATCTGCTATTTTCCGCCAAATCCCGATTCAGGACGACTGCTTCATCCAGGTTATTGCCGCGCCGCAGCGGGGGCTGGCGCGCAGGAAAGCAAAGCATCCTTGTGAAGTATAAAAAAGAGGCCGGGTTCAATGGCAAATACATCTAACGAAAGTTTCACCAACTTCACCCCTTATGAAATGAAGAAGGGTGAAGACTACATGAGTGCTGACATGCGAGAGCACTTCAAAGAGCTGCTGCGGCAATGGAAGCAGGAGCTTATGGAAGAAGTAGATCGCACAATGCATCACATGCAGGAAGATGCAGCAAACTACGCGGATCCCAGTGATCGCGCAACTCAGGAAGAAGAATTCAGTCTGGAACTGCGCACCCGCGACCGTGAGCGCAAGCTGATCAAGAAAATCGACCAGACCATAGACCGCATCGACAAAGACGATTACGGCTTTTGCGACCAGTGCGGAGTTGAAATCGGTACCCGTCGCCTCGAGGCACGCCCCACAGCGACGCTGTGCATCGATTGCAAAACACTGGCCGAAATCCGCGAGCGCCAAACTGGCATCTGAGACACCAAGCCCGACCAGGCCGGCCCAGTCCTTCAAGGCCATGCCGGCCAATCAGTCTTATCCATGATCACTCTTCGCACATACCGGGGCCGCTTCGCCCCCTCACCCACCGGGCCACTTCATTTCGGCTCTCTTGTTACCGCTCTGGCAAGCTATCTGGAAGCCAAGTCCTGCGAAGGACAGTGGTTCATCCGAATTGAAGACCTTGACCCACTACGGGAACCACCGGAAGCCACCGGCGAAATTCTCCACAGCCTTGAAACCCACGGTTTGTTTCCCGATGCACCGGTACTGTTTCAGTCCCGGCGTCACGAGGCCTATCACTCAGCCATTGAAAATCTGTCAGGAACAGGTCGGGCCTATCGCTGCAGCTGCTCACGAAAACAGCTCCAGGCCAATCACGGCCGGCACCCTCTGCATTGCAGAGATGCCAGCACCACGTCGTCCGATCAGCCCTTTGCCATACGCTTTGCGCTCACCGATGAAGAGTGTCACTGGCAAGATCAACTACTGGGGCCGCAGCATCAAACGGTCCGCGCAGAAATTGACGATCCGGTTATTTTGCGAAAGGAAGGCTTTTTTGCCTATCAGCTTGCCGTGGTGGTCGATGATATCGAGCAAGGTATTACAGATGTGGTGCGTGGCTCAGACCTGCTGGACATGACGGCTCAACAATTGCAGATTTATCGTGCCCTGGGTGCAACGCCACCACACTGGCTTCATATTCCGGTGATTGTTAACGATCAGGGACAAAAGCTGTCCAAACAGAACCACGCCCCGGCGCTGGACAACCATACACCGGTAAAAAATCTTTTCGCGGCACTGACGGCTCTGAATCAGCAGCCACCACAAACATTGTTGAGCGGCTCGGTTGCCGGTCTTCTGGAATGGGGCTGCTCCCACTGGAATCGCGGAGCTGTTCACCTGACATCCCGGTGACTGTCGTGGTATAAAGCCTTTCACAAACTTCAGCGCGGATCGCATGCCTGATGTATATCTACCGTCTGGTTTTTCTGCTGGTTCTGGCCATTTATATCTTTTCGCCCAACATACTCGACTGGTGGACCTCCCCGGGGAACGCCTGGTACAGCCCCTTTGTGGTATGGGCAGGCCTGATAGCCATAGGGTTCTGGCTTGAATGGCGGCGGGACCCCAATGAGTTTTAGTGCTTCAGGGCTTTTGCTTGCCAGCTTGCTGTACCTTGTCATTCTGTTCGGCATCGCCTGGATGACAGAGCGTGGGCTGATACCCCGACACTGGGTACGCCACCCTCTGGTTTACACTCTGAGCCTTGGCGTATATGCCGGAATCTGGGCCGTTTACGCAGCGATCGGCATGGCAGCTGAATCCGGTTACGGCTTTCTCGCCTATTACCTCGGTATCAGCGGCGCCTTCCTGCTTGCCCCCGTCTTACTCAACCCGATCATGAGGATTGGCCGGGCCTACCAACTGACCTCACTGGCCGACCTGTTTGCCTATCGATATCGCAGCCAGTGGGCCGGAACGCTTGTTACCCTGTGCTCTGGTGTAGCCATACTTTCTCTGCTGAGCATGCAGATACAGGCAGTATCGACCTCCGCCAGCATCCTCGCGCCGGACACCTCACCTCGACTGATCAGCGTTATGTTCAGCCTCATCGTGGTGTTGTTTGCCATGCTGTTTGGCGCCCGCCGCAATCAGGATGTAGAAAACCATCCGGGGCTGGTGCTCGCCATTGCTTTCGACTCACTGATCAAACTTGTTGCCCTTCTGGTCATTGGTGGCGTCGTTTTTTTCGGCGTGTTTGATGGTATGAGCGGCCTGGAGACCTGGCTGGCAGGTAACACTGCTCCGGCCGCTACCATATCCATGAGCGTTGACGACGGTAGCTGGCGCGCACTCATGCTGATGTCATTTGCAGGAGCGCTGGTATTGCCGCATATGTACCACATGACGTTCAGCGAGAACCCGTCACCCAAAGCTCTGGCAAAAGCCAGCTGGGGATTACCTCTCTACCTGTTATTCCTGGCCATTCCCGTGCCGCTGATTCTGTGGGGAGGGCAGGCCCTCGGAGTTACAACTGGCCCAAACTTTTACACTCTCGGAGTTGCGCAGGCACTGGAAACCCCCGCACTTACGCTTTTTATGTACATTGCCGGGCTTTCGGCCGCCAGCGGCCTGATGATTGTCAGCACTCTGGCACTCGCCGGAATGGTATTGAACCACGTGGTGCTGCCACTGAAGACTCCAAAAGACCAGGGGGATATCTATCGCTGGCTGCAATGGACCAAACGCCTGCTGATTGCCGCAATCATCCTCCTTGCGCTGCTATTCCACGAAACTCTTGGCAAAAATCTGGACTTGTCCATTCTCGGGGCGATTTCGCTTTCCGGAACCCTGCAATTACTTCCTGGCGCCCTGGGCGTCATCTACTGGCCCGAGGGCAACCGCCGCGGATTGATTGCGGGGCTTGTTGTCGGCCTGGTGATCTGGGCGGTAACACTGGTACTGCCGTTCTCCCACACTGCCAACCTGCTTGAATGGCTGGGTGCACCCCTGATTCCAGATTACAGTAACTGGCACATATTTACGTTTGTCAGCCTGACCGCAAACGTCGCAGTCTTCGCACTGATCTCGATTCTCAGCACAAGCACCAACGAAGAAACCAGCGCTGCACAGGCTTGCTCTCTGGGCGCACTCTCTCGGCCCCAGCGCCGCGAACTGCTTGCAAGTTCCTCCTCTGACTTTGTGCGCCAAATGGCCGAACCTCTTGGCCTGGGTGTCGCGAAACGGGAAGTAGAACGAGCTCTCGGACAACTCAAACTCCCCAGTGTTGAATACCGACCCTATCAACTAAGGCGGCTTCGCGATCAGGTTGAGATCAACCTCTCGGGCTTGCTTGGGCCGTCCGTGGCCCGGGACATGGTAAAGCGCCATCTCGGCTTCAAACCTATGACCCGAGGCGGCACCGCTCAGGACATTCGCTACGTTGAGCGCGCTCTGGGAGACTACCAGAACCGTCTGACCGGCCTCGCAGGCGAGTTGGACAATCTGCGCAGACACTACCGTCAGACCCTGCAAAATCTGCCGATTCCCGCCTGCTCAGTGGGCGAAGATGGTGAAATCCTCATGTGGAACCATGCCATTGAAACACTCACAGGCATCACCGCTGACGATGTTGTGGGCGCCCGGCTGATGGCGTTGCCCGTCCATTGGCACCACCTGCTGGATGACTTCAACAGCGGCGAGGACCTGCACCGCTACAAACACCGGCTGGACCTGAAAGGCAAGCCGCACTGGCTGAACCTGCACAAAGCGGCCCTCAGCGGGCCCGACCATCCGGATGGAGGCAGCATCATTCTGGTAGAGGACCAGACGGAAATACGACTGCTTGAAGATGAACTGATGCACAGCGAACGCCTGGCATCGGTTGGTCGCCTGGCAGCAGGCGTAGCTCACGAAATTGGTAACCCGGTGACAGGCATATCGTCCCTGGCACAAAACCTCAAACTGGAAACCGATAACCCCGACATTCTTGACACGGCCAGCCAGATTCAACAGCAGACCCGGCGCATATCAGCCATTCTGCAATCTTTGATGAATTTCGCGCGCACGGGAAACCATGCTCAGGCCAACCGATATGAGCCCGTGAGCATACGCCGCTGTGTCGATGAATCCATCAATCTGTTGTCCCTGAGCGATAAAGGGCTCGGGATTAGTTACATAAACGACTGCCCGGAAACCCTCCAGATACTGGGCGATGAGCAGCGGCTTGTGCAGGTTTTTGTAAACCTTCTGGCCAACGCCCGCGACGCGTCGCCCGAGGGCGGGGCAATCCGGGTGACTGGCAAGGATGACGGCTACTCGGCTATCATCGAAGTTGTTGATCAGGGCTCAGGAATTCCTGTGGATCAACTTGACCATGTGTTTGAGCCCTTCTACACCACCAAAGCAACCAATGAGGGAACGGGTCTGGGTTTGTCGCTGGTGTACAGCATTATTGAAGAACATTACGGCAACATTCAGGTTGAAAGTCCTGCTGATCCGGCAACCGGGGTCGGCACGCGTGTAAGACTGAAACTGCCAGCTTATGAGCCGGAGACAGACAACTCCGCCATCCGCCCGAATTAAAGGTTCTGAAACTGCCATGCCCCGTATTCTGATCGTGGAAGATGAAGACATTATTCGCTCCGCCGTCCGCAAGCTGTTATTGCATGCCGGTTATGAGGTCGAAGATGTCGGTTCTGTGGAAGAAGCAGAGCAGGAGCACGACCCGGACCAGTTCGACCTGATCATTTCTGACCTGCGCCTGCCCGGCGCAGCCGGCACGGAACTGATCAACCGCGCACCGAACACACCGGTGCTGATCATGACCAGTTACGCCAGCCTGCGTTCCGCCGTGGATTCCATGAAGATGGGGGCGGTGGAATACATAGCCAAGCCTTTTGATCACGACGAAATGCTTGCAGCAGTAGAGAGTATCCTCACCCGCACAATGTCGTCGGTCCCGGAACGCCAGGGGGATACCGCAGCGGCTTCGGAAAACGGCGATCCGGCCAGCATCATGTACGGCCAATGCGAGCCCATGCAACGAGTGTTCACTCTCATACGCAAAGTGGCTCCAACGGAAACAACCGTGCTGGTACAAGGGGAATCCGGCACTGGTAAAGAGCTTGTTGCCCGGGCGCTACACCTTTTAAGCCCGCGCGCCACAAAGCCGCTGATCTCGGTAAACTGCGCAGCCATTCCGGAAAGCCTGATCGAATCCGAGCTGTTCGGGCATGAGAAGGGCGCATTCACGGGTGCGGTGTCGGCCAGAACCGGCCTGATTGAGGCCGCTGATGGTGGCAGCCTGTTTCTGGACGAGATCGGTGAACTGCCTGCAGAGGCGCAAGCACGTTTGTTGCGGGTACTCCAGGAAAGCGAGATCCGCAAGGTGGGCTCAACACAGAGCCGGAAGGTGAACGTACGAATGATTGCCGCGACTCACCGTAACCTTAAGGCAATGACCCGCACCGGCGGCTTCCGGGAAGATCTTTACTACCGCCTGAACGTGATGCAGATACGGATTCCACCTCTGCGAGAACGGCAGAGCGACATCCTCGGGCTTGCACGGCGTTTTCTTGTAGCCCAGGGCGGCAGAGTGGGCAAACCCAACCTGAACCTCAGCCCCGAAGCAATGCGGGTGCTTGAGCGACATCGCTGGCCCGGCAACGTAAGAGAGCTGGAAAATGCCATAGAGCGAGCCAGTATCCTTTGCGACGGGGACATCATCACACCCTCGCTGCTGGACCTCGACGGCGAGGGTGGTGACGAGTACATTCCCGAAACTCTGGTGGAAGGCAACAATGAACCGCTCCGCTCCCGTGACGCGGACAACGCCAGCGACCTTTCTCTGGAAGATTACTTCCAGCATTTTGTACTGGAAAACCAGGATCGCATGAGTGAGACCGAACTGGCACAGAAACTGGGTATCAGCCGAAAATCACTATGGGAGCGCAGGCAGCGGCTCGGCATCCCCCGAAAGAAGACATCTGGAAACTGAATTATAAGCTGGCACTCACCCGTCCCACTCAAAAAGTATGAATCCATACTCAGTTGTTACCGCATGTTCCTCTTGGTAACACTCCATGGCGAAAGACTGGTTACGGGTAACACTTATATAGGATACGGGGTAACACTTACGTATCGAAAAATAGCAACTTACTGTTTATAAAGCACTTTTAAAAACTGGCACACCATCTGCACTCTATTTAGCGCACGACAACAAAAACAAGAGTGACAAAGCAGCGCTTCAACAAAAACAAAAAGCTGCGGGAATACGTTCAGCAACAAAAACAAAAAGAGAACGTGAGCGAATTGAGTGTTTTGGGTACTTTGCTTTTTTGGTAGTCCCTTGGCACGTGCGAGTTGTAGAGATGCAAAGAAGAATCACCCCTGAGGTGACGCAGCACCTACCAATGACTTGCTCGATGTCTTTGATTACTCATTGTGTTCAAAGCTTTCCGTTTGCACTGCTGAGACGCCTCAATTTGAGGATATACAGTGGGGTACAAAAACGAAGAAAAATCCCGGCAAAAAATAAAAACAATGCAGATAGTCAACGTTTTGAGGGCGGATTCGTGAAAGCGGATCCGCCTTTTGATTATCTGGCGTTCGCAAGATTCCGAGGCAAACGTGTGCAAATCCTGCTTAAACCGTTAAACTCACGGTTTTTGCTCAACGCAACCACGGATTTCAATGCCAAAAACACTTTCCTCCATCTTCGAACAATCCGTCGGCAAGCTCCGTTCTTTCATTCCTGGTAAAGGGAAGAAAAAGGTACGGGCCTACCAGCGACAGGAAATCTCCAGAGACCAGCACAACGTCTCACGCTCTGCTATCAGCGAGCCTGCCAAGAAAGTTCTTAGCCGGCTCAACAAGTCCGGCTATGAGGCTTACCTTGTAGGCGGAGGTGTACGCGACATCCTTTTGGGCCAGCAGCCCAAAGATTTTGATATCGCCACTAACGCCACCCCTGAAGAAGTTCACGATCTGTTCCGCAATTCCCGTCTTATAGGTCGGCGCTTCAGGATTGTTCACGTGGTATTCGGACGCGAAGTCATTGAGGTAACCACATTCCGCGGAAACGCGGGCGAAGCCGACGACGACAGCACCGACGATGACAGGAAAACCAGCGAGCACGGCTTGCTGCTGCGTGATAACGTTTATGGCAACCAGGAAGAAGATGCCCTGCGCCGGGACTTTACGGTCAATGCACTTTACTACTGCATCCGCGATTTCACGGTCATTGATTTTGCCAACGGCATTGAAGACCTTCGCAACCGGCAACTCCGCCTGATTGGTGACCCGGAAACGCGCTACCGGGAAGACCCGGTTCGCATGCTTCGCGCAATCCGCTTTGCTGCCAAACTGGGCTTTGATATAGAGCCGGAAACCGAAGCTCCCATCCAGAATCTGGCGCCATTACTGACTCACATCCCCGCGGCCCGTCTGTTCGAGGAAGTTCTCAAACTGTTTTCGGCCGGGTACGGTGAAGCCACCTATGATCTGCTCACCCGCTACAACCTTCTGGCGCCGCTATTCCCTGAAACCGTCAAGGCCATTGATGCCGGCGAGCCGGACGAGCTGATTCGCCAGGCATTGCGCAACACCGATGCCCGGATCGCGCAGGGAAAGTCCGTTACGCCTTACTTTCTGTTTGCAGCCATGCTCTGGCCCGCACTGCAAAGAGAATGGAATCACCGCCAGGATAACGGCGACCCGGTGCAGCCGGCACTTCACGGCGCTATCGGCAAAGTCATTGGCCGTCAGGTACAGGCAACCTCTATACCCAAGCGATTCTCAGGTCCTATGAAGGAAATCTGGGAACTGCAGATGCGCCTGCCTCGCCGTCAGGGCAAACGAGCCTTTGTGACCATGAGCCACCCAAGGTTTCGTGCAGCCTATGATTTTCTGCTGGTCCGGGAAGCCTGCGGTGAAATCGAGCCCGGGCTGGGCGAATGGTGGACCGAGTTTCAGCGGATGGATGAGCGTGGGCAGGAGCGCATGCTTTCAGAGCTCAGCAGCGATGCACCGAAAAAGCGCCGTCGCCGCAAACCGGTAAAACGGCCAGCGCCCTGATGAAAACTGACGCCTTCATTGGCCTGGGCAGCAACCTGCAAAAGCCTGCAGCCCAGCTGGCAAGGGCTGTAGCTGAATTATCCGCCTTACCCGACACCACACTTGTTGCGCAGTCGCCTTTTTATGCCAGCAGCCCGGTCGGCCCACAGGATCAGCCGGATTTTGTGAACGGGGCGGTATGGCTCAGCACCGGGCTTGACCCGCACACTCTGCTCGATCACCTTCAAACCATCGAACAGGCTCACGGGCGCGAACGGCTCCGGCACTGGGGCCCACGTACTCTGGATCTTGATCTGCTGGTGTTCGGCAACCTGGTACTGAATGACGACAGGCTTACCGTTCCCCACCGGGAGCTCCCGAACCGGGATTTCGTGCTTCAGCCGCTGCTGGACCTGAAACCGGATCTGACACTACCGGAAGGCACCGCAATCGCGACCCTGAGGGCACAATGCCCGGACAATCGGTTGCGCAAACTTCCACCTCCGGATTACCCTTAGCATCTGAACGCCGGCTATCCCCGGCACGGTCTTGGCCCACCTACCCAAAAGGCAAGGATTTTATGGCTGTTACCATCAATACCCTGCGGGAATATAAACAGAAGGGCGAAGCCTTTTCTGCCCTCACCTCCTACGACGCCACCTTTGCCCAGGTCGTCAGCGAAGCCGGGGTGGACGTTATTCTGATTGGCGACTCGCTGGGCATGGTTCTTCAGGGCCATGACAGTACCCTGTCGGTCACCATGGACCAGATCGTTTACCACGTCAGCTGTGTTGCCAAAGGCAACCGCGGTTCTCTGATCATGGCAGACATGCCTTTCATGAGTTATGGAACGGTAGACGTCGCATTAGAGAATGCCGCCAGGCTCATGCGGGCAGGTGCCCACATGGTAAAACTGGAAGGCACCGACTGGATGAAAGAAACCATTACCGCACTTTCTGACAGGGCCGTACCGGTTTGCGCACATTTGGGCCTGACCCCACAATTCGTCAACAAATTTGGTGGTTACAAGGTTCAGGGGCGCGATGAAAAATCGGCGGATATAATGATCGATCACGCCTGCGAACTCGTTGCTGCGGGCGCTGACATAATCCTTCTGGAATGTGTTCCTGCGCCTCTGGCCGCACGTATTGCAAAAGCTGTCACAGCTCCTGTTATCGGCATCGGGGCAGGCTCCGATACCGATGGCCAGATTCTGGTACTGCACGACATGCTGGGAATTACTACGGGCCGCAAACCACGCTTCGTGAAAAACTTCCTGGCAGAGACCGACTCCATTCAGGAAGCCATTGCCGCCTACGCAAAAGCCGTTAGGGAGCGCACATTTCCGGCCGAGGAGCATACGTTCAAGGCATGAGAACCGTCCATTCACTGAAGGAGCTGCGTGCCATTCTCCGCGGCTACCGCCAGCAGGAAAAGACCATCGGCCTGGTTCCGACCATGGGGAACTTGCACGAGGGGCATATTTCACTGGTTCGCAAGGCTGCCGAAGCGGCAGATATTGTGGTCACCAGCATTTTCGTCAACCCGATGCAGTTCGGTGCCAACGAAGATCTCGATACCTATCCTCGCACGCTGATCGAAGATCAGGAGAAGCTCGGCGCGGCGGGTAACACGCTGGTATTTGCGCCCTCCGCCGAAGAAGTCTATCCGGATGGTCTTGCCCGGCACACCCGGATAGTTGTGCCGGAGGTCAGTGACGGGCACTGCGGTGCAAGCCGTCCGGGGCACTTTGAAGGTGTCGCAACGGTGGTGTCTGTGCTGTTCAACATGATCCAGCCTGACTTCGCCGTGTTCGGTGAGAAAGACTTCCAGCAACTGGCGGTCATCCGCAAGATGACGCGGGATCTGATGATGCCGGTTGAAGTGATCGGCGCGCCAACCATTCGGGAAGAAGACGGCCTGGCCAAAAGCTCGCGGAACGGCTACCTCTCTGAACAGGAGCGTATGATTGCTCCCGCCATCTATCAGGCACTGAAAGCCACCTCTGAAAAAATTGCCAGCGGTCGCGAGGATTTTCATGCGCTGGCACAGGAGGCAGGGAATAGCCTGCGCGAAGCCGGCTTGAGCCTGGATTATTTTAACATTGCAAACAGCCAGACCCTGAAGCCTGCCGCACCGGAAGACCGGGAAGTTACGCTGTTAGTGGCAGCTTTTCTTGGCACCACCAGGCTAATTGACAATATCTCAGTCACCCGCTGAGACACTGCGCCAATAAACCAGGAAAGGACTCTCAGATGACCGCGCCAAGCTCCGCACTGACATCAAAGCCCGAGTGGCAGGAACTGGCGGCCCGCCGGGAACGCCTGCAACATAGCCCCATGAAAACGCTGTTTGCAGACGACCCCGCCCGGGCAAAACGGTTTTTTATTGAAGGCGCGGGCTTGTCTCTGGACTTCTCCAGAAACCGGCTTACGGATGATGTGTTCAAGGGGTTAATGGCCCTGGCTCGCAGTTGCGCGCTGGAAGAGCGCAGAGCGGCCCTGCTGCGTGGGGACAAGGTGAACATTACCGAGGATCGCCCGGCACTTCACACCGCTTTACGCAACCCGGGGACAGACACCATCATGATCGATGGCGTAGATGTGATCGCCGAAGTAGGCGCCACACTGGCCCGCATGGATACCTTCGTACAAGAGGTGCTGGGCCAGTCACGCTGCGGTTATACCGGTAAGGCATTTACCGATGTCGTCAGCATCGGCATCGGTGGCTCTTTTCTTGGACCAAAACTGGTGACCGAGGCCCTTCAGCCGTTCCGCGCGCCAGGCCTGCGGTGCCACTATGTAGCCAACATCGACGGCACGGAAATCTGCGAGACCCTTGCAACAGTAAATCCGGAAACCACTCTGTTCCTGGTTCAGTCAAAATCTTTTGGCACGCGGGAGACACTGGAAAACAGTAAAGTCGCCCGTAAATGGTTCATCGAGCGCAGCGGCAACAAACAGGCTGTTGCCAGCCACTTTATGGCAGTGACCGCCAATCTGACAGCCGCACAGGACTTTGGTATCGATCCCGACAACGTATTCCCGATGTGGGATTGGGTAGGTGGGCGTTACTCTCTCTGGTCTGCCATTGGCCTACCCATAGCACTTACGGTCGGCATGGATAACTTCCGCGCCCTGCTCGCCGGAGCGCATGCAATGGACACTCATTTCCGCGACGCACCTCTGGAAGAGAATCTGCCTGTTGTGATGGCCATGCTGGGCATCTGGTACAGCAATTTCTGGGGCGCAGAAACCCACGCCATACTGCCTTACGATCACTACCTGCGCAGTTTGCCAGATCATCTGCAGCAACTGGATATGGAAAGCAGCGGCAAGCGGGTAAATCAACATGGCGAAGCGCTGAAATATAATTCAGGGCCGGTTATCTGGGGTGGCGTCGGCGCTAACGGCCAACACGCCTATCATCAGCTAATTCATCAGGGTACTCGCCTGATTCCGGCTGATTTCATCATTCCCCTGCAAACCCATAACCCGGTTGCAACACACCACGCGGATCTTTTTGCCAACTGTCTGGGCCAGTCCCGCGCAATGATGGCCGGAAAGACTCTGGAAGAGGCCAGAGCCGAACTGACAGCAAGCGGTATTGACGAGGCAGATGCAGAACAACTGGCGCCACACAAGGTTATTCCGGGGAATCAACCCAGCAACACTCTGATGATGAAAAAGGTAACACCGGAAACCGTCGGTGCGCTGATCGCGCTGTACGAACACCGCACCTTTGTGCAGGGTGTTATCTGGGATCTTGATTCGTTTGATCAGTGGGGCGTTGAGCTGGGCAAGAAACTTGGTGAGAGCATTCTACCGAGACTGCTGGAATCAGCAAAATCTGACGAGGCCAGTGACAGCGCGACAGACAATCTGATTGCGCTGTTCCGCTCAGCAAACGGCCTTTGAAATCACTCGCCCCTGCCAGCTGAAGTTCACTGGCCAGAGTTTCTGGTCAATATCATAAGCCTGCCAGAGTTCAAGGTAGCTCACCCGGCATATCGGGTGCTTCACTGCCGGTGCGATATCTGCCAGAGGCCTCAGAACAAAAGCATTCTTGAGAATCTCGCCTCGGGGCAACTCCACACCATCCATTCGGCCCACTGCATCGCCGTAGGTCAGAATATCGAGATCCAGCGTTCTTGCGCTGAACTTCGGGGCCTCTCTGCGTCGGCCGTTTTCTGCTTCCAGTTGTTTGAAGTGCTGTGAAAGCTCGCCCACAGAAAGATGGGTCATGACACCCACAACCAGATTAAGAAACGGGGAGCCATCAAACCCAACCGCTTCACTTTCGTATACCGGAGAAATTTCAAGCTCACCAAACCAGCCCGCCAGTGCGTCGAGAGACGCAAGCACGTATCGCTCCCTGTCAATATTACTGCCAATACTGATATAAACCGGAACCTGATCAGCCATTGTCGAGCTCTCCTTCACGAGCAGACCTTTCTATGCAGACACCCACAGACCTGGCCGCTGGCACGGCTCCGGGCTTGCGCAGCGTCAGCCGAAGCCAGCTAACACCAAACTCCCGCTGCAAAACTTCCGCCAGAACCTCAGCACCGTGCTCCAGCAGTTTTGGCTCAAGCGCTTTCAGGCATTGCTCTACCCGCTCACTGACCGCGGCATAATCAAGCGCATCCGCCACATCATCAGACTTTCCTGGAATACGGTTATCCCAGGCCATTTCAAGATCTACAACCAGCACCTGGGTCACTTCCCGCTCCCAGTCGTATACACCCACCACAGTTTCTACAACCAGGCTTTCGATCAATACACTGTCTGCCAAGAGGGCTCCCGGGGCTATCCCACACACTGCTGATTGAAAAACGTACAAACTGCGGATACTGTAACTACGCCAGCCTGCAAATTCAGGGCCGGCATTTTCGCACATATTACCCTGATACGTCTTTGTCCCCGAGCTCGCAAAATGGTCCTGAGTGATCCGGTAACAACTGTTCTGCTGTGTATCGCTGCCTATCTGGCCGGTTCAGTGCTGTTTGCACTGCCGGTTTCCCGGCTTTGGGGGCTGCCCGACCCAAGGGCTCAGGGCTCCGGGAATCCGGGCGCAACCAACGTCTACCGGACCGGTGGCTGGTTACCTGCTCTGGTTACACTGACTCTGGATGCGGCCAAAGGCTGGCTGCCCGTCTGGCTCGCACACAACGCAGGGCTCTCCCCCCTGGTACAGGCGACAGTAGCACTTTGCGCCGTAACCGGGCACATGATTCCGGCATTCTACAGATTCAAGGGTGGCAAAGGCGTAGCAACCGCTCTGGGCGCAGGCCTTGCGCTGGCGCCGGTTACGACGCTCGCAATGGCCGCACTGTGGTTACTGGTACTTTGGCGCTGGAAGATATCGGCACTGGCGTCCGTAACAGCCATCATCAGCGGGCCGGTCATCAGTGCCTTCATTGAACCGGAAAACCTTCCTATGTTTGGCCTGCTGTCCATCCTGGTCGTCGTGCGTCATCGTAATAATCTGATACGGCTCGCCCAGGGGCGGGAAACCGGCGTCTGATTCCGCCCTTATTCAGTCGACAAGCCCTGTCAGCCGCGCCTCCGTGAGCGGCGGTAATTCATTCATGGGCCATCTGGGCACGGCCACAATTCGCTCGCCATCACATTGCCCCGCCTTCAGGCGCTGAGCGCCAGCGTAGGCGATCATTGCTCCATTATCTGTGCAAAACTCCGGGCGGGCATAAAATACCTGAGCGAGAAGTTTTTCAGCCATCTTTTCCAGCGCCGCACGCAATCTCTTATTGGCGCTCACCCCTCCCGCAATCACCAAGCGATTACAGTTCGTTTGCTCAAGTGCTCGCCGACATTTGATCACCAGAGTTTCCACCGCAGCCGTTTCAAAGGCCAGGGCGATATCAGCGCGTACCTGGTCGTTCAGACCCTCGGCTGATTTTCTTTCTGCATTGACCGTGTTGAGGGTAAAGGTCTTCAGACCACTGAAGCTGAAATCCAGGCCAGGCCGGTCTGTCATCGGCCGGGGAAACCTGTATCGGCCGGGCACGCCCTTTTCGGCCAGCGCGGCTACCCGGGGGCCGCCAGGATAATCCAGCCCCAGCATTTTTGCGGTTTTATCGAACGCTTCCCCGGCCGCATCGTCTACAGACTCACCGAGCATTTCATATTCCCCGATTCCATCCACACGTACCAGCTGCGTATGACCGCCCGAAACCAGCAGAGCCACAAACGGAAATGCCGGCGGGTTATCTTCCAGCATCGGCGCAAGCAAATGGCCTTCCATGTGATGGACGCCCAATACCGGTATGCCAAGGGCAAAGCCAAGAGCGTGAGCAACCGAACCACCCACCATAAGAGCCCCGATCAGGCCCGGGCCCGCAGTGTATGCAATACCCTCAATGTCTTTTCGGGTGCGCCCGGCGTCTGCGAGAACCTGATCACAGAGAGGCAAAAGCTTGCGAACATGATCACGGGATGCAAGCTCCGGCACCACGCCTCCATAATCAGCATGCATATCGACCTGACTGAACAGCGCGTGGCTCAACAGCCCCTTGGCGGTGTCAAACAAGGCGACGCCGGTTTCATCACAGGAAGTCTCAATACCCAGGATCAGCATATAATCTGGCCATATCGGTTAGCGAAAAATGGATAAACGATGCGCATTTTAGCAGAAACCCGAAACTCACTGGCAGTTTCATCCAACAAACATTGACCTTGCCACGACCCAGGCGCTATCATTGCCGCCCTAAATTACGAACTGGTCGAGTTTTAGCCAATCTGACCAGGAATCGAGAGAATCGAGCCAGTCTGGCACTGCCAGATGCGCATCTAAATGAAACCGAATCTATCAGGTAGGTGATTGTCGAATGCCAGCTGTTAAAGTGAAAGAGAATGAACCGTTTGACGTAGCACTGCGTCGCTTCAAGCGTTCTTGC
>NZ_JBLXHQ010000034.1:0-43070 GCF_048259445.1 Marinobacter sp. | reverse complement strand
ATATAACCCTTGCCTGTATTCCTGCTGAGCCTTCCACGAAGGGTTGCCCAAATAGCGCAAGGCTTTGGCCGAAGCGGCTTTATACATCTCCAATTCCACAACCCTTTCTCTCAAGTGGCCCAGTTCTTTTTGGTATGACAACCCCGCTTCCGAAGTGATACCGCCACAAAGACTTATGAGTGTTCTACGAAAATAGCCCATGCTACCCCACCCCTATGTTCTTGAGTTATGAGTTACGCTGTGCCCGTTTTCCAATCAGCGATTAGGGAATGCTTGAGCAAGCTGATCAAGCACATCTCTTAGAGCAACAGAGCAAGCGGCGACAAATTTCAATTTCATAAAATGGCTTCCTTTCTTCTGGTTAATTTGGGTTGGCTAAAAAATACTAGCCAAATAGAGTTGCTGATTGTCTATATTGGCCCATCGGTCTATAATAGTCAAATAGAGTATACCCTATTTGTCTATCTGGAGGCGGGAGAGAATGGCAGTTGAGTGGACGGCGAAAATGGACGCAGCCCTTGGGTCTGATACTGATAGAAACATTGGTGGCAGATTCGGACTGACCAGTGATCAGGTTGGTGTCCGCAGGCGGTCATTGGGGATCGAGGCTTTCAAACCTATAAAGCAGGGTTGGACGCCAGAAGAAGATGCCGTTTTAGGCACTAACACCTTGGCTGAGGTGTCGGCTCTTCTCGTAAGGCCAACTAGCCAGATTATCAAGAGAATGAAAGAACTGGATATACCCCCGTTTATGCCAAGCTCAAAAAATAAGGGGCGTGACCCAAATTGCCCGACAAATATAAAGGAAGCAGAGATTGCCGAACGCAATAAGGCCCATCACAAAGAGGTGTTAAGCGAAGGGCTGGCCGTGTCGTTTCTAGTATGGAAAGGCGCAACGATTATTGGCGCATCCAAAGAGCTTGGGATTACATACGACAAGGCACGCCGCAGGCTGCATAAGTTCGAGAGAATGCTTAGACACCCGGCAAGACTTGGTAGAGCCGTTCACAACGGAGAGCCTGCCAGTGTAATAGAGGAAGTTGCGCGACGTGTAAAAATGGAAATTGAACATGATGATAAGTCGGCTTGGAATGAACCATGGCCGCAAACTGGCGTAACAGAAAAATGAGCCAGAACGCCAGAATCTACCTGCGTGTCAGTAGCGATTCGCAAGACCTAGAACGCCAGGAGAGGATTATTCTGGACGCCAGAGCTGTCGGTTACTACGTGGCCGGAGTGTATCGAGAGAAGGCATCAGGAGCGCGAGCAGATCGCCCCGAGCTGCTGCGCATGATCGAGGACTTGCAGCCTGGGGACGTGGTGATTGCGGAGAAAATAGACCGTATCAGCCGCTTACCACTGCCGGAAGCAGAGCGCCTGATTGCTACGATACAAGGCAAAGGGGCTATGTTGGCCGTGCCCGGCGTTGTCGATTTGACTGACCTTGTTGCCGAGGCCGAAGGCGTGTCCAGGATTGTCCTGGAGGCCGTTCAGGAGCTACTTTTAAAGCTGTCCTTGCAGATGGCCCGCGATGATTACGAGGATCGTAAGGAACGCCAGCGACAGGGTATTAGTCAGGCGAAGAAAAAAGGCAAGTACCGGGGGCGAAAG
The DNA here is from genome assembly GCF_048259445.1 of Marinobacter sp. GTDB lineage: Bacteria > Pseudomonadota > Gammaproteobacteria > Pseudomonadales > Oleiphilaceae > Marinobacter. Next base: position 41,459 of record NZ_JBLXHQ010000034.1, on the reverse strand, counting down.
GCTGACCATAAAACACATGAGCTTATCGTTAAGCTGCGGCCTAACCATACGATTGCAGAAACTGCACGGCTGGCCGGTTGTAGTACAAGTCAGGTTAAGCTTGTTTGGGCTAGGCACAACAAAGAAAAAATGGGTATCCGGATTTAGCGGTTGATCTGCGCCAAGCGTAATTTGCAAACAAATTATAGCCTTCGCAGAGAGCTAAAACGATAACAATCTCAACACTGGTTCAGGAGATTGAAGCAGGGCTCATATACTTAGCGTACGATTTTTTCCGTTTCGTGAGCTGACCCCATATAGCCCTGTCTCAGCCCCATGTCCGGATGCCCAAGTTCATCCTCTATGTATTAGCACTTCCCCGCAGCTTCAAGAAGAGCGTTACACTGATCTGATTTTTCTATTTTCGATGGTTCTTTATCTTTGTTAATTTCCATTTTTTTACAAATGGCGTCTGATTTAACCATGATCACAGTGGTATAATAACAACTATATTTAGAGTTATTTGATTCTGCATCGAAAGTGACTTTTTCTAGCCCTGATTTAACGTTTGAAATATTGATTGTTTTCGGTTCAACGCCGATGGCAAGAGATGCTTTTTCTTGAAGAGTTTCTTCGGTTGCGACTTTCTTTTCTATTATTCCACAGCCGGAAAGTAATGTTATCGAAAAAATCATAATACTAACAGTTTTCAATTTCATGATGTTCACCTTAATTGCTTGTTTTGTATCGTTTTAACTGTCCGACTCTATCATATGTTTTAGCAATGATAGATAGGCAGAATCTATATTTTGTTTAATGAACGAATCATTCCAGCCTATACGCTCTGCTTCGGATATATTCTTCCAAAGCCATCCTACAACATTTATTTTAATAGTAGGTTTTCCGTATTTTTTTTGTAATGATTCTCCAATTAGACTATATTCTTTATATTTTTCATCTGTAAGACATTTCCTTGTTTCTTCTGGCGTGGGTACTATCATACCAGCTTCCTATTCCTTGGTTGTTGTCTAGCTATTTACTACGAAATACGACTCTATACAATGGCCTCCGGTGGCGTGGTAGTAATTAATATTTTGGTACGTATATTATTTTAATATCAACACGTTGATTTATGTATTTTCCTTCAGGCGTATCATTGTCAACGCGGTAATCAGATGCGGAGGCATAATTAAGCATTATTTTCAACGGTGAAACGCCTTGTGAAACTAAGTAATCTCGTGCTGAAAGTGCGCGTTTCAAAGCGAGCATTTCATCTCTCTTGCTTGGTATGTCAGTGCTGGTACGACCACTAACGATAACCATCGACGCTGTCTTAGCTGCATCTAAAATTGCACGGTTTGTTGGGTCTGCCTGAAATGTTGAATCGCCACTATCAAACGAGACTGAAACCGTACTGGAAACTGGGTCTCGATGGCTGTCCGTATTTGCTAGTGCTTGATTATTCATAGCAGCGCAAAAGAGTGTAAATATTAAAAGCGTAATTTTATGCATAGTTCTCTCCATTTTTAAAAAAAAAGATATCCGGCTTTGCTCATTTGAATACGAATAATATATATTACGCCAAGATGTAACGGGTAAAATCCATAAAATACCCAGCGACACCGAGGGATTTTAAAATCTATTTTATTGGCAGCCATTAATAATGGAAATACTGCTAATGCCCACATGTTTTTGTTAATTAATCCCAGCGCCACACACGAAACTATAGCGACAACGGCAGCCTCTATTGAGGGTTTTTTACTGTATGACCATGCAGATAGGCCCAGTATTAGAGCGGGCCACCAATATTCAACAAAAAAGCCTCCAACAAAGCAAACTATTAAAGCGGTTGCACTGTATCCTTGTTCAACGAAATATATCGTTGATGCTAATATAATTAAAGTGAAAAAAATGTTAAGAGGAAACCAGCTATCCGAAACGCCATTTAGAGCAATGTACGGAATTGAAGCGATAGATCCAAAAAAAATCATCCGTGAAAATATTTTTTTATATAATTCATTTCCATGCTGTTTTGGTCTGGCTAAGTTGAATGCCAAAACAATCACAAAAATAGGCATGGCAATTCGACCAATCTCGAATAGAATTGGTAAGGTGCCATTTGCTAAATATTTATTTATATGGTCACCTGTCATAAGCAATAGGCCTAACCATTTCAAAGCTTCTACCGTTCCGTCTGATAGATTTAAAGGCGTTAGTCGATTAGTCATTGTTTTTGAAACTAATTGAACGTGGAGTGTGGTATTCAATATTTATGTTTTTTGTTATATTTTCTTGGGCGTTAAGACTTTTGGATTCGATTTTATTTGCCTCATTCACAATATAGCGCACAACAGGCCCTGTTGGTGTAGCCCCTCCCTGTTCAGTTTTTTTAACTGTAGTGAAGTTGGCACTTAACCATTTCGTCCATTCTATCGCCTTTTTTATCAAATCATCTCTATAAATAGTATTGTACTTAGGTGTTCGGGAGTGGTAATTAGCCGCCTTTGTCCAGAGGTCGCCCTTGTCATTTAAAATATGACCGCGAATTCTCCAGGCGGCAAGATCAAAAGGGTAGCAGCCTGGGGCTGCTACGTCGTTAGCAGTAACCCCATATTTTTCAAGGTCGCTTAGATAAGCAGTATTAAACTGCATTGCGCCAACATCGTATGTACCGTTCGATGTGTTATACACTCTCTGGCCGGGCTTGCCGCCCTCTTTTCTCGCTATTGCCAAAACGATATTAGCAGGTACGTCGTATTTTACGGCTGCCGATATAGAGCAAACAATGCGTTCCTGTTCTAACGGTGGCATATCAACAACGAACGGTAACATAATCATCCCAACGTCTTAGCGTGTGTAGTAGTGGGTTGGTCCAAGCTGTTCTTCTTCTACAAACACTTCAACCCAATGTCTGGTCTCTGTGCATCGCGCTGGAACGGGATCTCCGTCTCTATTGCGCTCACATCGTACCCCTCTTATTAATCGCTCGGCATTTGTTCTCCATTCAACACATTCCCGATTTTCATTTCTTGGCCCAGAATACTGATAACGGACGCATACATCATATGATGGAATATAAGCAGCAACGCCAAGCTTTGTTGACATATGGCTCCCGCTGCCTTTTGGCGGATTGTCTGCACAAGATGAAAAACTAGGCAAAGGGCTTTTAAAATCTCTTATACGGTCTCTTAGTGCTGATCTCGCGTCACTGCATCCAGACGGGAATCCACCTGGCAGACACAGCCAAATGGCGCACTCCGACTGTGATGCAGCCTGTACTGGAGAGGACGCTAGAAAGGCTGCAGAAACTAGATACAATACAACAAATAGTTTTTTCATTATAAAATTCCCTGTTTAAATGATTTGATCGTATTTGCTTGGCTTGGATTAGTCTTTATTTACGAAGTTGGTGACTTCGTTGATTCGTTCTTGTTCTCTCTTACTCAACCCGCCCACACTGTCGTTACCAAAGGATGGCGAAGTGTGATTCTTTTCGGAGCCTTCAGAGCCGTTTTCACTAACACCACTTTCTGCCTTTCCACCCCCTTGTTTTTTAATTGCCGCTGCGATTTTCCCGCCTGCTGTATCACTGAGGCGATTTTGAGCTTTTTCTTTCATTACAGCGCTGGTGCCTTTTGCTAAATTGGCGCCTGTGTCAGCGGCAATTCGCCCGGCCTTTGCTGCGCCAGCGAAGATGCCACCCCCACCTTTTGTGTCAGAAGCCGGGCTTTTTTGTGATGTTTGAGTGCTTGATTGGGCTTCGGAATTTTGGCTTTCCAATTCAGCTTCTGAGCCTCGATCTCGATCACCGCTGCTACTTTGTTCGCTAGGTCTCTCAGTATTGCCGCCGCTTGATTCTTCGCTCTCCCCAGCGTTACCACTACTGCTCGTATTGCCGCTAAAGCCCGCCGCTTTAGCGAACGGGGTATCTCCAGTTCCTGCACTATCATCGGACGAAGCAGCTTCATCGCTTTTGCCGCTACTACCACTAAAGCTCGACATGATGTCTGTGCCCGCTGCAACGTTGTCATTTGCTTTGTTGAAAGCGGCCATGATCGCTTGCGAACCACCGGCCATATTAGAAGCACCTGCTGCCATAACAGCGCCACCGGTCGCTGCCGCCGCTGCTGCTACGCCCGCCCCGGCCAACATAGTTCCAGCCCCTGCGCTGCCAACGGCACCTACACCGGCACCGGAAATGACGCCAGCCAACATAGCTGGAACCTTGTTAACTAGAGCTAACAAAATAACGGCTACAATCAGCAGAACCCCCATTTCTTTTAAACTAACTCCTTCATTCATCGCGTTGTAATAATCATCAAGAAAACTCTTGCCAATACCAATCAGCAAGACCATTGCCAGCAACTGAGCTGCGAGGCCCAACACACTCTTGTAATAATTAATGGCGATATCTGAAGTCCAACGCGATCCTCCAAACCCTAGAAAAAATACTCCGCCATACGCGAGTACCCAGCCAGCAGTGAGCAGCAACAACATATTTATGCCGATCAGCGCCAGAATGACGAGTATGATTAGGGCCATTATAATTCCTGCAAAGGAATCAACCGGCGACCAGAGTGTCGATTGATCCAATACTTTATCGAAAATCGCAAAACCTATATCTACAATCCCCGATGGTGTTAAACCAGGCCCTAGTCCTGTTGCGTCACCGGCAATTTGTCGTAGCGAGTCATATATAGACGAAGCGAACGCTGGGCCATTCATGAGTAACCACCAAAAGAATCCGGTGAACATAGTGAACCTGATGAACTCCACAAAAAATTCGCCAATATCCGCTTTACGCAAGGCCATTAGCCCGAACGTCCAAACGATTGAAATGAGAGCTAATGTCCAAAACAACCAGGTGGCCGCTGACGTGATAACACCCGCCCAGGTTGAGGCCGCTGTTGAATACCGAGCTAGTACGTTATCTAGTAACCCAGCATTATCTATTGCGGCATATGCAGGTGTTGCCATAAAGAACACCAGCCAAAAGATGGCTAGCTTTGCGGATAAATTGGCTGGAATTCTCATGACTCAGTACCTCACCATTCCTTTTTGGGGCTGTTTCGAAACGCGCCTGTTCGAGGGTTTGTATGTTCTGCACACTTGCGGGCCAGCTCTTCTCGTAAAGATATTTCTTCGATGCTTAATATATTTTCAACCTTACAGTTTTCTTCATTCACTTCCGGCTTTTTATCACCAAAGCACCCGGTTAGGATGGTTGCAGTGAAAGAGATAACAACGAATTTATATAATTTCATTTTTTTATATACCTCACCATGTCATGTTTGGGCTTTCGACATAATCACCCATTCTGAGCTGTTTAGACGCGGCGGATTGCTGCGCCTCCTTATCGGCAGTCGTCTGTAAATAGGCTGTGAAAGCGTTGTGCTGGGCTATTAGTAAGCTGCGTATCTGTAATAGTTGGTTCGATTGATTGCTGGCGAGCTGGTTGGCATAGCCGATAGCTTCTAGTTGCCCATCTGCACCTTGAGCAACTGATTGTAAACGCTGAAGCTGTCGAGAGTCGGCTTGCAGATTGTCCTGCTGCTTTTCCAGCCCTTTGAAAAGAGCGTCATTTGCTTTCTTTTGAGACTTGGACGCTAGTTCTCTTTGGTTTAGAACAGCCTCTCGTTCGGCATCACTACAGCCAGCACTCGTAAAACAAGGAGAGTTTTTGTAATACTCAACATCTTGAAACTTACCCAAATAGGCATCAAGACTCCCAAGTTGATTCTTAAAATAAGAAAGCGTATTTGTAGCTTGGTTTAGTTCGTTTATGGTGTTTTGTGCTTGATCCCATATATACATTGTTGGAGCTACGGTGTTTTGTAGCTGGTTTTCATATTGTTGAAGTTGCGTCTGATATTGTTGTATCTGTTTAGACGTTTGAGCGGCTGCTTCGATTGCTGACAATATATTCTCTGTTAGGTTAGCACTATCTATAACCGGAATACCTGCCTGCGCTTTCTGGAAACTACCGACAGCTACTAAAAAAACAAGCAGAAATTTAGCGGCTAAATATTTCCTATTCAGGTTCATTGTTGTTCTCCTTGGCGTCAATAATCGAACGGTTGGTAAGGCTTTGAAAATGTCATATCTTTTGTAACGACTACGTTAAATCGATACCCTGGCCGAATCTCCAGCGTTGGAGCGATATTCATATTTTTTCTAATCATTTCAACTGCGACTTGCCCTAGCTGCTGGCCAAGGGCTTCACTCAGCGCATTGCCAGCTCGACGACTGTTATCATCTTCATCGTCGTTATCTTGACTCAGGGTTACGCCAGCGGTGATCCCAGACATTAAGAATGCAGATCCAAATATCCTTAGAAAGTGGTTGTTAACCTGATCATGAAAGCCTGAATATCCGGCTGCATCAGCACCCGGCATTGAGCCGATATCCATTGCTTTTCCATCGGGAAAAATTATGCGCTGCCAGGCGACTAGAACTCTGTCTTGCCCATAAGCTACTTCGCTCGAATAGGAGCCAACTAAGCGCGACCCTTGTGGAATAAGTTCATATTTGCCGGTGGATGTGTCTGAAACGCTTTGGGACACTTGGGCAATGATCTGACCAGGCAGGTCAGAGTTGATACCAGAAATCAGCGTGGCTGGTATAACAAAACCCGCGCGTAGTTCGTAAGGGGTGCGTGGTGATTGAATTTGGGAGTTAAGCTGCCAGCGATCATCACCTTCACCGTTGAACTGCGAATACCCATCCGAATCAGAAGACATTTGCATCAGCATCGGAGAGTTGGTACCGCGTGAGTTTCCGCTACCTATGCTGCCAGTGTTCCTCATTTCTTCGATTTGAGCCCTGCGAGCTTGATATGCAGCAGTAGGGTCGTTAGTGCGATTGGAAGCGATTTGCTGTCGCACTCTGGCGATTTCCCCTAGCATTTCGCTCCGTGTTTCAGGCCTTCTTCCAACGTTTTGAGAGGTATCGCTGTTGCTGCGTGGGGCAATAGTTTGTACGCCTGTTTTAGCTTTAATCGCTTCTTGAAGCATTTGCAATTTCGCGATTCGTATCCGCTGTGCTTCGTCGTCATTTTCTCTAGGCGGTGTTAATGATCGATTCGCTTTGAGTGGTGGTCTATTTGGGTTGTACGGAAGCACTAAACCCGTAGAGTCGGCATGTTGGGGTTGTAGTTCTTCTTTTTCAGCCTCTTCTACATCTACAGTTGCTAATTGATCAACTGATCCAACTAATGGCATCACTTCTGATGCTGCACCGACTTCGGTAGTCTTAGCCTTAATAGCAGGTATGAATCCCTCTTTCTGCCCTCCAGCGATTTCATTTGCATATATTGATGTGTTGCCTGCTTGCTCTTTATCGCGTTCGCCCGGAGCATTTTGCTGGGCGCTTCTATCAGCGGCCACCAACATCATAATTACAAGAAATAGACCAAGAACTGCCGCTATGATGTACATTGGCCAGTTGTTGACACGACGAACTCCCGTTTTCGGAGACGCTTCACCAGGGGAGGCATCTGGTGACATTTGTTCGGTGTTATCACTCATGGCTTACTCCTTTCGAACCCAATAGCCTGCGGGAATCACCCGGCCACTTTTTTCCTTTGAATAGGCCCGCGTCAGCGACTGCTCACCGATCTGGATTGTCACTCGATACATATCTGCATTGGCGAGCTGATCTAGTATGTAAAAGAGTGGCAGTCCGGTTCCTTCGGGTGCGGGCGGCATCTTTTTTATTACAGCTTTTTGGGTTGGTATAATTTCGTGTTCGTGTACGCGTCTGTATCGTTCAGACTGAATCTCTTCTAGCCTCACTTTTTCTTCGGGGTACTCCAAGAGGCTGAAGCCACGATCACGAAGGCCACGAACAAAGCCAGTTCCGAACTGATCTGGTGTAGGCTGTTGTAGATCAAATCGTGTTTTTGCGGGCGGATAAAGCGTTGATATTTTCTCTACTGAATCTCTCGTGATTGTTTGTTCGTTGAGGTTGTCCTGATCACTAATAAAATTGCCGTAAGACGGATGTGTTGCACAGCCTGCAAAACTGAGACTGAGAAATAATAGAAAGATGGCTATAACTGGGGTTCTCATTATTAGTTACCCCGTTTTGTGATTGTAATTTTGTCTTGCCCGTCACCGACTCCAGAAATCAGGATGGCTTTGTCAAAGACTGTATCGACAATGTATCGGTCTCCCTGCACTCGATAATTCACCATTACGGTTTCCGGGTCAGTGAACAGACCACCATCCCTGCGCACCACCAAAAGAGTTGGAGCTTCTTGTCGCATTTCTTCTGGCATTTGAATGATTGTTTTACGTCCATCATTGAAAACCCGAAGAGGCTTCCATGAAGCAGAGCCGGACACGTCATAATCAAAGCTCAGGTCTCCTAGATACTCTCTAGTTCCCGGAATTGTATTGTTCTCTTTGTATTGCCGTTCTTGGGCCCGAACTAAATCCCATTTAGCTAGCGCATCTTCCGGATAGGTAAACGATACTTGGCGCATGTACTGCGTGCGGTGTGAGCGTAGTCGGATGTGGTATATACGGCGGTCAGTTGCAACTACTAAGCTGGTTTCTAATCCAACATCCAGCGGTTTAATAATGATGTGTTGAGTCGCATTGGCTCCGACGCCTGAGATTGCTGGCTCAACATTCCAGCGGGCACTGTCGCCCAACTGAATGGAGTTCACATACTCACCTGGTTGCAGTGCGATTGCACAAACCTGCAGTACCGCACAAACAACGCTCGGGGCTTGAGCCCCAAACACAAACTGTATAGTTCCGTTGCGTCCAGCTATAGGTTGAATGCCACCATTGCCCTCACCTGCCTGCCAGCGTTGTGCAATAGCCAGCGCTTGACGCTCCTGTTTTGATAGAGTCGGGTTGTCATTTGTAAAAAATTTGTCTTCAAGCGTTGTTGCGGTCGCTACTGGTGACAGCATTAGAGTCGAAATGACTGCGCCGAAGATTTTGGAACGTATTTTCTTGCTCATGGTTCAATCGCCTCTTAAATCATTGCAGCCGAGACCAGGAGAAATCACGCACGTAGATACCCAGAGGGTTGTTACGTAGCTCTTCTTCCGTGGCCTGCGGTGACGTATTTGCGGAATATACTGTTACCAGCGCTCGCATGGTTGCGGGTTGCCCTTTCTGGATGCCCTGCCGATCTCGTGTGGTTTCGATCCAGTCTACTTGCCAGGTAGTCGGCGTTTGCGGTAAGACGGACGTAATATTGATACTCACCATCTCTTTCGCCGCCCGCTTGAAAGGGCTTGCATCTTCACTGCCGTTCAACCATTCGTTCATTTTTATAGTTGCTGGATCGTTGGGCGAAAGATGGCTGTAAACGCTAAAAACAGCTTTTCTTTGCAGGGCAATGTCTGGCGATACAAACCGTGAGTTTTCAATAAACTTTGACACTGTTGCGCCTAGCACTCGCGGATCTGCTTGAGACGATGCGGAAGCAGCACCCATTGCTTGAGCTGCACCCAATTTGTCCACTTCGATCACGTATGGAATGAATTTCGATTTGCTGCCGATATGAATCATTCCCCCAACTGCTGCCAGTGCAATCAGGAGAGATAACACACCGACCACTTGCCAGGTTTGTCGTGATGACACAACTGCGCCAACGTGCTCATTCCATGTACGTCGAGCCGTTAAATAGGGGTTATCACTATCTCCATTCATTTGTGTTGGTTTGTCTCGCGCCTGTTTCTCGGCCTTGGAGGTTGCACTGGGCTTTTTGAGTACAAACCCTTTCAATTTTTCGGTTACGGAAACGCTCATTAGGCAGCCCTCAGATAGTGATCAATTTCTAGACCCCGGCTCGCAAGCCATTCACTTACCCACTGGTCGCCATATCGAGCTTCCAGTTGCTTAATTGTGGCGATAGAGTCCTTGTCAGTAGCTCCCACAAATGCGAGCGCCAGCGGCCCCAAAGCCAGATCATAAAGGCGGCGTCCGCTCTCAGAGACGTAGTAGTACTGACGTTTTGGTATTGCCGTGGCAAGGATTTCTATTTGACGAGCGTTAAGGCCCATTCTGCGATAAAGCGCCGCAGTATCTTCATCGCGGGCATAGACGTTCGGTAGGAAAATCTTTGTTGCTGTGGATTCTACGATTACATCCAAAATGCCCGAGTTAGACGCATCGGAAAGACTCTGTGATGCCATCAAAACCAGGCAGTTCGCTTTTCTCAAGACTTTAAGCCATTCCCTTATTTTTTCGCGGAACGCCGGGTGACCAAGCATTATCCAAGCTTCATCCAATATGATGACGGACGGTTGCCCGTTTAAGCTGCGCTCAATACGTCGAAACAGATAGAGTAAAACCGGCAGTGCGAATTTTTCTCCCAGATTCATTAACTCTTCAATTTCAAATGTTGTGAAATCGCTGAGAGATAAACCGTCTTCGTCTGCATCCAGCAAGTGCCCCATTGAGCCATCAACAGTGTATTGTCGGATTGCCTCTCGTAGATTTTCGTCTTGAATTGTTAATGAAAACTCCGACAACGTCCGAGCCCCGCTGTCATGCATACTTTGTATTGCGTGGCCAATTTCGTTTCGCTGTGCAGGCGTCGTGATAACACCATTTAGCGCCAAAATGGTATCAATCCACTCCATCGCCCAGGCGCGATCGGTTTTTGTTTCCAGATATTGCAACGGGCAAAAAGCCAACTGATCATCATCAGCACCAACGGCAAAGTGCAGGCCTCTAACGGCTTTGGTTAGAGGGTACATAGACATGCCTTTATCAAAAGCATAAATGGCCATACCTGAGTAACGGCGAAGTTGGGCGGCAATCATCGCAAGGTGAGTTGATTTGCCAGCACCTGTTGGGCCGAACATGAACGTATGCCCTAGATCACGCACATGCAGGTTTAGCCGGAACGGAGTAGCACCGGTTGTGACACAGTGCATGAGAGCGGGTGAAAACGGAGGATACATTGGGCACGGTGCATCTTCGTTCCCCGTCCAAATTGAGCTAGTTGGCAACATATCTGCCAGATTCAGCGTGTTTATCAATGGACGGCGGACATTTTCGACTCCGTGCCCCGGCAAGCTCCCTAAATACGCATCCAATGTATTGACTGTTTCGGTACGCGCAGCGAAGCCTAACCGGTTAATTGCCTTTTCCACCTGACGAGCAGAGCGCTCCAGACGATCCCGACTCTCATCCATTAGCACAACAACACTGGTGTAATATCCTACTGCGACTAAACCGCTGTTTACTTCAGCAATTGCTGACTCCGCGTCTTGAACCATTGTCAGAGCGTCTTGATCTACAACGCCGCTATTTGTATTGAAGATTTGATCAAAGAAACCCCGAACTTTCTGTCTCCATTTTTTCCTGTATTTATCCAAATGCTTTATCGATTCGTGCTGATCCATGAAGATGAAACGCGATGACCATCGGTACTCAACCGGGAGTTCGGCAAGAGAACTCAAAATCCCAGGGTGAGACTCAAGTGGGAATCCCTCAATCGCGACGACTTGAACAAACTTACGGCCTATCTTAGGTACAACGCCTCCCCACATTTCCTGTCCACCAACATATGCATCCAGATACATAGGGTTGCTGGGGAGTTGCACAGGATGATTTAGGCCTGTAATGCAAAATTGCAGCCAGCTCAGAAAATCGTCATGGGTCACCTCTGTCCCGTCTTCGGTGGCCACCTTTTGCCCTTGTAACCGTGTCAAACTGACAGCGACAGAAAGGCGCGATTCGATGTTTTTTATTTCCCGCTCGAACTGTTTAATTAGTGATTTTGTTCGGGTGTTTTTGTCGATCACCTCCGCATCATCATCAAACATGAGTTCTTGAAATTTACGTTGTGCTAGAAGGGGGGGGTACCAGGTTAGTGTGAGTACGAAATACCCTTCATACATAGTTCCCAAGCCTTCAAATAACTGACGACGCTCTTCATCTATCGCTTTAGATACAGGGTCGGGAAAGTCCGAAACGTTGCGATCTGAATAGGCGGGAGCCGTGCGGCGCACGGCATCTACATGAATCATCCAGCCGTTGCCGAGATCTGACAAAGCCTGATTTATACGAAAAGACACCATGTCTCGTTGCGCATCGGTGCTGCTGGCATTGTCATTCCCTTTGTATAGCCACGCGGCCATAAACGCGCCGTTCTTACAAACAATCACTCCGTCATCAACGACAGCGGCATGATTAAGCAGATCGGCTAGACCCGCATCCTTGGATCGATGTTTTTTTAGCTTCAGTTCAGCATCGACTGCGCGAATACGAGCAAAGAGAATAAGAACCAGCGCTGCACCGAGGGCAGCAATTACAAATGCAAAGGTTTGAATCATTTGTATTGTTTCCCCTGGCTAGTTGTATTTTCACGGAACGGCGTACTACGGGCTGGGTAATAAGTTGCGAATCGTCGATGGCGCAAGTAAACCTGCCGCAACTTTGGGTCGGCCTTAGCCATAAGGCGACAGACAAACAACGCGAAGAACCAAAGCCCGATACCGAAAATTGTTGCCCGAACTTCTTGGGCGGTAAAAATGAGCGCTCCAGCGAGTAACCCAGAAAACATGACAAGTTCACGATCCCCGCCCATGAACAGGTTTTCTCGGTTGCCAGCTCTACGAATAGGGATCGTGCGAAGAGTCATATTAAGCCGCCTGGATACCGTCAATGAGCCGCAAACCCATGCTGATTTGTTCAGTAATCCCATCAGCAAGAGAGGCAATTTCAGCACCACGACCAAAGAACGTACCCATCATGTTTTGGGCACCAACAAGCATGGCCATCACTAACACGAGAAAAAACAGTGTTCGGAAAAAACCATTGAGTTCGCCCCCAAAAATCAAAATTCCCCCGGCAATGACGATGCCGATAATTGATAATGCGAAAGCCACAGGGCCAGTCACAGAGTTACGTAGGTTGGTTAGCCAGCTTTCATATGGTAGTGACCCCCCCGTTCCTTCTGATGCCATGGCTGGTTGAAACGCCATAATCAGAAACACAGCCGCAAATAGGCCCAAATAGGCCAGAGTTGTGCGATTAATGCGGATTGATGAAATGTTGAAATGCATGGGTATAGCTCCTAGTTTCTATGCTTTAAGGGATTGAGTGACGTACTGTCCGTCGCGATAACCTGAAACCTCTAAGATTTCCTGTATGCGACGGCCTTCTGGGGTTCTGGCGATATGCACAACGACATGAACCACTTCGCCGATTAGCGGTTCAATTTCGGTTGGAGCCACTGGGTTACGAGTAACCAGCGACCGTAAGCGGGTTAGTCCAGCGGCAGCATTATTTGCGTGAAGTGTTGCAGCGCCGCCCTCATGGCCGGTATTCCAGGCGTCGAGAAGATCCAGAGCCTCCGCACCGCGTACCTCTCCGACTAGAATGCGGTCTGGTCTCATACGCAATGTGGTTTTCAGTAGTGCGGTCATCGATACATCAAGGCTGGTGTGGTATTGAACATGGTTTTCAGCCGCGCACTGAATTTCGCCAGTGTCTTCGATGATAAAAACCCGTTCGGACGGGTCATTGATTACCATCTGGTTGATGATTGCGTTAATAAGGGTTGTTTTGCCCGAACCAGTGCCTCCAATCACCAGAATGTTTCGGTGTGTTCTGACGGCTTCAACTAGAGTTTGCTTCTGAGACGGAGTCATAATGCCGTTTTCCACGTATTGATCTAACGTGAATATGGCAACGGCTTTTTTCCGTATAGCGAAAGTGGGAGCTGGAACGATAGGAGGGAGCTGGCCTGCAAATCTCGACCCATCTAGGGGAAATTCGCCTTCAAGTATAGGTTTGGAGCGGGTAACTTCTTTGCCGTGGAAGCCGGCGATGGTTTCGATGATGGCTTGAGCTTGAGCTGGTCGCAGCACACCAATGCACTGCATCCCCTCCCCTAGCCGCTCAATCCATATTTTGCCGTCGGCGTTGAGCATTAGCTCGACCGTTTTAGGGTGATTTAGAGCGTCTAGAAGCTCTGGCCCCATATCACGTTCTAGCTTTTTCTTTGCTCGATCCTTGATTGAACCATTTGTATCTTTCTGATGCATTCCGCTTGCTCCAATATATCGGACAATCCGTTTCTTGCGAATACGATATACCGAAAATCAGAGCCGCGCAACATAACGAAGCAAAAATTTTTCATAAAATCTTCCATGGCCCAAGGGGTGAAGTCACCAAGAGCATCTGTCACGTATATAACGCGATGGTCCGTTTCGGTAGTCCCGGTTTTCCAAGGCCCGGATGCCTTTTTAGCTGCTAAAATCGTGTAAGTGTAGCAACAAGCTAATGTTAGTCGTTTTTCTGTACAGATTCCATATCTTGTAGCTTTTTTCGCGTTTCTTCTCCCCATTTTTTAACTTGAAACGCTTTGTGGTCTGGTAGAACCACAGAGATGCGAACGTAACCCGCAGGTAGACTATTTAGCATTTTCCTGCCAAATAAAGAATCGAGAGATGCCTTGTCAAGATCGGTGGACTCCAGCAGAAGGGGGAGAGGCACTTCAAGGGCGTTTGCTATGGATTCCATAATCTCTAACGAAGGGTTGGCGTTTCCGGTTGTCAAATCCGATAGATAAGAGCCTGACACTGACGATAGGTCAGCAAGTTCGCTTTTTGTCATGCGCCGTTCGCCCAGAAGGCGAAGCACATTGGTAAAAAAAATGTATTTGTACACTTACTGCCTCTTAGCAAAGCTATTTTAGCGGCTAAAGTTTTGACACCAAGCAAAAGTATAGCTATACTTATTTTACTGAGTGGAGTTACTTTAAGAGCAGTTTATAGATAATGTCTCCCGCGATACAGTGTGACGATGCGGCAAGAAATGTTTCAGGGGAATTTAGGTTTACAAGGAGTGGAGTAAATGGCTACAAGCTTTAATAGGTCTGAGTACATCCAAAAGCTGATTAAGAGTGGGATCGAACCAAACAAGGCGCAGGAAATTGCTGATAGAACCACATATCATCCTAGCTCTGAAGCTCCAGCCCTCCTTGGCAATCCAATTGGCAAACTAGAGTCGGGGAATGCCATGGCTAAAAGCAACAAAAAAACAGAATCTAAGAAGCGTGTTGCTATAGATGCATTGGCCGGTCAAGTTGACGAAGTTAGGCAAGCAGCGCTTCTGAAACATACAAAGCAAGAGATTCGGGACGCACAGCTATCACTGTTTGATATTGCTCCTTGGGCCGACCACATGCGAGCGTTGCCGAATGACTATGCTCGGTCAGCGTTGTTCACGGTGAGAAATAAAAGAGTACCCCGCTCAGCATTGCAGAATGAACCCATTTACAGTCTAGGTGATGATGTAAATATCACCTACACAGGCGTTGAGCTTAGAGCCGAAGACGATGAGTTGGTTTGGCAGCAGGTAATGGAGTACGCCAAAAGATCACCGATTGGAGATCCAATTTCATTCACTTTTTACGAGTTGTGCAAAGATTTGGGTTGGTCGATTAATGGTCGTTATTACAAAAAGGCCGAAGAGTGCCTGTCACGATTGCAAGCATCAGCTATGCAGTTTGAGTCCAAACGAGTTGGACGCCTAGAATCGCTATCGTTGATTAGTCGATTTCGTGTTCTGGATCGAGGTAAGAAAAGCTCACGATGTCAGGTCATGATAGATGAAGAGATGGTAGTGATGTTTGCTGGAGACTACTACTCTCGCTTTATTTGGGAAAAATACAAGAAGTTGTCACCTACAGCTCGGCGTATGTTTGATTACTTTGCATCACATAAGCAGCCCTTCCCGCTAAAACTGGAAACATTTAGGCTAATGTGTGGTTCAGAGTCAACTAGAGAAAAAAGGTGGAGAGAACAGGTTAGATCCGCATGCTGTGAACTCAGTGAGAGTGGCCTGATAGCTCAGGCTTGGGTTCAGAACAATCAACTGTACTGTAACCGCGTCTAGTGCCGTTCTTTGACACTTGAGGGGCGTTCATTGACACATAAGGGGCGTTTAGTTCGGCGCACTATAGACATTTGAGGGGCCATACCCTCAGTTTCTTTTCTGGCGTAAAAAAGGATCAAAAAATAAACAGTTTTTGTGGGTTTATCCACAGCCAAACACTAGAGAACTGTTAGTAACTCTTAAAACTACTGACACATGAGGGGCAAAGCTGCTGACATATGAGGGGCTTAAATGCTGACACATGAGGGGCTAAGTGTAGACATATGAGGGGCCACAATTTTCATAAAACCCTTTAAAAGCATAAAGATAAAAGCTATTTTTTAAAGCCTAACCATCTTTAACCAAAAAATAACTATTTTTATAACCAAACAACGCCGAAGGGGGAGACCCCCTTCTCGAACCCACCCGGCCATTTCATGGCCTCCCATCCCCCCCAGGGGCAAGCCCCTCGACCGCTTCGCGTCCTCACCCCAATACATTATGAACGTGCGTTTACGCTGCGCTATGCCCAAAGGGGCTATCGCCCCTCTGGACACCCCGATTATCCAACTCCGTGCCTTCTGGAGCCCTAGAGACAAACTTAAACTATAGACCTTCACGGGAACTGATATTGTTTGAACGCCAAGAAGATGTGATTGCTAGATGTAGTTATTGGATCATAAAAAAGGTGTGGGATCGTAATAAAGTTGGTAACTTTCAGGCTGAAAATCACGCTCTTCCAGGTTGAATCAGCCCCTCAAATGTCAATGAAACCCTTTTAAGATGGAATTCAGGAGGCATTTTCTCTTGACAAGATAGGGCAAATTGCCCTATTATTCATATTGAAGGCCGGGCATGTTGCCAAGGTCCACTACCGGAGAATTTCCGATGACGATTTACACTTATACCCCTGATCTAACACATCCCCTGTGCCCTACTTGCGGCGCTTCTGTCCCCCAAGCTACCGATACTCCGGCAACACCGTGGCAAGGCACCTGCCGTGTCGGTCATACGTTCACGTTCCAGCTTGAGAACGAAGGCGAATGGTTGGAGGACTCCAAGAGCGGACGATTCAGCCGCTTTACTACCGAGCCAGAAGAGTCGACTTGGATTTGCAACGAATGCGGAAAAGCCGAGGCCGATCCATACGGGGCCGGTTGTGTCGAATGCGGCGCTGAGCCTGACTTTTATTGACATTTGAATGGCGGGCGAAAGCCTGCCCTAATCAGCTAAGGGGGTATTATGAAACAGAAAACCTTTATGCAAATGTTCCGGAAGTGGGAACGAATGGGCGGGCGAACTCGGGCCAGTCTAGATTGCCGCTGTGTTGAACGGTTTGGCTATCAAACAGCTCTAGCGTTCGACCGTTACAGTGACACGAAACACGCAATAACTCGATGCACTATCCATACACGTATCAACTACAGAGCTTCAGCCACCAAGGCGCTAGGGGATCAGTGGCGGGGCCGTAGCCTAGAGCTAAACCACATGTGGCGGAGTTGGAGTTAAGGTGAGCTGGCCCCATGGAGGCAATTTGCCCTTGACAAGATAGGGCAATTTGCCCTATTATTCATATTGAAGGCCGGGCATGTTGCCAAGGTCCACTACCGGAGAATTTCCGATGATTAATACAACCGATTACGCCCCTGTTATCGCTTCCCTGGTCGGAGAAGATAACCGCATGTCTTTTTACCCTGCTGCATTTGGTGAAGCTCGCATGATGCACGGCGAAGCCTTGGTGCTAGGTTACATGGGTAAACTTTCTCAGGACTACAAAGGGGCGTTCTGGCACTTCTACACCCTATCGAATGGCGGCTATTACATGGCCCCTGCGATTGATACCGAAATGCATCTGGAGGTTGCCGGGAACTGGTTTTCTGGCTCCATGTCGGCTAACGCGGCGGGTATCGTAGCCACGTTGTTCGCACTTGGGCATCTTGCAGCCGAAGCTCAGGGCACCGCCGAGGGTGACGCTCTGATTGACCGTTATCACTTCTTGAGAGAGTACGCCCTTGACCATGCGGAAGCCGCTGCGATCCTTGGCGCTATCGACTGATAGGAGAGGCCTGGCGCAAGCTGGGCCTATATTCAAGGGTTGAGGACAGGCCAACACCCAAACAGACTAAGGACAAGAGTTGACCAGAGCAACTCTTCCGATCCGGCGGAACCGGGGACAGAGAGGAGAAACATCATGGAAACCATCACCGTAACCAACCCTTGGACTGGCAACGATTCCGAAAAGCCCGTTACCGAAGTAATGACTTCAATCGAGACCTTTGCGAGCGTGGAAGAGTGTGAAACGGTCAACGCTGAGTTTGTAGGTGATACTGACAAAGAGTGGCTGGAAAGCTTTGCAGCTATTCACGGCGATAACCGCCTTTCAGAAATTGCTTTCAGCTAATCAGGTTAGCCGCCCTACAGGGCGGCAAATGGTATGAAATCAGAGATTGGGGTGTATTAGATGAGCAGCAAGTCACCAGGCGCTACGGCCAGCCCAGAGCCAGAGCAAGTCAAGGCGCTGCGGGAGATGATCCAGGCGCGGAATAGCCTTGGAATTACCGCTGCGCAGGATTTGTGCGCAACGATGCTCCACACTAGTCGTCGAGCCTTAATAGACGCAGGAGAAAACAATGAGTGATCCGAATATCAGACTTGAATGCCTGCGCCGCGCTGAAAAGTGGGTGCATCCAACAGGCGAAGAAGTGCGCGAGGTTCTGCGTATGGCGGGGTTTAGTGCCAGTGTTGCAGCTAAGTCGTTAGGACTTGGTGAAGGTGGAGGCCGAACGGTTCGCCGTTGGACTGGGGAGGATACGAATATTTCGTATGCAAATTGGGCGCTGCTCTGCGACTTCGCGGGGCTTGGTCAGATTTGGAAAGAAAGTTGAACGCCATAGGAGACGTATGGAGCTTGAGTTTTAGCGGCTAAAATATTCCGATAAAACGGAATTTTTACTTGACGCAATAGGGCGATATGCCCTAATATATTAAGTGAAGGCCGGGCATGTTGCCAAGGTCCACTACCGGAGAATTTCCGATGACTAATAGCAAAATCATGTTTTGGATCGATGCTTTGCCAAACGTGGCCACGACTGACTTCATCGCTCGCCGTGACTCGATTGCGGACACGATGGCAGAAGTTCAGGAACTGGAAAAGCGGGCGGGAAAGCTGCGTGAAGAGGCTTATTTTGCCAGTCTTAAACTGGAAGGTGACGCCAAAGGGGTATGGTCGGTTGAGGTCGTAGAACAGGCAAAATACCGGACTGATTTTTAGAAAGGATACGCCCCGGCTTAGACCGGGGCGCTTGGCCCGGCGCTGTCACACCGAAACCGATGCTCTAGGGTGTGGCCCTATTTAAGAGCAATAGGCAATTGGAGCATGGAAGGCACGGAGGGTCAAGAATATGTCAAAGTCAAATATCATCAGGTTTCCGAAAGCTGGCCCGGCTGATTCAGGGCCGTTGGCCTCGCAACCGAAAGCACAAACCAACCAACAGACGCACAAGCTGAAGAGCGACCTGACGAAAGGCGGGAGGGTTCTGGCGGCTATTCAGCTTTGGGTGTGGATTGTGGTTGTCTTAGTATGGCCTTTGCTCAAGTGGGTTATCTCTATCGACGTTTTCTTTCAGGGCATCCGTACCGTGTACTACTGGAATGATCCAGCGGTACATGCTGGCTGGACGTTTTTGACCCATTTCGCCGTACTGACGCTACTTACTTATTTTGTTTCCGTTTACAAACCCAACGGCGTTTAATTTTAGCCGCTAAAGTGTTGATTTCCGCTTAATGTATAGCTATACTTTTTTGTGTTCGGCGGCTGTCACCGCCACTCAATTAACAGCTAGGGTGTGGGGTTGGTATGGGTGCAATCCATGAAGAAACAACTAACGGAAGCTCAATTTCAAGCTGCAATCAAGAGCTTGGGAGTGGGAGCGCAAACGCTCGAAATAGCGCATGGCGTATTGGTGGAGGGGAAGACTCAAGCCGAGTTTGCGGCGTTATTGGGAGTGACAAAAGGAGCGGTCAATCAGGCCGTCAAGAGGGTTTGGAGTGCTCACAAGGCGCTGACGCCGGAAGGCTTCGAGCGCGTCACGGCAATACTGCCGGAACATCAAGCGTTTATCGTCAAGAAATGGGCGGAGGACGCCAAGAAAAAAAGGGACACGTAATGAAAACACTGGTCACGGCAAACCAAAAAGGCGGCGTTGGCAAAACATCAACCTTGGTGCATCTAGCGTTTGATTTCTACGAACGCGGCAAAAAGGTGGCCGTGATCGACTTGGATACTCAGGGTAACGCCTCTTACACGCTTCAGGAGTTCCGCACGGGCGTTGTAGCAAGCAATTTTTTCAATGGCGGCTCGTTTAACGTTGTGAACGGAGCGGGTGCGCCTGGTATGGCTCTTATCGAGTCTGACGCTGCCCTGGCGAACATGGAAACTATGTCTCTTGGTCGTGCTGGTGAGCATTTCAGAGCTGGCATTGCTAGCCTTGCAGAACAAGGTTTTGACGTGTGCTTGATCGACACAGCCCCTTCCCTTGGCGTCACAATGGCTGCAGCGCTTATTGCTGCAGATTATGTTCTATCTCCTATCGAACTGGAGGCGTACTCAATTCAAGGTATCAAAAAAATGAATTCAGCCATTATGAACGTGCGCAAGGCTAACCCTAAGCTGCAGTTCTTGGGCATGGTGCCGAGTAAAGTAGATGGACGAAACCCCCGTCACGGTCGCCACCTGGAACAGCTTCAGCAGGCATTTCCCCAACTCATGCTTCCCACCTCAGTCGGCTTGCGTAGCAGCATAGCGGACGCTCTCGCTTCCGGGGTGCCGGTCTGGAAAATTAAAAAAACGGCTGCCAGAAAAGCCGCGAAAGAAGTTCGTGCTCTGGCTGACCTAGTGTTTACAAAAATGGAGATCACCGCATGAGCGCGCAAAAAGAACAGAAAATGGAGGGGCTGGGACTGGAGGGTATTGGCGACTTGTCCGGGCTTTTGAATGACCCTGAAAACACCAAGGGAGGCGCTGGCCCCTTGGAGCTGTCCTTGAACCTGATAGATGAAGATCCAAATCAGCCACGTACTGAGGACAATCCTGGCTTTTCAAAATCAAGTCTGGAAGAGCTGGCCGCAACCATTCGCCATCGAGGCGTTAAAACGCCTATTTCAGTGCGCGAGAACGAAGACGAGCCGGGGCGCTACATCATTAATCATGGCGCTCGGCGCTTCCGTGGTAGTCGAATTGCTGAAAAAGAGACTATCCCAGCATTTATTGATAACGACTACAACGAAGTTGATCAGGTTATTGAGAATCTGCAACGCAACGAATTGACCGCCCGCGAAATTGCCGACTTCATTGGCCGTGAGCTAGCTAAGGGCGTGAAGAAAGGTGATATTGCGGCATCTATCGGTAAATCCGCTGCATTTGTGAGTCAGCACGTTACATTGCTGGATTTGCCAGAGCCAATTGCCGGTGCTTTCAATGCTGGTCGGATCAATGATGTAACTGTGATTAATGAGCTGGTAAAGGCGTATAAAAAAAATCCAAACGAAGTTGTTGCATGGCTAAGCGATGATGAACAAGAGTTGACTCGCGGATCAGTAAAGTTGCTGCGAGAGTATCTTGATGAAAAAGGCAAATATGAGGGTGGAGAGCGCGACCTCGACATAGATGGAGCCTTTTCTGGACAAGACTCGGAAGGTACTTATGTAAGTGGCGAAGAGGGTGGAGAGGGTGGAGAGGGTGGAGAGGGTGGAGAGGGTGGAGAGGGTGAAGCGCCATCGAAAAAGGAACCGAAAGAGCAAGATCCAAACAAGCTAAAAAAAGCGGTTATCCTGATTAAGCATGACGAACGGTTGGGTCGTTTGGTGACCAATCGTCGTCCGTCCACTGACGGTTGGGCTTGGATCAAATACGATGATGATGGCCACGAACTGGAAGCGGATCTAGGTACTGTTGAACTTATGGCGCTGATGGAAGGAGCTTAGAGCAAAAAGACATTGATTGCTGGAAGAACCATACCCCTTGCCTCGCCAAAGCGAGGCTTTTTTTTGGGTATCCGGAATAGCTGGTTGATCTCCCCAAATCAGCAGGCCCGACCACCACCGCACCTTAGTTCATTCTGTGAGCGTGATTTTCAGCCTGAAAGTTACCAACTTTATTACGATCCCACAATAACCAGCCAATGGTAGTATAGCGAAGTCTTACCCCGGAACACCGAGTGAAATTTTCTGATAAGTAAAGCCAGCTTTCTCGGGGTCAAAGACATATTGGCGCCAAGGGGCGAGAAACGATCCATCATGTCCATCCGAATCCGGCGTGTAATACGCGCCGGGGGTCGAGCCTAGAACTAAGTGCTTTTTCCAAAAATCATTTCTGCGTTTGCCGTAGCCACGATCCGCCGTCTTTGAATCTATAGGGGTAAGAGTGCCCTTTAGCCAGGGTGTCAGTCCGACTTCTTCCGGAATCAGATCGCGCAAGCGATCCAAAAGCCAAGTTGCTACCCCCATCCCTTCCAGATGGAACGGAAGAATCAAATCATCCACGAAGCACACTTTTCCTGCTCTCACTTCGCCCTTGATCCACCCAAGTGCGTTGCCAGTAGGGCCGTACACCACCACCTTTCCATCAAAACTCCAGTAGTTGCATTCAGGCACCCTTGTAGTTTTAAAACAGATTTTGGCTCGCCCAATGTGGTCACCTTCCTTCTGGTGCAGGTCGTAGTGTTCAGTAACTTCAGTGGATGCCATCGCTTCCTCACTTCGATTAATAGGGTATCCGGATTATAGGATTGAAACAGGGCTATAAACACCCTGCCTCAATCTCCTGCCCATAGCACACTCCGAATACTCTAAATTCTTTTGTTTGTTAATTACTTTGTTTGTTTGTTTATTTGTTATTTTTCTATTATACTGTTACCACAATCCACTAGTAATGAGGTTTTCCCATGCGCCCAGCCGAGTTTGAAGACGAACAGATCATTGAGGCCGCCAAGCAATTACTAAGCGAAGGTCGTCGCGTAACCGGCTTTGCTTTAAGAAAAGAAGTTGGGGGAGGCAATCCTTCTCGCCTCGTCCGGGTCTGGGAGGATTACCGTCAGGCTCAGGAGGTTGTTGAAAGTGAGCCGGTTCAGGATCTCCCGGTTGAGGTTGAGGGAGCGTTGAATGAAATGACGAGCGCTTTTCTGGAGCAAGTCCGGTCTTTAGCTCTCAATCTTAATAACAGAGCAGTGAGGACGGCAGAAAGGCGTGTAGCTGATGTAATGAAGTCGGCGAAGGAACAGCAAGAGAGTGCTGAAGCTGAGCTGATTGATGCAGCGGCCACGGTAGATGACCTAGAAGATCAGTTGGCTGATAGAGAGAGTCGGCTGAACTCAGTCACCGTTGAGCTTCAAGCTGCAAACACGAACGTGGAGAAACTTCGCCAGCAAGTGGTACATCTGGAGAAAGATTTTGCCGTCACGGCGGAGAGGCTGGAGCAGGAAAAGGGCAAGCGTGAAGCGGCTGAGAATGAGCTGAAAAGCCTAAATGTCCGAAATAAGGCGCTGGAAGCGGATAAAGAAGATCTCCGGGTGCAGCGGGTTTCCCTTCAGGAAACGGTCAAAAAACAGCAGGAGGACATTGAGGGTCTGAAACGGACAAATGATAATCTGGCTGACACTCGGTCTGAGCTAAAAGCCCAGTTGTCTGCGATTACAGAGCGTGAAGCAGCTACTCTTAGGAGATCTGAAGAACGGAAGGACGAACGGGACGAATCCAGAAAAGCAGAGAAAGAAGCTGAGCGCAGAGCAGTTCAGGCTGAGATGCAGGCTGCCAGTCTTCAGAAGGATTTAGATGCCTTGATAGCAAAGACTTCGACGTCAGATGAGAAGAAAGGCAATACCAAGAAATAAACCAACTGCCCCGGCCAGAGAGAAAGTGGCTGACCTGCACAGGCGATTGTAGCGTGTCGGTCACCTCCCTTTACAGCCAAAAAAATTAGAAAAAAGGAGCACCGAAAATGAAACTACGCCTCTTGGTCATGAATGGCCAAAGAATTGTTCAGGCTGACCAAAAGGGTGCTTGGGCCAACCTAAAAGTTGATAAAGCTGGGGCGCTGACCCCTGGTATATACAACCTCTATATGGCCAAGGATGCAGACAAGTCGAAAAGTCATAATGGCCCGATTGTTCATGCGGGAGACAATAAAATATATCAGAAAGTTGACAAGAATTTTGTCATGCACTCGAAGTCCGATTTCGATATAGTGCCTGATATCGGGAGTGCGAAAAGCATTAAGTACAACGCACAGGGTAAAGCTGTAGTGACCCAAGCTATAAAGCTCAGCAAAGGGCGCACCCGATAGTTTTAGCGGCTAAAGCGATGGAGGTGCTTTTGAGTATATTAGGAATGGGGGAGCGGGCACATTGGGGCAGCTTTCCAAAAGTGATCAGAAATGATGATTTAGGGACTCTAAAGAGAGAACCCGAGTATTTGGCAGCTAAAACCGGAGACATGCCCGCCGCCATTGCTCTAGTAGATAGAATACTGACTGACGAGACGGTTAGGAAAATAGAAAAACAAATTGGAGATGTTCGGCCCTTAATACTGCCAGTTTTGGCAATTGAGGCGGGGGGCAACAATAAAATACCGTTAGCAATGGCCGAGGTGCTTGGGGAGCGGTTGGGACTGGACGTTGAGCTAGGCATTATCCAGAGTGACAAAGTGGGTCGAACTGATACCGGCGCTGACCATCGTCTGGCGTTCAATCCTACGTTTGAGGGTGACGTTAAGTCGGATCAAAAGTACCTGATTGTGGACGACACTTTGACAATGGGTGGAACAGTCGCCTCTTTACGAGGCTATGTGGAGAATCGGGGCGGTAAGGTGCTTGCCGCTTCTGTGATGACGGCGCATGAAGGGGCGCTTAACTTGCAGGTTAAGCCTTCCATGCTGGCAGCCATTGAGAAAAAGCATGGTTCGAGTATGAATCAATTTTGGCAGGAGACGTTTGGTTATGGAACCGACAAACTCACACAAGGTGAAGCTGGACACCTCAAATCAGCCAAGAGCGTTGACGCAATCCGAGAAAGAATCACTGCGGCGCGATATGAAGGAATCGAGCGATTGGGCGCGAATCGAATTGAAGCGCCGTCGCGCTCAAAAAGCGCAGGGCGTTCAGGTCTAACCGGGGAAAGCCTTGTTTCGGCGACAGAGGGTTTGGAGGTCGAGCAACAGGCCATGATTGAAGGGGCACCCATTGAGCAGGGTTATCAAGAAACCCTAGCCATGTATGTTCAAGCCAAGCATGATCAGGTGGAAAGCATTGAGGATCGCCTAGAAAACCTGATTAACCGACAGCAAGCCCGATTGCAGCAAACGCAGTCAAATCGCCCTAGTTTTCTGTCTATGCCCGGAACCCGCAAAGTCTGGCAGTCTTCACAGACGCAACAACAAGGTAGGCTTCAGGTGCTTCACGCTCGCTTGGAGACGGTTCGGGAAATCAAGGACGGAATGGGGTTACATTCGCCGCGAGTTGAAGAGCTGGCAACTAGAAAGATGCGGGCAGAAAATCCGAACCTTGCTGCGGATTGGGATTCGATGAAGCAGGCGGAGCGGCAGCACCAGACGCTAATGAAGAAGCGGGAACAGGATCGAGAGCAAACCCAAGAGAAAAGCAGAGGGCTATCCCTTGGATTAAATCGTTCGCCTCAGTAAACAGCAAAGCCCGACTATGCCGGGCTTTTTTGTCTTGCCGCATCACTCCGACCACTACCATGACGCCCATAACGCAAGGCCCGCCGCGAAAACGACCATTACAGCCGCAACCAGGTTCATGTAAGACACCCGGCGAGCTTCCCGGATTGAGGGCTTGAGTTCCTGAGCAATCGCCTCTTCCACTTGCTGTCTGGCCGCTGCTGCCGTTGCTTTGGCGTTTTCTTTGACGGCGGCCATCATTGCCTCTTTGCTGGCCGCCAGTGCGGCGTTCAGCGTTCTTTCGGCCTTGTTTTTTGCGTCATCTCCCCACCGATGCGCAATTTCTTCTAGTTCGCTTTTGAAAGCATCCAGATTGGCTTGCTGGGCAGCAGTGCTTTCCTGCATTAACCGGTCATTGATTGTTTGCAGGATTAATATAGGGTCGTCACGGCCCACAGCTATACCGTGTTTTGCCGCAATCTCTTTAATTGTTTCCTCAATCTTATCGGTCATTACAGCACAGCCGCAGCTTCAAGTTGTTCGAATAGCTGACTTCGAACAATCTTTAGGCGTTGTCTCGTCATTATTGATTTGGTTTGATCGGCCAGAGCTTCATCAAACGTTTTCCGTTCTTGTAGCATTTCTGAAAAGTCGCGTCCGTAGGTTTCCTCTTTCAGACTTGGAACGTGAATGATCGCAGATACCCGCTCTTTGTATGACGTATAAGCTTTCATTTGCTCGAAGCCTTTGCCTTCATGTTCGATTGTTCCCCAAAACGGATTGAGCCACACGACAAAAGAGCATTCTGATGGGAACTGATCGGCAAGTTGAGTGAACCCTGTAACCGTGTCTTTCAGCGCCTGACCTCCGGTTACAACGGTGTGGACAACTAGCTCATGGCCCATATCCTTAATCATGGCAGGCACCTGATTGCCAATCAGGTAGCTTGAAAGCGGAACGAAAGAGCTTGCGCCGTTATCAATGACAATGTCGCTTTCAGCTTCCGCTATTTGTTCAACCAGAGAGTCGAAATTTCGGGTGTTTATTTCGTCGCCGTCCATAATGTTCAACCGTCGAACATCAAGCGCTTTATACCCTTCGAACGTTGCGTTAACCGGGTCAGTATCAATGCATATTGGGGAGTTACCTTTGCTTGCTTTGAACTGAGCAATGGTGGCGGCAATCATTGACTTACCAACCCCACCTTTCCCTTGAAGTACCATATGAACTTTGTTCATCAGAATAAATCCTTGTCGTCTATTTTCGGGTTGTAGTTGAAACTAGCTATTCCTATAGGTTTTGATTTTTCAGGGTTATCCAATTCGGTCTCATTAGGCCCGACTGACCTTTCAAGTTTGTCTTCTTGTTTTTCATCTTTTGCTGGTTTCTGTTTTTTAGCGGCTAAATTTGCCGCTAGGTGCCGGTTGACATGGTTGCGGAACGTTTCATAGGTAGAGCGTATTTGCCCCCCTTCTTTTAGGTATCCCCAAATGTCTTTTATCGAATACCCCGCTTCAATTGCCTCCGCTACAAAGGTTTTGACTGCAATGAACTCAACGATTGCAGAGGATTTCCGCTTTTTTCCTTGTTTTTTTTGAACCCATTTGCTCAGTTCGCCGGTGGTTAACTTTCCCATTGGTAAGCCTGCTCACATTAATCCTATTTTTTCCTTTTTTTCTTTGCTTTTTCTCGTTCATTCCCTTGCATTAATCATGTTTATATTAAGTATTTTGGCTGGCTTTCCCTGTTTATGCCTCTATTTTTCCTATTTTACGATATATCCCCGCTTTTTCAACGAAAAACATGTAAATTCAAGTTTATCGGTGTAAGCTTTCCTTGGCGTAAACAATGCCGTAAGGCGGGCAGGATAGGTGAAGTAGGCCCACCGGCAAGCCGATGTTCCTACTTCACTCCCCCTTATTCGCGCCGAAGGCGCTCAACGGGAAATCCTGCTCTGCGAGGCTACCGGCTGCCGCCGGTTAATGAGGTGCGAGATGGATGATTCAGAAAACAAGGTGACGAGAAAGAGTAGCCCACCAATTAAGGTGTATTGCTTGCCCGAAGAAAAGCGGAGCATTGAGTTGCAGGCCGAACGTGCAGGTATGAGTGCTGCGCGTTATTTGCGAGAGGTCGGGCAGGGCTATCAAATTAAGGGCGTGGTCGATTTTGAGCAAGTTCGAGAATTGGCGCGAATTAACGGTGACCTTGGCAGGTTAGGTGGCCTATTAAAATTATGGTTAACCGATGATATTCGGACGGCGCAATTCGGTCGATCAACAATCCTTGCTGTTCTTCGCAGGATTGAGGCGACTCAGGAAGAGATGGGTAAGGTTATGACTAAGGTTGTTATGCCGAGGTCGGAGCAGTGATTTTTTTAGCGGCTAAAGCAGCGCGAGGTGGGTTTTGATTGCAAAGCACGTTCCCATGCGCTCCCTCAAGAATTCTGATTTTTCTGGTTTGGTTAAGTACATCACTGACGACCAAAGCAAAACCGAGCGCCTTGGTCTGGTGAATGCGACTAATTGTGAAGCTGACACCATGCAGGCCGTAATTGGTGAAGTTCTTGCCACGCAGCAGGCTAATACACGCGCTCAAGGTGATAAAACATACCATCTAATAGTCAGCTTTCCGGCTGGGGAAAAGCCAGAACCTGACACTTTGAAAGCGATAGAAGAGCGTATTTGTGCCGGGCTTGGATATGCAGACCATCAGCGGGTTAGTGCTGTACACCACGATACCGATAACGTTCATATTCATATCGCAATCAACAAGATTCATCCAACCAGAAACACAATGCACGAGCCTTATCAGGCGTATAGAACATTGGGCGGGCTATGTGATTCGCTTGAAGATGAATATGGGTTACAGAAGGACAATCATCAGGGGCGCAAAAGCGTATCTCAAGGTCGCGCCTCTGACATGGAGCGACACGCAGGCATAGAAAGTTTGGTGAGTTGGATTAAACGGGAGTGCTTGGAGGAAATGCGGGCAGCCGAGACCTGGGCAAAGCTGCATCAGGTCATGAGCGATAACGGGCTGGAAATTCGCCAGAGGGCTAATGGTTTTGTCATTGAATCTGAAGACGGGACGCAGGTTAAGGCCAGCACCGTTGCCCGCGATCTGTCTAAGCGTCAATTGGAGGCCCGAGTTGGCGCTTTTGAAGAAGCAGAGGGGCTGACCCAGAGGAAAGCAAAGCGTCGATATAACAAGCGCCCCACTCACTTCAAGATCAATACAACTGAGTTGTACGCCAAGTATCAGGAAGAACAAAAAGAACTAACAATGGCGCGAAAGATTGAATGGGATAGCGCCATAGGAAGAAAAGCCCGCCTCATAGATGCCGCAAAACGAAGTAATCGTTTACGGCGCTCTGCTATCAAATTAATGGCCGACAGCGGTTTATCTAAACGATTGCTTTATGCGCAAGCTCATAAAGCGCTGAAAGATGATATCCAGTCGATTAATAAAAAGTACAAGCGAGAGCGACAAGAACTGCACGACCAATACAAGCGACGGGCTTGGGCTGACTGGCTCAAAAGGCAGGCGTTGGATGGTGATAAAAAGGCTCTGGAGGCGTTACGGTCACGGGAGCAATCCAAAGGTCTCCAAGGTGACACTATCAAAGGGAGTGGGGAGGTAAGGCCTGTATATGCCCCAGTTACCGACAACATCACGAAAAAAGGCACCATCATTTTTCGCGTAGGCAAGAACGCCGTTCGGGACGATGGCGACAAATTACAGGTTTCTAAAGCTGCGACTGGTGACACAGTTGCGGAAGCTTTGCGCATGGCAATGGAGCGATACGGTAGCCAGATCACAGTTAGCGGTTCACCTCAATTTAAAGCTCAGGTAATACAGGCAGCAGTTACCAGAAATCTATCTATCACCTTTGCTGATGCGGGCTTGGAACGCCGCAGACAGCAGCTATTGCAACGGGAGCATAGTCATGACCGACGAAACGAACATGCCGGAAGAGGAAATGAACGAGGACGAACTGATCGACGCAGCATTAGCCGCAATGGACGGGGAGCTGCCGACAGCGCCGGTAGAGAACGAGACGATAGCCGTATTGGATACGAGCATCGAGGACGTGAGCAGTCAACAGGCCGTCGAAATGACGCCGGAAATGGAGGGCGCTATATCAGCAACAAGCCCAACGTTACGGGAATTGGAGGAGAGCCGCCGTCCTTCGCAAAAAACCGTTTGCGAGCGTTGTCCTCACTCAGTGTGGTTCGCTTCACCCGACGAGCTGAAGTGTTATTGCCGGGTGATGTTTCTGGTGAGCTGGAGTACCAAAGAACCCAATCAGATAACCAACTGCGATGGGGAGTTTCTGGGCCAAGAGAATTAACCACCGATCAGTTTCGTGCGGCGGATAAATATATTGCGGAGCGGGAATCAAAACGTCTATTGGGTTTCGATATACCGAAGCATACGAGGTATACTAATCAGGGTGGTGCGATAACTTATGCAGGCACCCGGAATGTTCAAGGCCAATCATTAGCCTTGTTAAATTGTAATGATGAAATTCTTGTGTTGCCAATTGACGCAGCTACGGCACAACGCATGAAGCGTGTACGAGTTGGAAATGCTGTAACAGTTACACAAGGATCTCTTAAAAGCTCAAAAGGAAGGAGCAGATGAAATCCAAGAGAAACAACGCTGTTGGGCCGCAAGTACGCAACAAAAAGCCGAGAACAAACAGGTTTTTGCCTGTTTTGGGCGCTGGCTCTTTGATTGGCGGCTTGCAAGCTGCAACCCAGTTCTTTGCATACACCTTCAATTATCAAGATAGTTTGGGAGGCAGTGTTGGCCCTATTTACGCTCCTTGGTCGATTCTGGGGTGGGCTAATAACTGGTACGGCACTTATCCTGATGAAATCATGAGCGCCGGAAGTATCGGCTTAGTAGTTGCGGCTGGGGGGCTCCTTTGTGTCGCGATAGCAAAGGTGATTGCTTCGAATAGCTCTAAAAGTAACGACTATCTTCACGGCTCTGCCCGCTGGGCGAGTAAAAACGACATTCAAGCTGCGGGTTTGTTGCCTCGACGGCGTAGCGGTTTAGATGTAGTACGATCTAAAGAGAAACCTACGTCGACGGGGGTTTATGTCGGCGGCTGGGAAGATGATAACGGCAACTTTTTTTATCTGCGTCACAATGGCCCTGAACACGTTCTTACTTACGCTCCAACTCGTTCGGGAAAGGGTGTTGGTCTAGTTGTACCTACCTTACTTTCGTGGCCCCAAAGTTGCGTTATAACCGATTTAAAAGGTGAATTATGGGCGCTAACTTCGGGGTGGCGGCAGAAACACGCTAAGAATAAGGTGCTGCGTTTTGAACCCGCTTCGAGTAACGGCGGTGTGTGCTGGAATCCTATGGATGAAATTAGGATTGGTACGGAATACGAAGTTGGTGATGTGCAGAATCTGGCAACGCTCATTGTTGATCCCGATGGCAAGGGGATGGAGTCGCACTGGCAGAAAACATCTTATGCTCTGTTAGTTGGTGTCATTCTTCATGCGCTCTATAAAGCCAGAAATGAAGGTGTCCCGGCTAGCCTGCCTGTTGTTGATGCAATGTTGGCCGACCCAGAGCGCGATACAAGTGAGCTTTGGATGGAAATGGCAACGTATGGTCATGTGGACGGCCAGAATCATCCAGCGGTAGGTTCTGCCGCAAGGGACATGATGGATCGCCCAGAGGAAGAGGGAGGCTCGGTACTCTCAACGGCTAAGTCATATTTGGCTTTGTACCGTGATCCGGTAGTTGCTCGCAACGTGAGTAAATCTGAATTTTGTATTAAAGATCTGATGACCCACGATGACCCTGTCAGTCTTTACATTGTCACACAACCTAACGACAAGTCCCGATTGCGCCCTTTGGTTCGCGTATTGACCAATATGATTATCCGTCTATTGGCAGATGAAATGTCGTTTGAGAAGGGAAGACCTGTTGCTCGTTACAAGCATCGACTGCTTGCAATGCTCGATGAGTTCCCGAGTCTTGGGAAATTAGAAATCTTACAAGAATCGTTGGCATTTGTGGCGGGGTATGGCATCAAGTGCTATTTGATCTGTCAAGATTTAAACCAGCTTAAAAGTCGTGAAACTGGTTATGGCCCAGATGAAACAATCACCTCAAATTGTCATGTTCAGAATGCATATCCGCCTAATCGCATTGAAACAGCAGAACACCTTTCACGCTTAACCGGTCAAACCACTGTCGTTAAAGAACAGATCACAACCAGCGGTCGTCGAACAGCGGCCATGCTCGGCCAAGTGTCTCGAACAATACAAGAAGTACAGCGTCCGTTGCTCACTCCCGATGAATGTTTGCGTATGCCTGGCCCAACCAAAAATGCTGCAGGCGACATTGAAAAAGCCGGTGACATGGTGATTTACGTAGCTGGTTATCCCGCAATTTATGGCAAACAACCACTGTATTTTAAAGATCCTATTTTTCAGGCTCGCGCAAGCATTGATGCTCCGAAAACTAGCGACAAGCTACGGCATCCGGCACCAGAAGAAAAAGGGGTCACGATATGAACACCCTAAGTCGTTTTTATGTTGGGGTAGCTATTGTTGGTATTTCTATCTTGTCCCTTGCAGCAATTAGCTACGCAGCGGGGGCGCGAGTTAACACAACAAGGAGCATCCCGGTCGGCCTTTACTGGACAACTGACGCGAAACTTGAGAAAGGCGCTTATGTTTTTTTCTGTCCGCCTGATGTCAGCGCTTTCGTAACCGCTAAAGAGCGGAATTATATATCTGGAGGATTTTGTCCAGGTGATTACGGTTACATGATGAAGCGAATTTTAGCCGCTAAAGGCGATGTAGTAACGATAACGGATAGCGGTGTTTCTGTTAATGGTGAGCTGTTACCGCACAGCAAGCCCATTCAGGCCGACCTCGATGGCCGAAAATTGCCGCGCTATCAATCCAATCAATACACACTCGGCAGCTCTGAGCTGCTGCTTATGTCTGATGTAAGCGATACCTCATTTGATGGCCGCTACTTCGGGCCAGTCAGTCGCTCGCAAGTTAAGAGCGTCATTCGTCCAGTTATTATCTGGTAGGGAAGGGAATCACCATGAAACTATTTATTGCAGAAAAACCCTCGGTTGCAAAAGCCATTGCCGCCGAGCTAGGAGTTACCGGAAAGGGTGACGGTTACATTGAATGCGGCGGTGACAAAGTTACCTGGTGTTTCGGCCACATGCTGGAGCAGGTCGGGCCTGACGAATACACTGCTGATGATGTGCCAACGAATGACAAGGGCCGCAAAATTTGGCGCGTTGATGAACTGCCAATTATCCCGGATGAATGGATTTTAAGGCCCAAGGATGACGCCAAGAAACAGGTTCGAGTTATCGGGGGGCTGCTTAAATCGGCGTCGCAAATCGTGAACGCTGGCGACCCCGACCGCGAGGGTCAGTTACTGGTTGATGAACTGCTAGAACACTTCAACAACAAAAAGCCGGTGATCCGTTATTGGTCGAACGCTATTGACTCGGTATCTGTTAAACGAGCGCTGGCGAACATGAAGGACAACAAGGAGTACCACGGCTTTGCAAACGCTGCCGAAGGGCGCGGAAAAGCTGATTGGCTCATTGGTATGAACCTGTCCCGAGCGTACACACTGAGAGCGCAGCGGGGCGGCTCTAGGGCATTGTTAACGGTTGGGAGAGTGCAAACCCCTACCTTGGCCCTGGTTGTCACTAGAGACCGCGAAATTGAGTCATTCAAGGCTGTTCCGTTCCACACTATTCGCGCCGAAATTCAGCACTCGAATGGAGCATTTTGGGCTAGCTGGAAGGCCAAGGAAGATCAAGCGGGCCTCGATGCCGAAGGCAGACTTGTTGACACTGTCATTGCGAATGCTTTGGTTGAATCACTCATCGGCAAGTCAGGCTCAATCAGCGAGTACAAACAAGACGCCAAGAACCAAAATCACCCGCTGACGTTCAGTCTTTCCGATATGACCGCTCTGGCGTCCAAACGCTTCGGCTACAGCGCCGAAGACGTGCTTAAAACCTGTCAGTCGTTGTACGAGACGCACAAGTTGACCACATACCCGCGAACCGATTGTGCCTACCTGCCGGAATCTCAGTTTGCAGATGCCCCGGACGTGTTGGCAGTGGTTAAAGCCGTGAACCCTAGTCTGGCGTCTATTGTTGACGGAGCAGATACCAATATTCGATCTCGAACCTGGAACGATAAAAAGGTGTCAGCGCATCACGGGATTATTCCGACGATGCACAAGGGCGATTTGAACAAACTTAATGACAAGGAGCGCAATATCTATGATTTGGTTGTGCGGGCATATCTGGCACAGTTTTACCCGATTCATGAGTTTATGAGTACGACCGTTACCGTCGATGTTGAAGGCGAGACGTTTAGCGCAAAAGGCAAGGTAGTCACAAAAAACGGCTGGCACGATGTGTATCTGGATAACGCGGACGAGGACGACAGCGATCAGAACGACGAAAGCCAGTCACTGCCCAAGATGAGCGAAGGTGATGGCATCACTTGTAACCAAGCTGTGAGACGAGATGCCAAAACCAAACCTCCGGCGCGATTTACCGAAGGTACGTTGATCACTGCAATGGTCAACATTCATCGTTTTGTTACTGACCCACAGCACAAGAAAATGCTGAGAGATGGTGATGGCATTGGCACCGAAGCAACGCGGGCCTCAATTCTTTCAGAGTTGAAACGGCGCGAATATTTGGAGACGAAAGGTAAACAAATCACCAGCACCACTCTGGGACGTAGCATTATTGACGCGCTGCCTGATGTTGTAAAAAGCCCTGTGCTGACATCCCTCTATGAGCGAATGTTAAAAAGCGTCGAAACGGGCAAAACGGATCTCGCCACTTTCATCGCTAAACAAGAGACTTTTATCAGGGATCAGGTAGCCAAAGCTAATGATGGTGCAGTGACTATTGCAGGCGGTAAGGCCGCGACTCCTGTCTCGACTGTTTATAAATGTATGGCCTGTGGCGCTGGCCTCTCCCGTCGCCCTCTGCCAAAGAAAAAAGGTCACTTTTGGTGGGGGTGTTCAAATTTCCCATCCTGCAAACAGACTTACCCTGATGTTAAAGGTTGTCCCAACTACAGCAAGGGACGCAACAATTCTGAGAAGGAATGATCGCCATGACAATCGAAACTAATGTAAATCTGGAACAAGGCTCTTTTGATGATCAGGCAAATGCAGCCGAAGTCCTGCACGAGAAGCTGGTTGATGCACAAACGCCGGGCTATCAAGCCGAGTTTGACCCGGAAGAGGCCGAGCGGGCAGGAGCCTTCATCGAAGATGCATTGACCGAGCATGACGCCGCCGAGAGCGGCGACGACTTGGCCGATCTCAGCACAGATTTTGAGCCCGCGTTCTTGGACGATGATGGCCCGAGCAATGACTTGCCGTCTGTTCCTACTACTACAAATGCGCGAGAGCTGTACGGGCTACGTGATGATGAAACGGTTGCCGACGCTATTGCGCGGCGGGCCCGAGCCGTCAAGGATTAAGGTATGGCGCTGACTAAGTCTGAGGCCCAAAACCTGACGCGCCACTTTGTGCGCGACTATCCGGGGGCGTTGGAGCTTGCGTATCGATTCCGTCATAACACGGCAGAGCTGTATGGTCGTCACGCGGATAAAGTTCCGGCGAGCATGAAGGGCGGGTATGTTTCCAAGGAAACAACTCATAATGGTCGAGTCTACCGGGGGCGCATCGATATTCCACTGGAAAACTTGCGTGATCCCCGCGATTTGCTGATGACGTTGCGCCATGAGGTTCTTGGCCACTACGGAGCTAACACATTCGCGCCCAATGAAAAGCGGGGCTTGTTAGATGGTTTGATTGCTGCGCGTAACGAGCCAGGCATCAAACCACTATGGGAAAGTATCGACCAGCTTTATAGCGACCGCTCATTAGACGTGCGCGCCGAAGAGGTCTTTGCGCTGCACAGTGAGGGCGTTGCCCCGGATCATCACGTCATCGAAAAGACCGTCGAAAGGGGCCAACAATCATTTCTGGAAACCTGCATTGATCGGACTCGGCTTATGCAGGCCGCCGACCTGAACAACATTGCTTGCATGGTCGCGCAAGGCTTGCATGACCGAACCCGCACACAGCAGACTTTTCCGAATATCAACGAACTACAAAGAAGGGACTCAACAATGAGGGCTAAAAAACCCTTTCATGAAGTGGTGGCTGAAAAGCTAATTGAACAGCTCAAGGCGGGCACTGCGCCCTGGCAAAGGCCATGGAACCCAGGCGAGCCGAACTCTCACCTACCGATGAATCCGACAACAAATAAGCGTTACAAGGGTATCAATGCCATTTACTTGATGGCTCAAGGGCGTAGTGATGCGCGTTGGATGACCTACAAACAGGCGTTGGCCGTAGATGCTCAAGTGCGCAAGGGAGAGAAGGGGACTCCCGTTCAATACTGGAAATTCAGCGAAGAGCAAACAAAAGTCGACAAACACGGCAAGCCAGTATTTGATGCAGAGGATAAACCCGTCAAGGAAACCGTCATGCTGGAACGGCCGCGAGTGTTCTTCGCGACAGTGTTCAATGCAGAACAGATTGACGGCTTGCCACCGGTTCAACAAAAAACAGAACAGCAGTGGAATGCCGTGGAGCGGGCCGAACATATTTTGAACGCTTCTGGGGCCAAGATCACACACGTCTCCGGCAATCGGGCTTTCTACCAACCGTCAACCGATAGCATCACGATGCCAGAGCGTAGTCAGTTCGAGTCAGCAGACCGTTACTATGCAACTACTCTTCATGAGTTGGCTCACTGGACAGGGCACCCCTCACGCCTCGACCGTGACCTGTCACATCCGTTCGGGTCAGAAGGGTACGCCAAGGAGGAACTGTGTGCTGAAATTGCCTCGATGATCTTGGGTGACGAACTGGGCATTGGTCACGATCCAGATCAACACGTCGCCTATGTCGATTCCTGGATTAAGGTATTGCAGGATGACCCCTTAGAGGTTTTCCGGGCGTCAGCGAATTCGGAGAAGGTTCACGACTATGTGCTGGCCTTCGAGCAGACCCAAATACAGGAACAGAATCAACAGGAGGTCGCCATTGTTGAGGCGTTGGCCGTAGACATTCGGGAAGTGCTCAATGACTCGGATGTGACGTTCAATCACTTCGAGGCATATCACGGTGACAGCCTAGAGCAAGCTTTGCAGGATCTAGGATTTACTACTGTAGGCAGTGTCACCGGGCACGATCCTGATAACTTTTTAGATACGGCTTTAGCGCGTCTTTCCCCGGTTTTTGGGATACCGCTTGATCATAATGATGTGGACAACCCCTACTTAGAGCGCAAAGGACTGGCGCAGGTGTTCCTGTTAAAGGCAGAGCAGCTTCACCAGACCTTCCAGCAATGTCAGGAGGCTGGAATTGAGATGAAGGCAGAAACAGAAGAGCTGCAGCAGGGAGCTGCTGAAATAAAAAGTGATAGCATTGAGGAAAAAAGCCGGCATTACATTAACGTGCCCTACAAAGAGAAAGACTCAGCAAAACAGCTTGGGGCTCGCTGGGATCGTCTGGAGCAATCTTGGTATGTACCTGAAGGGGTTGACCCTACTCATTTCGCTAAATGGGCATCGGGGGCAATACAAGGGTCGCATGATCGAGACCAAACCCAGAGCGAAGACCAAAGAAAACAATATTTAGCTGTGCCCTATGGTGAGCGTGGTGCTGCGAAAGCTGCAGGTGCGGTCTGGGATAAAAATGCTAAGTCTTGGTATGTTGGCCCGAACGGAGACATGGAGCGCCTAAGTCGCTGGATGCCTGATAACGTCAAGAGTCAACAAGGCCCGGCCATGTCGCCCCGCGAAGAATTTGCGGAAGCTATGAAGTCTTTAGGCTGCGAGGTCACTGGCGAGCATCCAATTATGGACGGGAAGAAGCACCGGATTCGTACTGAGGGCGATAAAAAGGGAGTCAATCACAAATCGGGGTCTGGTTTCTATGTCGGACACCTCGACGGCCATCCTGCCGGTTACATTTTAAATAACCGTACCGGCGTTGATATGAAATGGAAGTCTAAGGGGTATACCCTCGATCCAGCAGAGAAGGCCAAGCTTCAAGCCTTGGCAGTTGAGACGCTGGCTGCAAGGGCAGTAGAGTTGGAAAAAACTCATGAGGCTACCGCAAAACGTGTTTGTGGGCAGGCTGCCAGTTTGTTGCCCGTCATTGTGCAGACACCATACATGCAAAATAAGGGTATCCGACCTCAGGCTGGCGTTCTAACCGATTCCGAAGGAAAAACTACCTACGTTCCCGCGTATGATGAACATGGAAAGCAATGGACTATGCAGTACATCAAAGAAGATGGCACAAAGCGGTTCGCCAGAGATTCGCGGAAAGAGGGTTGTTTTCACATTGTGGGTGGTGATATGAAAGCGCTGGAAGCTGCACCGGCTCTGGTACTACAAGAGGGGTATTCAACTGCAGCGACTAATGCCGAAGTGCTGGGCCACGTCACTGTGGCTGCTTTCGATGCAGGGAATCTACCAAATGTAGCGAAAGCCCTACATGAGAAGTTCCCTGATAAGCCTGTTGTGATCTTTGGTGATAATGATCGTCATCAAGAGCTGACACAGGGGACGAACCCCGGCAAGTCAAAAGCTCTGGAAGCAGCTAAGGCTGTTGGTGGAAAGGCCGTATTTCCAGTGTTTGCACCAGGTGAGGCTGACTACCCCAACGGTTTATCTCCGATAACCCCACAGCGTTACCGGGATCATCTGCGAGCATCAAAAGCTCTAGAGACTGCACCAGAGACGCATAAAGCAAAGCTGCAAAAGGCCTTGCTCAGCAATGATCAGATGGCGGCTCTTAGTCACATGAAGAAACACACTGACTTTAATGACCTGGCAACTAACAGCCGTTTAGGGCGTGATGGAGTTGAACGCCAAATAAGGGCTGCCGTAAGTAAAGCCGGTCTAGAAATGGAACGAAAGCGCGAACAGAAACAGGTGGAACAACAGGTTCACAAACAAAAGCGATCTGCCCGGATTTGATATTTGATAGGAGTAATCATTTCTCATCTATGACTGCCCTTCGGCTTCTGAAACGCGAAGGGCAACCAGCTCGCTGTAAACAAGAGAACACCAACGCCTATCAGCAATTCATTGAATGTGTATTTGACGCCGAAGAACGTGCCAGCAATCACACCAACTGCGAACAGAATCATCGGAATCAGAAAAGCCACGCGGGCGGCAAAGGTATTCAGCGGCCCATCAACCCATAGTTCATCTACTTGGCGCTTCTTCAAAAAGCAGTCGCTCATACAATTACTCCCGGCTTCCAATCCTATAATGCGTCAGCGCGAGCGGATGCAAATAGGTCAATGAGCCGCTGGTTGATGGCTTTCAACTGAGATCGGGCGCCGTCCGTCAAGCCGGAACTGTCCTCAGCAAGAAGGCATAGCGTGAAAGCCTTTTGCCCGACTGACGCTGTCTTTTTCCTGATGTATGCATCAACATCCATGCCGCGTCTCTCTGCCAGCTTTGTGATGGAAGGCGGCGGGTTCTTGCGGTCGTTTTCAAAAGCCTCCGCTTCAACGCAAAACTGCTCTGCCAGTTCGATTATCGTTGTTTCCAGCTTAATCATTACTTTTCTCCATTTGTCATCGCATACTGAACATATTCTGTTGCCGAGACCGGATTTCCCATCAGTTAATTTGAGCGGCCAAAGTGTCTATCTCTTCCAGAATGGCGACTACCCGGCATCGCTCCTTCTCAAGCAAAAGTTTCAAATAACTTGCTGCGTCATCAACCTGGGATTGCAGGTTAGCAGGCTCAACGTCCGCTGTTACGCTGAACACGAACGCCCAGTTTGGATCGTGGCGCGATTTTCCATCCACATCAGAGCCAGGCACCGGGAACGGTGGCTTAAATGACCAAACAATATTCCAGGCAGCCGGTTTGTAAGGATCTTTTGCAAGCTCAAGCGTCCCTATCCTAACCTGTGTGTGTTCGATGGTATTTGTGGCCTGGGCGCGAAGTTCAAAGCTCCGCTTGCTCTCGGCTTGAAACGCTTCAACAAGGTCATCACTCAGTCGCCAGCCCTCTCCACCTCTTGGGCCTGGCGCGGGGATTATCCACTTATGCTCCGAAAGCTTTAGCCACCCCAGAAAATCGTCCTTGGGCCAAGGCTCTTGTCCACCCGCATGGCGGTACTGTCCTTCGAATCGACGCCACAAGTCTTGACGGGTAAAACGTTCTGTGCCGAACCACCCCCAAAACTCTCGCATGACGTTAGTGAGTCTTTTCCGCATCAGGCCTCACCGAATTCCCACTACGATTTAGCAACTGTGATCGCTGCCCAGCAAACCCAGACGAAAACACCGGATACCACCACACCCACACCCAGCGTCATCAAAAATGATCGACGATGCGACCAGCCCTTGGATACGCAGTAATCGAATACTGGCTTGTATATCGCCATGGCACCCTGGTACCTATTGGCGCAGGTGTCGATCGTGCGCTGTTCATGTGTTTTGCCGTCACGCATATCGATTTCCAATGTTGCTGATGTCTACTGGATGGGCTCAAGCCGATCAGCCCGAGGCCTCTTTAGGCGGTCTGCAATGGCAGTCAGAACCACCAAGGCTATGCCCGCTGGTGTCACCCACATGAAGAGATAAGCCAATCCGCCGAAGCCCACCTCAAAGAACGAGATCAGCAACCCGGTTCCGGAGTCCGTATCGCTGGGATACATCAAGTTCCCGATGATTGGGACAGAAGTAATCTCCCCAGTCCACACTTGGAACATTCCATAAAGGCCTCGCAAACTGGCAATTACACCTGCCACCGCGCACAACCCGGCCAGCCAATGCACAAAAATCAGAGAGTTCTTTCGGGCGCTTTGTTTCATAAGCGTTTTCCCAGGTTTACGCCCCAGCGGCATACTCTTTAGCCAAATCAGCGAGTAAACGATCAACTGCACGGAAGCCATCTCGATCATTTCGCGCAACAGCAATCGCCTCGATGATGTCCTCTGCCAAGAGATCTTCTTTACCCTCCGCTGCCTTAATCATGGTTACCAGCTTCCTTTTCACCTGATCGGTGACAGGGCCTCGTGCAAACTTATGTCTTCCTGATGTGTAGTTAGCCATTTTCTGCCTTCCTCTCGGGTATCCGATTTCCCATCTATTGATTTGCGATATGCAACAGAACATCCAACATGGTCACTTTGACAGTATCGCTCCCAAGAGGTCCACTGTACGTGACCTCGAAGATCTGCTCGTCATTTTTTATTGCCGGCTCGATATGCTCTAGGTGTTCGACATTATCGCCAAAGTAGGGATTTGCTTGCAGTACGGATAGCAAAAGGGCCTGTTCATCTTTATATCGCATTGTCCGAATTCCAATCCTGTTCAGCGGCCTTTACAAAGGTGTTTTGAGATAACCACGATTTCGATCCTGGTCCTCTACGAAGACCTCAGTCACATTCTCTGGGTACTTGACTCGGCCATGGCCCGCTGAGAAAGCTACAAAAGGAATCTCGTTTCCACTTTCGTCCTTTCCCAGCATTAGCTCGCTCTGGCTGACCCCGGTTTCAGGAATCGCCATCGCCTCTGCAAACACTTTTGCGTCTACCCATATGCCTTGTTTCATTTCGTCATCCCCGGTTTCCCATGTTGTCACTGGCCCTTGGGGTCTACGAGGTATTCGCTCCCCCTATATGAAAGAGTTTCACGCTCTCCAGAAGAATAACCGTCGTTACTGTGGTGTAGTTCATAGAAATCGACGATTTGGCCAAGGTACTCATCAACATTTTCAAGGTGTGTTGGATAGCTATTAGCCCCAGAGGGGTAATCCCCGGTAAGAGGGATGCCTGCGTCATATAACCCTTGCCTGTATTCCTGCTGAGCCTTCCACGAAGGGTTGCCCAAATAGCGCAAGGCTTTGGCCGAAGCGG
>NZ_JBLXHQ010000033.1:0-45778 GCF_048259445.1 Marinobacter sp. | reverse complement strand
GATGGACTACTACAACCGGCAGCGCCCTCATACATTCAATGACGGCATGCCACCTGTGGTCGCGGAAGAAAAACTTAAAATACTGTCCGGGATTAGTTGACCACTACAAGGCGTTACTGAGATCGGTTTGTTGACGATGGGTTAGGCAGCTTCGGATGACGCTTCAGATTCAATGAAGGGCTCATCGCTACTCTCTCCAGTACAGGAAGCCAGCCAATACTCGACTTCGGCCTGCAGCCAGCCTACCGAGGCACCTACCAGTGATACCGGAAGCGGAAATGCTCTCTCGTGAATGTATTTGTACACCGTGGCCCGAGCCAGGCCTGTTAGCTCAATAACTTGCTTTATTCGGAGGACCCGAAGGCCCGTTTGGCCTTTGCCTTCCTTTCCAATAGTGACGGCCCATGGCGTAGTGTGCTCTGCATTTCCGGCGACGGAATCACGCTCGCGAATTCGTTCAACAATCCATCGCTCTATTCGATCTGCTGTCCAGCCAACTGACATGCCACCAAGCTTTATGGGGCAGGGGAATAAGCCTTGGCCTGAAAACTTATAAATTGATGAGCGGCCAAGGCCTGTCTTTTGAATAACGTCTCTGAGCCTGAGGATTTGCATGATTGACCTCCCGATCTCTTGGTTCAAAAGATCGGAAGGGCATGTAGAAAATAATCAGATTGTCCGCTACCGAGGTTCGCTGGGCTTGGTTATCTGCAGTGAAAGACACCGCGTTCAAGGCGTGCTCACCAGTGGCATAAACGGTGGTCCGTCTGGTCCGGAATCATTTCTGCGCTCTCGGTATCGTGGAGAGCAAAGGGCAGGTCAGTGGTGGAGTGGCTATGCCCGTCGTTGCCAGTGCGCTGTGTTCTAGCTCATAGATATCGGTAATGCTGTTAGCCGTTACCTTTTCCTTCTTCGGATTGAAACCTAGAGCCAACGCAAACGTATTTGTTTGGGCCAACTGGTTTTGATCCGGCGTCGTAATCTCCAGTGCGAATTGACTGTGTTTGCCTTTGTGAGGGCTTGGGAGGATCTGGAAGTGGTAGTTGTGGATTTGCTCAGGTAGAACTTCCGAGTCCTTAAGAGCTTTTTTTATCCCAATAGCGATGCTACGCACGGTAGTCCTCAAGTTCACTTCGATCAAGTGAAGCAAAGGCAGGTTGGGTTGTTTGCTTAGTACGGCCTTTTTTTGTCCGGGATGCTCGTCGTCATCCACTTCGATGATTGCGCGATAGGCCGACAGCCACTCTCCTCGGATTTTCTTGCTGATGATGGCATCAAGGTCGACGACTGCCAGTTCTGATAGCTCCTTCCAGAGTTCCGATAATGTCCGTGAGGCTAGATCATGGCAAAGCCAGTTCAGGAAAATCCAAGGGGCGGAAGCGTTAAGATTGCCTGCCCGGTTTGCGAGCTTGACAAGCTCGTCACTTTCGCCAATCTGTCCTCTTGAAGCACGCATTAGCTTCGAAAGGTGATTGAGCAATTTCAGGCGTTGGTAGTGAAAAAAGTTAAGGTCTTCTTCTGTAAGCGGCGGAACTGATCGCTGAAAAAAAATCACTATGCCCCTACGTGCACACTGCTGACCGAAGCCAGGATGCCTTAGATTTAGTGCGTGGACGCTGTTATACCGTCCAGTTAGGCCTGTTGCGTTTCCGCCCGGGAGTGAAACCCGAACATAGTGAAACTCCCGGAGCTTCGTCATTTGGTTCTTAACCTGTCGGGTAGCCAACCCAGTCCTTTGAGCAAAATCAGAAAAACCGACATTTCTGATTATTCCCCCCGCGTCGGCCTCCTCAAGTAAGGCAATCATCAGCACCCGCTGCGGTATCGTTAACTGATGAGGCCGTGCACTAATCGAACGTGAACTCCATATCAGTAACTGGTCGATTTTGCGTTTGTGTAGGTGCGGTTGTTTGCTGAGGGTAAGCGAGCATATTTTCGGTTCTTCAATCTTGATCCGATACCGGACCTGAGGGACCTCCGTTGGTTCGGTCTTTAGGACTTCCAGAATGCCTAATGAACGCAGCTCTGTGACGACCGTGTAGAACCTCGACTTCGGTAACTCGATTGCGCGAATGATTTCCATCACCT
Organism: Marinobacter sp.; assembly: GCF_048259445.1. Lineage (GTDB taxonomy): Bacteria > Pseudomonadota > Gammaproteobacteria > Pseudomonadales > Oleiphilaceae > Marinobacter. Next base: position 43,690 of record NZ_JBLXHQ010000033.1, on the reverse strand, counting down.
GGTCTAGCCAAGGCGACTGATCGCCATAACGTGCCGTGAATTTCAGTAGAAAGAACTTCGAAAATGGTGAGCAATCGATGTGTGAAAGGCGTAGCAGCATGACAATTTTAGTATATTGAGTAGGTACGATATAGCATACTCATGCAACATAACGTTTGTACAACGTTTTGATCATGATATGGTCTTATGAGTGACGTTAAATGATAACGAGAGTCATTATCAAATTTTGGGGGTAGCCGCCAAGTGAGGTCAAGAATTGAGAAATGGGCTGATCGAGTTCAGAGAGATGGGCTTGAAGAATTCGCGGTCGGGTACCTTCAGGAACGCAAAGTGGACCTCCCAGTCAATAACCGTTGGAGGTCTGTGGCCGATATGACGCCACGAGCAAAGTTAGCCGAAATGGTTGCAGAAGTCCTGCGTTCGGAGGATGGAGAATTTCGGTTTAGATTGCTGCAGGATGCTGTAAGGCAAAAAAGAGCAGCTTTGGTCCGTGAAAAGGAGAAGCGATCGATCAAACGCCTGGATCTCAGAGACTCTGTGTGCGCCAAATTGGAGTCGCTGTCCAAGGTTAGCAGGCTGCGTCAATCGACACTGGTTGAGAATCTGATAAACGATGAAGCTGAGATCAGAAGGAGTGAGAGTGTTACCCTGAAGCATCAGCGCCAGATAATGAAAGAGCGTTCTCAAATACTGAAGGCGAAAGGTGATGAGCTCGAATTTCGTGAAAAACGGTTATCTCACCAGGAAGGGAGCCTCTCCAAGAGGCTGTCTCGGTTGGAGGCTTATGAAAGACTGGTAAACGCGATATTGGCTTGTGAGGCGAATGACCTCGATGGGGTGATGAATGTCTCCGAGAAAGGCATTGAATATGTGCATGCCTTCACAGCCTCGCGTGACTTGGCTTGTGAGATTCGGGACGTAAAAAATGCTTGGGAAGAGGTTTGTAACAAGCATGGCTCGGGCATCAAAGATGATTGATGCAAGCAGCAATCAGAGTATTAACTGGGTTTTTTAGTTCGATCTAGGTAATCAGCCCATTCCTGCATCATCACCTTCCGATCTTCAAGGCGCGCAGAGCGGTTGTAAGCAGCTGCAACCTGATTGCGTTGCTTGTGGGCCAATTGAAGCTCAATTATTTCCGGTAGCCAGCCCAGTTCATGCAAGAGGGTCGATGCGGTCGCTCGAAACCCATGTCCGACCATTGTGGAACCGTCGTAGCCCATCGACTTGAGTGCTACGTTAATAGTGTTCTCTGACAGTGGGCGGCCCCGTTTGACGGATTCGAACACCAGACTTTGATGGCCGGTAATGGCCTTGAGCTCTTTCAGGATTTCGACGGACTGTGTCGACAGGGGCACAATATGATCCGGCACTTGGCCTGCTCTCTTGGCCTTCTGAGTGCCTTTCATGCGCTTGCCTGGAACGACCCAGATGGCAGTGTCCAGATCGATCTCGCTCCATTCCGCGTTTCGCAGTTCGCCCGGTCTAAGGAACAGCATAGGCGCGAGTTTTAAGGCAGCTCTGGAGGATGCGTGCCCTCCGTAGGCGTCGATTGCTTTGAGCAGCTTGCCTAACTCATCCGGGTTGGTAATCGCGGATCTATGTCTTGTTGGCGTGGTTTTGAGTTGGCCTTTCAGCGTGGCTGTGGGGTCTACCTCAGCACGATCAGCTGCTACTGCAAAGCGAAAGATCTCGCCAATGCGTTGCCGGATTCGATGAGCGGTCTCGAATTTGCCCTGTTCTTCAATGGGTCTCAGAGCTTCCATGACAGTCGCTGGCTTGATTTCCCTGATCGGCACGTGACCTAGTTTAGGGAAGGCCCAGGTTTCAAGCCTTCGCTTCGAGACTTCCAGCGTGCTGTCGGCAAGTTCTCCTTTCTTGAGCTCGAGCCAGTCCTCCGCAACGGCCTTGAACGTGTCCGCTTGCTCCTTTTTGGCAGCTTTCTGCTCTTTTCTCACCTCGTTTGGATCAATGCCGTCGGCAATCTGCTCCCGGGCCTCCTTTCGACGCTCCCGAGCCAGTTTCAGCGAGACATCTGGGTAGACGCCAAGTGCAAGTGTTTTCTCCTTGCCGTCGAATCGGTATTTCATCCTCCAATACTTCCCAGATGGCTGGATGTCCAAGTAAAGTCCGGCGCCATCGGCGAGCTTGGTTCGTTTGCCGAGCTTCTCGAACTTGGCGGATTGGACCTTTTTGTCGGTCAGGAGGTTTATAGGCCTGGACATGGCGGGGCTTGAACTCTTTTTGGGGGTACAAAATCTACTATAGCGGGGTGTATTTCAGTTTGCACCCCAAATGTACCCCCAGAATGCGTAGATTGGGGCGGAATATTGTGGATCGATAAGGATGCGGGTTGTCGGTAAAGTACTTTAAAAACAGTTAGTTGATGCTTGCGATGGATCGGTACGGAAGGGTAAATGGTGCCCTCGGCAGGACTCGAACCTGCTACCTTCCCCTTAGGAGGGGGACGCTCTATCCAGATGAGCTACGAAGGCGCTTCTTTCAGAAGATCGGTATGATAACGGCCTGAAGCTTACGGCTCAAGGTGTTACCGTGTTTTCTGTATGTATGGGAGTGCGTTTTGTCTGACCTTTTTTCGCTAAGCATCGTTGTGCCGGTCTGGATGGAGGCTTCGGCTGTTGAGAAAACGCTCGGCGCTCTGCAACCGTTGCGCGCCGCGGGCCACGAGGTGATTGTTGTGGATGCGGGTAGCACGGACGGCACCGCCAGGCTGGCAGCCCCGCTTGCGGATCGGATGGTTCAGTCACCAAAAGGCAGAGGCGCGCAGATGAATGCGGGTGCTTCTGTTGCCAGAGGCGGGGTGTTGTTATTTCTGCATGCGGATACTCGCCTTCCTTCAAATGCACAGGATTACTTGAGAGCATTTGTTTCAAGCGACAAAGCCTGGGGCCGCTTCGATGTGCGCCTGAGCGGTCAGGGCGCGATGTTCCGGGTGATTGCCTGGTTCATGAATCAACGCTCCCGGTTAACGGGCATGTGCACCGGCGATCAGGCGCTGTTTGTGCGCAGGGAGATTTTCGAAGCTTTGCGCGGGTTTGATACCCTGCCGATCATGGAGGATATAGAGTTCTCTAAACGCTTCCGTCTGGTTTCACGCCCCTTCTGTATTCACAATCCGGTGATCACGGATAGCCGGCGCTGGGAGCAGGGCGGTGTCTGGCGTACGATTTTACTTATGTGGCGTTTACGCTGGCGCTATTGGCGCGGTGAATCACCAGACACGCTTGCTCACTCCTACCGTTCGGACGTTCGTAATGCAAAAAACTGAAGTCTCCCGTGCGCTGTTAATGCAATTTGCCAAGTGGCCGGAAGCCGGACGAGTGAAAACCCGCCTTATTCCGGCGCTGGGGGTCTCCGGGGCGCTGGATGCGCACTTAGCTCTTACGCTTGCGGTGTTGGATAACCTGTGTGGCTCTGGTCTTCCTGTACAGTTCTGGTGGGACAGGGCAGTGGAGGCTGTGCCAGGGGATGCGCAGGAGGTTGTTCGCGCCATCGAGCACCGAGGTCTGGAGCACCGAATACAGCAGGGCGGTAATCTTGGCGATCGTATGCTGGATGCGCTTGGTACTGGTCTGGAGTCGCACCCGTTAGCGATGATTGTCGGTAGCGATTGCCCTTCGGTTGAACCAGGGTACGTGCATCAGGCAGTGGCCAGTCTGCAGGATTATGATGTGGTTCTGGGGCCGTCCGATGACGGTGGCTATGTGCTGATTGGCGTTCGCCGGGTGGTTCCACATATGCTGGATGATATTGAGTGGGGCACTGAAGCTGTTCTTGAGCAAACCTGTGAACGGCTGAAGAAGTTGGGGCTCAGCGTTGTTTTGCTGGAGCCCCGTTGGGATGTGGATGAGCCGGAAGACTGGGCGCGTTTTCAGCGTCTGGCCGTCGATAAGTAGCTTCTGTATTTACTCGGCTGTAACCGGTGGTTGCTGAAGAATAAGATCGCGAGCTTTATTCGCACTCAACCCGTCGCCCCCAGTCACCACGCGCAGCGCCCTGTCCCGGTTTACTACTGAATCCCTGAATGCGGCCTTCAGCTCTTCAAGGCTGACTGCTTTAACGGCTTTCGCGAGCTTCTCTCGAGAATCAAAGCTATTTACGCCGCGATCAATCTCGCGCCAGTAGCGCCCTGAAATATCGCCCAGCTGGCGGTCCCGCTCCAGAAGGCTGCTGATAACTGCCTGCTTTTCACGCTTAAGACGCTCGGCACTCAGATTACTGAGGGTTGTTTCAAAGCCTTCAGTGAATTCCCGAATCGCCTGGTCGATGGCTTCCTGGCTGGAAGTGGGGGATTGAACGACAAAGCCCAGGGCCGGCGTTTCGAGCATTTCGAATGGTGTTGCATACACGATGTATCCGAGCTGGCGGGTGGTACGGATTTCTTCATAAAACGGGCTGCTTATAATCTGCGCCAGCAGGCGGAAGCGGGCGCGCTCTTCAAAGCTGGTATTCTTGCCCTGCATATAGAGTGTGTACCCGGTATCCGGGTGTTCTACGTTCAGAGATACCAGCATTTCCTTTTCGGGTAGCTTACGAACGCGGCTGCGCTCAACCGCTACTACGTCGCTTTTACCCAGAACAATGGCATCAATCTGCTGCGCCAGGTTGAGGGCGTAAGCTTCTGTAATGTTGCCATGAGCGAGCAGAACCGGGTCGACTTCCGAGAGCAGTGCATCAGCGAAAGACATGAGTTCGTCGAGGGTCACTTCTCTGGCGGCCTGCAGTTTATCTTCAGTGCTCCAGGTGTCCTCTAACAGCGCCGCCTGAATGAATTCTGATGTCTGCTCCACCGGCCGGTCCTTGGCTTTGTTCTGCAGGCTGTCGATCATATTTTGGCGGGCGATATCGAATCGTTGCCGGGTGATCTCTGGCTCAGCAACCTGCATGAGAATGCGGTTCATCAGTGTGTGCAGTTTGTCGTTATAGCCGCCAACCCGAACCGTGATACCACGCAAGTGCGGATAAATGCTGTAGTCCAGCCCCGCAAGGCGCGCAGAATACGCCCAGGCGTTCAGGTTGTTGTTGATGCTGTCTACGAGCAGCCTTGTAAGCACGTGGCTGCGCGCCGAAACACGGGCCGCCGGGGTACGCAAGCTGAAGAACACGTTGGCTTTTGGCGTATTGAAGCGGGTGTCCCGTGCAAACCAGATTGCCATGCCATCCTGACTGCCAAGCAGTTCAGGTTTGCTCATGGTTTTGCCAGACACCATGGCCAGATTTTCCGGTACAAACGGGTTGGGCAACGGAAGCCGAAGTGCTTTGGCCAGGTCGTCTGGTGCGTTGGACTGAAGGGTCTCCACATCCAGAGGTTCGATTTGCCAGGGTGTTTCATACCACTGGGTGAAGTTCGGGTCCTTCAATTCGGGCTGCGGGGCCAATAGATAAGCCATTACGTTGCCCGGTGTCAGTCTGGAAAGAATAGCCAGATACTGATCTGGTGCATAACGCTCCATCAGCCAGGGTGCGCTGAGAATGTCTTCTGCCGGGTAGTGCTGGAGTTGGCTCGACAGGCGCATGGCTTCATGTATGGGCTCGCCCTGTTCGCGAAAGCGAAAGTCGATTTGTGTCAGCCGCTGCATTTCTTCAAAACGCTGCTGCTTGATACCTTGCTCGCGAACTATGTCGATGTACCGGAAGACCAGCGGCAGAATTTCTTCATGCCGTATCAGGCCCTCGGGCGTGAGCGCAATACTGATGTCCAAAGTGGCGTTTTCACCTGTGTCCATGCCAATGCCTGCTGACAGGCTGTCTGCCAAGCCGTTCTTTTTGAGCACATCAAAAAGGCTTCCTGGCCCTTCATGGCCCAACAGATTGGCAATGTAGCTCGCCGGCTTTGTGCGGTAGTTTTTTTTCTGAGATGAAATCGGGAACGACAGTGTCAGGCTGCGAACATCCTTGATGGCTTCTGCCCTTACTTTTGCGGGTAAGGTTTCAGGCTCCAAAAGGGCTGCGCTGTGAACCTTCGGTGTCAGGTTGCGATTTTCAATGGCGTCAAAGCGAGACCGCACCATGGCTTCAAGCTTGTCCAGCGGCTGCGGGCCATAAACGGCGAGAGTCATCAGGTTAGAGGAATAATGGGTTTTCCAGAACTCAATCAGATCGGGCCGAAGGGGATTGGTGTCGGTATTTTCCAGCGTGGTCAGGTTGCCGACCGCGAACTGATGGAAAGCGTGCTCAGGGTTACTGGAGGCTTTCTTGACGGAATAGAAGCGGCGGCCGTCTTCTTTTTGTTTCGCACTAAACTCTGAATGAACGGCATTGCGCTCGCGATCAACAAGCTCGGCTGTAAAAAGGGGTGCTGCAAACTGCTGGGCAAAGCGATCCAGCGCCGGCTCCAGATAGTCAGCCTGGATGTCAAAGAAATAGTTGGTATTGCTGAATGCGGTAAAGGCGTTATGGCTGCCGCCGTGGCTTTTGATGAACTGTTGATACTCGCCGGGCTCAGGATATTTTTCCGTACCCAGAAACAGCATGTGCTCCAGGAAATGAGAGATACCTTCCCGCTCTTTCGGATCGTCCCCGCTGCCAACAGCCACGTTCATGGAGGCGGCAGATTTGTCTGCATCCTTGTCGAACACCAGAATGGCCCGCAAGCCGTTATCCAGCTCAATAAAACGATACTCATTGTTATCGTTGGGGCTCTTTTCCGGCGCTTGTGCAGCAGTGGTAAAGGAGCTGACGAACATAAGCAAAAGGAGCGCAAATGCATTTGCCCCCAGCACCTGTATTTTCGCGTTCAAGTGGATACCAATTCGCATAGGGCCTCTGTTATCCGTTAAGGAGCTTCTGAAACGTTCATCTGGATGTACGCTCTGGCGCCGAAATGGAGCGTTCCATTTCAGTGCATCATTGCCTTGCGGGTATTCTCGGGCTGTTGATCCAGAGTTTTGCGAGCCAGTTCTGTGGCTTTTTCACCGTCAAGCTGGCCGGAAGCGATTTTTTCCAGCACGGTTGCCATGATAGCGACGGACTTACGGTAATCGGCAAACTCTGCCTGGAACGCTGTGTCGATTGCCTGGTAAACCGCCTGGATTTTTTGTTCCCGGTCTCCGGAATTTTCTGCCGTGTCGTTGATGGCTTTGAGGCAGGCTCGGGCAATGGCGATGTAGCGTTCAGTGTTCGGATTATCATTCTGCATTGTCTGGCTTCCGGATATTACTTGGTCTGTGGAAAGAGTTGACGCCTGAAAAGGCAACAAGTTCCGGATTATGGCATTGCTGGCAGGCTGTTTCATTGCTTTGCGGTAATTCATCGCCGGGGAGGGCGGGCGCCGATTACTGTGCTAGTCTAAAATTTGTTATGTAGGTAAAAAATACAGGCGTATCCATCGGCTTTTAGAGTAATGGCTCTATTTAAAACAAGGGGTTGCAGAGTAAAAGCTCTAAAATAGTCCGATACATGAATATTGCATTTAAGTACAATGCCGACCGCGCAGAGCTTGTATCAGACTTTAGTCGAACAGATGTGGCGTGGGCAGACAACAACAGAGCAACAGGCAGGGTGGATTATCAATGAATTATTTCCTGACCGGTGGTACCGGGTTTATCGGCCGTTTCCTAGTGGAAAAACTTCTGGCGCGTGGCGGCACAGTGCATTTGCTTGTACGAGAGCAGTCCCGGGGAAAGCTTGACGCACTCAGAGAGCGGTGGGGCGTAGACGAATCCCGTGTTAAAGCCGTAGTTGGCGATCTGACCAGCAAGAACCTGGGCATTGATGCCAAAACCCTTAAGGCTTTGTCAGGAAAGGTTGACCACTTTTTCCACCTGGCGGCGGTCTACGATATGGGCGCTGATGAAGAAGCCCAGCAAGCAACGAATATCGATGGCACCAGGGCCGCCGTAAATGCCGCTGAAGCGATGAAGGCCAAACACTTTCACCACGTTTCATCCATTGCGGCAGCCGGCTTGTTCAAGGGTATTTTCCGTGAGGACATGTTTGAGGAAGCGGAGAAACTGGACCATCCGTATCTGAAGACCAAGCATGAATCTGAAAGGGTCGTCCGTGAAGAGTGCAAGGTACCCTTCCGTATTTATCGCCCGGGTATGGTAATTGGCCACTCGGTTACTGGCGAAATGGACAAGGTCGACGGCCCTTACTATTTCTTCAAAATGATTCAGAAAATTCGTCGCACACTGCCTCAGTGGGTTCCCACCGTTGGTATTGAGGGTGGCCGTCTGAACGTTGTGCCCGTGGACTTTGTTGTGGGTGCGCTTGATCACATCGCACACCTTGAAGGCGAAGATGGCAAGTGTTTCCATCTCGTGGATTCTGATCCCTATAAAGTCGGTGAGATTCTCAATATTTTCTGTGAGGCCGGCCACGCGCCGAAAATGGGCATGCGTATCGATTCTCGCATGTTCGGTTTTGTGCCACCGTTTATTCGCCAGAGCCTGAAAAACCTGCCGCCCGTAAAACGAATCACCAGCGCTGTGCTGGACGATATGGGTATTCCACGTTCAGTGCTGTCTTTTATAAATTATCCCACCCGGTTTGATGCTCGTGAAACCGAGCGGGCGCTCAAAGGTTCGGGAATCGAGGTTCCTCGCCTCGAGAGTTACGCTCCGGTGATATGGGATTTCTGGGAGCGTCACCTCGACCCGGACCTGTTCAGGGACCATACGCTGAAAGGCACTGTCGAAGGCAAGGTGTGTGTGATCACCGGTGCAACGTCCGGTATTGGTTTGGCAACAGCGGAAAAGCTGGCGGAGGCCGGTGCTATTCTGGTGATTGGTGCCCGTACCAAGGAAAAACTGGACGAGGTTACCGAGTCCCTGGAGGCCAAGGGGGGCAATGTGCATGCCTACCAGTGTGACTTCTCCGATATGGAAGATTGCGACCGGTTTGTGAAAACTGTTTTGGATAACCACGGTCACGTCGATGTCCTGGTGAACAATGCCGGGCGTTCCATCCGTCGTTCTCTGTCGTTGTCGTTCGATCGTTTCCACGATTTTGAGCGCACCATGCAGCTGAATTACTTTGGCTCTGTTCGCCTGATCATGGGGTTTGCTCCCTCCATGCTGGAGCGTCATCGCGGGCACGTTGTCAACATTTCTTCCATCGGGGTTCTTACCAACGCACCACGTTTCTCGGCTTATGTTGCGTCCAAGTCGGCGCTGGATGCTTTCAGTCGATGCGCGGCGTCTGAATGGTCCGACCGCAATGTAACCTTTACCACGATCAACATGCCGTTGGTTAAAACGCCAATGATTGCGCCCACCAAGATCTACGACTCGGTTCCGACGCTCTCGCCGGAAGAGGCAGCGGATCTGGTGACGAACGCAATTATTGAGCGCCCCAAGCGTGTTGCTACGCGTCTTGGTATTTTTGCCCAGGTGCTGCATGCACTGGCGCCGAAGATGGGCGAAATAGTAATGAACACAGGGTATCGCATGTTCCCGGATTCATCTCCGGGCGTAGGCGGGAAGTCTGTTGAAAAGGCCAAGGTGTCCACGGAACAGGTTGCATTCGCAGCCGTTATGCGGGGCATTCACTGGTAAGCAGTATTTGTTGCAGTCAGGAATCAAAAAAACCCGCAATTGAAAATGCGGGTTTTTTTGTGGCTGCCATCTGATGCAATCAAGGCTCTGTTATTCGGCTTCATCCGAAATCATTGGCGGCGGGAACCCGCCCAGCTCGAGCCAACGATTGACGATCCCGCAGAACAGGTCGGCAGTCTTTTCCGCATCATAGGCTGCGGAGTGAGCTTCTTTGTTATTGAAAGGGATGCCCGCCAATTTGCAGGCTTGCGCCAGAACCGTGTGGCCATAGGCAAGGCCCGCAAGAGTAGCCGTATCAAATGTAGAGAAAGGGTGGAACGGATTTCGATTGATTTCCGCCCGTTGTGCTGCCGCAAATACGAAGTTGTGGTCGAAGGTTGCGTTGTGACCAACCAGCACTGCGCGCTTGCAATCGTGTGCCTTGACCGCCCGGCGGATGGGGCTGAAAATTTCACTCAGGCCCTCGCGTTCCGGAACGGCCTCCCGCTCCGGGTTCCAGGGGTCGATCCCTGTGAAGTCCAGCGCCGACTGCTCCAGATTGGCGCCTTCAAACGGATCAATCTGTTGAACATGAGTTTCGGCACGGCGTAAACGGCCGTCTTCATCCATTGTCAGCATTACCGCAGCTATTTCCAGCAGAGCATCACGTTCCGGATTGAACCCGCCGGTCTCCACATCAACAACAACGGGTAAAAAACCGCGGAATCTGCGGGACATGGGGTGCGATTGTGTGTTTTCGTCAGTCACTAAAGCTCCGGTCGTGGCCGTTTATCAGGAAGTCGTGGGACATTTACGCAAGGCGCCAGTTAATGGTTTCGCCAGCTTTCAGAGGAACGATGGTTCCATCCGCCAGGGGTAGTTCATTCGGCATTGTCCAGGGTTTTTTCACCAGGGTAATAGTATCGGTATTTCGCGGCAGGCCATAGAAGTCTGCCCCGTTCAGGCTGGCAAAGGCTTCCAGCTGATCAAGAATGCCAAGCTCGTCAAAAATGTCTGCATACAGCCCAATGGCGCCATAGGCAGAGTAGCAGCCCGCGCAACCGCAGGCGGCTTCTTTTTTATCCTTTGAGTGCGGGGCCGAGTCGGTTCCCAGAAAGAACCGTTTGTCGCCGCTGGCAATGGCATCTCTCAAGGCTTGTTGGTGCCGATTGCGCTTCAGTATCGGGAGACAGTACAAGTGAGGGCGAACCCCGCCCACCAGCATGTGATTGCGATTGTACATGAGGTGCTGAGGCGTAAGCGTTGCACCCAGGTTGTCGCCCTGGTGATGCCGGACAAACTCCGCAGAATCAGCGGTAGTGATGTGCTCAAGCACAACCTTGAGGTTAGGGAAGGATTTCAATGTGGGGGCCAGAACACGCTCAAGGAACACCTTCTCCCGATCAAAAATATCAATGTCCGCGTCGGTGACTTCGCCATGAACAAGCAGCAGCATGCCGCACTCTGACATGGCTTCCAGTACCGGGTAGATATTGCGGATATCCTGCACGCCGGAGGCGGAGTTTGTGGTGGCTCCGGCAGGATAAAGTTTGGCGGCGACAACGCCTTCGGCCTTCGCTTCCAGGATATCTTCGCGAGTAGTTGATTCAGTAAGATAAAGCGTCATCAAGGGCCGGAAATCGGTGCCTTTGGCCGCTGCCAGTATGCGATCCCGATACGCTGACGCCGTAGTGGCATCTGTAACCGGGGGGACAAGGTTAGGCATGATGATAGCCCGCCCGAAACAAGCTGCAGTTGCCGGCACGACGTCCTTCAGAACATCGCCGTCGCGAACGTGGAGGTGCCAGTCGTCGGGGCGCAAAAGGGTGAGCTGTTCGGTCATGAGCTGGTTTCCGCGATACCTTCAAAGAGCTGAATAAAAGGCGTGAAAGGCGCGTTTGCTTTGAACGGCGCTTCAGCCCGGAAAAGTTGGGCGATTATAGCAGAACGCGCCGGTGATTGTTTTTCCTCTCGTCGATTAAAGAACACCGCGCCGGTGCCGTTAACCATGGAAACCACGAAACATCCGTGAAACAACGGTATGACTGTTATGGCAATCGCTTTCTCCAGAACATTGCGAAAACTGCCGGGAGTTCTGGCATTGGGTTTCTTTTTGCCCGGCTCAGGCCTGGCAGGAAGCTACGGCGCAGGAATTTCGAACAGTCAGTGGTATCTTGCCGAATCCGTTTTCGAATGCTCTCTGGTACATGAGGTTCCCGGCTATGGTCGTGCCGTTTTCCGGCACAGGGCTGGTGAAAACCTGTCGTTCTTCCTGGAATCTGAGTCGCCTCTTATGCGGCCCGGGCGTGGCTCGCTGGTTGTTGAGGCACCCACCTGGCGGCCGGGGGTGGCTCCCAGACCTGTAGGCGCGGTGGATATATCCGAGGGAAGGCGCCCGGTTTCCCTGGAAACGCGTCAGGCGGTCGTTCTTGCGCAAGGCCTTCTGGATGGCATGCGCCCAACCGTTACCCGTGCGTCCTGGTATGACGGGAGCCCGGTCCGGGTGCAGGTGTCGAACATAAACTTTAACGGACAGTATCAGCTTTACCGGTCTTGTGCGGCCAATCTGCTACCGGTGAATATTGATCAGATAGGACGCTCGAGAGTGGCATTTGCCAGCGGAAGCAAGAATCTGTCCAAGGCTGATATGAATATGCTGGACGACATCGTTGCCTATCTTATGGCTGACACCACGGTCGAGCGTGTATTTGTTGATGGCCACAGTGATAGTGTCGGGAGTCGTATTGACAACCGGGCATTGTCTGAGGAGCGCGCCAATGTGGTGGCGGACTACCTGAAAAATCGTGGCGTAGATCCGGATCTGATCACAGTGAGAGCCCACGGGGACCAATACCCCGTTTCCCGTCGGGCTGCAGAAAATCGCCGCACGACGATTCGGTTGCAGCGTGAGGGCGATCGCCCCGGGTTGCAGCAAGCCAACGGCTACGGTGGCGCTTCCGCGGGCTAATGCTGTTGGCCTGACAAGTTCGCTGCTTTCAGTAAATCAGTAGATCGAACTCAGCACGTCCAGGTGGGCATTTACACTTTCCGCGAGTGCCTTCAGGTGATAACCACCTTCGAGTGTTGAAATGATTCGATCGTTACTATGCTCTGCCGCTACGCCTGCCAGAATTTCGGTTAACCAGCGATAGTCCTCGGTTTCCAGATTGAGTTCTCCCATCGGGTCAAGGCGGTGAGCGTCAAACCCTGCAGATATAAGCACAACCTGAGGTTTGAAGGCATTCAGGCGCTTGATCCACCCGGATTCTACCCGTTTGCGGAAGTCCGCAGCGGAGCAGCCCGCCTCGATGGGGATGTTCACGATGTTATCGGCTTGCCGGTGCACGTGTGAGTGCGGGTAGAAGGGGTGCTGGAAGCTGGAGCACATCAGTATGCGTTCGTCTCCGCTCACAATGTCTACCGTGCCATTTCCCTGATGCACATCAAAATCAATGATGGCTACCCGCTCAAGGTGATGGAAGTTGAGCGCGCGCATCGCAGCCAGTGCGACGTTGTTGTAAAAACAGAAGCCCATGGACTTGCTGCGCTCGGCGTGATGGCCGGGAGGCCGTGCACAGATGAACGCGTTAGTTACCTGGCTGCTCATCACCATATCCACCGCCTGGATGTTGGCACCGGCCGCCAGTTTCGCGGCGCGCAGGGTGTCTGGCATCATGGCGGTATCCGGATCGGTGAAAACCCGCCCTCTGGTGGGTTGCATCATGTCGAGCTGTTGTAAGTAACGCTCGGGATGCACACTCAGGAGCTGATCACGGGTGATTTCTTCGGGCCGCACCCAGTCAAGCTTTTCAGCAACTCCGGTGTCGGCTATGTAACTGATGATTGCTGCAAGGCGGCCGGGGCTCTCCGGGTGCTCCGGTCCCATGTCGTGTTTCATGCAGTCATCGTGGGAAAAAAATGCGGTGGTCATAAATCTCGAAGTGCCCCGAATCTACTTATATTTTCTTTCATCCTATCAGGGATAATCTGACAACGCCGCGTTTCTTTGGTCTTATAAGGTTGATAGGCATTCCACATCGGCTCGTCAATGCCTAAGATAAGGCAACTACACTTTAAAGGAGAGTCAGCTTGAGCACACGGTACCTGGAAAGTCTGTTCAATCCTGCATCCATAGCGGTGATAGGCGCGTCGGAGAGGTCAGACAACCTTGGCGGTATGGTGTTGCGCAACCTGATGGGTGGCGGCTATCCGGGCAAGCTTCTGGTGGTTAACCAGAATGATTACGATAACGTACACGGCGTAACCTGCGTCAAAAAAGTATCAAAAATGACGTTTACCCCGGATCTTGCCATTCTCTGTACGCCACCGGATACGGTGGCCAAAACCATAAGGCGTCTGGGCGAGGCCGGTGTGCGCACGGCGATTGTTATGACCGGCGGTATGTCTCGTACCCACAGTAAAACCGATCAGCCTCTGATGTATTCCGTTCGGGAGGCGGCCAAGGAAACCGGTATCAGAGTTTTGGGGCCCAATACCATCGGCCTTATAGTGCCGGCCAGAAGCCTGAACGCCACATACGCGCACATGGGCGTCCTGCCTGGCCGTGTGGCGTTTGTAGGGCAGTCAGGTACCATTGCCAGTACAGTGATTGACTGGGCGTTTGCCCGCGGAGTTGGCTTTTCTTACTTCCTCACGCTCGGCGATGGAATGGATATAGATCACGATGACTTGATTGACTATCTTGCCCAGGATACCCAGACCCGCGCCATTCTGTTGCACATCGAACACATTCCAAATGCACGGCGCTTTATGTCGGCTGTTCGGGTGGCATCCAGAACCAAGCCTGTTATTGCCGTAAAATCCGGAAGGGTGCCGGAATCCGAGTGGTTGACCCACGAATTGCCTGACGGCATCAGGTTTAGTGATCCCATATACGATGCCATGCTTCAGCGTGCGGGTGTTTTAAGGGTCGATGGGCTAGGGCAGATGTTTGATGCCCTGGAAACGCTCACTCGAATGCGCCCCCTGCGCAGGGAATCCCTTGCGATTATGGCCAATGGTGTGGGTCCCGGCGTACTGGCTGTTGACCGGTTGGCGGATCTGGGCGGCGAGCTCGCAAGCTTATCGGAGCCCAGTATCAAGGCTCTGGCGGAGTTACTGCCACGTTACTGGACGCGCAAGAACCCCATCGACCTTAACTATAATGCGTCTCCGGAGTTGTACGGAAAAGCAATCAAGATTCTGGCCAAAGACCCCGAGGTGGCTAACGTACTCGTAATGTATGCGCCCAGTCTGACAGAAGACAGCCTGCAGATTGCCGATGCTGTTGTGCAGGCTGCAAAGGGCACGCGGCTCAATATCTTTACCTGCTGGCTTGGGCAAAGCACTGTAATGGAAGCCCGTGAGGAGTTTTATCGTGCCGGGCTACCCTCGTTCTTTAATCCCGAGAAGGCTGTAGTGGCTTTCATGCAGCATGTAAGGCACCAGCGAGTCCAGCGCCTGCTGACGGAAACGCCAGAATCCTTTACCGACCATTTTTCAGACCACACAAAAACCCGACGGGTGGTCATGAATGCGCTTCGCGCGGGTCGCCAGCACTTGTCGAGCCGGGAAGCCCGGGATTTGGTTCGTGATTACGGCATTAAAGCCATCGAGACGATTTATTGTGACGACGTAGAAGAGGTTCTTGAGGCTTTTTCCATAGAGCGCCGATCGGTGGACGTGACCATTGTTCATGAACGGGCCTGCCATCCGTTCATGACCCTGAGTGTTGCCCAGCGCCGTTATAAGGGAAGGGTGCAGAAGCTGAATACTGAGGCGGAAATTATTGATGCCTGTCGTTTCCTTATGGAGGAATATCAGAAGTACTTCCCGGACAGTGGATTTCTTGGATTTGCCATGCAGCACTCCTATCAACATGTAGGGGGCATTGAGTTCAGCGTTGGCATTACCAGAGATGCACAGTTCGGCCCCCTGGTAGTCTGTGGCGCTTCAGGTGCTCATATCAATGTGATTACAGACCGGCAGATTGCGTTGCCGCCGCTGAATATGGTTCTTGCCCGGGAGTTGCTGCGCCGTACCTATATGTACAAACTGCTCCGGGAACATAGCCTTAAGCCGGAAGTGGATATACGGGCAGTCTCGGAAACACTGGTTACGCTTTCTCAGATTGTGATCGATATTCCTGAGATTCGCGGCCTGGAAATCTCTCCGCTGTTGTTCAATGATCAGGGTGCGGTAGCCGTTAGTGTGGCCATCAATCTTTCTGAAACGCCAGGCCGGCCGATTATTCAGCCATATCCGAGAGAGCTTGAGGAGTGGCTGGTGCTGCCCAAGTCCGGTCGTCGGGTGGTTATCCGCCCGGCTCTTGCAGAGGATGAGCCATCACACCGTGTTTTCCATGAGCTGCAATCGCCGGAATCTATACGCTACCGCTTCTTTCAGTACCGAAAGCATTTCTCCCGGGAAGACGTCGCGCAGATGGTGCAGATCGACTACGACCGGGAAATGGTCTTCATCGCCAATGCGCCGAGAGAGGACGGTGAAGGTGATGAAACTCTGGGCACCGTAAGAACCTGGACAGATGCAGACAACTTGCAGTGCGAGTTTGCGGTGATGGTTCACGATAAAATGAAAGGCGAAGGGCTCGGTGTTGCCTTGATGCAGAAAATGATCGATTACTGTCGCGCTCGCGGCACGGTGGAAATGGTGGGCAATGTTCTGGCAGATAACCGCCCGATGCTGCAGCTTGCCGAGCATATGGGCTTTGAGGTCAAGTATAACGTTGAGGAAGAGGTGATGGATTTGCGGCTGGTACTGAACGAGCCGGAAAAAGACTGGCAGAAGGAGCGGTTGGGTAAGAGCGCCCACTGAGGCCTTTCGGTGAAAGGCGCCAGCGGCGCTCATGTGCCTGCGAGATTACTCTTCTAAGATTGCTGAACGGTCTTCACCGCCCATGGCTTCCAGCAATCCCGGAATCAGTTTCGACAATTCCAGAGTCATCAGGGTGAAGGCCGCATCAAATTTTGCGGCAGCATCATCCACATCTACGTCATCAAGCTGATCCTGAAGCGTGTCTCCAAACTTCAACCGGCGAATGCCCAGTTCTTCATCCAGGATAAAGGACACGTTTTCGTCCCAGGTTACGGCGAGCTTCGTGACCTGCATGCCCGCTTCCAGGTGATTGCGGATTTCATCTGCTTTCAGATCCAGCCCTTTGCAACGAACGACGCCGCCGTCTTCGGATGGATCTTTCAGTTCACATTCGTTACCAAGCACCACGGCGCTTGGGAGATCGATCGTTTCGTTCAGCCAGCCAGTAAAAGTGAACGCCGGAGCCTGTTCTACCACGGGCGGCCGAACAGGCAGGGAGCCAAGGCTTTTGCGCAGGGTTGAAGCCAGGTCTTCCGCCTGTTTTGCAGAGCCCGCGTCCACCACCAGAACACCGTCCTGCGGCGCCAGATAAGCAAAGCAGCGGCGATTCCGCGAAAATGCCTGGGGCAGCATTTCCAGCATGACCTGCTCTTTGATCTCGTCTTTTTCTTTGCGACGAACCTTACGGCCTTGCTCTATTTCGATGGCTTCAGCCTTGTCTTCCACTGCGTCTTTGATCACTGGCCCCGGCAGAATTTTCTCTTCCTTGCGCAAAGCGATCAGGTGATAGCCGTTGGCGCTGTGAACAAGCTGTTCACCGTGCTTGCCAAGAGGCGGAACCCAACCCTGGCGAGTAGTTTCTTGTGGGCCGCAGGGCTTGAATGCATCGCCGCTGAGCTTTTCTTCCAGCTCTTCAGCAGAGATATCAAACGGTTTGGTAAAACGGAAAACTCGGGCATTGCGAAACCACATCAGGCTTGATCCTTGTCTTTCATATTTGGATGACTTCTACGAGCACTGTTTTGACGATAAATCCGAACACGCCTGCCCCCAGCACTGTGAACAGGGCGATGGTACCAAACATTCCGGCCTGTGATTTTTTGGCCAGGTCCCAAACAATGAAACCCATCCAGCCAATAAGGCCTGTCAGAAACACCAGCATGGCGATCTGGGAAAAAACTGCTTCGTTCATGATTTGCTCCGAATTTAAACTGGGTTAGTGTTCATCTCGCAGGAAAACCCAGTTATTTTTATCGGATTGGTCTTCGCTGAAATAGTAACCATCAAGGTCAAAACCTTTGAGGTCGTTTGCGTCGGTAATGCGATTAAGGATGGCGTGGCGGCACATAAGGCCCCGGGCCTTTTTGGCGTAGAAGCTGATCATCTTGTACTGACCGTTCTTCCAATCCTTGAATTGGGGAGTAATCAGCCGTCCTTCAAGGTCTTTCTTCTTTAAGCTTTTGAAGTATTCGTTCGAAGCCAGGTTTACCAGCACTTCGTCATCGCTCTTGAGCAGGCGATTTATTTCCCCGGTGAGCCGGTCGCCCCAAAACGCGTAGAGATCTTTGCCGCGTGTGTTCTCGAACTTCGTGCCCATTTCCAGCCGGTAAGCCTGCATCAAGTCGAGGGGTTTGAGAATGCCATAGAGGCCGGACAGCATGCGCAGATGCTTCTGCGCAAAATTGAAATCCTGCTCGCTGAAGCTTTCTGCATCCAGCCCTGTATAGACATCACCCTTGAATGCCAGAACCGCCTGTCGGGCATTCTTTGGAGAAAAGGGCGTGTGCCAGCTTTGAAAACGTTCGGCGTTCAATTGGCCCAGCTTGTCGCTGATGCTCATCAGGTTGCTGACCTGGTGGGGCTCCAGCTCTTTAAGCTGATCAATCAGCTCGCAGGCATCGTCCAGAAAGTCCGGCTGGGTATAGGTTTCCGTTGCCAGTGGGCTCTCGTAGTCGAGGGTTTTGGCGGGTGAGATAACCATCAACATGTCAGATAATTCCTCATTGCAGAAACGTGAGTAACTGTTCCCGGGTAAATGGCCAGTCAAGTTCATGCCCGCTATCGTTGCGCCGGAGCACAGGAATGCGCGTGCCGTAACGCTGCACCAGCTCTTCCGATTGGGCGATATCCACGACATCAACCGGTATCGGAACCGGCATGGGCGTGCTCACCAGCAGGGCCTCGGCGAGCTCACAGAGATGGCACTGGGACGTCGTATAAAAAAGCAGTTCCATTATTTCGGTTGGGCGTCCAGTTTCTGGCCGTTTACGCCGGCGCTGTCACTGCCCATCAAGTAGAGATAGATGGGCATCAGCTCTTCCGGTGCCGGATTCTGCTGCGGGTTTTCTGCCGGGTAGGCGTGGGCTCGCATATTCGTTCTGGTCGCGCCGGGATTCAGGCTGTTTACACGTACGTTGTGATGTTTGTCGTCGAGCTCATCGGCCAGTAGTTCGCTCAGGCCTTCCACGGCGAACTTGGATACTGCATAGGCACCCCAGTAAGCCTTTGCCTTACGGCCAACACCGGAAGACGTGAAGATAACCGAGGCTGCGTCAGATTTGCGCAGCAGGGGTATCATTGCCCGGCTCAGCAGGAACGGCGCCGTTGCGTTCACATGCATGACCTTGTTCCAGATTTCCGGGTCATACATTTCTATCGGGCTGCGATCGCCCAGAATACCGGCGTTGTGCAGCAAGCCATCGAGCTTGCCGAAGTTGTCTTCCAGCGTCATGGCCAGTTCTTCGTAGTCTTTTACTGCGGCACCTTCGAAGTTCATCGGCACTATAGCCGGCTTGGGGTGTCCATCAGCTTCGATTTCATCGTAGACCGACTCCAGCTTGCTCACGGTGCGCCCCACAAGAATAACAGTGGCCCCGTGGGCGGCGTAGGTTTTTGCTGCGGTGCGGCCGATTCCGCTGCCCGCACCGGTCACCAGTATGATGCGGTCTTTCAAAAGATCAGCGGGTGCCTGGTAATCTTGCATAACCTGTCTCCGTGCCCGGCATGGGTTTATCAGAGTGTGTCAAAGTTGGTCCGTTTCGGAAGCGCGTTATTGTAGCAGCTTTGCGAGATCGTTGACGGTGTCGGCGATGATGTCTGCTTGCCATAGATCAACCGTCTCAGGCTCTTCGATATAGCCATAGCGCACGGCAATGGTTTTCATGTGCGCATTGCGGCCGGCCTCGATATCCCGTTCATGATCGCCTACATATACCGCTTGGGCCGGATCTGCGCCGATTTGCCTGCAGGCGAGAAACAGGGCCTCCGGGTGTGGTTTTCGATCGGTAACATGATCCGGGCAGACCAGCGACGCGCAGCGCTCTGCCAAGCCAAGCGCCTGAACCAGCGGGGCAGCAAAGCGTACCGGTTTGTTGGTCACGATGCCCCAGGGTATCCCGCGGAGCTCCAGCGACCGGAGCAGGGTATCCATGCCGTCAAACAGACGGGTTTCAACCGCAACGCCTGCCTCGTACAGATTCAGAAAGGCGGTGTGTTTTTCAAGATAATCCGGGTGCTCGGGCTCGAGACCAAAACCCACACGCACCATGGCTCTGGCACCGTTGGAGACGGATCGGCGTATGTGATCGGCCGGAAGCGCCGGGAGCCCGTGTTGCTGGCGCAGGTCATTAAGGCAGCGTATAAAATCCGGCGCTGTGTCGATCAATGTGCCATCCAGATCGAACAGAACGGTTGAGGGCTGTTCAGCTTTCACGAATATCCCGTGCGTGCATGAGGTAGTTTACATCCACGTCCCGGCCCAGTTTATAGGAGCGGGTAATGGGGTTATATGTCATGCCAGTCAGTTCGCGTACGTCCAGATCGGCGTGGCGCAGATAGTCGGACATTTCCGATGGCCGGATAAATTTCTTCCATTCATGCGTACCCTTGGGAAGCATGTTCAGAACGTATTCTGCACCAATAATCGCAAACAGGAAGGATTTGGGGTTGCGATTGATGGTAGAAACAAACAGGTGCCCGCCGGGTTTGAGCAGTGCCGAACAAGCGTTGATAACAGAAGCCGGGTCAGGCACATGTTCCAGCATTTCGAGGCAGGTAACGGCATCATACTGGCCCACATGCTCGGGGTCGCGGGCCAGTTCTTCAACGGTGATTTGCCGGTAGTCCACCTTGATCCCGCTTTCCATTCCATGCAACCGTGCTACGGCCAGAGGTGCTTCACCCATATCTATGCCGGTTACATGAGCACCACGCAGTGCCATGCCCTCGGAAAGCAATCCGCCGCCACAGCCTATGTCCGCCACCCGCTTACCGGCGAGGGGCACACGCTCGTCAATATAATTCAGGCGCAACGGGTTAATATCGTGCAGCGGCTTGAACTCGCTGGTGGGGTCCCACCAACGGCTGGCCAGGGCTTCAAATTTGGCGATTTCGTTACGGTCAACGTTCTGGTTTGTCATGTTGCGTTCTGCCTGATCAATCGGTCGGAATTCGGTTAGTCAGCCTGCTGCTGGCGGATTTGCCTTGCCCAGTCCTCAACGCGAAGCATAAGGTCCGGAACATCTATGCGTGTCAGTTTCCCTTCCTGTACCTGAGGTACGCCGTTAATCCAGCTATGGGTTACTGCGCGGCCATGATTGCTGTAAACAAGATGAGAGGCCGGATCGTAAACCGGCTGAATAAAAGGATCGCTAAGATCGACAGCGATAATGTCGGCCAGCTTGCCGGCAACCAGTGAGCCGAGTTCATCTTCCCGGCCCAGAGCCCTGGCGCCATTGAGCGTCGCCACCTGAAGTGCCTTGTGTGCTGAGAGCGCTGCGGCATCATTGGCAACGACTTTGGCAACCATTGCTGCGGTGCGAATTTCGCCGAACAGATCCAGGTCGTTGTTGCTCGCTGCACCGTCGGTTCCTATTGCGAGATTAATACCGTGCTCCATAAGCTTGTGGGCAGGGCAAAGACCGCTGGCGAGCTTGAGGTTGGATTCTGGGCAATGGATAACGTGTGCGCCAGTGTCCGTAAGCAGGGCAATGTCTGAGTCACTGATCTGGGTCATGTGAACGCATTGGGTTCTGGTGCCAAGAACGCCAAGCTTCGCAAGCCGTTCTGCAGGACGTTTCCCCTGCTTTTCCAGGGCCTCTGCTACTTCAAATTCTGTTTCATGCAGATGGATCTGGATACGGGCGCCTGTTCTTTCTGAAAGCGCGACAGCTTCAGCCAGGGGGCCGTCAGATACTGTGTAGGGTGCATGTGGGCCAATTGCGGGCATTATATAGTCGTCGCCTTTCCAGGCCTCGATCAGCGACTCGCCCTTACTAAGATATTCGTCTGGCCCGGAGCCCCATACCGTCGGAAAATCCAGCAGGGGAAAGCAGATCTGCGCGCGCATGCCGGTATCGTAAGCGCTTTGGGCCACGATCTCCGGGAAAAAATACATATCCGAGAAAGTCGTTGTGCCGGTTCTCAGCATTTCTGCCATGGCCAGTTGGGTGCCGTCGGCAATAAACTGCTCGCTGATAAAGCGACCTTCTGCCGGCCAGATATGATCGTTCAACCAGGTCATCAAGGGCAGGTCATCCGCCATGCCGCGGAACAGTGCCATAGCCGCGTGCCCATGCATGTTGATCAGCCCGGGCATAACCACATGGTGGGGCAGGTCAATTGTTTCCCGGGTGCGGAACTTGCGGTCCGCGTCTGCCACGGGTAAAACCGCCGCAATTCGGGTGCCCTGGATGATAACGGCCTGATGCTCAAGCACAACTCCGCACGGTTCAATCGGAATCAGCCAGCGGGCGTTGATGCGAATATCGGCTGCAGTGATGGTATCTGCCGTCATTAACTCTGCCTTGCAGTGCCGGCGAAGAGGCGATTTAGCACAAAAAAAGTGCGCAGACCCGCCGGGCAATGGAATGTAGCACCGAAGTATAACCGTTATACTGCCCGTTTTCAGCGTTATGAAAGCGGAGCCCTGCGATGAATAATTCCAAAGAATCCCGTTCTTTACATACCCCTTCATCTGGTCCCCGCGCTTCAGGTACGGTTGCTATCCGGTGGCACGGTACCAGTCTCGAATTGCTGGACCAGCGTCTGTTGCCCGCTCAGGAGCACTGGATAACCCTGGAGGGCGCATCCAGCGTTGCACAATGCATTCAGGATATGGTGGTACGCGGTGCCCCGGCCATCGGTATCAGCGCCGCCTACGGTGTTGCCCTTGCTGCCCGGCATGCGGGAGGCGGAGACTGGCAAACTGAAATCAAACAGGCCATCCGTGAGTTGTCCGTCTCAAGACCAACGGCAGTGAACCTGTTCTGGGCCTTGCAGCGAATGGAGCGAGTGTTCGATGACTGTGGCGCTCTCAGTGACGCGCAGATACGGCTGGAAGATGAGGCTGTTACCATTCATCAGGAGGATCTTGCGGCCAACCTGGCAATGGCAGATCACGCCCTTGAGGCAATGGGGCTCTCAGCAGAATCCGGGTGTGACACTCCGATCTCCGTTCTGACGCATTGCAACACAGGCGCGCTCGCGACAGGTGGCTACGGCACAGCGCTGGGTGTGATTCGCCGTCTGCATGAGAGAAAGCTGCTGAAGCAGGTTTATGCGGATGAAACCCGGCCCTGGCTCCAGGGCAGCCGTCTTACCGCCTGGGAACTGGTGCGGGACGGTATTCCGGTGACTCTGAATGCCGATGGCGCGGCGGCGGCTATTCTTGCAGCAGGTGAGGTTCGGTGGGTTATCGTGGGTGCCGACCGGATTACCGCCAATGGCGATGTGGCCAACAAGATTGGCACCTACAGCCTTGCCGTTCTGGCCCGTTATCACAAAGTCGGGTTTATGGTTGTTGCCCCCTCCAGCACCGTGGATATGTCACTGCAGTCAGGTGCGGATATTCCCATTGAGGAGCGTGAAGGCACAGAAGTTCGGGAGATACGCGGTATTCCATTGGCGCCGGAAGGTGTAACGGTATTCAATCCGGTTTTCGACGTAACACCTGCAAGCCTGATCGATCTGATTGTTACTGAGAAGGGGGTGGTGCAGAACCCGGGTATTACCGGGATGCACGCATTATTTGGGTGATGGTTTTTTGTCGGTGGAAGCTTTGTTGTCCGGCAGCGCTTTTTGTTGCTCTTCAAAGCTGGCACGCAGTTCCGTTACCTGCTTTTCCTGGTCTTCCACGAAGTGCAGTGACATTTCAAAACTCTGTCGGGTGAACTCCAGCACTTTGCGGAAGCCTTCATCTGAAAGCGTTCTCGCAGAATCGTGGCGGCGGAAAATGTTGATGAATTCCCGTTCCCGCTCGAACTGCAAGGGTACCCTGGCTATGCCCCAGTCATTCAGGATTTGCCAGACTTCGGGGTTGTAATTCCGGGTGGTGCGCATGATGAACGGAATGGGATCGTTCCGCGCGATCAGGGCAGTCAGGCGGAGAATCAGCTCAAAAGAAAGGGTAGTAGTGCCGTTTTCGATGGCTTCCAGTACAGACTTGTCGCGGAGATCGAGGGCGTCACTCATTTCCGACAGCGTTAACCCTGCAACCTCCCGAATGTCCTTCAGGGATTGGCCCGCCGCCAGCATGGCCCGGAGCTGATCCTGTGAGTTGATCAGCGCCTTGCCTACACGCAAGGACGTGTCTGTGGCACGCGCTCCCAGCCGGAATGCCGAACCGGTCAGGCTTGCCAGCCGGTCAATGATGCCTTCTGGTGCTTTTTCCGACGCTGTCGGTTTGCGTAGACCGTCAACTTCTTCCAGCGAACGCATGGCATGAAGCGCATCCAGCAGCATGTCTTGCAGGGCACGTGCCTTGTTCTGGCTTTCCTGGTCTTTGTTGACCTGCTTGACGTTTTTCTCGCCCATTACCGCGCTTCAGCCTGAGCCGCAAACTGCTGTGGCGAAAGAATGGACGCCATGCGGTTATCCAGTTCCAGCATATCAGCCATGATGTGGCCACCTTCGCGAATCACAAAATCCAGCTCTTCATCCGTAGTATCCAGATCAGCCGCCTGAAGATCCTGCCAGTCCTCAAGCTCATCCAGAGTCTTGAAAAGCTCCTCGCCGCGCAGTTCCCGACGTGCATTGGCAATGGTCAGGCGGGTGCGTTCGATCTGTTCCTGCTCGGCAGTGCGCTCGCTCAGGTTGAGGCTCACGGTATCTCTCTGCCGCTGCTCTTTGAGGAAATTGATTTCCTGCTGAAGGAGGCTGAACTCCGGGCTGCTGGCAAACCGATCATCGTGACGTTTACGGAGTTCGTCGATAATGCCGCTGTAATCAAAATACCGGGTGTGAGGTACGGCGTCGATCTGATCCCAGGGCAGGGCATGATCCAGCGCATCCTCTCCGATACGGGTTTTATCGATACGCGAAGGAATCTCGATATCCGGAATCACACCTTTGTGCTGGGTTGAGCCCCCGGACACCCGGTAGAACTTCGACTGGGTGATTTTGAGCTGGCCGTGGTTGAGCGGCCGAACGGCCTGAACTGTACCTTTACCAAACGTCTGCGAACCTACCACCAGACCGCGGCCATAGTCCTGGATGGCGCCGGCAAAAATCTCTGACGCCGAAGCACTCATGCGATTTGTGAGCACGACCAAAGGGCCGTCATAGGCGACCGATGCGTCGTCGTCATTTAGAACCTGGACCTCGTTGCTCGAATTGCGAATCTGCACGGTGGGGCCCGTATCGATAAACAGGCCGACCAGATCGTTGGCTTCATGCAGCGCGCCGCCGCCGTTATTGCGCAGATCCATAACCAGACCATCCACGCCGTCTTCCTGAAGCTCCGCAATCAGTTTCCGGACATCGCGGGTAGTGCTCTTGTAATTGGGGTCTCCGGCCTGCATGGCGCGAAAATCCGCGTAGAAGGTGGGTATGGTAATCACGCCAACGGTGTATTTCTCGCCATTGCGCTCAAGCTCGATGCTGTCTTTGCTGGCGCTTTGCTCTTCCAGTTTGACCTCGTCGCGGCTGATGGCAATGGATTTGGTAAGGGTTTCATCCGTCGAACTGGCCGGAACCACTTCCAGCGTAACCACAGAGTTCCGTGGGCCGCGAATAAGGTCAACCACCTCATCAAGGCGCCAGCCGATCACGTTGACCGGTTTTTCGTCTTCCTGCATAACCGACACGATTCTGTCTGCGGGCTGAAGTTGGCCTTGCTTGGATGCAGGACCGCCGGGCACCAGTCGGACGACTTTGGTGTACTCGTTATCTGCCTGCAGAACTGCACCAATGCCTTCAAGTGAAAGGCTCATGTTGATATTGAAATTCTCAGAGGTGCGCGGCGAAAAGTAGGAAGTATGTGGGTCCCACATGCCGGTAAAGGCGTTCATGTAAGCTTGGAAAGCATCTTCGCTCCGAGCCTGATAGGCGCGTTTGAGCTGACCTTCATATCGACGCTTCAGGCTATCGGTGATGGCCTCATCGTCGGTGCCATTGAGCCGTTGCGCAAGCACCGCATTTTTGATGCGCTTTACCCAGAGTTCATCAAGCGCCCTCTGGTCTGGCTCCCATTCGGCTTCAGAACGGTCAAGCAGAATACTTTCATTGGTGTTGAAATCCAGGTTCCCGATGCCATCGTCGATCGTTTCCAGCGCAAACTGAAGCCGCTCGATAACACGTTGCTGGACGAGGTTATAGATATCGAATCCGGGCTGTAGCTGGCCGGTTTTAAGGGCAGATCCCAGCCGGCTGCGGACTCGGTCGAGTGCCTGAATGTCGCTGCCAGTCAGGTAAACCCGCTGACCATCAAGATAATTCAGGTAGGCATCGAATACATCGCCGGAAAGTTTGTCGCTGATGCCCAGGTCGCGGAAGTGGGTAAACTGCAGTTGCCTGGCGATAAGAATATTTGCGCGGGCCTGGTCAATCGTAGGCGCAACCGGTGTATACGCCTCTGGCTCGACCACTTTCGCCTGTAATCCGAACGGGGCTGCAAGAAGCAGGGCAGCGGTAAGCGCTTTGCATACGCCTATCCGGCCAGCTTTAAGTGGCGGGCGACGGACAGATGTTTTTTCCGCGATGGTCATATTGGCATACCTGATGATGCTGGGTTCCTGCAGATATATCTTTAGCTGGTTAACCCGTGGACTGTTGGATTTATTGTAGGCAAGGGCTACACCCGTTGCTATAGGCATGACGTATCGGTTCGTGACAATCTGTCCATGAGCCCGGTAGGTTTTTACTGCAGATATGTTCAGTATCAGCTGTTTAGGGTTGGTTTGGCGGAGGGCATGCCCCCCGCCTTTCAGACGACTCAGCTGAACGGTTTTTCCGTTTCCGCGTGCTCCAGCAGCAGAGCCGGTGGCGCGAAACGCTCGCCGTAGGCTGCAGCCAGCTCTGTTGCACGCTCAGCAAATGCTTTCACACCATACTGGTTAACAAATTGTACGGCTCCACCCGTCCAGGGTGCGTAGCCAATCCCGAAGATGCTGCCAATATTGGCATCTTCGACGGTCCGCAACACGCCTTCCTCGAGGCAGCGAATGGTCTCAATAGCCTGAATAAACAATATCCGGTCTTTCAGCTCCTGCAGTTTTACAGTGGGGGCTTTTTCGGCGTCTACATAGAGTGTTTCAAGCTCTGGCCACAGGTATTTTTTGCCTTTCGCCGGGTACTCGTAGAAACCGGCACCGGCAGCCTTACCCTTGCGCCCGTGATCGTTAACCATCTGGTCGATGATCGCTTCTGCCGGGTGTGGTTGCCAGGTGCCACCGGCTGCTTCCAGATCCTTTTTGCTCTGGCTGCGGATGTGCTGCATCAGAGTCAGGCTGACTTCATCGGAGATAGTCAGCGGCCCTACGGGCATACCTGCCAGCAAACCGGCATTGTCGATGCTGGAAGGGTGGATTCCCTCGGCCAACATGCTGATACCTTCATTTACAAAGGTGCCGAAAACCCGGGATGTGAAGAAACCGCGGCTGTCGTTCACAACCACCGGAATCTTGCCGATTTGCTGAACGTAATCGAACGCTCGCGCGAGTGTCTCGTCTGAAGTTTTTTCGCCCACGATGATCTCTACAAGCATCATTTTGTCGACGGGTGAGAAAAAATGCAGCCCGATGAAGTTTTCCGGCTTGGCGGAAGCCTCTGCCAGTTGGGTAATTGGAATGGTCGATGTATTGGAGGCAAAAATACCATTGTTGACCAGCTTAGGCTCAGCTTCGGCTGTAACCGTGGCTTTCAGATCGCTGTCTTCGAATACAGCTTCGATCACCAGGTCGCAACCTTCCAGGTCTGCAGCAGAATCAGTGGCCTTGATGCGGCCCAGAATTTCCGCTTTCTTCTCTTCGGTCATGCGGCCGCGGCTGACTTGTTTCGCCAGCAGGTTTTCCGAGTAACTTTTTCCTTTATCTGCGCTTTCCTGAGAAACGTCTTTTAGAACAACCTCTACGCCACGGTTAGCGGTGGAGTAGGCGATGCCGGCTCCCATCATGCCGGCACCCAGTACACCCACTTTTTTGAAGGTTTCTTTCTCTACACCTTTCGGGCGGCTTCCACCTGCGTTGATATCGTTCAGCTGGAACCAGAAGGTGCCAGTCATGTTCTTGGCGACCTGGCCGATTACCAGTTCTGCAAAATAACGGGTCTCAATCAGGCTGCCGTTATCAAAATCCACTTGGGCGCCTTCAACTGCTGCAGCCATAATGCGCTCAGGTGCGGGGTAACAGCCTTTGGTTTTCTGCTTGAGCATCGCGGGCGCAATGGCCAGCTTTTGCGCCATTGCCGGATGATGAGGTGCACCACCTGGCAACTTGAAGCCCTTTTTGTCCCAGGGCTGCTGGCACTTGGGGTTTGCATCAATAAACGCCCGTGCCTTTGCCATCATGTCTTCTGGTGATTCGGCCAGTTCGTCAATAATGCCGGCTTTCAGGGCGGCAGAAGGACGGAGTTTTTTGCCTTCCATCAGAAGCGGGAACGCCGCTTCAAGGCCAATCATGCGAGGCAGGCGCTGAGTACCACCACCGCCGGGCAGCAGACCAAGGGTTACTTCCGGGAGCCCTAGCTGAATACTGTTGTTATTCAGCACTACGCGATGGTGACAGGCGAGGGCGATTTCGAAACCACCACCAAGCGCTGCGCCGTTGATGGCTGCGACGACTGGTTTGCCGCAGGTTTCAAGCGCACGCATCTGGGCCTTCATGCCGTTGACCATATCCTCAAAGAACTGGGCATCGTCACGGGTGACTTTGTGTATCTCGTTCAGGTCGCCGCCGGCAAAAAAGGTCTTTTTGGCCGAGGTAACGATAATGCCGCGAATGTTTTCCAGGTCGCCCTTAACCTTGCTGACGGTCTCCTCAAGGGCTTCACGGAAGGCATTATTCATCGTATTTGCGGACTGGCCCGGCATATCGATGGTAAGGGTCAGAATCTGATCTGAACCCAGTTCGTAACGGATGGCACTCATAATCGGTTCTCCTGATAAAAAGTGTGGGGTTCAGACCCGCTCAATGATGGTAGCAATGCCCATGCCGCCGCCGACGCAAAGCGTCGCCAGACCAAAGCGCAACTCACGACGCTCCAGTTCGTCCAGCAGGGTGCCCAGAATCATTGCGCCGGTGGCGCCGAGCGGGTGGCCCATGGCGATTGCACCGCCGTTTACGTTCACTTTTTCATCGGGAACCGAGAGTTCCTTCTGGAAGCGCATTACCACGGAGGCAAAGGCTTCATTTACTTCGAACAGATCAATCTGATCAACGGTCATGCCGGCTTTTTCCAGTGCTTTCAGAGTAGCTGGAGCAGGGCCGGTGAGCATGATGGTTGGATCGGTGCTGGTAACCGCAGCGGCAACAATGCGGGCGCGAGGCTTCAGGCCCAGTGCCTTACCTTTTGCTTCACTGCCAATCAGCATGCCGGTTGCGCCGTCTACCATGCCGGAGGAGTTGCCTGCGTGGTGTACATGAGTGATCTTTTCAACGTAGTGGTATTTTTCACGAGCTACGCTGTTAAAGCCCATCTCTCCCATCATTTGGAAGGAGGGTTTCAGGCCGGAAAGGGAATCAACGGTGGTGTCGCCGCGCACGTGTTCATCACGATCGAGAATGACAACGCCGTTCTGGTCGGTTACCGGGACGATAGATTTGGCAAAGTAACCATTTTTCCAGGCATTCGCGGCTTTTTGCTGGGATTTTACGGCAAATCCGTCAACGGCTTCCCGGCTGAACCCTTCCATGGTGGCGATAAGATCGGCACCAATCCCCTGGGGCATGAATCCGGTATGCATGTTGGTATGCGGATCCATTGCCCAGGCACCGCCATCGGAGCCCATAGGTACGCGTGACATGGACTCCACGCCACCAGCAACAACCATTTCTTCCCAGCCCGAACGGACTTTCATAGCCGCGAGGTTTACAGCCTCAAGGCCTGAAGCGCAGAAGCGGTTGAGGGTAACGCCGGCTACTTTCTCGTCCCAGTCAGCAGCAAGCGCTGCTGTTTTGGCAATATCTGCGCCCTGGTCGCCAACGGCGGAGACGCAACCGAGAACAATATCGTCTACCTGGGAGGTATCCAGGTTATTTCTCTGTTGCAGCGCATTGAGAACAGTGGTCAGTAACGTAACGGGTTTGACACTGTAAAGTGAGCCGTCTTTTTTCCCACGCCCTCTGGGAGTGCGGACCGCGTCGAAGATATACGCCTCGGTGGTCATTGCTTTTCCTCTGATGATTGGTGCTTTGTGATTTACCTGATATGGGCATCACCATAGCCCTTTGACAGCACTCTGTGTAATGACGCGGCCTGCCAATCGGATTGGCGAAATTGCTCAGGGGCAATGACAGGTGAGATCAGGAGTTATATGTTTAGGAGGTAGCGGGGACTTTTCAACCGTTCCCATGCTGATGGAGGAGGCACAGAATCATGTCTTTCAAAGATGCTATCGATAACTTTTACGAACGCTTGGTGATGGACGCTATCGACGCGACGAGAGAACCGGGTGATACCGCCGATTACCTGACAGATGTTATGTGCGTTGCTTTGAGTCGGTTACCGCCCCGATATTACAGGCACACCATTGATATGATGTTTTATCTGGCGGATGAAGAGCTCAGAGGTATGAAAGACAAATCCCTGGTCGCCGTTCAGGGCGCCAGGGAGTTTGTCAGAGAGCATCAGCGGGAGTAGTGCTCTTGATGCTCAGTTTGTGATCAGTTTGTCCAGAGCGTTATTCAAACGGCTTGCCAGAGACGGATCAGCTGGCTGGCCTGCCGGCTGAATACACCAACTCGCGACCAGAGCTTCAGCGCTCTGGAGAGCGTTGTCTGCTTTCTCACCCGCGCCCATTCCCTGTGCCAGGCGCTGAACTTGTATTTCCATACGTTTTTGCTGGTCAGCTTCGGGGGAAGGCACGCCTGCAAGGATCTCTGCGCGAATGACCAGTTCGTGATCATTCAGTTCGCCTACGCTTTCTGCGAGCCGGGTCCATTTGCCCGGTAAAGTGCTTTCTGCGGGCGTGGAGCCATCCGTCCGTGCAAGCACAAGCGCTTGCCATTCAGATATGCCTGCTTTGATTTTTTGTGCCGAAACAGCCTGGTCAAGCCTCTGTTTCTCTCTTTGTATCTGTTCTTTTACTGTTGCAGATACCTGAGCCCCATCAAGGCCGCGAAGCGCAGTAGCAGCCTGCTCCAGAGTCGTTGTGTCCTGATCGGAATCCACACTGACAACTTGCTTTAACACTTCCTCTGCTGCTGCGTCAGCATCTTTTGTGGCCTGCTGCTGTTCTGAACGCTCGGAGTCCCGGCGCGCAAAAATCTCATCACAGGCTTTGCGGAATGCCTGCCAAAGCTTGCGGTCTTCCCGGTGGCGGGTAATTCCAACGGCTTTCCAGTCTGATTGCAGTGCCTTGGCCTTGTTCATGGCCTCTTGCAGGGGCTGGTGTTCAGTCAAAGCCTGGGCCTGTTCTACAATAGCTTGTTTAAGCGCCTCATTTTTTCGATGCTCCTCCTCAATTGGCGCTTCAAGCTTTTTGAGTAGTTCGTCAAACTGTTTTTGTACCTGCCGGTTGTCCCGGAACTCTATAGGCCAGGCAGATTTCCATTCCTGACGGGCGGTCTGCAGAATGTGATCGACGGCTTTCCAGTCAATCGTGTTCCAGTCTGCACCATTAACAAAGTGCTCCAGCTCGGCACAAATTGCTTTGCGCTTTTCGAGATTCGCCTGCTTCAGGCCAGACTTGGCCTTGAAGTAGGCTTTACAGGGTTCGTAGGCTTTGTCTGATGCCTGTTTGAAGCGAGACCAAAGGGTGCGGTCCGAAGACCCGCCCAGGTCTCGCCACTCCTGCTGTAATTCTTTTATGCGTTCGGATTTTGCCTCAGGCTCAATGGGTTGCTCTGCAAGATGTTCCATCTGCTCGCAGAGAGCTACCTGTTTCGGCTCGGTCGCAAACCCCTGCCAGTCAGTCAGCTCTCGGAGTTGTGCGGTAAGCAGTTGCATGCGTGCCTGAAAGGCCTTGTTCCGGCGATGGTCGAGGGCTTTGAAATGCTGCTGTGCGGTTTTCAGAAGTTGCCTGGAGTCTTTGAGCTGTTTGGCCTCAAGAGCATCTTCCAGTTGGTCCAGCGTTTTCTGCAGGTTATCGGCCAACGTCTGTTGCTGCTTCAGGTCATCACTGGCTTCAACCGGCGCCTTGGGTTTTCCTGCCAGCTTGCGCGCAGGTTCCAGCAAACCCGGAACAGGGAAGCCCTCAGGCCAGTGTATTTCTTTTAGCAAGGTCACGGCACTCTCCCGGTCTTCCGGGCTGGCCTTTTCCTGGTCAACAGCTGCAGAAAGTGCCAGCAGTGACTCTTTTGCCTGGTTGATATGGCGGATTGCAGCAATGTAGTTGCGTAGAGCCATCATGGATGTTTCGTAAGCTTTCTGCTGCTGTTTTTCTACCTGAGTGTCGCGGGTTGCTTCCAACCATCGGTTTTCCTGGGTTTTCTGTAGGGCATCCAATGAGGCCAGGGACGCTAGCTCTTCAACAGGCTGATGGCGGAGATCTTCAAGAGTCCGGGTTATAAGAGCCAGAGTCTCATCCCGCTGAAGCTGTTGTTCTCGCAGTCGTTTCTCCTCGAGCTTGGCAGACTCAATGTCGGCAATCCTCTCCCGACAGCGGTGTACCGATTGCAGAAACTCGCTGTGCTGATCCGGCGTTGCGCTGGACTCCACCACTGCCCATTGGCTGAGAAGCGTGTCCAGCCGGGCGGAATAGAGTTTCGTGTCGTCGCTTTTCGCTTGATCGCGGGCATTGCTGATCAGCGCAGCGATGGTTTCGGACACAGCCTCCTGGCGAGCGTGTTCCTCCCGAATGGCTTGTAGCTTCTGCCGCGCCACCTGGTATACAGCTTTGTCACGGCCTTTCGCCTGTTTTTGCACACGTTGGAGAAGTTTCGCATCCTGAAGCTGGTCAGCTGCACTGCGCCGGATATCCGCGGTCAAGCCTTCGGTCGCCAGAACAGCCGCAACTTCCTGAGTGGGTGTCGCCTGCAGTGTCTGCAGCTGCTCCTCCCTCAGGTTTGCACGCTTGTCTTCCGCTGGCACAGCAACCGGATGCGCCCGGCTTTCTGTTTTGCGGTCTGACTCCTTGGGTTTGCGGGATTTAAACAGTTTCTGGAGGAATGCAGCCATGAAGATATCCTTTGGGATTGAAACCAGTCTGCGGTGTCGGGCAAAGTAAACCGACACCGGCCATCGGCGTTCTGTATCCGATCGGTGCACTTGTGTCATCGGTAGCAGAAAGCCGGATACTGTCGCCGGGGGACTCAGGAATCGCTCCGACGGGATTAAATCGGGGCTAGTCTAGCGTTTTGTGAACGTTTGCGGGAAGGGTTGAATGGCAAAACAGGAAAATAGTGACGACCAGGAGTATAAAGCACGCTCGGTAGCCTTAAGATTACTTGCCCGCCGCGAGCACAGTCGTCAGGAGCTGACGCTGAAATTAAGACAGCGCAAGCTTGACGGCTCGGTTATCTCGATGGTTCTGGATGATTATGAGAATGAGGGCTGGCTGGATGATGCCCGTTTCGCGGATATCTATTCGCGTCAGCGTATTGACCTGGGTTATGGGCCACTGAGAGTTCTGGCCGAGCTGCAACAGCGCGGCGTTCATAAGGCCCCGGACTGTCTCGATGAGATTTCTGACGCAGACTGGGTTCGCAATGCAGTTTTATTGAGGGAAAAACGTTTCGGTCTCTCTGATCTGACCGATGACTGGGACGAAAAAGCACGCCAGGCTCGCTTTTTTACTCGCCGCGGATTTACTGCAGCCCATGTGGAGCGAGTTCTTGAAGTCAGCGAACCGGACTATCCGGGCGCCTGAGCGTCAAAGCGTTGGCGGTATCATTCCGAGTTCCGGGGGCAGGCTCGCTCGCATGTCGGATCCTTCCTCAGATAACCCGCTCGAGCGGCTTCCTTCAGCGCCTTGTTCCATGCCGACAAACGGTGAGTCTGTGGTGGTTGCTATATCTTCGGTAGGCTCCATCATCCGTGCGAGCACATCGTAGTAACGTCGAATATTCTGTACATACAGGACGGGCTCGTGGCCCCGGGCGTAACCGAAACGGGTTTTTTTGTACCATTCTTTCTGCGCGAGCAATGGCAGAAATTCCTTAACATCCATCCAGCGGTCCGGGTTTTTGCCAGCCCCTTCAGTGAGCCTGCGGGCATCTTCCAGGTGTCCGAAACCCACATTATAAGAGGCCAAAGCAAACCAGGTTCGATCCGGTTCAGCGATGCGCTCCGGTATTTTCTCGTGAACCATACGGAAATACTTGGCCCCACCCTGAATGCTTTCTTCCGCGTCCAGCCGGTTATTAATGCCGATGTAATTTGCCGTATTGCGCGTCAGCATCATCAGCCCACGGACTCCGGTAGGCGAGGTCGCATTGGGGCGCCAATGTGACTCCTGATAGCCAATGGCGGCGAGCAGGCGCCAGTCCATATTGAATATGGAAGCGTGATCCATGAACAGCGCTTTGTAGTCGGGCAGCCGGTTTTCCACGTGATGCATGAAGGTGCGCGCGCCGACGTAGTTCAGGTGATCCAGATGGCCATAAAAGCGCTCGGAAAGTTGCGCGACGGTGCCGTCTGCTTTCATTTTTTCGAAGAATGCTGTTGCAGCGCCAATCAGTGAGTCGTCCTGGCCCGCCGGGAATAACCATGCCAGCTCCATGGCGTCGCCAAGAGCAAACGCTTGCTTAACCTGAGGGAAAAATACGTGGTTGAGTTCGAGTTCATTGGAGGAGACTACTGCGTAAGAAAGTTCGCCGGTTTCAACGCGAGCAAGAATGCCGGCGGCGTCCAGACCGGGATGAACCTGCCAAAGAATATCGGGCGCTGTGCCTGCGAGAGCCTGGAGTTGGTACTCATGATTACTGTCAGAAACCAGATGGAGGGTCTGGCCGGCCAGATCCGTAAGAGCCTCGGGGCGTTCTACATCGCGATTGTAAACAACGACGGACTGGGCTTCGATACCGGTAGGAAGTGTTTTGTACTGGTTTTCGAACAGCGGCTGAGCAGAAAGGCCAGCCAGTCCGATGTGCGCGAAGTCTCTTGAAAGCACGGAAAGCACATTCGTGTTGTCATCGGCCACCCGAAGCCGGAGTTCAACACCAAGCTCTTCCGCGAAGAGTTTGACCAGCTCGTAGTCATAACCGGTTGGTCCGTTGCGCCCCTCATAATAAATCGATGGCGCAACCCGGGTAATTACGTGCAGTACTCCTTCGTTACGGATTTCCTGCAACGTACTTGGCTGGCTGCACCCGGTCAGGGTCAGCAGGGCCAGGGTCAGTGTGCAGGCGACCATCGACGTGTATGCCGTCGCTGCAGTGTACGCAGTCAGAATTCTGGGCAAGTCCCTGTTCTCCGTTACCGCTGGATCAGCGGGATGCACGTAAAATGGCTGGCGGCATCCAGTGTCTTTTCGGGCGTGGTCTCCATGTCCACTTTCCAATAATCCCTGCTGCAGGAAGGAGGGTCAATAAAGTTGATCAATAATTATGCAAAACAATGTCAATTGTGGACTTGGTGAATAACGTTTCCGCGCTGTATCCCGGCATCGCTTTCGAGTATGATATGCGCCTTCTCAGAATGCACCCGGACTTCCCCGTTTCGCGCGATACAGGTTGATATCATGCTTGAACTTCGCGGCGCACCCGCGCTTTCGCCATTCCGCTCTCATAAACTGTACGCCAGAATTCAGGCCATTGCGCCCGAGATTGAGCATGTTTATGCCGAGTTCATGCACTTTGTGGATCTTGAGGGTTCACTTTCTGACTCCGAGCTGGCCATCCTTGACCGACTCCTGACATACGGCCCCAGTGTACCGAGTGAGGAGCCGGATGGCGTATTGTTCCTCGTTGTACCTCGCCCGGGAACTCTGTCTCCCTGGTCCAGCAAGGCAACCGACATTGCCCGTAATTGCGGGTTGCGCCAGATTCAGCGCATCGAGCGTGGTACAGCTTTTTATATCAAGGCCAGCAAGAAGCTTGGCCTGGATCAGCGCGAAAAGGTTGCTACCCTGCTGCACGATCGCATGACTCAGAAAGTCTTCCACGAAATGGGTGGCGCGCAGTTGCTGTTCAGTCATGAAGAGCCGCGCCCTCTTGAGCGGGTTTCTGTATTGGCTGGTGGCCGCAAGGCGCTGGTAGATGCAAACAGGCGCCTGGGCCTTGCGCTGGCAGATGACGAAATTGATTACCTGGTAAAATCGTTTGTCGGCCTTGAGCGCGATCCGACTGACGTTGAGCTAATGATGTTTGCCCAGGCAAACTCCGAGCACTGCCGCCATAAAATATTCAATGCGTCCTGGGACATCGATGGCGAAGGGCAGGACAAGTCTCTGTTTGCCATGATCCGTAACACCTTCGAAATGAACAGCGAGGGCGTTCTGTCTGCCTATAAAGATAACGCATCAGTTATCC
The DNA here is from genome assembly GCF_048259445.1 of Marinobacter sp. Taxonomy (GTDB): domain Bacteria; phylum Pseudomonadota; class Gammaproteobacteria; order Pseudomonadales; family Oleiphilaceae; genus Marinobacter. The sequence continues at coordinate 7,515 of NZ_JBLXHQ010000033.1, read as the reverse complement.
GGGGCAGCCGTGGCGGCCGTTTCTTCCCGGACCCTATAACCGGTATTTATGGTTATAACCAGGAAGACATTCACATTCTTATGAAGGTGGAGACTCACAACCATCCGACAGCCATTGCACCAGCTGCAGGCGCGGCAACCGGCTCTGGCGGTGAAATCCGTGATGAAGGAGCAACAGGTCGCGGCTCGAAACCGAAAGCGGGGCTTACAGGCTTTACGGTCTCCAACCTCAACTTGCCAGATGATCCCCAGCCCTGGGAAATAAACTACGGTAAGCCTGACCGGATCGCTTCCGCTCTGGATATCATGATTGAGGGCCCGATCGGAGGGGCTGCATTCAACAATGAGTTTGGCCGCCCAAATATAGCCGGCTACTTCCGGACATTCGAAGAGAAAGTTGCCGGTTCGGCGGGTAACGAAGTCCGTGGCTATCACAAGCCCATCATGATTGCCGGTGGTCTTGGTAACATCCGCGCGGAACACGTAGAAAAAGGCGAGATACCAGTAGGTGCCAAACTCATCGTACTGGGTGGGCCCTCCATGCTTATCGGCCTTGGGGGTAGCGCTGCTTCTTCTATGGATTCCGGGTCCAGTAACGAGAATCTGGATTTTGCCTCTGTTCAGCGGGATAACCCTGAGATGGAGCGCCGGTGTCAGGAAGTGATTGATCGTTGCTGGCAGATGGGGGAGAAAAACCCCCTATGTTTTATTCACGACGTTGGCGCTGGCGGACTCTCGAATGCGATGCCTGAACTGGTCAAGGATGGCGGTCGTGGCGGAAAGTTCGAGTTGCGGGATATTCCCAGTGACGAGCCCGGCATGTCACCACTGGAAATCTGGTGTAATGAATCCCAGGAACGCTACGTGATGGCAGTGGCTCCTGAAAATCTGGAACTTTTCGATGCGCTGTGTCGCCGGGAGCGTTGCCCCTATGCGGTCATTGGCGAGGCAACCGAAGCCCATCATCTCGAGCTGAGCGATTCCTATTTTAACGACAAGCCTGTTGATCTGCCGATGGATGTGCTCTTTGGCAAGCCGCCTCGCATGCACAGAAGTGTTAACCGGTCATCATTTACCAAGCCGGTATTTGATTCTACGAAAGTTGACCTGAACGACGCGATCCGCAGAGTGTTGCGGCTTCCTTCAGTAGGTTCGAAGAGTTTTCTGATAACCATTGGTGATCGCACGATTACCGGGCTTGTTGCCCGTGACCAGATGGTGGGCCCCTGGCAGGTGCCGGTAAGTGATGTTGCAGTCACGGCAGCTTCTTTTGACGTGCTGGCCGGTGAAGCTATGGCCATGGGCGAGCGCACGCCGATTGCAACTATTGATGCGCCCGCATCTGGCCGGATGGCGGTGGGTGAGGCGATTACCAACATGGCCGCTGCGTCTATTGGGAAGCTTTCTGATATTCGTCTTTCGGCTAACTGGATGTCTGCTGCCGGCCACCCGGGTGAGGACGAAAACCTTTACGAAACAGTGCGCGCCGTTGGCATGGAGCTGTGCCCGGAGCTCGGAATTACGATTCCCGTGGGTAAGGACTCCATGTCCATGAAAACCATGTGGGAAGAGGACAGCGGCGAACAGAAGAGCGTTACGGCGCCGCTGTCGTTGATTGTCAGTGGCTTTGCGCCGGTTATCGACGTTTCGCGTACTTTGACTCCGCAGCTTATAAAGGATGCAGGTGAAACCGACCTGATTCTTATCGACCTGGCCGCAGGGCAGAACCGTCTGGGCGGGTCAGCTCTGGCTCAGGTGTATAGCCAGGTTGGCGCCGTGGCCCCGGATCTTGACGATCCTGAGGACATCAAAGCATTTTTTGCTGTCATCCAGGGCCTGAATACCGACGATAAGATTCTCGCCTATCACGACCGTTCCGATGGCGGCTTGTATGTGACTCTCGCGGAGATGTGTTTTGCCGGTCGAACTGGTGTGGATATCAAACTGGATGGTCTTGCCGACGATCGCAGCCAGTTTGCCCGCGAGTTGTTCAATGAGGAGTTGGGCGCTGTTATTCAGGTGCGCCGAGAGGATACTGATTTTGTGCTGCAGCAGTTTTCGGGCGCCGGTCTGGGTGACCATATCAGCGTTATCGGAACACTGAATGATCAGGATCGCCTGCGCTTGATTTTTGAGGGGGCGACAGTCGTAGATGATTCCCGGACTGAACTTCAGCGCCTTTGGTCCGAGACCAGTTACCGTATCCAGGCTATCAGGGACAACGCTGACTGCGCCCTTGAGGAATTTGATAATCTGCTGGATGCAGACGATCCCGGGCTTCATGCAGAGCTTTCTTACGATGTAAATGAAGACATTGCCGCGCCCTACATCAATAAAGGTGTCCGGCCCAAGATTGCTGTTCTGCGTGAGCAGGGTGTCAATGGTCAGGTTGAGATGGCTGCGGCATTCGATCGGGCCGGTTTTGAATCTGTTGACGTGCACATGAGTGATCTGCTTTCCGGGCGGGTTAGCCTGGAAGCCTTCAATAGCCTTGTAGCTTGCGGCGGGTTCTCTTACGGAGATGTATTGGGAGCCGGTGAGGGTTGGGCAAAGTCCATACTGTTCAATGATCGTGTTCGTGATCAGTTCGCAGCGTTCTTTAATCGCCAGGATACGCTCGCACTTGGCGTGTGCAATGGCTGCCAGATGCTATCCAACTTGCACGAACTGATTCCTGGCAGTGAGGGGTGGCCACGTTTTGTCCGTAACCAGTCCGAACAGTTTGAAGCGCGATTGGCAATGGTTGAAGTGATGCCATCGCCGTCAGCTTTCCTGGAAGGCATGGCTGGTTCGCGTATGCCCATAGCCGTTGCTCATGGCGAGGGCAGGGTCGAGTTTTCGGGAAGCGCGTCTGCGGCGGATCTGGCGGAGGGTGAACGAGTAGCGCTTCGCTTTGTGGATAACCGGGGCCAGGCGACGGTTCGTTATCCATATAACCCTAATGGCTCGCAAAACGGCATTGCCGGGGCGACCACTCGTGATGGGCGCATCACGATTATGATGCCGCACCCTGAACGGGTATTCCGTGCAGTCCAGCATTCGTGGCGTCCGAAGGACTGGCAGGAAGATGGCTCCTGGATTCGCATGTTCAGGAATGCAAGGCGTTGGTTCGGCTAGCCGAACCGTGACTGAAAAAGCCGACTTTGGGAAAGCCTGAAAGGGTGATTTTCCTGAGTCGGTTTTTTTATGACTGCGGAACGGAATTTCCGGTGTTTTTCAAGTGAAAAAATTGGTTATATTGCAGAAATAGCCCTTGACTCAATTTGTTTATGCACATTGCAGGGGGTTCTTTGTGTGTTCGGTGAACAATGAGTGCGACATAGGTTCATTTTTTGATCGTCTTGCATAACCTAATGAAAACGTTAACAAAAAGATATCGGGTGATTTTGTCGCCAATTTAACGTGAGGGCAGTAAATACGGGGTTTGGCGAGGGGTTCACTAAAACTTTCCCCAGAGTTATCCACAGATTCTGTGGGTAAGTGCCTAACCTATTAATCTGTACAAAAAATATCCTGTGTTGAGAGCGGCCTTATGTACAAAATATGCTATTTCGTACCTGAAACGCATCTGGAAAAAACCAAGCGGGCACTATTCGACGTTGGTGCAGGAAGCATCGGGGATTACGATTCGTGTGCGTGGCAAAGCCGCGGACAAGGACAGTTCCGGCCCCTTGATGGAAGCAACCCTTTTCTGGGAGTCAAGGGGGCACTGGAAGTGGTGGATGAGTTCAAGGTTGAGCTCGTCTGCAGTGATGATCTGATAAGGCGGGCAGTTGATGCTCTCAAGCAGGCCCATCCTTATGAGGAGCCCGCCTATGAGATCTACCGTATGGAGTTGTTATAGGTCGTCTTTGCTTCGTGTGGCGGCCATAGGATGTCGGATGTCACTTACGTGAACGCCGAATGAATCGTTTTCGATATCTTTTATAAAAAATTCCAGAGTCTTGCGTACTGTCGGGAAAGAAATGTCTTCCCATGGGATGTCGTCCAGAGCAAACAGACGGCTTTCAAGGGATTCTTCGCCGGCACCAAACTGCCCGTTTTTAAGGGTCGCCCGGTAGAACATGTGCACCTGGTTTATATGGGGAACATCAATAATGGAGTAGAGCCCCTCAATATGTACTTCGGCCAGTGCCTCCTCAAGAGTTTCACGCTCTGCGGCTTCCACGGTGGTTTCCGAATTCTCCATATATCCAGCAGGAAGAGTCCAATACCCATAGCGGGGCTCAATTGCTCTTCGGCAAAGTAGAATCTGCCCTTCCCAAACGGGCACTGTACCCGCAACGATGCGCGGGTTCTGGTAGTGAATCGTGCTGCAGTTTACGCACACATAACGGTGACGGTTGTCGCCCTCGGGGATTCGTTGTTTAACCGGATGGCCGCATGTGCTGCAGTACTTCATGTTTTTCCCCGTATACTTGGATTGGTGAAGCTTTCAGTTTAATGATCCTAGCTGTTTCTGTCTCATTCAACACCGGATTTGCTCAGGAGTTCCGAATTGCGTGATTTACTTGTTCAGCGTTTAACGGGCTACGCACCGCGGAAGCTCGATCTGGACTATCCCGAGGCAGGCATTCTTGTGCCTGTCACGGATGATCCTGGCAACCCCGAAATGATATTTACGTTGCGCTCGGCAAATCTGAGCACCCATCGCGGGCAGGTAGCTTACCCGGGCGGGAAGCGGGACCCCGGAGATGCGTCGCTCGCTGCAACCGCGCTGCGTGAGACCCACGAAGAAATTGGCCTGCCACCTGATCAGGTAGAACTCATCGCACCGCTTGGTCAAGTGATGTCCCGTTACGGCATTCTTGTGTCTCCCTATGTTGGTGTTGTGCCGGAGGGGCATCCGCTGGACCCGAACCCGGATGAGATTGAAAGCGTGTTTCGTGTGCCACTCTCCTTCTTTCTCGAAGACCGTCGCGAGCGCACTGATGCCTTGCACTTTCAGAACCATACCTTTCATGTTCCTTGTTATCGGTGGGAGCGTTATCAAATATGGGGTTTGTCTGCCGTGGTTCTGGTCGATTTTTTGAATGCTGTGTACGATACCGGCATAGATTTGCTTGAACCTCGAACATAATAAGGAAAACGCAATGCTTTATGAGCTTGAAGGTCGTGCCCCCGAGTTATTCGGAGATCGCCAGTTTGTTGCTGACAACGCAACCGTGATCGGTAATGTCGCCCTCCATGAGAAAAGCAGCATCTGGTTCAACGTTGTGATTCGCGGAGACAACGAGCTTATTACAATTGGCCCTGAGACAAATGTGCAGGACGGTTCGGTTTTACATACAGATCCGGGCATACCGTTAACCCTAGGCAGAGGTGTCACGGTCGGACATAAAGCCATGCTTCATGGCTGTGACGTGGGAGATTACTCACTGATCGGCATTAATGCTGTTGTTCTCAATGGTGCGAAGATAGGGAAATATTGCCTGATAGGTGCGAACACCCTGATTCCGGAAGGGATGGTTATCCCCGATGGGTCATTGGTAGTGGGTGCGCCAGGCAAAATCAAGCGAGAGCTCACAGAGCAGCAACAGAAAATGCTTGAGCTGAGTGCTGCACATTATGTAAATAACGCAAGCCGCTATATGAAAAGCCTGAAACCCGTAAAAAGCTGAGACAGACTCGATATGATTGTTGATGAAAAGGTTCGCTCACCCTGCGTAAGCATATGTGCTCTGGATGAGCGCGATGTGTGTATCGGTTGCCAGCGCACCAGTGATGAGATTTTGCGTTGGACCTCAATGTCTAACTGTGAGCGCAAAGCCGTGCTTGTAAAAGTTGCTGAGCGGGAACAGGAGATTGCACTTTAAATCAGGCGTGAAGATCTCTGACGTGGATCGGCTCCTGCTGGAGGATATAGTTTGAATAATGATGCCAGTGTAACGTTAGGCACACCGCTGAAAGCGAATGCCTATAAGGTGCTTCTATGTGGTTCGGGTGAGCTCGGCAAAGAAGTGGCTATCGAATTACAGAGATTCGGGGTTGAGGTCATTGCCGCAGACCGCTATCCCAATGCGCCAGCAATGCAGGTTGCCCATCGCAGTCATGTTATCGATATGCTGGATGCAAAGGCACTACGCACTATTATTGAGCTCGAAAAACCTGATCTTATTGTCCCGGAAATCGAAGCAATCGCGACGGCCGAGCTGGTCAGGCTCGAACAGGAAGGTTACAAGGTTGTCCCTTCAGCCAGAGCAGTTGATCTCACGATGAATAGAGAGGGAATTCGGCGCCTGGCTGCAGAGGAGCTTGGGCTTAGCACCTCACCTTATCGGTTTGTTGACACAAAAGAGTTGTTTATTGATGCGGTCAATGAGATTGGATTGCCTGTTGTTGTAAAACCGGTGATGAGCTCGTCCGGTAAAGGTCAATCTACTGTTAATGACAAGAGTCAGATTGATGCAGCCTGGGAATACGCTCAGACGGGTGGTCGTGCCGGCAAGGGCAGGGTCATTGTTGAAGGCTTTGTGAAGTTCGATTATGAAATAACTCTGCTGACTGTACGGCATTCTGGTGGAGTAAGTTTTTGCGAGCCTATTGGCCATAGACAGGAAGACGGTGATTATCGTGAGTCATGGCAACCACAGCCTATGAGTCCCAAAGCCCTCGAAAGATCTCGTAACCTTGCTTTAAAGATTACGGAAAACCTTGGGGGGTATGGGGTATATGGAGTAGAGCTCTTTATCAATGGTGATGATGTCTATTTTTCGGAAGTCTCCCCGAGGCCCCACGATACCGGCCTTGTTACGCTGGTCTCTCAGGATTTGTCTGAGTTTGCGTTGCACGCAAGAGCAATACTTGGATTGCCGATTCCGCTAATTCGCCAGCAGGGTCCGTCGGCCTCTGCAGTGATTCTTCCGGAAGGTGACTCCACCGAGGTTGCGTTTTCCGGGTTAGACAGAGCTCTTTCCGAACAGGACGTGCAGTTAAGGCTATTTGGTAAGCCGGAACTTTCGGGACGCCGCCGGATGGGGGTTGCTCTTGCCAGGGGTGGCAGTATTGATGAGGCAAGAAACAAGGCGGTGGTTGCTGCCAAGGCAATTGAAGTTCATCTGTGAACATGTGGCTGAACGCCCGGGTTGGTGCGGGGTTCGTTAGATAGGTAGGGCGCTTGCTACGGGTAAGCTGGGGCAGTCTTAAAATAGTTTCGTGATTCCGTTGACACCTTCGTTCAGCTCTGTAGAATGCGCATCTCTTTCGAGGGGAGCGTCACTTAGGCGACTCAGGACCGAGAAGGTAACCGTTTGAATAGATTGAGAATTTTTGAATTCTTTTTCACTGCAGCGGTTGACAGGATGGTTTGGAGGTGTATACTCCTCATCCTGATTTAAGAAGTGACGGTTTAGTTCGATTGAGTGGGTTTGAATTTCGATCGAAAATAAACGGTTGACAAGGCGGCGAGACGATGTAAAATACGCCACCTTGATTGAGCAACGGCTCAAACGCTCTTTAACAAATTAACCAAGTAATTCGTGTGGGCGCTGGCTGGAGTATTTCGACAAGAAATACC
>NZ_JBLXHQ010000032.1:0-47063 GCF_048259445.1 Marinobacter sp. | reverse complement strand
AAAAAAACCGAATAGCAAAATCATAAATTGATTTCCACCATTTTTATTGCCATTACGTAAGCGTGGAGACTCTTTCACGACATCCGGTTAACATGTCGCAGCTTACCTCAGAACTTCCAGGATCGGATTCATGAATAACCCGGAGAAACCCGCACCGCACCCATTGCGTAAAGCACTTCTGATTACAGAGTTCAGCGCGTTGGCAGTGCTGCTGGCATCCATGGGCTGGTTCTCGAGCCAGACGGATACCGGCCATAGTATCAACCCGGCCTGGCTGCTGATACCCGCGTTCGCAAGCTTTGCTGTTTTCCTGAGCTTCATTGGCCTTATGTACCTGCGTTGGGTTGTAGCGGTGAGTGCTGCCAACCAGCTTCGACACAAAATTGTTTTTTCTTTACTGGCCGTTACCCTGATCGGCGTCTGGGTTTACGGTATCGCCAGCACATGGCTCAGCCTCAATGCCGCATAGAGAGATTCGGAGTATGTACAAACGCCCCAATTCCCGGGTTTTGAAGGCCGCCACGTTTGTAATTCTGTGGCCAGCACTGACAATTGCACAGGAATCCACTCTGATCGAGAGTCGCCAGGCAACCTCCCCTGAGGAATGCGCCCTGATTCGGGAGGGCGTTCAGCGCCTGGCCTGTTACGACTCATTCAACGATCCGCAATCCGCCCGCGACCAGGCGAGCGAGCAGGACGTCGAAGACGCCGAGCTGGCAGCAGACACATTGGCCCCGAACAGGGAAAGCCAGGCACGACTGGCTGAGGCCATCGACGAGGATGATCCCGACAGTGGCGTGATGACCAATATCGTGGATCAATCCCTAACCGCCGAAAAAGCGCTGTTTTCATTCTCTGGCAGTTTCATTAGCCATCGCCCCACTTACATCATGCCATTCACCTGGGCGGATGACCCCAACACAACGCCGACTAGCCCCAGGCTGGGTGCGACGAGTTACGATTATGGGCTTGAAAACGAGGAAGCCAAGTATCAGATCAGCTTCAAGGTTCCAATGCTGACAGGCTGGCTGGATAATCGCACGACGTTATGGTTCGGTTATACCCAGCGTTCGTTCTGGCAGGTTTATAATCAGGATGAATCTGCGCCGTTCCGTGAGACCAACTACGAACCCGAGATTTTTCTCCGTCACCAGGCCAACTGGAACATGGGCGATGTGACGCTTAGCGGCTTTACGATTGGCATCAATCACCAGTCCAATGGTCAGTCGGAACCCCGCTCACGGAGCTGGAACCGGATTGTGGCAGGCGCCGCCGTTACTTATGATCGCTGGCTGTTTGCTGTAAGGCCCTGGTATCGGATTCCGGAGAGCGCCAGCGAGGACGACAATGCAGACATTGAGAGTTATCTGGGATACGCCAACTACAACATTGTTTACAAGCTTGCAGAGGATCGGACATTTTCCCTACAGCTTATGAACAATCTCCGCTCGGATAACCGCACGTCTGTGGAATTTGGTTATAGTTTCCCTATTGGCGATACGATCAAGGGGTTCTTCCAGTATTACAACGGGTATGGGGAAAGTCTGATTGATTACAATCATCGGATTGAGCGGTTCGGGCTTGGGATTATGCTGAACGACTGGCTCTGAGTTATATCAGGCTGCGGTGCAAGCTGGCCTGGCGGTACGAGTTGCGAAAACACGCTCCTTGCGGCACATCCATGTGACGCTTGAGCTCCGCCATCCATGGCTCCGCACAGTTTTCGCAACTCGTACCGCCAGGCCAGCCCCAACTGCAGGATAGCCTGAGACAAAGGTACAAATCATCCCTACAGGTTATTCAACCGCTCCATTTCTGCGAGCAGCTCTTCGGTTTTCGCTTTCATCAACGGTATGTCACCACGGGATTCCACGTTCAGGCGAACGACGGGTTCGGTGTTGGACATGCGCAGGTTGAAGCGCCAGTTGTCGAATTCCACGCTGAGGCCGTCTACGTAGCTGACGCTCTTTGCGTTGGCGCCGTATTTTTCCTCTATGGCCGCGATTACCTTGGGTGGGTTGTCGATGGTGCGGTTGATTTCGCCGCTGGCCGGATAGGCTTCGATACGGGCGTCGATGAGGGATGAGAACGGTTTTCCGGACTGGCACAGGCGTTCAGCGAGCAGCAACCAGGGGATCATACCGCTGTCGCAGTAGGCGAAGTCACGGAAGTAGTGGTGTGCGCTCATTTCGCCACCGTATACCGCGTCTTCGTCGCGCATGCGCTGTTTGATGAAGGCGTGGCCGGTTTTGCTTTCAATGGCTTCGCCGCCGGCGGCTTCTACCAGGTCCTGGGTGTTCCAGATCAGCCTCGGGTCGTGGATGACTTTTCCGGGGCCGGTCTTGCGCAGGAATTGGTCCGCCAGAAGGCCGACGATGTAGTAGCCCTCAATAAACCGGCCATTTTCGTCGAAGAAGAAGCAGCGATCGTAGTCGCCATCCCAGGCAATGCCCATGGCGGCGCCGTGCTCGACCACTGCGTCGGCTGTGGCCGCGCGGTTTTCTTCCAGAATGGGGTTGGGCACGCCGTGGGGGAAGTTGCCGTCAGGCTGGTGGTGTACTTTGATGAATTCGAAAGGCAGGTGCTTTTCGAGTTCGTCGATCACCAAACCAGCGCCGCCGTTACCGGCGTTGACGACAATCTTGATCGGTGCCAGTGCGGCCGCGTCGATGTAGCCCAGCAAGTGATCTATGTAGGCACTGGTGACTTCCAGCGCTTCATATCTGCCCTGTACCGGCGCATCTGCAAAAGGTTCCCGCACTCTGTCACGAATGTCGTTCAGGCCATTATCAGAGCTGATAGGGCGAGATTCGGGCCCGACCATTTTCATGCCGTTGTGATTCTTGGGGTTGTGGCTGGCGGTGACCATGATGCCACCGTCCATGCCATAGTGGCTGGTGGCAAAGTACACGTATTCTGTGCCACACAAGCCTATATCAAACACGTCGGCGCCTGCCGCCATAAGCCCGGAATTCAGGGCTTCGGTGATTTCCGGGCTGGAGAGGCGGATATCGTATCCGACGATGACTTTTTTGGCGCCGGTGATTTCCACATACGCGCGCCCGATGCGCTCGGCCAGAGCCGGGTTCAGCTGCTCTGGCACACTGCCGCGCAGGTCGTAGGCTTTAAAGCAGGACAGATCCATTATCGGTATTACTCCGCTGCGGCAGATTGCAGTTGGATGTAGTTCTGAATGCCCATCTGGTTAATCATTTCCAGTTGGGTTTCGAGCCAGTCAATGTGCTCTTCTTCGCTGTCGAGTATGCTGCGGAACAGCTGGCGGCTGGTGTAATCCTGAATTTCTTCGCAGTAAGCAATGGCTTCTTTCAGATCGACATGGGCGATGTGTTCGATTTTGAGGTCACAGGCAATCATTTCCTCAACGTTCTCGCCGATCATCAGCTTGTTCAGGTCTTGCAGGTTGGGCAGGCCTTCCAGAAACAGGATGCGCTCGATCAATTGATCGGCGTGTTTCATCTCGTCAATGGACTCTTCGTATTCCTTGGCCGCAAGCTTGGTGATGCCCCAGTCTTTGTACATGCGTGAATGCAGGAAATACTGGTTGATGGCCGTCAGTTCGTTGGCAAGAACTTTGTTCAGAAACTGGATGACTTTTTTATCGCCTTTCATTGCAGCACTCCTTGATCCCAGCCGGCTAACTCGCCCTTCTCAGACGAAAGGCCTACCCGGCTGATTGATTCGGGTTCGGTGAGCTTTCAAAGCTCTCTAAGTGGTTCTCTCGTCACCCGACAAGGATAGCGCTTTAAAGCGCATTACAAAATTGCGGAAAGGAAATAAACACCAGACGCGTCAGGCGGGACTTGCCAACATGTTCGCCAGCGCCAGGTAATCCGGAGTTCGGCTTTCACGCAGAATGCCGCGTGCCATGGAGGCGCAGCGCCCGCACTGGGTGCCTACACCCAGCTCTTTCCCAAGCTGACGCATGGAAGACACACCGTTCTCTGACGCTTCACGGATGTCCCGGTCTGTGACCCCGTGGCAAAGGCATACATACATAAAGCAACTCCACCAACGACAATAATGTTAGTGATAATTATTGTCATTAGCATCCCGGATTGCAAGCACATCGTATTAATTTTGTGCAACGGATTGTTTCAGCCCTCGGCTTCCCGGGTCAGGTTTCGGCCGCCTGAATCCGTTACCACCACGTTGTCCTCTATGCGTATCCCGCCACACCCCCGCAACTCATCGAGCAACGGACGATTAATGTGGCGTCCAAGAGGGCCGGACAGCAGCGGCTCCAGCAGGGAAGGAATGAAGTACAACCCCGGTTCTATCGTCACGACCATGCCGGGTTCCAGCGTTCGCATCAGCCGCAAAAAAGGTGCATCAGCGGGCGATGGAGCCGGCTTGCCGGCAACATCGTGTACCTGCACGCCCAGGAAGTGACCGATTCCATGAGGAAAGAAGGCCCGGGTAACGCCTTCGGCCACCATTTCCTTATCGCTCAAATCGCTGACCAGCCCTGCCGCGCTCAGCAGTGCCGCAATACCCAGGTGCGCTTTACGGTGGATATCCACATATTCAACGCCCGGTGCCACCATCTTGCAGAGCCGGAACTGCAACTGTTCCAGCCCTTGTACCAGAGCGGCAAAGCGCCCTTCCCTGACACCCGCGGTGGTGCGGGTAATGTCGGAGCAATAGCCTCGATAACGCACGCCGGCATCAATCAGCAAGCTGCGCGATCTGGCAGGAGCAGCCGTGTCGTAATATTGATAGTGCAGCGTGCCAGCGTGATCGTTTACCCCAATAATGCTGTGGTAAGGCGCGTCAGCCTCACGCTGTTGCGTTGCGCGCTGGTAGGCCAGGTTGATTTCAAACTCACTGGCACCGACCAGAAACGCATCGCGGGCAGCGTGATGGCCTGCCATTGCCAGCTTGTTGGCATAAGCCAGGCAGGCTATTTCGTAGGCAGTCTTATGTACCCGGGTTTCATCAAGCGCGGCGCACAGGGCGCCCGGGTTTTCATCGCCAGGCACGTCTGCCAGCAGTGAGGAATCACCAATAACCGCGAGCTGGCTCATGCTGTCCAGTTCAGGCGCCGAGCGGCTTTCACTGAAACGAAGCTCGAATTCCGCCAGCCAGGGTTCCTGCGCCAGCTCAAGACCCGCGTGCCAGAAATCAACCGGCTGATGCAGTGACAGTATTGGCTTGCGGCCTTTCCGGATCAGCAGCCAGGCGTGTTCATAACCGGCCAGCCCGGTCCAGTGCAGGAACGGGCCATAGCCCTGAAAGTGCCAGGACTGATCATCACCGTAGCGCATGGGCGCCGCGCCGGAACTGATCAGCAGGCTGTCATAGCCATGATCTTCCAGAACCTGCTCATAGCGGTCCTGCAGAATACCCACGTGATCAATCTGAAGGGATAGCAGGTCGGTGTCAGGCATGTTGGCTTTCCAGTGTTTTCCAGAGTGTTAAAAGGTCGTCTGAACGTGGCTCACGCAGCCGGATCAGGCGGATTTCCAGTGGCACATCCCAGCGCTCGTCACCGGCCCGTGTCAGGCTGCCAAAGTGCTCACTCTTTTCCGTCATCCGGCTGGGCAGCCAACCCATTCCAAAGCCCTGCTTGACCAGCGCTTTGATGCTTGCTGATTGAGTGTTTTCGTTCAGTGGCAAGAGGTTTACGGAGTCTTTGCTGCGCGCCAGGTGCGCCTCAATGGCGGACTGCAAAAAGCCCCGTGAGTGATAGGCAATCAGCGGCACGACCTTGCCTGCGGCTCCCGGCAGCGGAAATCGGGGCTCCCCGTTATCCGCCGCAACACTCACCGGCACCAGCCACTCGCGGGCGAGCATGATGGATTCGTACTCGCCCCGGGCCAATCGGTCGCCCCAGGGTAAATCCTGGTGCCAGTAGCACAACACCAAATCGCATTCGCCGCCGTCCAGAGCATCCAGAAACCGCTCCCCTACCCAGCTTGTCGCTTTGAGGTTCAGTTGAAGGCGGTCGGCAACGCCCACGTCACTGGCCCAACCCTGATAAAAATGAGAAAACAGTCCCTGGGTAGAGCCCACGCTGATACGCGCAGACACCTCCGCTTCCAGCTCGGCAATCTGGCCGCGGACGTCCCGGACATCTCGGGTTACCCGCTGGCACAAATCAAAAAACCGCTCCCCGGCAGGCGTAAGAGACAAGGGCAGCGTCTGCCGGTTAATCAGAGTGGCACCCATGGCTTCTTCAAGCAGCTTGATACGACGGCTGAACGTGGGCTGGCTTACATGCTGCAGTTCGGCGGCCCGCGAAAAATGGCGCGTGCGGGCTAACGCCATGAAGTCTTCCAGCCAGCGTATTTCCATGGGCTCCCCAGCGAATGACAGTAAAGAGTGCAGGTCAAGGGTGACGGTTTTTCAAAGGCTACTCACTGCGCGCATCATAGCCTATAGCACCGGCACTCTTAAAACCTGCATTCTTAAAACCTGTCCTCTTACAGCCGGCCCTCTTCCACCGCATGGCAGGCCACCTGTGTACCGCCATCCGTGGCGATCATCTGGGGTATTTCCTGATGACAGCGTTCATTGGCATAAGGGCAGCGCCCATGGAACACGCATCCGGATGGCAGATTTACCGGTGTTGGCACTTCACCTTGTAGCCGAATGTAGTTGGGCCTGTCGTCTTCCAGTTTCGGGATAGCCGAGAGCAACGCCTGGGTGTAGGGATGTCGTGGCTCGGCAAACAGCGTTTTGGTGTCCGCCAGCTCGCATACCCTGCCGAGGTACATCACCGCGACACGGGTGCCGAAGTGTTCTACCACGGCAAGATCATGGGTGATGAACAGGTAGGTCAGATTGCGGGTTTCCTGCGCTTCCATCAGCAGGTTCAGCACCTGTGCCTGAATAGACACGTCCAGCGCCGAGATGGGCTCGTCCGCGACGATGAACTCAGGGTCTACCGCCAGGGCACGGGCAATGGCAATACGCTGGCGCTGGCCGCCGGAGAACTCGTGGCCAAACCGACTGCCCCAGTCCGGGTCTATTCCCACCGACTGCATCACCTCCTGAACCTTGCTAAGCACCTCGGTGCGCGCCAACTCCGGGCGATGAAAGTGAATCGGCTCTTCCAGCGTCTGCTGAATCGTCATTCGGGGGTTCAGAGAGGCATAGGGGTTCTGGAAAATCATCTGCATTTTGCGACGATAGGGCAGCACATCCCGACCCTTGAGATTATCAATGCGCTGGCCGCCGTAATGCACCTCGCCCGCGCTGGGCGACAACAAACCCATAACCGTGCGGGCAACCGTGGACTTGCCGCAGCCGGATTCGCCTACCACGCACAACGCCTCCCCTTTGTGCACCTGCAGATCTACGCCGTTGATGGCATGAACGGCTTCCTGCTTGCGATGGAAGCGGCCGCCCTTGAACGTAATCTGCTCAAGCAAACTTCCAGAGAGGTCAAACCGCTTTTCCAACCCGCGGATGTCTACCAGTGGGGAGGTCATGATCCGGCCTCCTGCATGTTTTTCTCCTGCTCGATCAAGTTGCTGACCTCGTAACACGCCACATCCACGTTCCCGGAACGCACGTACTCAGGCATGGTCTTTCGGCACTGATCGGTGGCGAAATCACAGCGTGGGTGGAACGGACAGCCAGTCGGCACGTTTTTCAGGGACGGCATGGAGCCGGGAATCTGGAACAACCTCGCACCGGGCTCGCCCATTTGCGGCAGCGCATTGATCAGTCCCTGGGTATAGGGGTGCTGGGCATCGTTGATGATCTCCCGGGTGGGCCCCTGTTCGATAATGCGACCCGAATACATCACCAACATGCGCTGGGTAACCTGGGATACCACACCCAGATCGTGGGTAATCAGCATCAACGCGACATTTTCCTGTTCACACAGATCCAGCAGCAGCGCCATGATTTCCGCCTGGATGGTGACATCAAGCGCAGTGGTGGGTTCATCGGCAACAATGATTTCCGGGTCCAGCAACAGGGCAATGGCAATAATCACCCGCTGGCGCATGCCACCCGACAACTCATGGGGGTACTGGTCGAGCCGCTTTTCCGGGGAAGGTATCTGCACCTTGCGCAGTTTGCTCAAGGCAATATCCCGCGCTGCTTTCGTACTGACCCGGCGGTGCGCCTGGATGGCTTCCACCATCTGGGTGCCAATGCTCAGCACCGGGTTAAGCGTCATCATCGGATCCTGAAAAATCATGGCAATGCGGTTGCCGCGAATCTTGCGCAGTTCCCGCTCGCTCATGGCAGCCAGATCTTTCCCTTCAAACAAAATCTGCCCACTAGCAATGTAACCCGGGCGCGCTATCAAATTGAGAATCGAGAAAGCCGCTACGGATTTACCGGCGCCGGATTCCCCCACCAGGCCCAGCCGCTCACCTTTATCAAGGCTGAAGCTGATACCGCGCAGGGCCGTAAGGTCGCCGCCGCGCACGGCAAACCGGACATCCAGATCTTTTACTTCCAGCAATGGCGTGTCGCTTTTCATGGTTTTTAGCCCTTGTACAGCCGTGGGTTCATGACATCCCGCAGCCAGTCACCCAGAAGGTTGATGACCAGTACGAGCACGACCAGCACCAGGCCGGGAATCAGGGTAATCCACCAGGAACCGCTCTGAATGTAATCAAAGCCGGATTTGATCAGCGAGCCCAGAGACGGCTGGGTTTCCGGCATTCCAAGCCCAAGGAACGACAGCGCCGCCTCAGAAATAATCGCGTTGGCGATCTGCACGGTGGCGATAACAAAAATCGGAGAAAGGGTATTGGGCAGAATATGGCGGAACATAATGCGATTGGTGCGAAAGCCCATCACCTTTGCAGCATCCACGTACTCCTTCTTTTTCTCCGCCAGCACAGACGCACGCACGGTGCGTGCAATCTGCGGCCATTCGGCAATACCGATGATAAAAATCAGCATGTAAATGGCGATTTCGCCAAACATCAGGTTACCAAAACTGGCTTTGAATACCGCACCCACAATAATCGCAACCATCAGGGTGGAGAAGGAGAGCTGAACATCGGCAATGCGCATCAGGATGGAATCCACCCGGCCACCCAGATAACCCGCCAGCAGCCCGAACAGAATGCCCAGCGCAGCCTGCAGCACCACGGCACCAAAGCCGATCAGCAGGGACACTCGAGTACCATAAAGAA
The DNA here is from genome assembly GCF_048259445.1 of Marinobacter sp. Classification (GTDB taxonomy): domain Bacteria; phylum Pseudomonadota; class Gammaproteobacteria; order Pseudomonadales; family Oleiphilaceae; genus Marinobacter. The sequence goes on along the minus strand of NZ_JBLXHQ010000032.1, from coordinate 37,938 downwards.
TGGTAGAGAGCATATCCCGGCCCTGAGCGTCTGTACCCAGAGGAAATGTCGGATCGGCCCCCGGCATCCCCACCGGCGGCAGTTCCGAATTCATGATGTCGATCTGCGCCAGATCGTAAGGATCCGTTGGGGCGAACAGAGGCGCGAAAATGGCCGCAAACACCATCAAGAGCAGCACAATGAAGCTGGCAATCGCCACCTTGTCGCGCTTGAAGCTGTACCAGAGGAAGGACTCGCGAAAGCGATTCCAGCGGGAAAGCGTCGCTGTTGTCATGCTTTCTTACCTGTCAGTTTCACCGTGGGATTCACCAGCCCGTAAACCAGATCCACCAGCGTGTTAGTAATCACAAAAATCAGCCCCACCACCATCAAGTAGGCAACAATCAATGGAATATCACTGCGGGTAATGGCTTCCAGAAACATCAGCCCAACGCCGGGCCACTGGAAAACGGTTTCTGTGAGAATCGTATAAGCCACCATAACGCCTACCTGCACACCACCCACGGTGATAACCGGCAGCATGGTGTTCTTGAGGGCATGGAGAAAGTTGATTCGTACCGCACTCAGGCCTTTGGCCCGGGCATAGCGGATATAATCGCTTTGCAGCACTTCCATCATTTCTGCACGAATCAGGCGGATAAACAGCGGCAACATGATGGACGCCAAAGACACGCAAGGCAGCACCAGATGCATCAGCCCGATCTCTGAGAAGAAACCGGAATACCAGGTGCCAAAAAGATGAGTAAGATCATCACCCCGGCCATAGGACGGCATGCCGCCTTCAGTGCTCAAAGCACCGTTTAGCCACTGGCCCCAGCCTGTGTCCACTGGGAACCATTCGACGGTCACGCCGATGGAGTATATCTGGATAAGAACAATGGCCGTGAGGAACACCGGGATGGATATCCCGACCGTACTCACACCCATAAAAAACTTGGCCAACAAAGCCTGTGGCCGAATGGCGGCATAGACGCCAATGGGCACCGACAACAGCATGATGATCAGGCTGGCACCGATCACCAGCTCCAAAGTGGCCGGCAGGTGCTCAAAAATCACCTCTAGGGTAGGCTTGCCGTAAAAATAGGAGTTGCCCAGATCCCCCTGTACAGCATTGCCCGCAAAGCGCAGATACTGAACCACCATGGAATCATTCAGTCCCAGTTCCTCTCGCAGAGCTTCCCGCTCTTCCATGGAGACGGACATGCCCACCATTTCCTGAAGCGGATCGCCAAGGCCATCCTGAATGGCAAACGCGATCACACTGATCACGAACATGACCAGAACAGCTTGGGATATGCGCTGAACCAAAAACGCTAACATGAAGAATTTACCGCTAATGAGTAATTTAAAGCCCCTCTCCCATTGCGGGAGAGAGGTTTGGAGCCAGGGATAAGTCCCCCGTTACTCTACGACCAGATCACCCAGGTAGGGGAAATTCATCACGTTCAGAATCGGTTCGACCTTCACGTTTTTCTTACTGGCCCAAGCCAGATCCTGCCAATGCAGAGGAACGAAAGCGGCATCGTCGTACAGGCGCTGCTCCACTTCCTGCAGCATCGCGGTGCGCTTGTCCACATCGGTTTCGACGTTGGCCTTTTCAACCAGCGCATCGATTTCCGGGTTGCAGTAGTTGCCAGCGTTATACTGGCCAGAGCCGCTGTCGGCCTCCGGGCAGAATGTCAGGAACTCATAGAAATTGGCGGAATCTTCGGTGTCTGCATGCCAGCCAATCAACATCATGTCTCCCGAGCGGTTGTCGTACTCGGGCCAGTACTGGGCCTTGGGCAGTGTTTTGAGATCCACTTTGATGTTGATACGGGCCAGCATCGCAGCTGCGGCCTGAGCGATCTTGTCGTCGTTCACGTAGCGATTGTTTGGCGCCATCATGGTGATGGTGAAACCATCTTCATAACCGGCCTCTTTCATCAGCTGCTGGGCTTTTTTCACATCATAGCGCGGCTTCAGGGATTCGTTGTGACCCTGATAACCCGCCGGTGATAACTGGGAAGCAGGCGTGGCAAAACCTTTCATGATCTTGGCGGCAATACCTTCCTGATTGATGGCATAAGCAACTGCTTGACGCACCTTCGGATTTTTGAAAGCTTCAACCCGTTCCTGATTCAGGTGGAACAGGATAATCCGGGTGCCACTCATGGTGACCAGATCCGAATTTTTGTCGCGCTTGATGCGTTCGAGATCCGTAGGCGGCACCGGCGCGATGAAGTCCACACCGCCAGACAGCAGTGCAGAAACCCGGGTGTTGTTTTCCTTGATCGGAGTCAGCACGATTTTCTTTACGTTGCCGGGGGATTCTTCATCCCAGTAATCCGCAAAGCGCTCAAATTCCATGCGCACGCCTTGCTGGCGTGATGTGACCAAGTAGGGGCCAGTGCCGGACAAGTTGCCGGATGCAAAGGAGTTGCCGTGCTTTTGAATAGCGTCTTTCTTCTTGCCATCTGCTGTCTCGCCGGAATAAAACTCACTGTCCAGCGGAAAAATATAGGTAGCGGTATTGAGTAGCAGCGGAAAAGGCTCGCTGGTCACAAGCTCAAAAGTGTAGTCATCAACGATAGTTATGCCACTAAACGGCTTGAAGATGGCCTTGAAATCCTGGCTTTCCTTCAGTCGGTCGTAGGTGAACTTCACATCCTTGGTGGTGAGTTCATTACCGGAATGGAACTTTACCCCTTCGCGGAGTTTGAACCGCATGGTTTTGTCATCCACGCGCTCCCAACTTTCAGCCAGCCGGGCTTCAAAACCAAGATCTTTCGTCCAGCGCACCAGAGGGTCAAAAGACATGTGGGATAATTGCAGGATGCCCCCGGATAACTGCTCGTGAATATCGAGGGTGACCGGATCGGCGTCGTACGCCATCTTAAGCTCTTTCGTCGCCTCGGCAGACAGAGCAACCGGAGCCGTGGCCAGCGCCATGGTACCGACTAAAGCTGCAAGTAATTTTTTCATTATGTTTTCCGTCGTTGTTTTACGAATTTTTACGGCACTTTCCAAGTTTTTCCTACGGTGCTTTCTAAAGACACATCGAAGCTCAGGCGCGCCGGACGTCTACCGTAGAAACTAGTCTTGGAAACTACGTACGGCAATCGAAATTACAACTTGCGGTTATTCGTGAACTGAATGACGGCTTGCACACGCAGCCGCCACCAGCGTTTAAAGGCGAAAGACCAAAGGCAGGATAAGTGCGGTAAAAACGCCCGTCAGCCCCATACCCAGAGAGGCAAAAGCACCAGCGGTATGGCTAATTTCAAACGCCCTGGCCGTACCAATCGCGTGGCCATTGAGACCAAGCGCAAAACCGAGAATGCGTTCATCTTCGACCGGTAACCACTTTGCCAGCAGATCAACAAACAGCGTTGCAACCACACCGGTTATCAACAGACCGCCCATCATCAGTGGCACCGACCCACCCAATTGCTCGGTGATACCAATAGCGATCGGTGCTGTCACAGACTTGGGAGCCAACGATGCCAGCACCTCTGGCGTAGCGCCCATCGCCCACGCGATTACCACGGCATACACCGCCGCCATCGTGGCCGCCAGCGGCAGTGTGACCACAATCGGGATCCACATAGCCCGGATATGGTGAATCTGCTGATACAGCGGAATCCCCAAAGCCACCGTGGCGGGGCCAAGCAACACCGTTATCCAGAGCGCTCCTTCCTGATAGCGAACATAGTCTACTGACAAAACTGCAATCACCGCCGCCAACATCACGGCCGAGAGCACCACCGGCGGCATCCATAGGGGGCGCCCCATGCGGGCAAACAGCCAGTTCCCGGCAAAAAAAGCACTCAAGGTGAGCCCGATTGCAAATATCGGGCTGGCAGAAAAAATGTCAGGGAGTGCGACAAAGCGCTCAACAAGCTCAGTCATTTGCCTGGCTCCGCGCAGACAGTCGCACCATGCTCTTCATTAACAGCAGCGTCGTCAAAACGCTCAGAAAAGTACCCAGCAGCAATGCGGCCGAGACGGCCAGCCACTGCCCGGAAAACTGCGATGCCATGAAGAATACCCCGACCACGCCAGGCATGATCAGCAGTACGAGGATGGAGATCAGTGCCTGGCTTGACGAAGCAAGCGCATCGCTTACCCTGCCTCGCAACATCAGCGTTAGCGTCATCAGGATCATACCCAGCACACCGCCGCTAACCGGAATGAGAAACACCAGCCGCAATGCCTCGCCAAAAAGAAAAAACAGAACCAGTATTAGAAAACCGCGCAACATCGACATGCCGTAATGCTCATCATCCGGAGAATTGCATTACACTATCGCAAACCAACATCTTGATACCACTGCAGGACGGTCATGGCGCTCAAAGCAACCATTTTTAAAGCCACGCTCAATATTGCCGACATGGACAGGCACTATTACGCGGATCATCAGCTTACCTTGGCCCGACACCCGTCGGAAAATGACGAGCGCATGATGATTCGCCTGCTGGCCTTTGCACTGAACGCCTGCGAGGGGCTCGAGTTCACCAAAGGCCTGAGCACCGACGACGAGCCCGAACTGTGGCAGAAAAGCCTGAGTGACGAAATTGAGTTGTGGATTGAGCTGGGTCTGCCCGACGAAAGCCGCCTACGCAAAGCCTGCAACCGCTCACGCCAGGTCATCCTGTACGCATATGGTGCTCGCGCCGTGCCAGTATGGCTGGAGAAGCACAAAAATAAGCTGAGCCGCTTCCGCAACCTCACGATTGTTGAACTGCCAAGTGAATCCACAGAAATCCTCGCTGGGCTGGTAGAACGCAACATGAACTTCCAGATATCCATTCAGGATGGTGAAGTGTCTTTCGGCAATGAAAGCGCCCTGGTAAACATAACGCCAACGCCCCTTTTTCCGTGATAACAAGCACGTGCAACCAACGAACCTGTACTGGACAGAGTACGCCCGCACACGTAAGATTGCGCACTCGAAATTGACGCTTCGCCGTCACACTCGAATGCGCCCGTAGCTCAGCTGGATAGAGTACTGCCCTCCGAAGGCAGGGGTCACAGGTTCGAATCCTGTCGGGCGCGCCATATTTTTCAAGGCCTTACGTGAGAGCGTAGGGCCTTTTTATTTGGCTGTGTCCAAAATGTATCCATGGTGTGTCCACGAATTTTTGCTTTTTTTGGTGCAGTAATTGTGACCTTAACCAAGACAATTACGTCTGTTCCGCGGCCTTGCCTGGCAGGGACACATTTTCCACCCCATATGCATCGGTAGCCTGCATTTCGTTGATCAACCATTCTTTGAACGCCTTCATGCCCATAGTCAACGGGCGGTGCTTCTGATAAACCAGATAAAAGGCTTTGCGGGTATCAAGCGGAATATCGAACGGCACTACCAGATTCCCGGAACTGATTTCCCTGGAAGTCAGCGTGGGGTCCGCGAGCGCAACTCCAAGGTTTTCCTGCGCTGCCGCCGTAGTTAGTTGACTACTGGACAACTGAAGGCTGTCCTTGGGCGCAATGAACTCCGCGCCGGCAAGTTGTAACCAGTTCTCCCATTCCCACTTGCGTGTACCGACATAGATCAAGGTGTGATGGCGCAGGTCATTCGGAACCCGCAAAGGGTAATTTCCCTCCAAAAGCTTCGGGCTACATACAGGCACAAGCCTTACTTTCTGCAGAAAATAAACCTCAATGTCATCCCATTCGCCATTTCCATAGTAGACCGCCATATCCGTGTTCGATTGATTGAAATCTAGCAAACCTAAAGAGGCACTTATCTGCAGCTCAATGTCCGGATATATCTCTCTGAAACGAGACATGCGCGGCATCAGCCACCGAGTCAGAAAGTTGGGCGCTACGCTGATACGAACCACATTCGATTCCTGGTTGTCTGCCAACCTGTGAGTCGCCATTTCGATTTCGTCCAGCGCGTGTTTGACCGACATCAGGTACTGCTCTCCGGACGGAGTTAGCTCAACCTTTCGTTTGCTACGACTAAACAGCCTTACCCCTAAATATTCCTCAAGTGTCTTTATTTGGTGACTTACAGCAGATGCCGTCACGGACAACTCGTCGCCAGCCGCTGCAAAACTGCCTTTTCTGGCAGATGCTTCAAACACTCTTAGTGCATTCAAAGGGGGAAGGCGGCGCATAAGGGTTACCACTAATCATGAGTTTTTCTCATCATTTTGCTTAGGAAGGATCGCTTTTCCAACTCTAACGATCTCAGTAGCATGTGTCACATAGAGATTTAAGGTGCAACCGAGGAGAATCGCCCGATGGCTAAAGAACTTTCAACCACACCTAGCATTGACGAAATTAACGATCTGATGAAACGCGCCAGAAGAGAGCGTAACCAATACATCGCGGAAGGCGTGGGCTCACTGGTCGCAAAGCTCAAAGCTGCATCCCGCTCTTTCTCCGAGACTGTGGCTTCCAAGCTGGCTCCGAGTCACTAATTAGCTTCCATCCAGGAATCTGCGTCAGGCCGGAAGCCATTGACCAGACGTTAGGCCCCATCTTTAGCGTTTCAGTGGGGCGTATCACTGACTCAAATCCTGTTGGGCTCGCTCTGTTTTTTTGGCCTTACGTGCAAGCGTAGGGCCTTTTTTTGTTTCCGGTGTCCAAATTATGCCCAACCAAAGCCCTGGCATCAGCACTTGCAGGAGGCGTCGACGGGAGCCTACCCGTTGCTCAACCCCCTAAACCATCAGGCAAACGTCATTCTTGCGCTCTTTTTTAACCCGATACATGGCCTCATCCGCTCCCCGGATCAGCTCACTGCCTGTCTGTTCTCCACCCCGACCAATGCAGATACCCACGCTGGCACCAATCCATACCGAATCTCCCGAGGGCAGGGGTACCGGCTGTGAGATGGCGTCGCGCAGTCTCTGGCCGATTTCCAGTGCGCAGGCTTCTGATTCGACGTTCTCGGTAACCACCACAAACTCATCGCCTCCCATCCGGGCCACACAGTCACTGTCCCGAGCTTCCTGCTGCAAGCGATGGGCGATTATCTGAAGCAATACATCACCCGCTTCATGGCGGTACTGGTCGTTCACCGGTTTAAATCCGTCCAGATCGATCAGGATTACCGCCAGAAACTCGTCCCGCTGCTGCGCCCGCTGTGTGAATTTTTCCAGATGGATCATCAGGCCATACCGGTTATAGAGCCCGGTGAGCGGGTCTTTCACTACACGGCACTCCAGTTCGGCCTTCGCGACCTCCAACTCTGAGGTGCGTTGAACAACCCGGTTCTCCAGTTCACGCTCTAGTTGCTGAAGCGACAACACCAACTGGCGCTGAGCCTCTTCCTTTTTGACGCTTGAGTTCGTTAAATCGGGTCGCCAGACCGAAGGACAGCAGGATCATCTCGATTGCGGAATCGACCTGCAGGCCATAAACGGTGAAAAAATTGGATGGTATCCAGCCCAGGTTGCGGACTGACAGCAACGCGGCGCCCACCAACAGGAGCAACCAGGCCAAGAGGTATATCCGGGCAGCAGGAATGAGGTAGCGTACACCGGCAACCCCACTGGTGATCAAAAATGCTGTGGTCAACACACCCATCGCCGACATAATCCTGAGGGCATCCTGCACTGACACCAGTAACGTCAGCACGGTCGCGCACCACCAACATATCGCTATGACCGATAGCGCCTGGTCCCAGCGCGGAGCAATACTGCGCATATTCAGAAAGCTGCGAGCAAACATCACCGCCAGGATAGCGGCCAGGGTATACCCGGTTGGCAGAATGCGGTTGCCCCACTCCCCGACCAGTCCTGGCCACAGTAGCAGAGGGCCCAGACCGTTCATGCTGGAGGCGGCAACACCGAAGCTGAAAACAAACAACGAATACAACAGAAAATTATAAGCCCCTAGCGCCACCAGCACGCCGAAGTACAGGGCCAGCCAGACATATTCCTGATCACTGTCTTCGTAGAATTCAAAGGTCGGCGCCAGCCGGCCGTTGAGGGTCATGCTGGCGTGGGTAGCCACTCGCAGGTACAGCGTCGCCCGCTCTCCAGGCTCAAACGAAAGCGGAAACACCGGCTTGCGGTGGGCCACCACGCGATCCGCCGGCGCCGGGGCGCGCCCTGAGCGCATCCGCTCAACCGTGCCATTGGTATTCACGCGATAGAGGCGAATGTCATCCAGATAGGCGTAGGTAAACTCAAGCATTCGGTCAAGACGCTGGTTCGAGCGGGATTCCACTGCGCACCTGCTCGAACGTCAGTTCACCAACAGACAGCAAACGCGCATCTCCTTTCCAATTGAACGGCTGGTGCAAAGGATCACGGCGCAAAAAATTATAGCAGCAGAAGCACAGTGACTTTTCAGCCTTTTTCTATCGGGCGCCTCAAGCCCCTCTTATTTCACGCACCAATTCTGGCCCAACGCACTAAATTAGTGCCCGACTGTATCGGCCATCACACCTTCAGCCCTCCAGAAAACCCATAAAAGCCAATAATTTCATTAGTATGAAATTATTGGCTCCAAACTTGCTTTTATCAAAACACGCAGCGAGAGGCGGATTTCAAGCACCACTTATCAACGCGAAACAATCTGACAAAGAGGTCAACTAGGGTTCCGATCTGCTGTTAACAGCACAGATGACTGGTCCGAGAGTTGACGGCCTTTTCCAAGGCTACACGGCGGGACAAAAGCCCGGGAGAATCGTTCAGTGACTGACGTCTCTCGTGTTTTTGTACCACCAAGCCAGGAGAAATTGGCCATGCTCGAAACAGCAGCCCCTCTCTACGACGATCTGATTCCCGGCGGATCCCATTGGTCATTTGTCATGCGCAAAGGCCATGTTCTGCGACTCATCGACGAAACCGGCCACGCCAATGTTGGCATGCTGATGTACAACCCCGAGAACCCTCTCGAGCGTTACAACATGCCGGACACCCTGAAAAACCAGCACACGTTCAAACTCACCGAAGGCCATGTATTGCTGTCCGACATGGGCCGGGTATTTGCCTCTATCACCCATGATGACCTGGGCTGGCATGACACGGTCAGCGGCACCTGCAACGCCGATCTGGTCAAACAGCGCTGGGGCTGCAAGACCTATCAGCAAGCTCATAACCACTACCATCGCAACGGCTTGACCAGCTTCCTCAATGAGCTGGCCAAGTATGGCCTGAACAAGAAAGACCTGACCGCCAACCTGAACTGGTTCAGCCGTGTAAAGACAGATGACGAAGGCAACATGAGCTACGTGAGTGATCACTCACACGCCGGCGCTACCGTCGACCTGCGCTTTGAGATGGATACCATTGTGGTGCTGCATACTTGCCCGCACCCACTGGACCCGACACCCGAATACCCCAGCAATCCTCTGCGGTACCAGCTCTTCAAGGCGGCTCCGGTTACCGATGCCGATCCCTGCAAGATCTCGTCGCCGGAGGCCACTCGTGCCTTCGCCAATACCGCCCTGTACCACCTGATGCAGTAAAAGGATGCCGGACATGATCAAAGAAAGCTCCCAGAACCCTGAGAACGCTGCCTTCCGTGAAATCGTACCGGCGGGCGAATACTTCCTGAAAGTAGTGAAAGCTGGCGAAACCCTGCGCATCCTGGATCTGGAAGGCAACCAGGCCGCAGATACTCTGTTCTACAACGCCAGCAACCCGACGGAACGCTACAGCGCCGTAGATACCATCCGCGAACAGGGCAATGTTTACCTGACCGCCGGTTCGAAGCTGATGTCTTCGGAAAACAACGTCATGTTGGAGATCACTGCGGACACCTGCGGCCGCCACGATACCCTCGGCGGCGCCTGTGCGGCGGAGAGCAACACGACCCGCTATGCACTGGAGAAAAAATGCATGCACGCCTGCCGGGACAGCTGGCTGGTAGCAGTCACCGAGCACGAAGAACTGGGGCTGAGCAAGCGTGACATCACCCACAACATCAACTTCTTCATGAACGTCCCGGTAACCGCAGATGGAGGCCTCACGTTCGCCGACGGCATTTCCGATGCGGGTAAGTACGTCGAATTAAAGGCTGCAATGGATGTGCTGGTCATGATTTCCAACTGCCCGCAGCTGAACAACCCCTGTAATGCATACAACCCGACACCGATTGAGGTGCTGGTATGGAACTGACCAGCGGATTCGACAAGGTTCTTATCGCCAACCGGGGCGCTATCGCCTGCCGCGTGGCTCGCACCCTGAAAGCCATGGGCATTGGTTCGGTCGCGGTCTACGCTGAGGCGGATGCTGACTCCCTGCATGTGCGCCAGGCAGACGAAGCTTACTGTCTGGGCGAAGGTTCGGCGTCGGCAACTTATCTTGATCAGGACAAGCTGTTTGACGTGATCCGTAAAAGCGGTGCCGGCGCCATTCACCCGGGATACGGTTTTCTGAGCGAAAATGCGGATTTTGCCCGCCGCTGCGACGCTGAAGGTGTGGTTTTTCTGGGCCCTACGCCCGAACAGATGGAGGAGTTCGGTCTAAAACACACCGCCCGTGCTTTGGCAGAAAACGCCGGCGTACCCTTACTACCCGGCACCGGTCTGCTGACAGATCTGGACGACGCGCTGAACGCCGCCGACGCCATCGGCTATCCGGTCATGCTAAAGAGTACCGCCGGTGGTGGCGGCATTGGCATGTCTCGCTGTTACAACGCCGAGGATCTCGGTAAGAGCTTCGACTCAGTCCAGCGATTAAGCCAGAACAACTTCAGCAACAGCGGCGTGTTTCTGGAAAAATTCGTGGAATATGCCCGGCACATTGAGGTGCAGTTGTTCGGTGACGGACGGGGGAAGGTCATCGCTCTTGGCGAACGGGACTGTTCGGCACAACGTCGCAACCAGAAAGTGATTGAAGAGGCGCCAGCACCAGGCCTGAGCGAGGACGTGCGTACCCGCATGCACGCCACTGCGCGCCAGCTTGGCGAAAGCATCGGCTATCGAAGTGCCGGTACCGTGGAGTTTATCTACGACCCGGAAAGCACAGAATTCTATTTCCTGGAAGTAAATACACGCTTACAGGTAGAGCATGGCGTTACTGAACAAGTTTACAGCGTAGACCTGGTGCGCTGGATGGTAGAACTCGGCGCGGGCTCCCTGCCCGACCTTACGAAATTGGGCGGCAACCTGACCGCTTCCGGCCATGCTATTCAGGCCCGGATCTATGCGGAAGATCCCAACAAGGACTTCCAGCCCGGTGCCGGCTTACTGACGAACGTCACCTGGCCAGAAGACGAAGGCCTGCGAATCGATACCTGGATCCAGCCGGGCACCGAGGTATCGCCGCTTTTCGACCCCATGCTGGCCAAGGTCATCGTGCATGAAGCAGATCGTGAAATGGCCCGCAAACGGCTGATGCACGCCCTTGATCATAGTCAGCTGTATGGTATCGAAACCAACCTGAAGTATGTCGGACAGGTGCTGAGCGACCCTCGGTTTGTGGAAGGCCGTCTTTTCACCCGTACCCTGAACGAATTCGATTATCGGCCCGCCACGGTTGATGTTGTCAGTGGCGGCACCCTGACCACCATCCAGGATTACCCGGGGCGCATTGGCTACTGGGAAATCGGCGTTCCGCCGTCCGGGCCGTTCGACAGCTATTCCTTCCGACTGGGGAACCGGCTGCTGGGCAATTCCGAAAGTGCAGCGGGCCTGGAGATCACCCTCAAAGGGCCGGTACTTACCTTCAATCGGGCCACCCAGGTCGTCCTTGCCGGTGCAACACTCGAGGCCACGCTAAACGATCAGCCGGTCGAGTTCTGGCAAGTCGTTGATGTACCCGCCGGCGCCACCCTGAAGCTCGGCGCCACTACCGCTGATGGCGCCCGTGCCTATGTGCTCTTCCGGGGCGGACTGGACTGCCCTGAATACCTGACCTCTTGCAGTACATTTACCCTGGGGCAGTTTGGGGGCCATTGCGGCCGTGCGCTGCGCGCCGGCGATGTGCTGGCCCTGGGCGAAGCGACGCCGTCAGAGGCCGCTTCCCTGCCAGCAGAGTTGAAGCCTGCGATCGGCAAAACCTGGAAACTTCATGTTACCTATGGCCCTCACGGCGCACCCGACTATTTTACCGGCCAGGACATCGACACCTTTTTTGCCAGCGAATGGGAGATTCATTACAACTCCAGCCGCACCGGCGTGAGACTGATCGGCCCGAAACCGGAATGGGCCCGCAGCGACGGCGGCGAGGCCGGCATGCACCCGTCCAATATCCACGATAACGCCTATGCGGTGGGTACCGTGGACTTCACCGGTGACATGCCGGTGATTCTCGGTCCTGACGGCCCCAGCCTCGGAGGCTTCGTGTGCCCGGTCACGGTGATCAGCGCCGACCTTTGGAAGCTAGGCCAGCTCAAGGCGGGTGACAAAGTGCAATTCGTGCCGGTCTGCCAGGATCAGGCGGTTGCCCTGCGTGAAGCGCTGGATGAGTCGGTGGCCACACTGACAACAGCCACAGCTCATATCACCCCCATCAAACCGGTAACTCCTGTTCTGGATTCACTCAGCACCAACGACCATGAAACCGGCGTTGTATACCGGGCCGCCGGCGACAACTATGTGCTGGTGGAATACGGCCCCATGGAGCTGGATATCGGTCTGCGCTTCCGGGCCCACGCCCTGATGCTCTGGCTAAGGGAACAGAACCACCCGGCCATTCTGGAGTTAACCCCCGGCATCCGCTCACTGCAAGTGCACTACAACAGCCAGAAACTGCAGCAACGCGCGCTGCTGGACCTGCTCATCAGCGCCGAGAAGGAACTGGAAAAGCAGCCGGAATGGGATGTGCCGGCGCGCATCGTGCATTTGCCCCTGTCCTGGGACGACGAGGCTTGCCAGACCGCCATCGCCAAGTACATGCAGTCGGTTCGTAAAGACGCGCCCTGGTGCCCGAGCAACCTGGAGTTTATTCGCCGCATTAACGGCCTTGAGAGCATCGATCAGGTCAAGAAAACTGTCTTCGACGCCAGCTACCTGGTCATGGGCCTGGGGGATGTATACCTCGGCGCACCAGTGGCCACCCCCCTTGATCCCAGACATCGACTGGTGACCACAAAATACAACCCGGCCAGGACCTGGACCGCGGAGAACTCCGTCGGCATCGGCGGGGCCTATCTGTGTATCTATGGCATGGAAGGTCCCGGCGGCTACCAGTTCGTTGGCCGAACCCTGCAGATGTGGAACCGTTACCGTACTACCGACTATTTCGAGGCGGGCAAGCCCTGGCTGCTGCGATTCTTCGACCAGGTGCGGTTTTACGAAGTCAGTTCCGAGGAGCTGCAGCAGATCCGCCGCGATTTTCCCAACGGAGACTACCCGATCCGCATTGAGGAAACCCGTTTCAACCTGAAGGAATACGAGCAGTTTCTTACCGACAACAATGACGGTATTCAGCTCTTCACCAACAAGCGCAAGCAAGCCTTTGATGAGGAATTGCAGCGCTGGATCGAGTCGGGGCAGATCAACTTCAGTTCCGAGGCGCCAATAGAGGAAACCGGTGAAGACGACATCAGCAACCTGCCAGCAGGCCAACACGCGGTCGAAAGCCACGTGGCGGGCAACCTCTGGGAATGTCTGGTCAGGCCTGGCGACACCATTGAGGCCCAGCGCCCGGTGGCGGTTATCGAATCCATGAAGATGGAAATTGAGTTACTGAGCCCGGTTTCCGGTCGCGTTATCGAAGTGCGACGCGAAGCGGGCCAGGCAGTCTCACCGGGCACTCCGGTGGTGATCGTCGAAGAAATTACCCAGTAAACACGGGCATGACCCGAGGAGAGAACCATGAAAACACGCAACTTCAGCAAGCAGCTCGCGGCCGGTCTGTTCACCGCCTCCCTTTCGATGGGCGCACTGGCCCAGGAGAGAGACTCCTTCAGCATTGCCTGGACCATCTACGCAGGGTGGGTTCCCTGGCAATATGCTGAGGACTACGGAATCATGAAAAAGTGGGCGGACAAGTACGATATCGAAGTGGATATCGTGCAGGTCAACGACTACATCGAATCGATCAACCAGTATACCGCTGGGCAATTTGATGGCGTGGTAGCTACCAGCATGGATGGTCTCTCGATTCCAGCAGCGTCTGGATTGGACACCACGGCGCTGATCGTCGGTGACTACTCGAACGGCAACGATGGCCTGGTGTCCAAGGATGCGACATCCATTGAAGAACTGGAAGGCGAAACCGTACACCTCGTTGAGCTATCCGTCTCCCACTACCTGCTGGTTCGAGCCCTGAATACCGCCGGCCTCGAAGAGCGGGACATCAGCGTGGTTAACATTTCTGATGCAGACCTGGTCTCCGCGTTCCAGACCGACGACGTACGCCACGTCGCAACCTGGAATCCGTTACTGACTGAAGTGGCCAACTTTCCGGGAGCCACGCCGCTGTTCGATTCCAGCCAGATTGCGGGGCACATCAAGGACCTGACGCTGGTCAACACCAAAACACTTGCGGACAACCCTAAACTGGGCAAAGCGCTTGTGGGTGCCTGGTATGAAACCATGAGCATTCTGGCGTCGGACTCTGAGCAGGGCGAAGAAGCCAGAGCATTTCTCGGGGAAATCTCCGGTACCGACCAGCTAGGTTATGAAGCCCAGCTGGACGGCATGAAGATGTTCTGGAAGCCGCAAAATTCGCTCGAGTTCATCCGCAGCAACAAAGCCCGGGAAGCGATGGACAGTGTTCGTCAGTTTTCGTTTGACAAGGGTCTGCTCGGTCAGGGTGCCACGAGCCCGGACTTCGTAGGCATCGAGTTTCCGGATGGCTCTGTTATGGGCAACAAATCCAATGTGAAGCTTCGGTTCGACGATAGCTACATGGAAATGGCTGCAGACGGGGAAATCTAACCCATCGCATCCATTTTATTTAAAATAATCGGGCACGAACATTCGTGCCCTTTTTTTGTTTAAACTTCGCCGACAGGTTGGTGTGGAGAAAAACCATTTATGCGTCGTACCAAGGAAGATGCCGAAAAAACTCGCCAGACGGTTCTGGAAGCAGCGTTAAAACTGTTTAGCCGGGACGGTTACTCTCTGACGACGCTGAGTCGAATCGCAAAAGAGGCCGGGTGCAGCCGTGGGCCGATTTACTGGCACTTCGAGAACAAGGATGACCTGTACGAAGCTGTGCTCAGCTATTCCCAAGAGCCGCTAGAAGCCCTGGTTGCCGAATGTTCCGAAATGCTGGATGCCCCGATCGAAGCAATGAACCGGTTCATTGAACAGTGGCTCGGGTTGCTGGCAAATAACCGACAGTACCGCCAATCGTTCGAGATCCTGCTCAACAAAACCGAGTTGACGGAAGCCATGACCCGAACGCTGAAGCGAGAGCGGGCACTCACCCAATCAATTATCGGATTGTTTCAGGTCCTGGTAGAAAGGGCCGCAGAGAAAGGTTTGATAACAACGCAGGAGAACCCGAAAGAACTCGGGTTACTGAGCTACACTTACTTGATGGGAATTACCCAGACTTGGCTGTTTTCACCAAAACTTTTTTCACTGAAAAAAGAAATGCCGTTTTTTCAACGGCAATTCTGGGCTTTGCTCGGTAAAAAATAGCGGGGGCTAGCCCCCTCCAATCAGAACATCTTCAGGTAGCGCTTAACCTCCCACTCCGATACGTGGTTCTGGTAGCTGTCCCACTCGCCGCGCTTGTTATCGATAAAGCTCTGGAACATGGCTTCGCCAAAGACCTCTTTCGCCAACGAATCTGCTTCGAACGCATCCACAGCCTCTCCAAGATTCCTTGGCAGATACTCGATGCCCTGCGCTGCGATTTCTGCGTCGCTGTAGTTGTACATGTTTTCATGGTGAGGCGCGCCGGCATCCAGACCTTCACGAATGCCTTCAAGGCCGGCTGCGAGAATCAGTGCGCTCCCCAAATAAGGGTTGCAGGCGATGTCTGCGGCACGGCATTCGATGCGACCACCCATGCTGGGAATGCGGATCATGTTGGTGCGATTATTCGAGCCGTAGCACATGAACACCGGTGCCCAGGTGGAGCCAGACATGCTGCCCTGTCGCACCAGGCGCTTGTAGCTGTTCACCGTTGGAGCAATAACGGCACTGATCGCAGCGCCATGCTTCAGCACACCAGCGATGAAGTGATAAGCGATCTTGCTGATACCGCAGTTGTGCAGATCATCAGCTTTCGGCTCGAACAGATTCTCGCCGGTTTTGACATCTGCCAGGGACATATTGTAATGCGCGCCACTGCCAGTGCGGTCGGCAAAAGGTTTAGGCATAAAGCTGGCGAAGGCGCCGTGCTTGCGGGCGATTTCATTAGCCATCATCCGGAAAAACACCAGCCGGTCTGCCATGGTAAGGCCATCGGCGTACTTGAAGTCGGTTTCGAACTGGCCGTTGGCATCTTCATGATCAAAGGAATACACGTCCCAGCCCAGTTCGTTCATGGCGTCTACCATTTCATCCATGATGGGCAGATTATCCATCAGGGTGCGCGGGTCGTAACAGGGCTTGCCGAGGGTATCGCGGTCGCTCAGTGGAGCAAAGCCTCCATTCTCCGTGTCACGGAACAAAAAGAACTCGGTTTCGATACCCAGGTTAAAACGGTAACCCATATCGGCAGCAGCACTCAGCTGGCGCCGAAAGATATTGCGGGAGCAGGCTTCAAATGGCTTACCATTAAGGTACAGATTGCCAGGAAACCAGGCCAGTTGGCGGTTCCATGGGCAGATCGCCATCCCCTTAGCGTCTGGCATAGAGGCCACTTCGTCGTCCGAAATATCCTGGGGCACGCCATCAAGAGCAGCACCGGTGTAAAGCTCGGAACCTTCCATCATCTGGCCAAGATGGGCGACCGGGACAAACTTGCCCTTGGTAATGCCGTGAATATCCACATAACTGGCAATGACGTATTTCACGCCTGCATCAGTGAGGTGCTGTTTTAGAGCTTGAGTACTTGTCAGGTCAGTCATCTTTTATCCTCTTTTCGCCCTGCGACGGGCAATCATTGTGCGTTCTGGCATGTTTCTTCCTAGGCTTTTACCATTCAACTTACATGCCAGCATGTATATATAATTCAAATAACCTTAAATAAAAGGCTAAAACCAGCCACATCTCCCGGGGGGAAAATGTCCAAAAAGCAATGGTTTAAAAATGATTTCAAGGCAGGCGACCTGGTTTTGAATAACGGTAAAACACTGCATGCCGCAAGCCTGCGCTATCATCGAATCGGAGAGCTGAACGCACCAAAAGACAACTTGATTCTGCTGCCGACGTATTATGGTGGTGCAGCCGCCGGCAATTACCCTTGGGTTGGTCCGGACTGTCCACTTGACCCAGACAAGTACTGCATTGTCATTCCTTCCATGCTGGGCGCAGGCGAGTCGTCCTCTCCATCAAACACCCACGGCCAGGATTCCGCCGCAGGCTTCCCCGCCATCAGCCTGTACGACAACGTGATGCTGCAGAAACGACTGGTTGACGAGGTGTTCGGGGGCGCCCACATTGCCTTGGTAATGGGCTGGTCCATGGGCGGAATGCAGGCACTTCAATGGGGCTGCCTGTTTCCTCAACAGGTGCGCGCCGTACTGGCTACCTGTTGTACTGCACGCTGTTATCCCCATAACAAAGTGTTTCTGGAGGGCGTCAAAGCTGCCCTGGCCTGTGACCAGAACTTTCAGGGTGGCCATTATCAGAGCCCGCCAGAACAGGGGCTCAGAGCCTTTGGCCGGGTTTACGCTGGCTGGGCCTATTCCCAGGCCTTCTTCCGCCACGAACTCTGGCGGAACCTTGGGTTTCACTCCATCGAGGCTCTGCTTCAATTCTGGGAACAGGACCATCTCACTCAGGACGCAAACAACCTGCTGACTGTTCTGGACACCTGGCAACGAGGTGACATCAGCGACAATCCAGTGTTCAAAGGCAACTACAAGGCCGCCCTTGCCGCGATCACCATGCCCACGCGGGTAATGCCGAGCGCCACAGATCTCTATTTCACCGCAGAAGACGCCGCCCGGGATGCCTGTCAAATGCCGGGCGCCACGTTTGAAGCACTCCCTTCTGACTGGGGGCACATTGCCGGCGGCGCCGGGCGTGAGCAACAGAGTCACCAGAAAATTCTGGCAGCAGCCGCATCTCTGTTAAGAGAAACAGGGCCATAAAAGTGCACCTGAACGCCCATTGCACAAAAATGGGGCGCACATCTGTGCCGCACCAAACCAGACTGCGGCGGATACACCGCTTTCACGAATCTGGCACGCCACCTGCAATGATTCAGGCAGATGGTTTTGAGAAACCTGACCCGTTTACAGCATCGTTCATAGCGCCCTTAAGCGGGCGCGAATCACGCGGCGAATAAAAACGGACAAAATGGGTGACTAGGGTTCCGGTCCGGACGGCTCTGCAATGGCAGCCCGGATGGCTGGTCCGAGAGTTACCGACCTCTGGGAGGTTACACGGCGGGACAAAAGCCCGGGAGACTGAATCGTAAGGAATGCTGTTCCCAGCGATGACCGTGCCGTGATGTGTGACCAGAGGAGATAACCTATGCGACTGATCAACCGCCATCCGGGGCGGGTCTCGGCTACCCTGTTAGGCCTGCTCCCCTTCCTGTTGATCATGCTGATCTACAGCCTGGCTTCCCAGGAGCGCCTGGCAGAAAACCCCAACGACAAACTGTTACCCGGCGTCGAACAGATGACGGCCGCCATTGATCGCATGGCGTTCCAGGAAGACCGCCGAAGCGGCGATTATCTGATGTGGCAAGACACAACCGCAAGCCTCCAGCGCCTGGGTATGGGTGTTGGCATTGCCGCGTCACTGGCTTTAGTGGTGGGTTTGCTCAACGGAGTTCTGCCACTCATCAGGGCCAACCTGGCGCCGCTGGTATCGACGCTCTCGATGGTACCGCCACTAGCGCTCTTACCCATTCTGTTTATCGTGTTCGGTCTTGGCGAGCTATCCAAGGTCATGCTGATTGTCATTGGTACCGCGCCGATCATGATGCGGGATGTGGCTCAACGGGTCCGGGAACTCCCGGGCGAGCAACTGATCAAGATCCAGACCTTGGGCGCCAACTCTTGGCAGGTCATTGTTCGCATGGTTTTGCCCCAGATTCTGCCCCGACTGATCGATGCAGTTCGACTCAGCCTGGGCCCAGCCTGGCTGTTCCTGATTGCCGCGGAAGCCATAGCGTCCACCGAAGGTCTGGGCTACCGCATCTTCCTCGTCCGACGCTATCTGGCAATGGATGTGATCTTGCCCTATGTCATCTGGATTACCATTCTCGCCATCGTAATCGACCAGTGTCTGCGCTTAGCCAACCGTAGACTGTTCCCTTGGTACAATGCGGGAGGCCACTGATGAGCTTCATTACCGTTAAAAATCTTTGGAAAGAGTATGGCAATCAGGTCGTGCTGGAGAACCTGAACCTGAGTGTCAATCAGGGCGAGTTCTGCACTCTGGTAGGTGCATCCGGTTGCGGCAAGTCCACCTTCCTGAAAATGCTTCTCGGACAGGAAACATTGAGCCGGGGTGAGCTGTTGCTCGAAGGAAATGCCTTTCCCGAAGAGCCAGACCGCAACCGCGGCATCGTGTTTCAACGTTACTCGGTGTTTCCGCATCTTACGGTGCGACAGAACGTATTGCTGGGACTGGAGCTGGAGCAAAGCCCCTTGATGGGCAAGTTATTCGGTTTAGCCCGCAGGGAGGCCCTGAAGGACGTAGACGCCATGCTGGAGGCTGTTGGGCTGGCTCACGCCGCCAACAAGTGGCCCCACGAACTGTCCGGAGGCATGCAGCAGCGTTTGGCCATTGCCCAATCCTTTGTCATGAAACCCCGGATTCTGCTGTTGGATGAGCCCTTCGGTGCGCTGGACCCAGGCATACGCGGCGACATGCATGAGCTGATTCTCAAGCTCTGGCGCGATACCGGTACCACTATCTTTATGGTGACCCACGACCTTTACGAAGGCTTTCATCTGGGTACCCGCCTGCTGGTATTCGACAAGGTCCGCAACGACCCGCAACAACCGGAAGCGTACGGCGCCACCATCACCTATGACCTGCCAATCGGTCAGACCGATCGGCAGACCTATGAATCGATTGAAACCTCCGTGTCGAAAACGGCCCGGAGCCTGTCAGCGTGAGACACCTATGAGAACCACCATTAACCTCGACATACCTTCATTGCTGCAAGCCTACCGCAGCGGCGACCTGACACCAGCAACCGTGGTGTCCCACTTGCTACAACGCGCAGCAGAGTTCAGCCATCACAACGCCTGGATTCATCTGGCTAGTGAAGAGGAGCTGGCCCCCTACCTGGAGCGCCTGCAGCAAGCCAGCCCGGATGAGCTGCCTCTGTATGGTGTACCGTTTGCCGTGAAAGACAACATTGACGTGGCTGGCATGCCCACCACCGCAGCCTGTGAGGCCTATCGCTATCAGCCGGAACGGCACGCTGCCGTGGTCGAGGCCCTGGTTGGCGCCGGTGCTATTCCATTAGGCAAAACCAACCTCGACCAGTTCGCCACCGGGTTGGTGGGCACCCGTTCACCGGAACCCTGGGGAGCCTGCCGTAACAGTTTTAATACTGACTATGTTTCTGGCGGGTCCTCCTCCGGTTCGGCTGTTGCCACCGCCTTGGGACTCGTCAGTTTTGCGCTAGGAACAGATACCGCCGGCTCCGGCCGGGTTCCAGCAGCATTCAACAACGTGATCGGGCTGAAACCCACGCTGGGGCGACTGAGTGTGCGCGGCGTGGTACCCGCCTGCCAGAGCCTGGACTGCGTCGCCATCTTCGCCCGCACCGCCCAGCAGGCTCAGAGCGTACTCACGGTGGCTTCCGTGCCCGACCCCGAGGATCCCTGGCAGCTCCAGGCCCCCATCGGGAATCGCCCAATGCCGTCACAGTTCCGTTTTGGTGTGCCATCAGATGAGCAACTGGACTTTGACAGTGATGAGGGTGCCCGAGCGCTATTTGCCAAGTCCGTTCACCAATTGGAGTCTCTCGGTGGCGAAAAGGTCACAGTGGATTTTCAGCCATTTCTGGATGCAGCCAAACTGTTGTACGAGGGCCCATGGGTGGCAGAACGCTACCTTGCCACCAGCCCGCTGATCCAGGAGCAACCTGAGGCACTAATGGAAGTAACCCGTGGTGTTATCAGCCAGGGCGCCAATGGCTCCGCTGCCGATGCCTTTCGGGCTCAGTACCGACTGAAAGCACTCAAGCATGAGGCGGACCGGGTATGGGAGCAGGTCGACGTTATGCTGACCCCGACTACCCCGACCATCTACACTATCGATCAGTTGAAACAGGAGCCGGTGGCCCGTAACAGTCGCTTGGGCACTTACACCAACTTCATGAACCTGCTGGACTACAGTGCCATCTCGGTGCCGTCCGGGTTCCTCGATACCGGGCTGCCGCTGGGCTGCACGCTGTTCATGCCAGCCTTCCAGGACGAGGCCCTGCTGGCTCTGGCCAGCCGCCTACACCCCCTGGCATGCAACACTGTTGGCGCGCTCGAAGATACCCTGGACAGTCCAGCACTGACGGCCACAGCCGGCACAATAGAGGTACTGGTGTGCGGCGCCCACCTCACCGGGCTGCCCCTGAACCATCAACTCACCAGCCGCAACGCGGTGTTGTCGGAAACCACCGAAACAGCCAGTTGCTACCGCATGTACCTGCTGGCAGGAGGGCCGCCTCTGCGCCCGGGCATGGTCCGTGATGAAAGCGGCGGCACCAGCCTGCCAGTGGAAATCTGGCGAGTACCAGCGGATCAGTTCGGCAGTTTTGTGGGGGGTATTCCTGCGCCCTTGGGTATTGGCCAGGTGAAACTGGCGGACGGCCGCTGGGTGTCAGGCTTTATCTGCGAGCCAATCGGGCTGGAAGGTGCCGAGGAAATCACCCACTTGGGCGGCTGGCGGGGTTTCCTCCAGTCGCGCTGATCACCTAGCCCCGATGTGGCCCTCCGACGGGGGCGCAGGTTCGAATCCTGCTGGGCGCGACAACTTTTAAATGCGCCCATGTCTGGTCACATACGTCCCTGAGACAAGTCAGCGGTGGTGATAAGGTCGTCGTAACGGAAGAGCCCGGGATGTGGCGCCAGCAGAATGTCATAGTCGGGAGACACCCTCCTCCAGAAGCTAACGGCTTGAACAGTTCGATGGAAGGATTTTGCGATGAATACCGGTCAGCTCGTTACCCGGGTAATAAACGACGGATCAGCCTCACCTGTGCCCATCACCGTTTTTTATGGATTCACCTATTCATGGATGTGAACGGCCGGGAAGTTCGACCTTGGACAGACGCCCTCTTCCAGGCAGAAGGATTGGAGAGTTATGATATCTGGTGCCTCAGCCGAGGCTTGGCTCGCCAGTCGTCGGACTACAAAGCAGCGTTGGCACCGGCGAACTATCCCAGGCAAGGCTCTCATGACGGCCGTGGGCCACTGAGTGAGGAGCGCCTGGCGTTGTTCTGCAAATTTATGCTCGAAACAGCACTGGATCAGGTTCATTACATTTCGGATTTAATGGAAAGAGCAGATGCGATCGCTTTGACCGGGATGCCTGAGCGCAGCTCGCGCCAGGCGCCTAGCCGTATACCTTACTTCAGTTTTTACGAGCACCAGCGCTTCCTGCTGGCAGCTCACCCGTAAACTGCCCTGAAACCACGCAAGGATTACTCATGATTTTCGGAATCGCCTGGTTTGCAATGATGTGGTTTGGCCTGTTGATGGTCGCGCTGGTGGCGGCGGTGGTGTTTTTACGGCGCCGCAAACGCAATGCCCGGGATGAACGCGAAGCGATCACTCGCCCCGAACAAAGCGAAGCCCACCAGCAAGTGCTTGAAATGGTCAAAGGAATACATACCGCGGCTGACGGCCTTCATGGCCGGGCTCGTGTGAAGGCGCTGCGTCGCTATATGGATAGCATGAGCGATGGCCTGGAATTCGTCTCGGAAATCCGCCCTTCTGTAACCGACGAGCCCAAAGGGGAGTGGGTGATTGCACCCGGTGCAAAACCCAATCGCAGGATTCTCTACATTCACGGCGGCTCCTGGATCGCCGGCAGCCCGAAAAGCCACCGCGCCATCACGGACCGGCTGTCGAGGCTGGCCAACGCCTGCGTGTTCGCCATCGATTACCGGCTGATGCCGGAAAACCGCTACCTCGACGGCATCGCCGACTGCCAGCAGGCTTACCGCTGGCTACTCGACAACGGCCCGGACGGGAAGGCTGCAGCCGATTTCATGGTGGTCGCCGGGGACTCCGCTGGTGGCAGCCATACTCTTGGGCTGAATGCCTGGATACGAGACCAGGGGCTGCGACCACCGAATGCTGCTGTTGCTCTATCGCCGTCTACCGAGCTCATGCTCACGTCACTGGGGAAACGAGCCAACCTGAAAACCGATGCCATGCTCGGGCCAACCATCGAGAAACTGGCGCGGGTACCCCTTCCGCTACTGTGGTGGGGCACGGTTTTGGGCTTTCGGGTGCTGCCCACCAGCCCGATAGCCTCTCCAATACGAGGCGCCCTTCACGACCTCTCGCCAACACTCATTCACGTCAGTGAATCGGAATTACTGCTGGAAAACGCCCAACGATACGCGGCAAAAGCTCAGGAGGCTGGTTCCCCGGTGGAAATAGAAACCTGGCCCGACATGGTTCATGTATGGCATCTGTTCACGCCTCTTTTGCCAGAGGCAGAGGAAGCATTCGAGCATATTGGTGAATTTCTGACTCGGGTAGAGGCTAGCTCAGCGAAATAGAATCGTGGCGTCTCTATAGGCCATCTGAGGCCATACGCCTTCCCTCCATTTCGCATCACATTTCTTCATGAACCTGGCCATAGGCCAGCATTGCGAACAAACCCGTACCGCCGAGAATGTTGCCGAGGAGTACAGGGGAAATATGGTAGATCAAGGCGGTAAAGATATTCATTTCCCCACTCAGCACCAGAGTGAAAATTTCATTTGACCCAGCAATGACATGGGTAAAATCACCCGCCGCGATCAACCAGGTGAACATGACGATAACCAACACTTCGGATCTCTTCGCCGAAGGCAGCATCCAAACCATTGCCGCTATGAAAAAACCGGATGGTATACCGCGTAAAAACGTCTCGACCGGAGTCAGCTCCGCCAAATGGCGCGATATTTCCATGATCGCCGCGAGGGTTTCGGCGGGAAGGATACCCCCATGGACGCCGATGGCGGCAGTAAGAAACGTGCCACACAAATTGGCAGCGAGCACAATCCCCCAAAGGCGAGCGGCGCAATAGAACCGGTTGCGCGTCGGATCAGCCAGAACCGGCAGCACAACTGTGATCGTGTTTTCGGTGAACAGTTGAAGCCTGCACAGGATAACCAGAACGAATCCGAACGAGTAACCAAGGCTTTCAATCAGCGTCAGGTACGGGTGATCCGAGCCAAGGTTGGAGCGGATAATTCCTTCGACAAGGACCGAGGTCGAAATTCCGACCCCTGCCGCCACACCCGACCACCAAAGTGAGATTTTTGGCCGACGAAGCTCATCTTCGCCCTCGCGCAGAATAATAGAGTAAACGGTCAGGGGCGACAGATTGCCATGCTCGGATACGGTATTGCGCTCTTTCTGAGTCAGTGACTTTTCGCTCTGCGTTGGCGTCTGCTCGCGGGATTCGCGATCCTGCGCTTTGGCACGAGTCTCTTGCTCTTCCGCGACTTCCTCGGCCTTCTTTTTGGAGGAGGTGTTCCGATCGGCTTCCCCGTCTCTCATTTAACTGTCCTTTAGCGATCCAGTAGGTGCCATTATGCCTTTCAGCTCAGCAGGCGCTCTTTGGCTTCATTCACGCGAGCTGCGAGGTAGTTACTGCCACCACGGTCCGGGTGTATTTTTTGCATCACCCGGCGGTGGGCCTGGACGATCTCATCCCGGCTGGCGCCCGCCTCCAACCCGAGGATATCCAGGGCTTCGCTGTCGGTGAGGCCACCGCTGCCGGAATGCTCACGCTCACTACCAGCGGCGTCGTCAGCGCCAGCCGGATCATCAGCGCGCCAGGAATCACCGAAGCGACGGTCCAGATAGGTTTCCAGAAGCCGGGCAGAATCTTCGTCGTTGTCACGGCAATACTGCAACAATTCGATGAAATCACTCTCGCCCAGATCCGCCAGCGCCCGCCCGGCCATGGGGCCTTTCAATACCTCACCACTCATGGTTCCGGAGTCGTGATCCAGGGTCATGTCGAGGATATCGCTGGAAACATGAGACTGGCTGCCCGGTTTGGCCTTGGCTCCCCCCATTCCCAAACCCGCCACCCGACCCATCAACAAAGATGGCAGTACCCGGCGCAACAGTGGAAGCAGGAAAACCAGCAAGGCAAACAGGATGTTCAAACGACCGGTAACGGCCAAAAGAGCCAGTATCAGAACGCTGGCAATCAACGCCAGTTTAATAATAGCCGGTTTTCGTTGGCTGGGCGGCTGGCTGCGTAACCAGACCCACGCCACAACTGTTATTGCGATAACCAGAAGCGTTAATGGCACTCGGATACTCCGGGCAAAATGGCCCACCGGTTGATTGAAACAAGCGCTATCTGATCTGCTGAGTCAAACGCTTAACCTCCGCGGAGCTACGGCTGGAATAATCCTGCAAAGCCTTGGCTCCCCCCGAAGCATAGACCGCAACAGCGGCCATAAGATCCTTCAGCACCTGAGGGCTGTTACGATCAAAGGGCGCATAGGCACCCCCCGACAATTTGCTCACCTGTTGAAACACTGCTTTGGCATGTGGGTCGGTGCCCTCGTGGAACATGAACACCGGGGTTCTCAACATGCCCAACTCACCAGCAATATGACAGAGTTCGTCCACCGGCTCCTCACAACAATCCCCGATAAACACCACGGCCTTGACGGCCTTTGCCCGGGTTTCGTCCCTGGCGTGCGCCAGCACCCTGCTAATCTGGGTTCGCCCGCCCATACAGGAAACGCCGTTCATCAGGCCTAGCAGCTGGCCGGTCTCGCTGACAAAACCCGTGGCTTTGAATTCCCGGAAACCGCGGTAGTAGCATAGCTGAATCGCCAGGCCACCAAGATCCCTGGTCGCCAGAAAAAGCTCGCTCTGCAAGTGACACGCCTGATCCCAGGTAGCATCACGACTTGCCGTGGCGTCCAGAGCGAATATCAGCCGACCGGGCTCGCCACCTCGCCCACCACCTCGCTGAGGCAGTTTGCGAACCTGTTGGATAAACTGGTCGATGGACTGTTTATCGGATTTGGTACGAAGCTCTTTGTCAGACATAGGCGTTAGCACCCCTCGTTCCGCCAAAAAATGATATCGATGCGGCCTCTATATTGGCTTGAGAGCCGCAGTGAGTTCTCTATCCTTCAAAAACCGGGCCATCTCAGGCGCGGGCAACGGTCGGCAGAGCAGATAGCCCTGCAGCTGATCACATCCCTCACCCGCAAGACGAGCTGCCTGTTCTGGAGTTTCGACGCCCTCAGCGGTTGAGCGCAACCCCAGGCTTTTGGCGATAAACAGAATGGCCGATACGATGGCGGCATCTTTGGGGTCAACAAGCATATCCCGCACGAAGCCTTTATCGATCTTGAGCTTGTCTATGGGCAATTCCTGCAGAAGACTCAAGGATGAGTAACCCGTACCAAAATCATCGAGTGAAATCGTCGCACCTTTTTTACGCATCGCATCCAGATCACTGATCACCTCCGGCCGGACCCTCATCAACGCGGTTTCTGTAATTTCAATCTCCAACTGCCAGGGGTAAAGCGAGTTATCCTCCAACACCTCACTCACTATAGTGACAAGGTCCTGGCGCTGTAGTTGTATCGCAGAGACGTTGACCGAAACAAAGCCATCGGTAAACCCCGCAGCCTGCCAGACGCTTAACTGGCGCCCCGCCTCACGCAGAACCCACTCACCAATCGGCAGAATCAACCCGCTGTCTTCGGCGATTGGAATAAACCGGTCAGGGGGAATAATGCCCTCAAGTGGATCATCCCAACGCAACAGCGCCTCCAACCCTATGACTTTACCGGTTCGGGCCTGTACCAACGGCTGATAATAAAGCTCCAGCTCATTGTTGCTTAACGCCCGCCTTAGCCTGCCTTCCAGCGAGATATGTTCGAACACAGCAAGACTGTAAGAGGCGGAATAGAACTGGAAATTGTTACGCCCCTGCTCCTTGGCCTGATACATGGCGGCATCGGCACGTTTTATCAGATCATCCACCTCAGTACCGTCATCGGGAAACAGTGATATACCGATGCTGCTGCCGCTGTAGATCTCCTGATGCTCAAAATAGAAGGGTACTTTCACGATATCGAGAATGCGTGAGGCAACCTTGGCTGCGTCCAGGGAATCAATGACCTTGGGCAGCAACACAATGAACTCATCGCCACCGAGGCGAGCAAGAACGCCCGATGTGTCGGGAACAGTATCCTGATGAATGAAATCTTCCGCCCGAAGGATAGACGTGAGACGGACCGCCATTTCCTTGAGCAGTTGATCACCCACCTGATGACCCAGGGTATCGTTGACCCGCTTGAAGTTATCCAGATCGAGAAACAGTACGGCCATTTTGCCATTCTGCCGGCGGGCGAGAGAGATCATGTGGCGTAGATTTTCATGAGCCAGGAATCGATTGGGCAGGCCGGTCAGGCTGTCGTGATAGGCCAGACGCTCGATCTTGACGCGTGACTTTTCCAGGTTACCTGCCATTTCCTGAAAGCTCCGCACCAACTGGCCAAGCTCATCCTTCGAAGATAACGCGATCTTCGGCGTCAGGTTTCCATCGCCGATCTCGCTGATGGCGATCATCAGGTGCCTTAATGGTCGGGTCATCAGAAAGCTCATGGCGACCAACAAAACGGTAATCAACAGTATTACGGTGCCCAGTACGACCCAAGCGACGGTTCTTCCAAGACGTCCGCCCGCTTTGAGCAGCTCTGCTTCCGGCAGCAAACCGATCAGCAATAAGCCTTCGCTCAAGCGCCGGGTTGACAACAGACTCTTCGAATCCTGATAGGTCACAGACACGAGCTGTGCGCTTTCCCCGGCCTCCAAGGCCTTGGTAATCAGTGACGCCGGCATACTCTTGCCCAGCTGAGCGGGATCTTTATGGAAAAGGATCTCGCCGGTTTCACTGACGATAAACGTATGGCCGTTTTCACCAACCCGGCTGGTAGCCACCTGCTCTGCCATGAAATCCAGCCGCACGGTGACCACCAGATAACCGCGTAGCGTCGGCGTGCTGTTGAGTGGGTCCTGAGTGGCCAGGTCGATCAGTCGGATGGGCCGTGCGACCTGCAGCGTCAACGCATCAATATCGGGGCTATTGGACACCTTGATAAATGTCTCGCCCTCGAAACGGGTGAGCTCCTTAAAGAACGGTGTATCGCCCTCCTCCTCGGTGACATTCCGTATCGGTATCGATGTGGAGCGGGCATCCTCGTAGCCGTCCGGAAGCAGAAAACGGATCTCGGAATAGTCAGGATAGGCCCGTAGATAACTGGAGAACAGCTTAAGCAGGGAAGGCAGCATCAACACATACCGCTCTTCCTCGTCTTCTGTCAGCGCGTAAGCACGCATCAGCGAGGCATCGGAAAACAGTTTGACGTTCGCTTCTGCAACGTCCTGATGCATCTGGAAGTTGCGTGCCATTTGATCTACCAGCGCTGTCATCTGGCTTGAGCTGCGCTCTATTGCCGTCGTGCGCAGCTGGTCATAGGCAAACCAGCCCAGGATCAACAGCGGAATAACCGCCAGGGGTACAACGACTAACAGAACCTTGGCATGAAGACGCATAAGCGTTTATGGGGCCCGGTTCACGATACGGGAAAAAATCGCTGCACGGCGTTTTTGCGCGCGAGCCGACAGGCGATGATAAGTTTCCGATTTTTCCAGCGCCTCCTTGCTTGGGTAAAGAATCGGGTCGTTTTTGAACTCAGCCGGCAACAGTGCTTCAGCTGCAAGGTTTGGAGTGGCGTAATAGACGAACTGCGCCAATCGCGCAGCGATCTCCGGCTCGTTGAGGAAATTGATGAACTGATTAGCGGCTGATTTATTGGGAGAGGCGCTGAGAACACTCAGATAATCTACCCAGATATTGCTGCCTTCCTTGGGTAGTACGAAAGCAATCTCGTCGTGGTAACCCTGAATCATCAAGGCATCGCCGTTATACATCATGCTCATGGTAATCTGGCCGTTTAACAAGGCGGAATGCTTATCCCTGGAAATGTATTTGTAGGTCCTGACTGCAGGTGCCTGCGTTTGCAGTAGCGCCTCGGCCTCCTTGAGTTCTTGCGTATCGGTGCTGTTGAGCGAATAGCCTGACGCTTTCAGTGCCACGCCAATCAGGTCTCTGGTATCGCTGATCATCGCAACCTTGCCGCGCAGCCCCTCCACGGGTCGTAACAAATCCATCCAGCTAGTCACCCGAAAAGGCACCAGGTCCTGACGGTAGACGATGCCCAATGTACCCCAGAAATAGGGCACGCTATACACCTCTGCCTCCTCGTGAACAGCGCGCCAGCGCGGATCAATGTGCTTCAGGTTGGGAATATCCGTTTCGTCGACTGGCTCTAGCCAGCCGCGCTTCGCCAGAATCCGAATCGCGGTGCCATCGATAAGCGCTAAATCAAAGCCTCGCCCGCCGGTTGCGACCAGAAGCTCATCCCGATGAGCATCCGATTCGAAATAGGTTTGCTTCACCACAATGCCGGTGCGTTGTTTGAACTCTTTCAGGATCTCGGGATCCATGTAGTCCGACCAATTGAGGAAGTTCAGTTCCACTGGCGCTGCCGCCTGCACCGGCACACCAAGCACAAACAGAAACAACCCCACCAGCAAGGCTTTATGTTTGTTTACGGGGGCTTTGTTTCTATTCATCGCAAAAGGCCCGTGAGATGAGCGATCGGTGGTCAATAGACAATACGTGAGAAAATGGCCGCGCGATTTTTCTGAGCCCGGGGAGGCAAGCGCTGATAGGCTTCCGAGTTCTCCAGCGCCTCGGCACTCGGATAGATAACCGGATCCTCTATGAAGCTTGCCGGGAGCAATGCTTCGGCGGCTTGGTTGGGAGTAGCATAATGGACATATTGTGCCAGCTGCGCAGCGATCTCCGGCTCATTGAGAAAGTTGATGAATCGTTTAGCGTCCGCCTTATTGGATGAGGCGCTCAGCACGCTCAAATAGTCGGTCCAGATATTGCTGCCCTCTTCCGGAAGCACAAAGGCAATGTTGTCGCTGTAATCCTGCAACATCCGCGTGTCGCCGTTATACATCATGCTCATGGCAACCTGGCCGGTTAATAACGCGGAATCTTCGTTAAGGGAAATATAACGGTAGGTTTCGACCGCAGGAGCCTGCGCTTGCAGCAATGCCTCGGCTTCCTTGAGCTCTCTTGGCTCGGTGCTGTTGAGCGAGTAGCCGAGGGCCTTGAGAGCCGCGCCAATCATATCCGCGCTATCGCCAATCATGCTGATTTTGCCGTGCAGCTCATTTACCGGCTGTAACAGGTCCATCCAGCTGATCACAGGGAAAGGAACCATATCCTGACGATAGACAATGCCGAGCGTGCCCCAGAAATAGGGCACGCCAAAATCCTCGGCTTTTTCAAACGCGGTACGCCAGCGAGGATCCACGTGCTTCAGGTTAGGAATACTCGACTCATCAAGAGGCTCGAGCCAACCGCGCTTCGCCAAAATCCTGATTGAGGCGCCATTGATAAGCGCCACATCAAAACCCTTGCCCTCTGTCTCGAGCAGCAGTTCGCCCCTGGCTGTATCGGAATCGAAATAACTTTGTTTAACCGTAATACCGGTGCGTTGCTTGAACTCCACAAGCAGTTCCGGATCCATGTAATCCGGCCAACTAAGAAATACCAGTTCCTTCGAGTCTGCCGCTTGCGCAAAAACTGCGGCAACGAGCAACAAACACCTTGCCCATGTCGTTTTACCAGAACGCATCGTATTTCCCTTCAATTGCAGGCAATAACGCACACAGCCAGCTCCGTGCTACGAATCCACCCTCTCCCATTAATACGTACGAAATTCATTATTACCACGGATAAATTGTAGATCACAAAGCGTTCCGCAACAGGGCTCAATAAATAAAACTGCATTCCAATTCAGTTGAGTGCATCCCAATGTCGCTAACGACGATAATTTGACGCCACGAGGCCGAGCCATGGATCACGGCGAGATTAAAGACGGATAACGGTCTTGAGAGTGATTGGCCTGCGTCTGCCAACAAGACGATTTCCCGGTAAGCCCGGGAAATCGAATGCACTAGCCCTCGAGAAAGCCCGCCAGACGCTCACGCACAATCGACTCGGCCTCTGCCATGATGCGCTGAATCAGCTCATCGCAGGTGGGGATATCGTGAATCAGCCCCGCCACCATGCCGCAGCTCCAGGCGGCTTCGTCCATTTTGCCCTCCTGTAGTACAAGACGGCCCTTGGCGCCGGTGACCAGGTGGCGGATATCATCAATGGTCACCTCTTCTCCCTTTTCTTTTTCAATACGGATGATTTCTTCAACGGCGGCGTTTTTCAAAACCCTTTCTGTATTGCGCAGGTTGCGCATAATCAGACGAGTCTGCAGCTCATCCGACTCCACGATCGCCTGCTTGACGTTATCGTGAATCGGGGCATCCCTGGTGGCCAAAAAGCGGGTGCCCATGTTCATGCCCTCCGCCCCCAGAGCCATGGCTGCCACCAGGCTGCGGCCATCGGCCATGCCGCCTGAGGCAACAAACGGAATCTTCAACTCTTCAGCCGCCCGAGGGAGCAGGATGAAGTTTGGTATGTCGTCTTCACCCGGGTGGCCACCACACTCGAAGCCATCAACGCTGACAGCATCACAGCCAATCCTTTCCGCTTTCAGGGCATGTCGCACGGAGGTGCATTTGTGAATCACCTTGATGCCAGCCGCCTTGAGCTGAGGCATATACTTTTCAGGGCTGCGGCCCGCCGTTTCAACGGCTTTTACTCCACCTTCAACAATCGCATCGATATACTCGGGATAAGGCGGTGCATTGAACGAAGGCAGGAAGGTGAGGTTCACGCCAAAGGGTTGGTCGGTCATCTTGTGGCAACGGGCAATCTCCCGAGCAAGATCCTCAGGCGTAGGCTGGGTAAGCCCGGTGATAATACCCAGGCCGCCGGCATTGGACACGGCGGATGCCAGTTCGGCATAGCCGACATGGTGCATGCCGCCCTGGATGATCGGGTAGCGGATGCCAAACATCTCGGTGATTCTGGTTTTCATATCACGGCTC
This sequence comes from Marinobacter sp., assembly GCF_048259445.1. Lineage (GTDB taxonomy): Bacteria > Pseudomonadota > Gammaproteobacteria > Pseudomonadales > Oleiphilaceae > Marinobacter. The sequence continues at coordinate 5,766 of NZ_JBLXHQ010000032.1, read as the reverse complement.
CATCACGATCACGCCGCGGGCATTCTTGCCCGCCACCATGTCATCAAAAGCCTGGGCAGCTTCTTCAATAGGGTAGGTACGTGTAACCAGCTCATCCAGCTTCAGCTTGCCGGCTTTGTAAAGCCCGATGATGCGCGGAAAATCATATTGCGGGCGGGCCGAACCCAGCCAACTTCCTTTCAGGGTGCGCTCGTCAGCCGGCAGGGTCAGTGTGGTGATTGAGGTTTTGTCTTTCGGGTCGGAAACGCCCACAACGATGGCAGTGCCGCCACGGCCAAGACTTTTGTAGGCCTGCTCTACAACAGCGCCTGCGCCAACGCATTCAAAGGCGTAGTCCACGCCGCCAGTCAGCTTTTTAACGGCCTTGGCTGCATCCTCTACTTCGTTGATGTTGATCGTGTGGGTAGCACCAAACTCTTTCGCTATCTCCAGCTTCCCGGGATTGCTGTCTACAGCTACGATCATCTCTGCACCGGCGGTAGCACAGCCCTGGATTGCGTTGAGACCAACACCACCGACCCCGAAGACTGCCGCACGGGAGCCTGGCTCCAACTGCGCGGTATTGAAGACGGCGCCGACGCCGGTCATTACCGCACAACCCACAAGCGCTGCATTCTGCATGGGCACGGTTTTGTCGATTTTTACGCAGTTATCCACGTGCATGGTCGCGTATTCCGCCATCACACCGCAGGCTCCGAATACGTTAAGGGGCTCGCCGTTGGCGTCTTTGGTTCGCACGGTGCCATCGGGCAATGTGAACATGGCCTTACGGGCGTTCTCGCACAGCACCGGCCGACCACGCACGCACTGGCGGCACTTGCCGCACATGGAAATAAAGGAGCTGACGACGTGGTCGCCTTCCTGAAATTCGGTTACGCCCTCACCTACTTCAATGACCACACCAGCAGCCTCATGCCCGAGCACCAAAGGTGGTGGGTACGGGATTTTGCCAGTGGTGGCGGAGAGGTCGCTGTGGCATACGCCGCAGGCGGCTATTTTCAGGGTTATTTCACCCCGTTTCGGGCCTTCAACAGTAATGGTCTCCACCTGAACGGGTTGGCCCCATTCACGGCAAACAACAGCTTTGGCTTTTCTGTCCATGGTAAGTGCTTCCTGTTGGTGATCTGGAGGGACTGGAACTTTGGGGGCTGGCCCTGGGGTGGGGTGCCTTTTCTTCTGGGAAAAACAACTCGCTGCGCTCAGACATTTTTTCCCGACAGAAAAGGCACCCCACCCCCGGACCAATTAGTCGCCTCGGCTTGTTCTGACTTTCCTGCTGCCAATCGTATTCACAGGTTATACAACTTCAAATAAACCAGCTGCGCCTTGGCCTCCGCCTATGCACATGGTGACGACAACGTATTTGGCGCCGCGGCGTTTGCCTTCAATCAAAGCATGACCTGCCAGGCGAGAACCGGTCACACCGTACGGGTGGCCGATGGAAATGGAGCCGCCGTTAACGTTCAGCTTTTCCATGGGAATACCCAGACGATCACGGCAGTAAACCACTTGCGAGGCAAAGGCTTCGTTCAGTTCCCACAGATCAATGTCATCCATGGTCAGACCATTGCGCTCCAACAGGCGCGGAATGGCAAACACCGGGCCAATGCCCATCTCATCCGGCTCGCATCCGGCAACGGCAAAGCCCCGGAAAATGCCCATAGGCTCAATGTTGTGCTTCTCAGCGTAAGTGCTGTTCATCACCGTGCAAACAGACGCACCGTCAGACAACTGACTGGCATTACCCGCCGTCACAAAATTGCCCTCACCGCGCACCGCGTTCAGGCTCTGCAGGCCCTCAAGCGTCGTGTTCGGGCGATTGCACTCATCACGTGTGAGAGTGACGTCTTTCTTACTGACTTCACCCGTTTCCTTGTCCTTCACCATCATCGTGGCGTCGAACGGCACGATCTCATCATCGAACCTGCCCGCTTCCTGGGCGGCAGCCGTGCGCTGCTGAGAGATCAGAGCGTATTCATCCTGAGACTCACGGCTCACGTTGTAACGCTGGGCGACGATATCGGCCGTTTCAATCATCGACATGTACAGCTCAGGCTTGTTCTTCATCAACCACTCATTGGTCGCATGAAAGCTGTTGAGCTTATCGTTCTGCACCAGAGAAATAGACTCCACGCCACCGGCCACCATCGCCGGCACCTTCTCGGAAACCACCCGCTGTGCGGCGATAGTGATCGACTGCAAACCCGAACTGCAAAAACGGTTGATCGACAATCCGGCAGTGGTCACCGGCAAACCCGCACGAATAGCCGCCAAACGCGCCATGTTCTTGCCCTGAGCGCCCTCGTGGAACGTGGCCCCAAGAATCACATCTTCAACAATCGCCGGATCAATACCCGCACGAGCAACCGCGTGTTCAATAACGTGCCCTGCAAGATCCACACTGTGCGTGGCGTTCAAAGCGCCGCGGTATGACTTCCCAAGACCGGTACGTGCAGTAGAAACAATAAGCGCATCTGACATAAAAATTGCCTCAAAATAAAAATGAAGTACTACCCCGCCGAAGGGTACGAAAACGATACAAATGCCCTAACCAAGCCGGCTTGGTGCGGGTGGTCTTTTCTGCCGGAAAAAAATGTCTGAGCGCAGCGAGTTGTTTTTTCCAGAAGAAAAGACCACCCGCGCCGAGCCAGCCCCCGAAGCTTGATCAATCAGAGGCCAGCACAAACCTCAAACGGCCTCACAAGTCGCTAAACTTCCGACCATCAGCAACCAACTGCTTCAGCAGACCAGCAGGCTTCCACTGCTCCCCACCAACCGAAGCGTGATACTTCTCCACCGCAGCCAGAATCACATCCAGCCCAACCTGATCCGCCCAGAACATAGGCCCACCACGATAAGCCGGGAAACCATAGCCATAAATCCAGACCACATCGATATCCAGAGCCCGGTCAGCAATACCCTCCTCCAGAATCTTCGCTGCCTCATTCACCATCACATACATGCAGCGCTCAAGAATCTCCTGATCCGTAATCTCACGGGAAGCAATACCCTGCTCCTTGCGGAAATCCTCAATAATCCGCTCCACCTCAGGATCCGGAATCGGCTTACGGCTGCCTTCCTCATACTTGTAAACACCCGCCATGGTCTTCTGGCCCAGGCGATTCTGTTCTGCAAGCTTGTCCATCCAGCTGGGCGCTACATCTTCGCCGGCGTTACGCAACTCTTCACGAATGCGATACCCCACATCAATACCAGCCAGATCCGACATGGCAAACTGACCCATAGGGTAACCCAGATCCGTCAGCACCTTGTCGACCTGCTGTGGTGTAGCGCCTTCATTAACCAGCGCCATGGCTTCAGTACCGCGCTTGTGCAACATGCGGTTGCCCACGAAACCGTGGCAGTTACCTACCAGCACACCCACTTTCTTGATTTTCTTGGCAACGGCCATCACTGTCGCCTTCACCTCATCAGAGGTCTTGCTACCGCGAACGTTCTCCAACAGCCGCATCACATTGGCCGGGCTGAAGAAGTGCATACCTACAACATCTTCCGGGCGCTTCGTCGCAGAGGCAATTTCATCAATGTCGAGCGTAGACGTGTTGGAGGCCAGAATGGCTCCGGGCTTACAGACACTGTCCAGCTTGGCAAAGATCTCTTTTTTAACCGCCATGTTTTCAAACACAGCCTCGATCACCAGGTCCACGTCCTTGAAATCGTCATAGTTCAGGCTGCCGGTGATCAGCGCCATCCGGTCTTCCACCTGCTCCTGGGTGATACGACCTTTCTTTGCGGAGCTTTCGTAATTCTTGCGGATAATGCCCAACCCTTTATCAAGGGCCTCCTGCTTCATTTCCACGATGGTGACGGGGATACCAACGTTAGCGAAGTTCATGGCAATGCCGCCGCCCATGGTGCCTGCACCAATGATGCCAACGCTGTTCACATCACGTACTGGCGTATCCTTGGGCAAGCCCTTTACTTTGGAAACCTGGCGCTCTGCGAAGAAGGAGTGAATCAGCCCGGCGCGCTGCGGTGAGTCCATGCACTCCATGAACAGTTCTCGTTCGCGCTTCATACCTTCCGGGAACGGCAGGTTAAACGCTGCTTCAACGGCATCCACACACTTGAACGGAGAAAACTGACCGCGAGCCTTCTTTTGAAGAGCCGCACGGAACTGCTCAAACACGTCGCTGCCCTTGTCGGCCGCAATCTTGTCCGTCAGGTCACGAACCCGGCGAACAGGCCTGCCCTCGTCGGCAATCTTCTGTGCATAGGCCATACCGGCCGCTTTAACATCATTGCCATCATCAACGGCATCCACAATGCCGAAGGCCAGCGCATCTTTGGCTGCGACGAACTCGCCTGTGGTGATCATCTCCAGTGCTTTCTGCGCGCCAGCCAGGCGCGGCAAACGTTGAGTACCACCGGCACCAGGCAGCAGGCCGAGCTTTACTTCCGGCAGGCCCACTTTGGCGCTGCTCAGTGCAACCCGGTAATGGCAACCAAGTGCTGTCTCCAGCCCGCCGCCCAGCGCCGTGCCGTGGATCGCAGCTACAAGGGGCTTGTCGCTGTTCTCGAATTGTTCAACTACCGCAGGCAAACCGGGGTCCTGCATAGGCTTACCAAACTCACGAATATCGGCACCCGCAATAAAGGTACGTCCTTCACACACCAGCAAAAGCACCTTGGCCTCAGAATCCTTTTGCCCTTGTTCCAGCGCGGCAACCAGGCCTGAACGCACCGCATGGCTGAGGGCATTGACCGGCGGGTAATCCACTGTAATCACGCCAATATTGCCTTCAAGACTGTAAGTTACGACTTCAGACATAATCTTTTCCTCGCTTTATATGGAATTTAGTTTTAACAAGCGAAACATCTGTACGATTTAATACAAGTTCTCTCCGGGTTTCAACCACCATTTAATACCGTGCATAAAAAAACCGCAGGAGGGAATCCTGCGGTTTTTTTATGCGGCCGGGTTAAACGCCCAGCGATTCAATGTCACTTGCCAGCATCGCCAGCTGGTGCGCAATCGAGTCGCGAAGCCTTTCAGCTGGAACCAGGTAGGACGGTGCTGCACAGGTCAATGCCATGGTCGTTCCGTCTTGCAAATGAACGGGGACACCCGCAGAGTTGATGTTGCGATCCCACTCACCGAGTGAAAGGCAGAAGCCATGCTTCTTATAGTCTTCCATGGCGCGATCCAGGCCTTCCTTTTTCTCAGGCCAGGCTTCCGAGCCATATTTCACCGCCATCGCGTCATCAATAACCTTTCGCCCCTTGTCTGAAATCGCACAGTAATAAGCCCTGCCCGCAGACGTCGTCGCCAAAGGCAATTTTTTACCTATATCCATGCGCAACAGGGAGGCTTCCGGCGGCAGGCGGTTTTCCACATAAATCATATGCAGGCGATCATGGCAGGTCAGGCCGATAGACATATTATTCTGGCGGGCAAACTCATCCATGTAAGGCTTGGCCAGCTGACGAACTTTCAGGTTGGACACATACGCATAACCCAGCGCCAGCACGCCGGAGCTGAGCTGATATTTTTCCAGCTGGGTGTTGTAACTCAGATACCCCAGTTTGGTCAGCGTATAGGTCATACGGGACACGGTTGGCTTGGGCAGGCCGGTAAGCCGGGCAATATCCTGGTTACCGAGAATCACCGAACCCTGACTGAAAGCACGCAACACATCCAGACCACGCGACAGCGCCTCGACGAATTTCCGATCTTTCTCCGGCTTCACCGGTTCGCCGTCACCGGAGGCTGCCATCAGTTCCGGTGAAAAGGTTTTTGCTTTA
>NZ_JBLXHQ010000031.1:0-47868 GCF_048259445.1 Marinobacter sp. | reverse complement strand
AATCGTAGCCATAGAGCTTGCCGCCGGGGACGCCGCCGCGAAGAACAGCGGCAATGACGCCTCTGTGTGTTTTGTCGGCAAGGTCTTTGAGGTAGAGCGCATTCATCGTGCTTTTGAGGCCGATATGCAATTCGTTGATAAGGCCTTCACTGACTGTCTCAACGGGCACGCCCAGAAACAGCATTCTCTTAAAGAAGTTGGCTGTGTCAGCTTGATCGCGGCTGATGCGGCTCAAGTCCTCTGCGACAACAAGGTCGAACCTCCCATTGAAAGCCCCGATTAGCAGTGCGCTAAGACCTGGGCGGTTTACGATGTGGGATCCTGAAATCGCCTCGTCACGATAGATCTCTGCAATGCTGTAGCTTTTGCCTTGGCAAAATTCCTGACAGCGCCGGATCTGGTCCTGGGTGCTTGTTCCCTGTTTATCGGTGGAGTGGCGGGCGTAGATTGCTACATGCACTGATTGTGTCCTCGAAGGTTGGATCAGATTGATTACCTGTCGGAATGACTCATGTGCAAGGCAAAAAACGCATGTTCTCTTAAGGGTAGGTATTTATAAAAATATAACAGTTACAATGCATTGTCAGAAAGTGCCAAAGATTGCCAGAGATTGACGGAGATTGCCAGTTTGTGCCACTCTGTGCCTAAGATTGCACAACTTTACCCTGTCGTGCTGGGGGCAGGATAGGTTTGGTGGGCCCACCAAACAGCCCAAACGGGCTTCCTGCTTATTCGCATGGCGGTGCCATGCTCAACGGAAAAGAAAAACGATAATGCCAGATGTGCCACTAGATCTGTTGCATGTAAGGTTTCGCTGAGAGTATTGAGCAACTGAATTAGAATGATTTCTTGGTGCTCAGGCGTGGGCTGTCAGACATGAACTGGTCGATCTGGTTGCGCTGCAAGTCACTTATAAATGGTGGTCGTTAGGCGGATAGCCTTGACCGAGAAAGAAAATACAAAGGTCTAAATGGAACATATCGGTGAAATCGAAAAGCGGCTTTGGTCTGTAGCAGACCATCTTCGTGCAAACTCGAACTTCGCGAGCAACGAATATTTTCTGCCCGTTATGGGGTTAATTTTTCTGCGCCACGCCTATAGCCGGTTCCTTCGTGTCCAAGATGAGATAAAAGCCACGCTCCCGTCCCGTGGTGGTGTCACCCGGCCACTGACGAAAGAAGACTTCTCGCAGCGCGGTTCGATTTTCCTGAGGCCTGACGCTCAATTTGATCAGCTTGTCGCTATCCCTGACGGTGGCGACAGAGCTGGTGCGATTATTGCGGCAATGGAAAGCATTGAGGCCGACTATGTTTCCCTAGACGGAGCTTTGCCGAAAGCGGAATACCAGGAACTGGGAGATGAAGATCTCGGCCAGCTTCTACGGACCTTCAGCGACCCAGCGCTTGATAAAGCGGACGGCGATGTATTCGGCAAAATCTATGAGTACTTCCTGACCCAGTTTGCCGATCAGAAGGCCCATGACGGCGGCGAGTTTTTCACGCCGGTTTCCATTGTTCAAACCCTCGTCAATGTGATCGAGCCTGATCACGGCAAAATCATCGATCCGGCTTGTGGGTCGGGCGGGATGTTCGTGCAGTCGGCGCATTTCATTGAAAAGATGGAGGCGAACCCAAGCGACCGCGTGACCTTTTACGGGATGGAGAAAAACCCGACGACCATTCGACTGGCGAAAATGAACCTCGCTGTTCATGGCCTGGAAGGCGATATTCAAAAGGCGATTTCCTATTACGAAGACCCGCACGACATGGTCGGTAAGGCCGACTTCGTGATGGCCAATCCACCATTCAACGTGGATGAAATCGACGCCGAAAAAATCAAGAATGATCCGCGTCTGGAATTTGGCCTGCCGGGTGTGAACAAGGGCGGCAAGGTTTCCAACGGCAACTATGTCTGGATGTCGTTCTTCCATTCATATCTGTCACCGACCGGGCGCTCCGGCGTTGTAATGTCCTCGCAGGCGTCTTCTGCCGGAGGCGGTGAAGCCAAGGTTCGTGAAGCGCTGATCAAAACCGGCGATGTCGATGTGATGGTCGCCATTCGCGGCAATTTCTTCTATACGCGTGCCGTGCCGTGTGAGCTGTGGTTCTTTGACAAGGGCAAGCCGGAACACCTCAAAGACAAGGTGCTGATGATCGATGCGCGGAATATCTACCGCAAGGTGACGCGCAAGATTTTCGATTTCACGCCGGAGCAGCAGCAGAACATAACCGCCATCGTTTGGCTTTATCGCGGCCAGACGGATCGTTTCCTTGGACTTGTCGAAAGCTATCTGGAAACAGCCTACACCCAAATGCAGGCCTGCGATTTTTCAGGCCTCGTCAAGGCGATTGATGCGGTCACCACCGCGCATAAGAACGACGAACTCGATGCGCTGGCCGAAACCATCGAAGCCGACATAGACCTGCTGGCCGAGAAGGCGAAAACAGTCAAGGCGGAGCATTGGGATGATGTCGCGCAGGATAATGCGGGACTGAAAGATTCAGCCACTGCATTCGAGCCTTTGGCAGATCAGGCCAAGGCCTTGGCCAAGGAAATTGACCATTTCTACAAGCTGGCTACCCGCGTGCATGAGCAGGAAGTGCAAGATGGCACCAAACCGGCGGAGGGTAAAAAGCGCCTGAATGAGCTTGATGTCGCGCGTCATGAGGTGACCGAGCACCTGAAGATGGCGCGGTACTTTCACACCCAGGCCGAATGGCTGCAAACGCGTTTTCCTGATGCAGAGCTCTGCGATGTGGAAGGGCTGGTCAAGCTCGTCAGCCGCGATGAGCTGAAAGCCAATGACTGGAGCTTGACACCGGGGCGGTATGTTGGCGTCGCACCGGAGGAAGAGGACGAAGAGTTCGATTTCGAGGAAGCGCTCAGCGACATTCACATCGAAATTGAAGGGTTGAATACTGAGGCGGTTGAGCTAGCGGCTACCATCAAAAAGAACTTCGAAGAGTTGGTTATATGAGTTGGGCTGAATGCACTCTGGGAGACGTCTTACGTGTGAAGCATGGCTTTGCATTTAAGAGTGCACATTTTGAGGATGAAGGACCATACGTTGTCCTGACACCTGGTAATTTCTTCGAAAGTGGCGGCTTTCGATCTCGTATGGGAAAAGACCGTTCCTATAGCGGTGAAATCCCAAACGGATACATATTAAATGAAGGTGATGTCGTCATCGCCATGACTGAGCAAGGCCCAGGGTTGTTGGGAAGCTCGGCTGTTATTCCCGAAGGTGCACGTTATCTGCACAATCAGCGTATCGGTCTCATAAATCAGATCGATGAAACAAAAGCGGATAGGAAATTTCTCTATTACTTATTTAACACACGAGGTGTTCGGGGGCAGGTCAACGGAAGTGCGACTGGTACAAAGGTCCGCCATACAGCTCCTGAGCGAATCTATCGCGTTAATGTCTCTCTGCCTTCTGTTGATGAACAGAAGAAGATTGCGGCTACTCTGACCGCATATGACGATCTGATTGAAAATAACCGGCGGCGGATTGCGTTGTTGGAGGAAGCGGCGCGGCTTTTGTATCGCGAATGGTTCGTCCATTTCCGCTTCCCCGGCCACGAACACGTCAAAATCATCGATGGCGTACCGGAGGGGTGGGAACAAAAAATCTTTGCGGACGTTTGCGATACTATCGGTGGCGGCACACCATCCACCAAAGTCCCAGAATATTGGGCTGACGCTGATGTTACTTGGATTACTCCAACTGATATCACTAGAAATAACTGTCTCGCATTATTGGATGGAGAGAAAAAGATCAGTCAAGCGGGCTTGAAAAAGTCTTCAGCCAAGCTTGTGCCCGCTTACACAATTTTAATGACGAGTCGCGCGTCAGTTGGTTTTTTTGGAATCATTGATCGTGAGGTCTGTACTAATCAAGGCTTCATCAATATAATTCCCCATGAGGAAGTACTGCGGTACTATTTACTATTTAATCTGATACATCGCGTTGAAGAAATTCGGGCGCATGCTGGCGGTTCCACATACGCGGAAATTAGCAAAAGCAAATTCAGAGCGCTCCCTGCCACAATCCCAACTAACGAGTTGCTTGTGGATTTTGACGAGAGAGTCCGTCCTATCTTGGATCAGGTTCGTCGCTTAAAAAAGCAGATGGAAGCTCTTGCTCAGGCTCGCGACCTTCTTCTCCCCCGTTTGATGGATGGGAGGTTGGAAGTCTAGCTAGTGAACGATTACACCGAAGACAGATTGGCACAACAAACACTGGCGGAGTACCTGGAGCAGGAACTTGGCTGGGACAGTGTGTTTGCTTTCAATACTGAGACCTTCGGGCTCGAAGGAACGTTGGGGCGCAAATCTGATCGGGATGTCGTTCTCACCCGTCATCTGGGCGAAGCATTGGTTCGCCTCAATCCGGGATTGCCCGATGAGGCCTATCAAAGCGCATTGCGCCAAGTCACCGACACACTCGCTTTCCAATCCGTCGTTCAGACCAACCGCGAGAAGTATGAGCTGATCCGCGATGGCGTATTGGCGAGTTACAAAAAGAACGGCGAGATCAAGAAAAGCCGCCTGAAGGTGTTTGATTACACCAACCCCGACAACAACAATTTTCTTTGCGTCCGCGAGATGTGGGTGAGCGGTCCCAACGGGCACCGTCGCCGACCTGATATCATTGGTTTCGTTAACGGCCTGCCCTTGATGTTCGTGGAGCTGAAACGCCCCGACAAATCGCTGCGCCGTGCCTATGACGACAATTTCCGCGATTATATGGACACGATCCCGCAGCTTTTTCACTTCAACGCCTTTGTGGTGCTTGGAAACGGGGTGGAAGCCAAAATGGGCTCCATCTCTGCCAAGTACGAGCATTTCAGTGATTGGAAACGTCTGGCCGAGGGCGACAAGGGCGTGGTGCAGATGGAGACCCTGATCAAGGGGATCTGCACGCGGGCAAACTTCCTCGACATTTTCGAGAACTTCATCTTGTTCGATGAAAGCACCGGCAAGCTCGCCAAGATCGTTGCTCGGAACCATCAATATCTTGGCGTCAACCGTGCGTTACAGTCTGTGATCAATCGCAAAGAGCGCGACGGGAAGCTCGGCGTGTTCTGGCACACGCAAGGCTCGGGTAAGTCCTATTCTATGGCGCTTTTTGCGCAGAAGGTACGCCGAAAACTCGGAGGTGATTTCACCTTCCTTGTGCTGACCGACCGAACAGATCTGGACAACCAGATTTACAAGACCTTTGCCGGGGTTGGACTGGTCAACAACGACAAGGACCCTTGCCGCGCCGATAACGGAGCGGAGCTTAAAAAGCTTTTGGGTGAGCAAAAGGCCTTTGTCTTTTCGCTCGTGCAGAAGTTCAATCAGGAAATCGAAGACGGACACGAGTACTCGGCTCGCGACAATATCATTGTCATGACTGATGAGGCGCACCGTACCCAGTACGGGACGCTCGCGATGAACATGCGCGATGCATTGCCGAACGCCAGCTATATCGGGTTTACCGGGACACCGCTCTTCACCAGCGATGAAATAACCCAGCGTGTCTTTGGCGGCTATGTCTCGACCTACGACTTCCAACGGGCGATTGAAGATAACGCCACCCTGCCGCTTTATTACGATGCGCGGGGGGACAAGCTCGGCCTATCAGCGGAGGGATTGAACGAGAAGCTTTCCGCAGCGATTGAAGAAGCGGAGATTGAAGATGCCGATGTCGCGGCCAAGCTCGAAAATGAATTGAAGCGCGAATACCACGTCATCACGGCAGAGAAACGCCTACGCCATATCGCGGAGGACTTCGCGACGCATTACTCGACCAATTGGGAAACGGGTAAAGCGATGTTTGTGGCGATTGATAAGATCACCGCCGTCCGTATGCATGGCTTTATCAAGGAAGCCTGGGACGCGCGGATTGCTGCGCTGGAAGCTGAGCAGAAAGACGCCCGTGACGACCAGGACCAGGCAGTTCGGGAGCGCCAGATCGCGTGGATGCGGGAAACCGAAATCGCCGTTGTTGTCAGTGATGAACAGGGCGAAGTGGATAGGTTCCGCAAGTGGGATCTCGATATTGGCCCGCATCGTAAGCTGATCAAGGACGGCTTCTTGCTGGAAGACGGGAAGCGGTTGGACGTTGAAACCGCCTTCAAGCGAGAAGAGAATCCGTTTCGTGTGGTGATCGTGTGCGCCATGTGGCTGACCGGTTTTGATGTGCCATCACTCTCGACGCTTTACCTCGACAAGCCCCTTCAGGCGCATACGCTGATGCAAGCCATCGCGCGCGCGAACCGTGTCAAAGAGGGCAAGAATAACGGTTTGATCGTCGACTATTGCGGTATCCTCAAGAACCTTAGAAAGGCACTGGCGACCTTCGCTGGCCACACGGGAGAAGTTGGATTTGACGGCGAAGGGCCGGAAACCGATCCGCTCCATCCAGAGGAAGAGCTGCTGGATGAGCTGTCTGAGACCATAGAATTTGTCCGCCAGCATCTCCATGACAATGGCTTCGAACTCGCAACACTTAAGACCGCAACCGGCTTCGCCAAGAACAAGGCGCTGGTCGATGCGAAAGAAGCGGTGAATGTGGACGATGAGAGCCGCAAGAAGTTCGAAATTTCCGCTCGTTCTGTCTTTCGAAAATACAAAGCTTGCCTGACCTTCAAGGGCGTGCAGGACTATCGCAGCGACTGCGAGGCAATCAATTTCCTCTACAAGACATTGCAGGAAGATCGGGACAAAGCCGATACCTCGGAAATCATCCAGAAGCTGAATGCGATTGTCAGTGAGGCAATCGACGTCAAGGCCGACACAGAATCGGATGACAAGGTCTTCGATATCTCGAAGATCAATTTCGATCTGCTGCGCAAAGAGTTCGCGAAGAGTGAGAGCAAGCGTTCAGATGTTCAGGATATGAAAACGGTTGTTGAAGATCGGCTGCGTAAGATGCTGATGCAAAATCCGCTGCGTGTTGATTTTCAGGAACGCTTTGACGAGATCGTTCGCGACTACAACAAGGAAAAAGATAAAAACACCATTGAGGCGACGTTTGAAGCTCTTATGAAGCTCACAGCCGAGATGAGTGAGGAGCAACAGCGCCACGTCAAAGAAGGTCTTGAGAGCGAGGAGCAGCTCGCGGTTTTCGATATGCTGCTTAAGCCCGACCTTTCAAAGGCCGAAATCAAGAAGATCAAGTCTGTCGCTGTGTCGCTTTTGAAAGAGCTCGAAAAGCAGATGCGGGACGTGCAGGACATCTTCTCTAAGGTCTCAACCCGTGACCGCTTCCGCCAGTCGATCTATGATTTTCTCTATGATGATCGGACGGGGTTGCCGGTGGAGCAATATGACGAAGCAGACCTCGGCATCAAAACCGATGTGTTGTTTAGTTTTTTTGAAAGGCAACGTTCCTCTACCGTAGAAAAAGGTGGGGATTATGCAGCGATCTAATTGGATAGACATCGATAATTTTTATTGTTTTCGGGGTCCAGCTATAAGCCATCGAAGTCTTTCGAGGTTTGATTTCAACAACATATTACGCAGGCTGCCATGAGATTTCATGTCATTCCAAATAATAGCCATGTACCTAGTGAGGGTGCGTCCATCGGATACCTTTGGACAGACAATTGGAATGATTGGTTTGAATACTCAACACTATACAGCGCAACCTTTTTTGATGCTGACGGTGAAAAGCACGAAATAGGGGCGGTGAAAATCGGGCAGTTCGATATGGGTAAGAAACAAGCCCGACCAGAGCTACCTGATGTGTTCAACGAGCTGGATGAACGCTTTTTTTCATTGGGTCAGGACGCCGATTATTATACAGCGGTAATGTCCTTAGGAAAGAAAACAGCCGCTGAGTTCCTGGCAGCGCTCAACGACATATCTGCCGACAAAGAGCTTTATATTCAAGCCCTTGAAGAAAACGTGACGGGTGTATCGCTACTACGTTCCGTCAACAGGAAAACAATTGAAGGCCAATTTCGCCGCATTATTGGCGGCGGTGTCGAACTGACTGACTACAATTTTAGTTATGTAGGTCCAACTCCTTTGCACGAGAGCGTGGAGTCAATTCGTTTGGATTTCGAAGTTACACCAGAATCACTACCCCCTACGAACATCCACGTTTTGATAGGACGAAATGGTGTCGGGAAAACATACCTTCTAAACGCAATGACGCGGGCCCTAGTCTCTCCAGATAGTAGCCAAGATGTGAATGGCCAGTTTATCAGTCAGTTAAGTACATTTGAAGAAACGCATGAAAGCCCATTCTCAAACATTCTATCAATTTCATTTAGCGCTTTCGATGACTTTAAAATTCTGCGCCAACGTCGTAATGCTACAGAGGGCGTGAGGTATACTAATGTCGGCCTGAGAAAAAGAATAAAAGATAATAAAAATGAATGGATTATGACTACCCGTGATCCTGAAGAACTTGCGAAGAATTTTTCGGCTAGCGCAAAACTTTGTACGAGTGGAGTTCGGGCGGAACGGTGGCGCAAAGCGCTAACGACACTTGAGGCAGACCCACTATTCGCCGAAGCCGAAGTCGCCAGCCTTGCTGATGTAGATAAAGAAGATTTCGGGCGGGCGTCAGGCAAACTATATCGACGCTTAAGCTCAGGTCACAAAATTGTGCTTCTTACCATCACCAAGCTTGTTGAACATGTGGAGGAGAAAACGCTTGTTCTAATGGATGAACCTGAAGCTCACCTTCACCCACCTTTGTTAGCTGCTTTTATTCGAGCCCTGTCAGATCTGCTTATCAATCGAAACGGTGTGGCAATCATTGCGACACACTCCCCGGTGGTGCTTCAAGAAGTTCCGCGATCGTGTGTCTGGAAAATTGTTAGACATGGTCACGCAGCGGAAGCAAGCCGCCCTGGAATAGAGACCTTTGCCGAAAATGTTGGTCTCCTAACGAGTGAAATTTTTGGCCTAGAAGTTACGCGTTCTGGATTCCACAGATTATTGGCTGACTCCGTGGACGACGAACAGCAGATCAGAGAAGTGACAGAGAAGTTTGAAAATCAAGTTGGCGCTGAGGGGCGTGCTCTAATTAGCAGCATGATTGCATCACGAAATGCTGGCGAGGGCGAATAGATGTGGCGTGTAGAACAACCTGACTTTGATGCGGGCGAAACATTTACGACTTGCATTAGCCGCGTCAGAAACCCTGAGAACCGGCGCCGTTTGACAGCGATACGCCCAAACATAGAGACAGCAGCCGACGATTACGTAGCTAAAGCTGAGAACAGCGAACTGTGCCTGATACCAAAAATTGATCCTATAGGATTAGTTCCAGGTAGCGAGATGGTTAAGACTTATGAAGGGCGCATGGCAAAGAAAGGTCAGCCGGGCCGCCCTATTTATGATCAGATCATGCTTTTGCCCGAGGGCGATCGCTGCCCATTTTGTGATCATAGGAATGTCTCTACTCTGGATCATGTTCTTCCAAAAACACTGTACCCAATATTTGCTGTAACGCCGATCAACCTTGTTGGCTCATGTATTGACTGCAATAAGTTGAAGTGGCACGCCGAGCCAACAAGCGAAAACGATACGGTCCTACATCCATACTTTGATGATGTGACTGAAATACAATGGCTCGGAGCGCATGTTGTCCAGCAGACACCTGCCGCACTTATCTTTCATGTCTTAGAAGTAGGCGAGTGGGATGAAACCCTCAATGCTAGAATAGTGCACCAGTTTGATCTGTTGGAGCTCGCTAATCTTTATTCAAGCCAAGCCGCGCGCGAGATTACTGATATTAGGAAAAATTTACAGCGGCATTTCAACTCTGGTGGGGCCGGTGCTGTGCGAGCAGAGCTTGAGTTTCAAGGGGAATCGCGCAGGGCGAATCGTATTAATTCTTGGCAGACGGCTACGTATGAAGCACTCGCGGAATCTGACTGGTTTTGTACTGTGGGGTTTGACAGATTCTGAACGATTCATAGACTTTATGAGATCTGTTAATGCCTGCGGGGAAGCCAGAGGTTTTTTGCCTCTTTCTCCCTGCTCGGTAATCTGCTTGATCGCGTCAATCTTGAAATCTTCGGTAAATCGGGAGGTGCTCATAATCTTCTCCTTGTCCTCATTTTTAGGGGGCAAGGTGTCTACAAATCTAGGGGCTGTTCATATCTTATTACCTTGGCTTACCGCGCGATGATCCTTGACGCTGAGAGAGTTCGGTCATAACAGGAGCATTGAGCCTCGACGCTCATATTTTAATGTGTTACGGATAATTAAAATGTGTGCAATTAATGTGAGGCAGTCTTGTCATATGAGGAGTTTATATCGGAACTCGGCAAGGCTGGTTTGAGCGTGCGCAAGTTTGCCGATTTGGTCGGCATGCGTCCCAATTCTGTATCGAACAATGCGAAACGCGGTGAAGTCCCGACGCATTTGGCCGTGATCGCCGCGTTGCTCTCTGAGCTACGGGCTAACCGCATCCCAATCGACCCAATCTTCTCGCGTCTCAATTTGACCAAAAGCGCAAAGAAGCCCCGGGGAGCTTCTGCTGCAGGCAAGTTCGGAGGCGACAAGCAAGGTCGCCTTGATTTGCTGCCATGACTCAATCCGTCTCCATCACGCTTGATATGGCGCACGCGATGCTCGGATGGCCCGAGCCGAAGCAAGTGACCCATCCTCGGGGTTCCGGGGCGTCTGTCTATGCGTCGCTGGTCCATGACAAGATCGGGCGCTCCCTTGGATCTTCCCGCGATTTTCGCTATGCACGTCTTGGCGTATTGATGGCGGATCCCGACGCTGTGACTTCCGAGCCGCCTCTCGCGATTGTCGTTGAGTTCGATCAAAGCCCAAGCGCCGATGCTCTGCGCGAGCTTCAGCGTCTATCGTGGAACTTCTCGCACTCGCCCACGCTCATCACTATTGAACCAACGACGCTGCGGGTATGGAGCTGTTGCGAAGCGCCGGATCCGGATCGGCCAATCGCTGACTATCTTGTCACGGCTCTCACGGCCGGCGAAATTGCAGGAGATCAAGGGACAGATTTGCAGAGACGTGCGGCGCGCGCGCTTCACTGGGTTAACCTGATCTCCGGTCATTTCTTCGCCATGCATAAGGGGCGGTTCGACCGAGACGGTCGCGCCGATCAGATGCTGCTCGGCAATATGCGCTATATCCGCGACGAGCTTGCCGCGCGCGGGTTGGTCGATGACGATGTATGCCACGATCTCCTTGCTAGGGTTATCTTCGTCCAGTTCCTCTTCGATCGCAAAGACCAAGACGGCAATCCGGCACTGACTGAGGCCAAGTTACACCGCCTTCACAAAGATCAGGTTCTCGAAGAGCGCCATTCGTCGTTCAGCAGTGTCCTTGCAAATTACGAAGATACCTACAGGTTGTTCGACTGGCTAAACACTAAGTTTAATGGCGACCTCTTTCCTGGCAAGGGGGATACCGCTGAGGCTCGCGCCATCGGATGGAACAAGGAACGCAGCATCGTTTCGCGGGACCATCTTGAATTGCTCGCAGAGTTTATACGCGGTGATCTCGACATGCACTCGAGACAAGCCTGTCTGTGGCCGCAGTACGCCTTCGACGTGATCCCGCTAGAGTTTATTAGCAGTATTTACGAGACCTTCGTAACCAAACGTGCGTCGCAGGATGGGATCTTTTATACCCCGCCGCATATGGTCGACTTCGTACTCGATCGCGTGCTGCCCTGGCATGGCGCGGCATGGGATTTGAAGATCCTCGATCCATCCTGCGGCTCCGGCATTTTCCTTGTGAAGGCTTTCCAGCGGCTGGTGCATCGCTGGAAAGCTGCGAATCCGGATCAGCCGGTGCGTGCCGAAGTGTTACGGCGCCTCCTCGAGCGCAATATCTTTGGCGTCGATATCGATCCGCACGCAGTGCGTGTCGCGTGCTTTAGTCTATACCTCGCGATGTGCGACGAGATTGAGCCGCGGCACTACTGGACACAGGTCAGTTTCCCGTCGATGCGCGACGTGCGTCTGATCCAGTCGGATTTCTTCAACGAGGCCCACAAGGGATTCAGTTGTGAGAGCGATGAGAATTCCTACGACTTGATCATTGGCAACGCGCCGTGGGGCGACGGCGTGATCACTGACGGCGCACGCGAATGGGCTACGGATGAGCGCCGCAAATGGCCGGTCACCAACAATGACATTGGTGGCCTGTTTGTTGTCAAGGCAGCCGAGCTAGCAAAGGGCGACGGACGGGTCGCATTGATCCAGTCGGCGAATAGCCTGCTGTTCAACATTAGTCCGACTGCAATCGAATTCCGAAAAAAGCTGCTGGGCTCTCACCGGGTGGAGACCATTTATAATCTATCGGCACTTCGCTTCAGGGTCTTCAAGCGGAAGACACATACCACCAAAACATCGGCGGCGCCGGTTTGTGTAATTGTTTTGACCAAGGCGGCACCTACCGCTGAGGACACAATAGACTATATCAGCCCGCGATATTTGAAACCATTCGTCGACGAATTTACAGTTGTGATCGAGCCCAATGACCGGCGTGCTCTAACAGTGGCTGAGGCTATCGGCAATCAATTGATTTGGACGCAGCTAATGTGGGGCAGCAAACGCGACATTACTCTGCTCAAACGGCTGCGAGCTTACCCTTCGCTCTCAAGCAGGGCGGATATGCTGAGTCAACAAGGCATCAAGTTCGGAGATCGCACCAAAGTCGTCCCCGCTCTCAGCGAATGGCGCATCTTCAACGACACTTCTTTTCCCGATGGCGCATCCCGCTATTTAGATGTCGCCGATTTTCCAAAGATAGGAAATACGCCGATTCACTCGCGGGCATCTACGAGCGTTGCCTCCTTCGCCGCGCCGCAGTTGATCGTCAAGCAAAGTTGGACCAAGCCTTCAGGACGCTTTAACGCACGTCTGACACGAAGCGCGCATGGCGAAGGGATACTTTGCAACGAAAGCTATTATTCGATCCACTGCGATTCAGAGGCATTGCTTAATGCCGCGTGTTTGGTATTCAACAGCAAGGTCGCGGTCTATGTCCTACTCCTAACAAGCGGTCGTTTTCTTTACCGTCCCAAACCATCCAAGGGAGAATTACTCGGCCTGCCGGTGCCGGACAGCGACGCGCAATGGACCTACACACTCGATACGCCGGAGACGATTGATCGACTGAGCTTCGACTTGTTTCAGCTCAATGAGCCCGAGCGGATACTGGTCGAGGATATGATCGACTATACCTTGGGCGATTTCATCGGAAACGAGCAGTCCATTGGCCGCCAGTCCACACTATCGGCGGGGGCAGATCCTGATGAACATCTACGGGCCTATTGTGAGATTTTCACCCGAGTTTTGAAAGCAGGCTTTGGCGAGCAAAAATCAATTTCTGCAACCATTTTCCAAGTTGAAGAAGAGTACATCCCTTACCGGCTAGTCGCATTCGAGCTTGGGGGGCCGTCGATTAACAGCATCGGTGTTAAGAAAGTGGACTCTGACGAACTTCTCAATGAGTTCCGTCGGCTCGACATGCGCATGCGCTCGCAAGGGGGCATTTTTAATCAACGAGTGGTGCGCATCTACGATGTCGAAGACGGGGTGCCGACAGTTTTCGTTGTCAAGCCAGACCAGAAGCGTTTTTGGACGCGAAGTACCGCTCTGCAGGATGGCGACGAAGTCGCGCTGGATCTCTTCCAATGGACCCAGACCACCGAAACAACACCGGAAGGCTCGTTGCATTGATAAAGGAGGTTGATGATATCCGATCGGCAAAAATCGTGGACCCAAACTTCATCGTCCAAGCCAAGTCGTGGATGCAGAATCCGACGGAAGCACTGTTAGGTTTCATCTGGACTGCATATGCATGTATGCAGGCTGACAAGCCTCAGATTGACTCGCGTGACTTGGAGAGGAGTATTACCCAGTTGCTCGAACCGCGCGTGCGGTCTTCGATGTCAGGATTTGAGCCCTTCTACATTCAGCATGGTCCCTTCGAGCGCGAGACAATGATGCCTCCACCTGCACAACCGCCCGAATATGATCTTGCCTTCGTTCTTAGGGGCAACGAGCGAATTATGTGGCCGATCGAAGCCAAGGTTCTCAAAACCCCGAATGCCGTCGCAAGCTATGTGTCCGACGTCACCAACCAATTTCTGACATGCCGTTACGCTCCATTCTCTAACTCTGGCGCAATGTTAGGCTATTTACTGAACGGCGATGCAGACGATGCATTCGTAACGATTGCGCAAAAGCTCGCTTGCACACTCGATCCGGTACCTGGGCAGGTGGCGAGAAAAAACCGCGTTTCCAACCATTCGAGGACAGTGCCCGCCGGTAAGGCTTATCCCGCCGCCTTTTCTTGCTACCACCTCATCCTAGAGTATCCCGGTTTAACAAGAACCAGCGTTTCCTAATCGTCTTGCCATGAGTGCTTTCCCGGTACTCCATATAGCCATTGCCGGAAGAAATCCGTATCGCCCAGTGGTGTGCGGTGACCGGCGGTTTTATAGGGCCTTTGGCGGCTATGTCGCTAAGCTACTCCGAGATTGGGCGCGTCTTATCCTCGATGTCAAAGCCCTCAATCGATAGGCCGACGATCATATTAATAAACGCTTTCGTCTCAGTGATGATTTCATCGGCCTCCTTGGTTTTGCTAAAGGAGCCTCGATGGACGACGGCATTGCGGGCCAAGTTGATCTTCTCGGTCGACCTGATGAGCGCCTTCGCCGTCTTGCTTGTCCCCGGAGTTGCAAAATAGACCGGCACGAACAGGCGCGTCACCTTCAGTTGCAGTCCGTTGGCCCAGCGGAGAAACTGATCGATGATCACAGCATCGAACTGCGTCTTCTGGGCCCATTCGGTCCGGATTGCGTATTTGGCGGCGATCTCCGCTGCAGTCGCGTAGCGCACGTAAGTTAATCATTCTTGTAAATTATTGATTTTTACAAAGGGGCCAGCTCAGGGGCTGTTTCCCCGCAGGCGCGGGATAGACTTTACGCCCTCTAAGGAGATATCAGTCCCTGAGTGATTACTCGGCAGGAGCGAGAAACGGCCACTCTCCGAAGCCTTCGCCAAGCCCTGTGCAATCGCTTATCTTGACAAGCCTGTGTGGATATTTCTTCGTTCTTGAGAGTTCACACGGGCTGCGGCAGGTTTGGATGAGAGGATGTACAGCATCTCGTGGTGCGCTATGACCAACACCATGGCCAGCGGATCCTGGTATGCTTCCGTTAGCAGAAACATCTTCCAGTTTCGTAAGGCCCGGGCCGTCAGGCTGAGCTGCCGGGGCAGGGGTTTGCGCTCGTCAAGGTAACGACGCCAAAGGGCAGGGGTGTTGCGATGCCGAACAAGCGGTCGGGGCCTGTAGTGTCGTTTCGTTCTGGTTAGATGTTCACCTTTTTTGCGTGGTTTGGCTTGCTGCGCCTCAAACACCCCGAACCGTTCTTCGAGCTTCTTCTTGCTACAAGATCGATCCAATTGGCTTGCCTTTATCGCCTGATCATCCGGGCTCATCAGGACCATACCATTACCGCGCAGCTTTAGGCTAATGTCATATCCGGACAGAACCTCATGCGCTTCCTTCCAGTTTTTGGCTTTTCCCAAACCTTCCAGTATTTCCTCACGGTGCTTTAGAACATGCCGTTGGAATGACTCCTGCCAAGTATGGGCTTCATAATCCCGCGCTGCAGGCGAAAGCTTGTTTGGGTCGCGCTCTTTGCCATCGGTCATGCCGGGATCAATGGCGAGACCGTATTTCTTCTCCATCTCGCGCGAGACCTTGGCGAGGAGCTTAAAATCGCGATGCGGTGTGATGACCTTAAGTGTTTCCGGATGCACTTTGTTAAAGGCGATATGCATGTGGAAATTATCGGTATTGATGTGTGTTCCAACCACCCGCTGATGATCTTCGTAGCCAAGTGCCTTGGCATATTCGGCCTCAATCGCCATTAGGTCATCCTTGGTCAGTTTGTCCTGCTCGCCAGGGCGGAAAGAAACGACAAGATGATAGGTTTTATCTGCAATATCGGGCTTTTGCCGCCGAACCGCTTCGATTTCCAGAAGGGCAAGATCGAGATCCTCGATATTTGTGCCGGCATCGCAATTGCGGATCCAGAACTGATGAAGCTTCTCACCTTTTTCCTCGGCTGCAGCGATGTATTCGCCCAGACGGGTGTAGTTATCCGGCACCCCGGACTTTTTGCCGATTTTGGTCGCGATCATGATTTGTCCTGTTTGCGAATGCCCGGTTGAAGCTGGTCGCGGATATCGCCAATGGCAGCCTTCAGGTCTGCTCGGGTTGTTTCAATATCACGGACCAGGCCGTCAAACTTCTTGAGCAGATCTGCCGAGAGCGGCTCATCGAGAGCGAGTTTAAACAGGTTGCCCAATCGCGCCTGATCGGCATTGACCTTGAGAAGATCACGAATGCCCTGCCATGCCGCAAAGTCAGCGGCACTCGGCAGCTTGGTGTTCATCAATAGCCGCTTGAGCAATTCCGAGCGTGACAGACGCATTTGATGCGCAAGCTGATCGATACGCTCTTTCTCTTCGTCGTTGAGATAGGTCTTGATGACGTGACGTTCGGTGGCCATTTCTTGTTCCGCTATTGCCCGGAAGATCCTGCGGGAGAACCGCCTGGCATCATTTCGGTCTGGATACTCTCGGGAAGGGTGGCATCAAAACCACCAACCAGATTGACGATGCCACGCGTAAAATCGGCACCGAACTTACGGTCATAGACCTCTTTGGCCTTTGCGATGAGATGCGGCTCTCGTTTGTCGGGATTGCTGTAATTGATCAGGTTCGCAAAATACCGTGGATCAAAAGTGATGGTCTTGGCGAAGACCACGTTGCGATCTCCATCACAGACTTCAAACTCGATCATCTCGATCAGGCTGTCGTCTTCGGTCTTGAAGCGGTAATCAACAAAGCACCAGGTCACTTGGTAAAATTGATCACCTTTTGCGATCCGCCCTTTTTCATCAAAACGGGCATGGGGAATGCGCTCGGTGATCGCTTGGCGCAGTTTGTCCTGTCCGTTACTGATTTTCTGACCGAAGATCGAGAGTCCTTTGGAGCGATAGGCAAACATCCAAGGAATGTTGCGCAGGGTCGCATCGTGGAAGCGGTAGCCTTCTGCTTCAATCCAGTTTTCCAGCATGGTGACAGCAATTTTTGGTGAAATCCAAATGCCGGTCTCTTTACGGATGACGTAAATCACACGGTCAAACTGAGTGAGAACGATAGCAAGTATCTGAAGGCTAATTCCGCCCTCTCCACGTTTCTCGCCGCTGCCTTTACTCTTGTTCTTTCTGATGTAGGGGCACCAGTCAAAAATGCCTTCTTCGAACTCAAAGCCTGGGATTCTCCTCTCCGAGTGGCGTCCGTAAGGACGGTCGGTGTGAGGAAGTTCTTCATAAAGACCAATGATCTGGATCGGATTGTCACAGGCCGGGCATACGGCATACTCACGTTGCTTGTTACCCGCTACTTGATACCAAGGCTCAAGTTTTCTGGTGTCGCGTTCAAAGGCCGTCCGCTCGATGTCTTTCTCCCCAATCGTACCTGCCTGCAATTTATAAACGTGCATTATCTGATCTCCCGGCGACGGTCTCACGGATGGAAGAACCGATATTATAATGGTTTATGACACTGTTCCACCATGCAGCCCCCAGCTTGGGGACAGATGCCTTTTGCTCGGCAAGGTAGAGGCATTTCAGCAGGGTGGGCAGATCAAGCGAGAAGGTATGCTCGCCTACCTGCAGGGCGAAGACAACTGCCGGGCCACAAGCGTTGCAATCAAGGTCCTGAGCCCCTTTAATTGTGGCGCGCTTTTCAAAAATATCCTTCACATGCTTTTCGGTCATGAGGTGTTCTCCGGGTAAAATGGCAAATAGGAAAGAGGTGCCGGTGGCATTCATTGTGCCACCGGCTTTCGGGGGTCAGACTGCCAAGCTGGCAGCCTGATGCTCGCGTCCCCGTGTTCTGGTTTTGGCTTTCGGCTTGGTCAGGCCGAGCTGTTCGGTGACAAGGCGTTTCAGCGCCTCAATCCCGCGTTCCCGATGAATGTCGTTAAAGTCAGTCAGGCCTTTGGTTTTTTCCGCGTCATTCAGATCTGGACGCAGGATCTTCGCACCGGTCAGTTCAGATGCCCGTTCAGCACCCTTGATCCCGGCGTTAACATGCTTGGCATGATCGTCATCAGCGGCAATCACTAGGGCGCGATCCGGATGCTGCTTGTGAAGAGCCTCAGCAACGGGGGCGAGATTTCCGGAATCAAGTGCAACGACGACAGTCAACCCGCTGGCCATATGCAGACTTTGACCGGTGGAGTAGCCTTCAGTCACGATCATCGGACCTTTGGGATTACCATCGATCACATGCATCAGACCGCGCTTCTTGCCGTCCTTGAGGAACATCTTGGTGCCATCGGGATGGATGGTCTGGATGTTCTCGATAAAGCCCTTGTCATTGGCCATCGGCATCAGAAGGTTACCTGACTGATCAATGCGCAGATCCCCTGCGGGCACTTGTTTGTTTTGCAGGTAAGCATGATTGGTCGGAGCTGGTTCGGCGTTCTGGAAGATCCCATAGGCCCGTTTGGCAACGGCACGATATTGCGCACGCAATTCCTGTTCCTGGGCCGCCTTGCGGGCAGCGGCTTCGGCTCTGGACTGTTCAAGCTCCTTTGGATCGATCTTGGTGCCGGTCGCCACCCATTTGACCGGGTCCTGTCCCGATTTGTAATTGGTGATGTTGCCTGCCGGGAGACCTTCAAGGAACCCGCGATAGGACCCGCTTTTCTGGCCTTTGCGATCCCCATCAACCGCAACTCGGTGCCATTTGCCATCCATGGTCGGAGGTCCATCGAGGATCAGGCCGTTTTCCTTCAGCGCCTGGGCAAATTCGTCTTCAGGATTGATCTTCGGTTCCGGGGCTTTGGCTTTGGTCTCCTGCCAGCGTTTAAACGGTTCGAGCTCCATATCATCGCGCGCATACCAGGCTTTGGCGCGGCGATCCCATTTTGCCCCGAGCGCCTTGGCTTCATCCTTTTCACTGAACGGCACATTGAGATAGATGCGTTTGCGGTCAGTGTTGGCGTCCTGGTTCGGAGCCTGTGACATCTCGGCTTTCATGGCATTTTCCTTCTGTCGTTCAACAGCCGGGGTTTGGGCAATGGTCTTGGCTTGTTCTTTGGCTTTAACCGGGATCAGGCTTTGGCGCAGATCCGGCTCCATGATCCAGGTGCGGATGTTCTCTGCATCCCGCGCAGCGGCAAACAGCGCATTGCGATCTTCCTTGATGGCTTTCATCCAGGAGCCGACATAGGCGGCGTGGCGTTCCGGATAATGGCCAAGACCAAGCTCGGTGGTCAGCATGTAGCTGGCGATTTCGGCCCGCAGTTCTTCCTTGACATAAACCTCCGAGCCAAACGGCCCAAACTCACGCGCCATACGCGATCCATGGCCGGTAGCATGGCCAAGCTCATGCAAAGCCGTGGCGTAATATTCATACTGGCCTTTAAACGCGGCTTGGTGGGGCATGTGGATGTCATCAGATGAAGACCGGTAAAAAGCTCGGTCATTCTGATCATGGAAGATCGGGACATTGCCCTGTTTGAGGATCAGCTCAGCCCGTTCAACCGGGCTGAAGGTCGGCTCGGGCGCGATATAAGAGGCAAGGCCATCGATCTGATCGGCGTTAAACACGACAGCATGAAACACCCTTGGCCGATCAAGGCGCACGTCTCGGGTTTTGGCGACACCCTTGTCGTCGAGAACCGGCTTGCCAGTGTCATCGAGCACCTTCTCGCGCTCGGACCATTTCCAATATTCGATCATGGTGCCTTTCTCACCCTTGCGGACCTGGGCGTCCTGAGCCGCCGCCTGGCGGTAGGTCATCCAGCGCGGATCGGAACGCCCGCGCATTTCAAGCCAGAGCGCATTGATGCCGCGATAGTCCTTGCCGGAAACAGGATTGAACGGGGCCATGCGGACCTTTCCCGGTTCCCACGGCTTTTGCCCGGGGGCGGTGCCTGCTTCGATATGGCCAAGCAGTTCTTCGACCACCTGATCGCGATAGCTTTTCTTCTTCTCAGCCATGGTTCGCGCCCTCCGCATCAGCAGTCGGATCGATGCCGTCAAAGTGACTGTCGAGCGCGTCATCGGAAGACAGCGCGTCTTCGGTGAAAGCTCCCATGGCATCGGCAATGTCCGGATCAACCGGCACCGGGCCGTTCAGGCTTTCGGTATTAATCATCGAAGAGGCCAGAGCGAGATAGTCCTGGTCATTGAGGGCTGCAGACGCAGGCGTGCCTTTGTCAGGTGTATTGGGTGTTGTCATGATTTGGGTCCTTTGTGAGATGCAGAGGGTGTGGAAGAGATCGCCATTTGGGGGGGCGTCATTTGCGAACGGCGCGACAGTTCGCGATCAAGGAAGTAGAGCTTTTGACGGCCAAGGATGGGCGGCAGACCGGCAACAAAGATCAGAGCATCGCCGGGGACCGGTTTGCGGCCCTCGGTATCAATGATCTGCAGGCGCATGCATTCATCAGGGGTAAGCAACGGGCGGGAGGTTTCGGCGAGATTGTCTGAGACCGATCCGAGATCACCCATGCGCCCGGAGTGCGAGCGTCGCTTTTGCACAATGGTTGCCTTGCCGGTCATGTCCGAGAGCAGCTTGGCGGTTTCGAGTTTGTTCGGCGTGAAGGCAATGCGGATCTTGCAATTGGCCATGATCGACTCATCGCGACCGTAATGCTTGAACAACTGTTCGGTGTTCTGGACGATGATCATGGCTTTGAGGCCATAGCCCGCCATGAAGGCGAGCGATTCCTCAAAGATCTCCAGTTTGCCGATGGCGGTGAACTCATCGAGCATCAAAAGCAGGCGGTGTTTATATCCGGCCAGTGTCTGGCCCGATCCAAACTCCATGCGTTCGGTCATGCGCCGCATAAAGAGATTAAGGATGATGCGCAGCAAAGGCCGCAGGCGGTCCTTGTCCGCAGGTGAAACGACAAGGAATAATGCCATTGGCACATCGCCATTCATCAGATCATGCAGACGAAAATCGCTGGTGGCGGTATTGCGCGCAATGATCGGATCGGCAAAGACGGTCAACTGGGTTTTGGCCGTGGAATGTACGCCGGAGCGTTCTTGGGGGGCCTTGATCATCATGCTGTTGGCCCCGCGCCGGACTTCCTTATTTACATGAGCTTTGCCGTGATCAAAGGCGGCCATGTCGGCAAGAATATGCTCAAAATTATCGTCGCTTTCTTCTGCTTCGCCGTCGCCGGTAATGCCTGAGAGAAAGGTATTCACATCATCAAAACAGGCCGCGCGGTTTTCATCACGCCGCACGCGATAGATGACATGAAGCAAGACGACCGAAAGCCAGCCATAGCCTTCCTGTCGCCAATAATCCTTCATGCCCTGGCCATCGGGATCGATGATCATGGCTGCGATGTTTTGGCAGTCGGCGATGTCCTGTTCGGTATCGACGCGGACTTCGGCCAACGGATTGAAGCGGGCCGACCCATTGGTCGCGGATGGCTCAAAACGCAAGACTTTGTGCCCGATACTGGCAAGCCAACCACCGGTCTTGGCGAAGTTCTCCCCTTTGATATCAAGACAAAGAATGCTTTCACGCCAACTGAGCAGGGTCGAGAGGATCAGGCTCACCCCTTTGCCGGTGCGGGTTGGGGCCCAGACCAGAACATGCTCTGGCCCGTCATGGCGCAATTCACGGATCCGGCCAAACCAAGTTGGCCAGCCACCGACAACCACACCGTCTTTGCGAAACAGCCGGGCTTTCTTGAGATCACGCAGCTTGGCCCAGCGGGCGGAGCCATGCAGTTCATCGCCTTTGCGGTTGCCTCTGACCGTGCTGTTATTGGCACGAGATGCCAGTGCCAGTACGCCAAACATTGAAAGCAGCCCAGTGATGCCGATCCAAAGAGCGGGATAGAGCATTTCATCGGGAAGGCCAGCTGGGTGGGTGGCTGCACTCAGCGACCATTGCCACCAACGCAGATCAAGCGCGTCAAAGCCAACAGCCAGATGCCATTGCCAGAGAATGGCGGTGATCATGGCAACCAGAATGACCGGCAGTGTCAGACGATAGAGTGCTGTCATGACAACACCTCCTTGCTGTCTTTCAGCACATAGCGATCATTGCGTGGTTCCCAGATGTCGGTAATCCGTCGCCAGCCATCGGCGTTGCGTTTGATCTGAACGACAACATCAACCAGCTCGGCGAGAAACTCCGGCACACGTGGCATGGTCTCTCCCGCCCAGGCGATGTTTTGATCGAACTTGCGGTGAATGGCCTGCCACGGGCTTTCGGCATGGATGGTGCACATAAAGCCGGTCACGCCGGAGTTCAGGGCCGCTAAGGCAGCAAAGGCGTTCTGGGTGCTGATCTCGCCAAACAGGATATGGTCGGGCGTGATGCGCATCAGATGATCATAGATCTCGCGCCAGCCGACCATGCCACTGCCGGTCCCGGCCTCACGGGCTGCAATCAGGCCATTGCCATCCCAGAACTGCTCGATATGAAGTTCTGGTGTGTCCTCTATGGCCAGCACACGCCGCGCCGGATCGACGGTGGCCAAAAGCATGTTGAGCAGGGTGGTCTTGCCGGTGTTGGTCGCCCCGCTAATGATCATGTTGGCATCCCCCGCCACCTTATCGATCAGATAGTCGCGGATGGTTGGTGTCACCCCGGCCTGTTCCCAGGTCGGGGTGAAAGGATGCTTGCAGCGGATGGCAAGGCTGAGGTGGCTGCGCACCGATGCACCGACGAGGATCTCGCAGCGATGATTGCCCGGCAGGACGCAGGAGAGCTTTGGACTGTCATCGGGATTGAACTTCAGACCGCGCTGGTTGGCGAGGCTGATGGCGATCCGTTCGATGGCAGCTAGCGTAAGGGCTGGATCCTCGATCTCACGCTTGCCTTCCCCGCGTCGTTCGGTAACGACGCGGTGTGGGCGGTTCATACGGATTTCGACGGTGGAGAGATCGCCGTAATAGCTGGCCAGAGGCCCGAGGATCTTCTCAAATAGGGGATTGGGGGAAAGGGCGTTCATCACCACCATCCCCACGCAGCCATGCAATTGGTTTTTGCCGCGTTGGTATGTGCTGGAAAGGTGTAATTGTATTGTGCGAGGGCACGGTAGCTAAAGTAGCCGACAACATACGGATAGGTGTTCGGGGGCGTTTCGCAAAGCCGGGTATCAGGATCCCCGATAGCCACACCGTCTTCACGGATAATCGCTTTGGTCGCAGAGGCACGTGACCAGGTGCAGTTCATGTTGCGGGTATCAGACCAGGGGCTATCGTTACTCCCGACGGTTGTCGAATACGAACTTGTGCCGCATGGACCGCCAGAGCTTTGACCATTCGAACTATAGGTTCGGGTGGTGATCGTGCTCCACGCGACATTCGGAGTGCATTTGTCCCCAAGGTTTAATGGTGTGGCATCGCCAACAATGACCTTGTGAGTTGAGCCATCCGGACGTTCATAGGACTGGACCAAATCCCGCGCATCAAAGCGCGTGCAGTCTTCATAAAAATGCTCGCCGTTCGTTGCAGGGGCTTCGCCGGAATAGATATAGGCGGTCTGGGGCTCACCCGGCAAAACCTCACTGGTTTTGATGTTAAAGCGGCCTTTGGGCGTGCCTTCGATATAGACCGTGGTCAGACGATAGGCGAATAGCTGGTCATCATGGGGTTGCCAGCCGGTGGTTTCGACCTGATGCGGATAGGCAATCTCGCTATCCTGGCATTCGGTGACATATTGCGGAACGCCATCAAGCTGGTAGTAAAACCGCTCACGGCCATAGCTGGCACCAGCCGCCAGATCATGGTTCCAAAGCGATGGATTATCGCAGCCATCAATCGTCGACTGGATCGCAATATTGGCCGTATCGGGTTTGCATTCGGTGATGAATTGCTCAACCCCGTTGACCACAATCTGTTTGCGGCTTTGACGGGTTACCGTGCCAGCCGCCTGATTAATGATCGGTGCGCAGACTTCCTGCCCGGCAGCGTTCTTGTAAACCGTTTCGTGGGGATATTCGGTGCCATTGTCCGAGCAGGCATCTGCCTGCCAGGTGGTGCCGTTCAGCTCATAGATATGACGACCGGTTTGCAAGGACAAACCAGCGGCAAAATCATGCCGGATTGAACAGCCATCGGTGACAGATACCAGCGGAACAGGTTCAATTTCTTCAGACGGTTCGCAACTGCGTACCTGAACTTCGTTGTTGCTGGCATTGTCATAGGCGAGTGAGGCCTGTGGGACCGCCATCATCTCGTTGTAATCAAGATAGACCGAGCAGGCAGAGGCCTTCTCGGTAATATCAAAGACCTTGTCTTCGTCCTTCAGGCAGTCGGTAACTTCCTGTCGGTTGCCGCCGCCATCGGTGTAATAAAGCAGGTATTGCGCGACTGCCTGACGGGTTTCCATATCGACGGTATCGCCGCAAACTGAATAGCTGCGATCCAGCGGATAGCGATCTGCGCCATCTTCACAGGTGCCCGCGCTAACATTGCCGTCTTCGGTGGTTTCGACACGGCTTTGCTGGACAGCAACGAGCTGGGCCAGATCCACCCGGATGTTGCAGCCTTCTGTCGTCACACGCACGGTTGGCGCGCTGGTATCTTCCGCAACATCCAAAGCGGCAGGCGAGGAATAACCTGCCGCATCGGCATTCTTTGAGGCGTTTGATCCGACAGTGTTTGACGCCCCGGTATCGGCCTCTGACGTCTCGGTTTCTTTTTCTTCCTTGTCGTCGTCGTCTTCGACCGCATTCAAGCGCTGAAGGGCCGCAATCAGGGTTTCCTGATTGCCTTCAATGGTGACCGGCGAAGCCGGATCAAGCTCCGGGCTGTCCATATTGAACTGCGCGACAAAATCGTTTGAATCAAGTGGCTCGGATCTGCCGTCTTTCTCAACCCCGGTCAGGACCAGTTGGGCAATCAGGCTGTCTTCGTAATTGACATAACGGGCATAGGCTTTTGCCGTCACACCTTCGGTCAGTTTGGGCGGTGCACCGGGCACATCGACCAGACCAAGATCAATGGCCATCGGTTCATTTTGCGAGACGGCGGTGCGGGTTATCGCACGGGTCACGATGTTGACCTTGCGCACCATCTCCTCGATGCCGGGTTCAGAATTCGTTTCGGATGATGGGTTTGGTGTTTCTTGCATCTGTGCCAGTGCCGGAGACACCAGACAGGATGACAGGAGCAAACACCAAAGCGTTTGTTTGTTCATGCTATTACTCCACATTTGCGATGTACCAGTCCGTTGCCGGACGGATTTGAAGGCGTGTGCCTTGGGGAATGGTGATGATGGGTTGCAGGGAAAGGGTTTCTTCGAGCACGCTGGCGCTGATCTCACCAAAGCGGGTCGAGAGCTCTTCAGCGGCTTTTTCAGAAGCCGCCGTTGCGACTTCGCCGTCGCTGTCTTCGGATTTTGTTGAGGCCGCGGCATAGCGCACAGCCGTCGAAATGCCGGTCAGCATGAAAGCGGTGCCATAGCGCTCCCAGAAACGGCGATCCACCTCGCCAGCAGCCCCTTGTCGGCCCTGAATGTCACCGATGGGGGAGGCAAGCTGGCGGATCTCGGCACGATGTCCGGCAATCAGAATGCGTTCACAAGAAATCGACAGGCGTGAGCTGCCCATATCCTTGGGTGGATCATAATTACAAATCAGCCGGGATCCTTTGGGGATCAGGACATTGCGCCCGTGATAGCCATAAACATCACGCGCCGACTGCACGATCACGGTGCCGGTTGCGTCACCGCCAACCTGGCTGTTGATCCCGGTTTCGAGAATGACGGTGATGTAGCGATCTGCCGTAATGATCCGGCTGTTATCGACCGGCAGCGTCGAGGTGCGACGTGGACCTTCATAATCAGCCTTGTCGTTTTCACCGACCGGCAGATCTAGCGGATCCATTGCCGCAGGTGCCGTCATGCCGGGCAGGGAGGCTTTGCCCGACAATCTTGCCATATCGCCAGACTGCCACGCCGGAGCCCCCCAGCCTGACGACAGGGAAACGCGCTGTTGCCAGGCGGCCTCCAAGGCCGTGCGGTATGGATCTGGCGCAGGCGGTTCAGGAACGGGTTCAGGTTCCGGCGCGGGTTCGGGTGCCAGTGTCGGTTCGGGGGCAGGCTTTGCCTCCTTGATGATGATCGGTGGCATTGCCGGGGCAGGCGTTGCAGGCGCTGGTGGTGGCGGTGCCGGAAGTGCCCAGACCGATGGATCATCGGCAGGCAGGGTTGGTGGTTCATTGACCACCGGTTCCGCACACACGCCACCAAAGGTCAAACCAAGCACCAGGGCAATATCACAAAACGCACTCATGCTGCGTCCCCGGTATATTCAACACAGAGGAAGCTTTGACCGCTTTTGAGCGTGATCAGCGGACGCGTGCTTTCGATGATGTAGGTCTCGCCCTGAACGCGGGTATTGACCAACTCATCAATGCCATCGACCACGACATAGGCGGTCGGCAGTTCGACATCCTTCCAGCGTTTGCCAAAGCGGATATACGTAAAATGATCATCGCGAAAAACGGTTTCGGGGCGGAGCGTTTCATCGCCCCAGAGGTCATACTCACCCCAGCCGCGCAGCGCATTTGGATCGAACGGGGATTGGGCAACAAAGTCACCGTCAGGCGTGCCGGGATTGGTCTCACTCAGTCCGGCAATCGCACTGTCGATAGCAGCAGACTTATTGCCTTGCCTCGGAACAGACATCGCCGGAAGGGCCGGTTTTCCTGTGTCGTCCAAAACACCAGTAAAGCCGGGGACAGCCGGATCGCTATCGATTTGCACCGATCCTTCGATGCGGACAACGAGATCGGGCACATTGACCGAATTGAAACTCTCGGCCCGCAGATAGAACGGATAGACTGCACCGGACTTGCCATAGACGACCAGTGAGGTGTCGTAGCCATAGCCACTTGGACGAACAGCAAGACGGCGCTCCCCACGCGGTTTGACCGAGAACCCGCCATCATCCCCCAAATCAACAGCTTCGATGATCTCGCCGCGTGGCAGTTCAACAACTGTGACCATGAATTCACGGGTGCGGATTTTATACGTGCAGTCACTGCAGAGATCCGTTGCATAGACCGCATCATCAGGTTCGGCCCGATCCCAGACATCCTGAACTTGCCCGCTTGTGCGCGGTCGGCGCATGGCCGAGAAATAGCCTTCATTCTGATCGCGTGCCTGATCGACCACGCTGTCAGGTACGGGCATGGCCGGGGCGGAGTGTTGTGGTGAGGCAGACGAATCAGAAAACGGTTGCTGCGATTGACCGGGCATTGGTGGGCGGGCTGCTGTTTGCGCATTGGCGCGTTGATAGCCAAGCACGAGGACAGCCAAAATCAGGCTGCCCAGAACAAGATGGAAAACAAGATTACTCAGGCGTTTCATGACGCACCTCTTTCTCTCAGCACCATGTCGAGCACGGTGACGCCAAAGGGATTTGTGTATTTGTCGGCTTCGGAGACGTTCTGCTGGCGGGTGGCCAGCGTCAGGTAAGCGCGCAAGGCTTTGCGCGAGATCTCTTTGCCGCGACGGTGATCGATCTGGATAAAATCGACTGCGTATTTATGGTCCGATGACAGGGTGGCGATGGGATCGATGGAGACGATCCGCACTTCGCGTTCGATGCCTTTTTCAAGGGCCTCGGTGATCAGGCCGCTATCGATCCGTTCGCGTTTAAAACGTTCCCAGAAGCGGGCATCGGATAACCGCGATGCTTCGCGCTGGCGTTCTTCCTGTGTGACCGGATCGATCTCGTTGGTGATCAGGACAAAGCGCTTTGCCTGGGCTTCAAGGAAAACCTCAAAGCCACCAACTTTCTTGCTGATCGGTTCAACGACATAGGTGCGCTCATCCGGGCCATAGGTCCGAACCAGGGCAATCTCGGTTTCCTTGAGCGGTACGAGATGGGAAATGGTTTGCGCTAAAACGACAACCCCGGCCCCCAGCACGATGTTGGTTCCGGCAGACAGCCGCAGCATCCAGGCCAACCGGCGATGGCTTGCCTGAAAGCTGTAAGGATCTGCTGCGACCGTCTGCGCATGAGGGGATACCGGAGCCGAGATCGACGTGCGCTCGTGATCGCGCTTGCCGATACGTCCTAACCAAGCCATGAGAAACCCTCGCCGTTGAATTCGACGGGATCGCAAACGCACGGGCTGAGTTTCATTTCATCGGTGCCGGTTCCGTCTTTGGGGATCTCGCGATCCTTTGAAGCGGTGACACAGCCCGACAGAAGAACGACAAGGCAAAGCATGGGAATGAGACGTGGTTGGATCAGGCGCATGGCTGCGATCCTTTCTGATTGGTAGCGGTTTGGGGGGAAGAGGCACCAAGCCCGAATGCAAGTCGGGCAAGGGCAAGGACGATGGAAAGTGCGATCCAAATATGGACGGCACTGCGCATCAGACCGGCAAGCTGGGCGGCATCGACTTCTCGAAGCGCCATGACAAAGACAATCAGGCTTTCCGGCGAAATCATGCCGGTCAGAATGAGCAGCCAGAGCGCGACTAGGGGGAAGGCGAGGATGATCCGCAGGGCATCACGCAGGAACTGTTTGAGGCGACTCATGACTTGTCCCCCCGATCAAAGGTCGGGGTTTTAAGGCGTTCCATGACGCTTTGACGATGGGCATCAAAGGCTGAACCGAACCGACCAAATTGACCTTTGGCCGCATTCAATGCGCCAGCGGGGTCGCCCGCAGCAGCTTGTCCCATTCCAAACCCTTTTGCGCCTGCAGCAAGAGTATTCCCCGCAGCCTTAAGGCCAGAAGGTGCGAACTGTTTGGCGTGGTTCAGAACAGTAAGACCGGTTGCGGTCATGCCTGCGGTAATGACCGCAGCCGCCTGATTGGTCAGCTGAGATCCGGCAATCGAGTTGGCCATGCCGGTTGCCTCGGCCATAAAGGCCGTGCCCATCCAGCCAAGAACAATGGCGACCCACAGACCGGGATTATCGATGGATGTGATCTCACGAACGTTTTCGGTGTTCTGGATATCAAGCGAGGCCGCACCATAGAGGCACAATGCCAAAGCCAGTGTTGAACCAAACAACACCATGAAGGCGGCGAAGACGGTACGAACACCGGTAATCGCCATCCCGCGTCCCCAGCCAAACCCGAGGGCGAGCATCAGGATCGGGGAGAGGGCTGAAAACATCATCACGCGGAAGATGCTAACAACGACCTGGCTGAAATAGACAATGATCAGGATGATATAGGGCAGGGCCAGCAGCACGCCGTATACACCGGCCATAAGGTTGCCCAGCGAGATTGACGCCCAAATCTCAAAGGCAATCCGCAAGACAACCATTAAGCCGCGTTCGGCGACATAAACCAGTTGGGCCATGCCACCCAGCGATGATGCTTCGCTTGGGATTTTGGCGCTTGCGATGCCACCTTCCATTCCGGCAGACAGCACCACTCCGGCAGCACTACCCATCGTTGATAAAGCCATCTGATAGATGGAATTTACGAGAGTGGGCCCTTGCCCGCCGAGCAGCAGACCGGCTATAGTGATGAACGCGAATTCATGAGCGAATCCAATCAGATCGCCCTTTCCCATGATCATCTTGCCGCCATGAATGACGATCCACAGACTAACGACGGAGAGATAGATGAACCACATGGGGTCGAGCAGCACACTGCTCAGGTTTTGGGTGAAGCTGTTTGCCAGATCGACATACTCCGTCACCACGTCGCAGGTCATGCAGGTGATGTCATCTTCATTCATTGCCGCTTTCCTTTTGATTTTTTGGGGAACCGCAAACGCGCAAATTTATGCCCAGAAATCTGACTATCTGGACTGGAGTTACGCGGTATCTCTTTGGGAGAGTTACGACCGCGCAGAAGCGGTCGCTGAATGGGATCTCGTGATGCCGGTATATGAAGCTAACAAAGCGCTTTTCTCTGGCTCGCGAGATGAAGTGCTGCAGCGTTTGGCAAGTCATCCGGAAGGCGATCTGATTAAACGCGGGCATGACTTGGACCGGGTCTATCAAGTCTGGAAGCACGTCTATCGCGCCGTTACCAACAAGGACAAAGCGTTCGCCTGGAACGATTGGAAATCGGGTGGGTCTTGCTGGACGATGGAACAGCGAAACGTTTTCACGCACTCGTGCCGCGATCTTCCTGATTGGCGCACAGAGAATGACATCAGACGCGACAACGCCATACTTTCCGAAGCAAAACAGTAGAGAGTGAATACGATGCTTGAATTCGTCCTTTACATCGTCTGCATCACCGGGTTGCTTTTTCTCAGTGTTGGGATGGCGGACGCATGGAACAAAAAGACTCCCCTGCGGATATTTATTGCAATATCGATTTTTGTTGGAGGTACTTACATCGGGTATCTCTACCCCTTTGTTCCGGCCATATTTCTCGTATTTCTTTTGCTCGGCGTCTTCGGAAAACTTAGGAGCGGTAAGGATAAAAATCCTGAGAACACAGGAGCCCCAAAATTTAAGAAAAACAATGCAGATACTGACCAGAAAAATGATGGTCCAATAACGGGTTCCCGCGCTACCGAGGCGATACTTTTCGATGGAGACCCAATACGCATAAAGCGGGCACGAAAGATCAAAAAGACGTTTGGACACTATCCCTGGTATATGGGCGGGGATTTGTAATTTCTTGACGATCATTCCGCTTCCTCCCCACCATCACGTTGCTGGGGCGGCAGGTATTGCAACAACATCGTCGACTGGATCTTGACCAGTTGCGCCGTAAGCTGCTGTTGTTGAACCTGCTGGCGGTTTGACATTGCCATCCATTTGGCAAGCGCCATCAAAAGCCGCTTCATATCCGCCGCACCATTGGTGGCGGCTTCAAGCTCTTCAATGGCCTGCTGGATTTCCTCTGTGCTTTGAACGATCAGGTCGCTCTGTGCGAGCCCCGTGGTGACAGCATCTTTGGTCAGCTCTTCGCGCCGGGCTTCGACCATCGCACGGGCTTGTTGTTGTGCTTGCCATTTGGCCTTGTTGACCGGGTGATCCGGATCCGACCAGACACCGCTGCCTGAACCAGAGCCACTATTGGTTCCTTCAAATTCGCTGCCCTCCGGAAACGTCCAGGTCGAAGGATCGTTCGGATCGAACCAAAGCGATTTACGGTAAATGCTGCGCCCTTCGCAGATGCTGAAGAAATCAAGATCATCAAGATTGAGGCCCGGCATCAGACCCGACAGATCCGGTGTCAGACACTGAATGTCGCGCATGATCCGGCTGGTGAGTTTTTGCATGTTGAGGATCGGCAGGGTGATCTGACCCATTGCGCCGATAGCATCAATCGTGCCCTGTGCCTGGGCACTGAGTTTGGTCAGCCATTCGGTATGTTCTTTAAGCTGATCGATCTGCTTTTGCATTTTGCTCAGCTGCTCGCCCAGTTTGGCGATGGCCGACACATCGATCACCGGATAGGTGGCATAGGCAATGGCAGGTGTTGCCAGAACAATCCCGAAGGCCAGAGCTACTGAACGCAGACGCCTGTTCATGACGCACCTCCTGCACGGAGAATGGCGACAAGTAAAAGGATCAGGATCGCGCTGGTGGTGATTGGCCAGTTCAACATGCCAATCAGGCCGATGACACCAATGAGACTGGCAACGGTGATAGAGGCCAAAGGCACTTTCATCATGTCCGGGTGATTGGTACGGGTTACAGATGGCTCTGCCATGCATCCCCCCATTTGGTTTGGATGGTGGCCAGATCGTTGTTGGCATCCGGGCCAGAACGATAGAAACGGACGGCATCACCAAGCGGTGTCAGATCGACATCAAGAATGGCACTTTCCTCAAAGCCGCTGGCTTCATCGCGCTTGATAATCAGAACCCGCCGATCATTCTTTTTGCGCGAACGGGTACGGCCCTGGACAAACAGCTTTTGTTCTTCATTGAGATTGAACGGCTTGAGGCTTTCTTCCGTCACCTTGGAGTTCGGGAAGAAAATCATCGTCGCGGTGTTCTCGATGATGGCTTCCGCCGCCCCGGTTTTGCCAAGACCTGCCGGATCCTGAAACGCCATGCCGACCGCACCACCAAGCTTGCGGTATTCGCGGTACATCTCAGCCCCGAGATCCCGGAAGCCGGGGTTGGAAAGAAGTTTGGCGGCTTCATCAATGAAGATGACAAAGCCACCATTGCGCCCGGCAACCGATTTACTGATCGCCTCAGATATATGGCCAACCACAGGCGCACCCAGCGCTGGATCGGCCAGCGCCTCGTTCATATTGATCCCAACCATGTGTGATTGGTTCAGTAACCCGCCGAGGCTGTCATGGGGGGCATTGAAGATATGGCTGCGAAGTCCGGTGTTTCCCTTGTCGTCAGAAACCCACTGCGCAAAGGCACGCCGGAGTGTTGAACGGCGGGCAAAGGCAAAGGGATAGATTGCATTGAGCGTGCGGTGTGGCGGTTCAATCTGAAACGCAAGATCGACGGCATGGTTCAGCGCATCAATGTCTCCGTCTTCCAGATCAATCCCGGCCAGAGATTTGAGGATCGCATAGACACGTTCACGGTTCTTTGGGCTATCGTCTCCGACATCCAGCGGGTTAAGCGACAATCCATCATAGGCCTGATAAAGGCCGCCCATGGCTTCGACCATGAAGCGCGTGCCTTCCTTGGAATCAAAGATGTAGGAGCGGATATTGTCGAACTTTGCCAGCCCACCCATCAGATGCATGATCAGGGTGGATTTACCGACACCCGACGGAGCAAAGACAAGGAAGTTGCCCAGCGAGAAGGGCTTGTTCACGACCTGAAACTGAAACGCATAGGATTGGCCTGTCGGGGTTTTGAACCAGCGCACGGGTGCCGGGCCAAACTGGCTGGCCAACAGGCCGGTGGCTGAATGCGGTAAAGCCCAAAGGGCCGCGATGTTCTGATCGCGCAGATCAAGCGGGGCCATAAACTGACTGCCCGGCAATCTGATCTTGCGTTTGGAGACGACAGGCAAACGGTTAAACCAGCAAACCGGTGCGCCGCGTGTTTGCACCGCATAGCCGATCCGTTTGTTGCCAAGAATCTCTGTGATCTCGCGGATCAGGGTGTTGAGTTTATCTTCGGTTGCAGCACGCGGAATGATCTGGA
This sequence comes from Marinobacter sp., assembly GCF_048259445.1. Taxonomy (GTDB): domain Bacteria; phylum Pseudomonadota; class Gammaproteobacteria; order Pseudomonadales; family Oleiphilaceae; genus Marinobacter. The sequence continues at coordinate 14,786 of NZ_JBLXHQ010000031.1, read as the reverse complement.
ACTGGGTGGCAAAGAGGGCTGTTTTGCCTTCGGCCAAAAGATCGAGCAGGGTCGAGACTTCTGCCGCAGCTGCCGGATTTCCAAACCACGAGTTTGACTCACCTGCCATACGGCGCTTGTTGACCAGCATCGCCTGATCACTGCCCCATGGATCACAGATCTGGCAAATCTCGATATCACCCTGCAGGGCAAGGATCTCGCCGATCAGATGACCAGACACTGTTTCTGGCCACAGGGTAACCGTGATGACTTTCTGAAACTGCTGTGCCGGAACCTGAGTGGTGATGGCGCCATTCACCTTGTTGCAGTGAAGGTCGGAAGCAGGCAGGTTGGCCGACAGATTGCGGCTGATCGCCGGAAGATCGCGGCGATATTCGCCACTGACCAACCCATTGAGGAACCCGGTCAGAAGACAGGGTTGATCGTCGTTAGAACGGGCAAGCAACTCCGGGCGGTATTCGGAAAGAATGGCCGGGATCTTCTCTTCGGCATCCAGCAAGGGCTGCATGGCCTGTGTTGTTGCCATCAGATACCAGTCGATGAAATAGCTTGATTTATATTGCTGAGCTTCAGCCCTGCCGATCTCATCCAGCACAGTGTTTGGCCATGTGGCATCTGCGGCAATCTCGCGTCGGCGTTTAATCGCAAACAGGCGGACAGCGATGTTGCGTTTGCCAAGCTCCTGCAGAAGCGATTGACGGCCTAGCAACAAGCTCTGCTGCTCGGTCTCAATCCTTGCGTCATAGCTTGTGCCCTGCAGGTGCCAAACACGCGAAAGCGATTCATCCTTGCCACGGACGGTGACGCCATCAACAGGATCGATCCCGTCGAGTTCCAATTCGTCTTGGAGCCAGTCTTGGGTAATGTCGCCCAGCAACAGGCGGCGGCCTGCTGGAACGACCAAGCCGCCAGCCATCCCGCTCACAAGGCCCGTCGTGATCACATCGGTCCAGATCATTTGCGCCCTCCTGTGGTCAGGAGGCGCGCACCCTTGCGGCTGCCCCAGAACATTGGGGCAACCAGCAACTCGCGGTCATGGTTCGGATTGATCTGCTGATGTTTGACAAGATAGATCCATGCGACGATAAATCCGAGAAGACCGCCTGGAATAACCAAAACCGGAAAGTCGAACACGACCGGGAGAACAAAACCCAGCACACCGGCAAGCCCTGCGACGAGAAGCAAACTGACGGGCAGGCCGATTAGGGTCATTTGGCGCTGGGCCTGGATAAGAACAGCACTGGCAGCTTTCATTTGAGAACCCCCAGAAGACCCGAAGCAATGGCCGGTCCTGCGGTGACCAGAATGCCGCCAATCACCATCATGATGCCGCGTTGCGGATCAAGCCGACCGGTAAAGGCCGCCCAGCCGCCGTAAACGACAAGACCAAGACCCAGTGCGATGGCAAAGATCTTGCCAAAGCCTTCGGCCAGCAGTTCGAGGAAGGAAACAACCGGATCCCACCAGTTCCCACCGGCAGTACTTTGAGCAAAGGCCGGTTCGGTCATGGCCAGTGTGGCGAGGCCTGCGATGGCGACAATTTTGAGAAGGTTACGTTTATCCATGGTGTGTTTTCCTTGTCGTCAAATCGTCAAAACGGTGAGGACGCCCAGCGTGAAGACGACGGCGACCAGATTGAGGGCGGTGAGGATGGAGATCAGCTTGACCATCTTGCGAAAGCGGTCCTGTGCCGTATCGGCAAGACGGGCAGCTTCCTGCATGGCCGACAGACGTTCGCGCACGGCATCTGTCAGAGCTTCATTCTTGAAGTCCTCGATGGCGGCGGTGACATCATTGGTAAAAGTTTCTGCCTGTGCCTGGATGATCCCGGACAAGGTCCGGTTATGCTGATCAATCAGGCGACGATGCTCGTCGAGCACGACCTTGTGGATGGTGTAGATCATCAGCACCGGATCACCGTCCTCGACGGTGACCTGATGAACTTTCCACAAATGCGTGCGCAGCTCTTCGATGCTGTCCATGGTCAGGGGCGGCGGGGGAGCCTCATCAAGAACACTGGCCATTACAGCACCGCCTGTTCCATGGCGGATCCAATGCTGCGCCAGGTCATCATCAGGCGTTGGCGCGACATCAAGGGAAAGTCTGCGTGGCTGCCTGCTTCATCAAAGGTCAGGCGGGCACGCATCATCTGTTCGATGTCATGGCCAAAGGTTTCTTTGCGAACCTCGGGCAGACGAACCAGCGCGTGAATGCGGTTCTTGTTTTTCTTGTAAAGCCCGGACTGCTCGAAGCTCTCGATCTCGCCGGATGCATTCTTGCGTTCGATCCGCCCGAAATACTCATTGAGCCAAACGACGACGGGAATATCAGGAACACTCTGCAACACCTGATGCAGACCTTGCATGGTGTCGTTAAGCGCCTGGCCGCCTGTCAGCACCGTATGGAGGCGAACTTCATGACCGGCATCGGCGAGCATCTGCAGCGCCTGCGCTTCGACCATATAGCCAAGCAGCGGCAAGAAGGTGCTGGCCCCGTTATCAATCACGACAACGCCGTCTTCCGGGCCGGTCATGATCTGTTCGATCAGCGCATCGAAATAGCGTGGGTTGATCTCGTCGGGACGTTCGCCAAGGCGAATGGTCTCGACCGGGAAAGCTTTGTATCCGGCAAAAGTCTGGTTTACCGGATCTGTGTCATAGCAATGAAGCGGGGTGTCACGTTTGAGGTAATGCTGCGCGAGAAGGCTGGCGACAAACGACTTGCCGACCCCGCCCTTGCCCTGAAGGGTGAGATTAATCAACGCCATCGGCGATAACTCCATCTGAAATGATAATTTTGATGCCCAGCACATGGGCGAGGCGAAAGACATGGGCGGCAGGCAGATCGGTTCGGCCTGCTTCAAAATCGCGATAGGTGCGTTCGCACACGCCAATGCGCTCGCCTGCACCTGCTTGAGTGAGACGTTTGGACTGGCGCGCTTGCCGCAGCCGGGTATGGAGGGTGAGATAGTCAGATTGCCAAGCGCTCATTGGGTGTCCTCTCCATCATCGGAGGGTGCATCCCATAGGCGATTAAACTCGGCCTGTTCTTCGGCTTTGAGCGTTGGCAATGTGCTTGAGATTGGAGTGTTGTTTGGTCGCCGTGCCGGATTGCTGACTTGGCTGGACTGAAGCTGTGTTCTTGCCGTGGTCTTGGGCGCAGAGCGCTCAGCACGAAGCAGTTTCACGCGGCGATAAAACGACCGGCGTGAAATGGTGATCCGCTTGGCGGCGGATAAATTGTCAAAGATTTGGCGGGCGGAAATACCCTTCTCGATTTCTGCAAGGATTTCATCCTGCAGAGCGAGAATTTCGATTTTTGCCTGACCCCATTCGGCTGGCATTATAGACCCCCATCGCGTCGTTAACGACTTGACAAGGATCGGAAATGTATGGTCTCAATTCTCTACCGAAGGCACCAAAACTGATGTTTCTCGGGGAAAAGAATTGGGCAATCAGGTATGCCCCCGCAACCAATAATATCAACGCCTTAGCTGAGAAATCAGCTGAGGTGTTTTTTTATTTGGAAGCTAAACGGATGAAAGAGAACAGGTGAATGCTGTTTGTGGCGCCGGTGCAACCGTCCTTCCGGCCGTCGATGATCAATGTTTGATTTTAGCAAGGGAATGGCAGCGGCTGTGCTCTAAGCCGTGGACGCTTGAGAATGCCTGTATTTAAGTAAATGAAGCTATTGATCGTGTTACGCTGAGTTCATGCTCTACGAAGACGATGACTAAGTTCGTATGTTTCAGACGGGGTCTTATCATTTGGCAGGCGTTTTTGCTTGGTCACGGTTGAGAGCAAGAAACAGATCGTGCGGGACGCCGTCAAGCGGCAGATAGACCCGTGGCGCGGCGGCGATGACTTCTCCGTCAAGCCGAGTTATAGCTATGTCTGTTTGCTCTACGTGAATGTTGCATACAGTATCGGCCACCTTCAGTCGGGCGGAAAAGCCCGGCCAGTCTTTTGGGATGTTAGGGGCGATACGCAGGCGGTTGCCCTCACGAGTTATGCCAAGGATACCCTCAATCGCGGCGCGGTGCATCCAGGCGGCAGAGCCGGTGTACCAGCTCCAGCCGCCGCGTCCAACATGAGGGGCGACGGAATAGACATCGGCAGCCACAACATAGGGTTCGGTCTTGTAGCGCTGAGTTGCCTTCGGTGTGCGTGCATGGTTGATCGGGTTGAGCAGAGCAAACAACTCGGCTGCGTGGTCACCATCGCCCAGTCGGGCCCAGGCGAGAATTGCCCACATGGCAGCATGGCTGTATTGCCCGCCGTTCTCGCGCAAGCCTGGCGGATATCCAGCAATATAACCTGGGTCATGCGCCTCGGGTACCGGACCTGTTCCGAAAGCCGGGTCGAAAAGCAGCGACAGACCGTCGTTATGGCGGACAAGATATTGGTCGAACGCTTCCATCGCTTGTTTGGCACGCGCGGGATCGGCCTGCCCCGATAGCACCGACCAGCTTTGCACGATAGAGTCTATGGCGCAGGCAGGGGACGCAGCTGTGCCCAGCCATGTGCCATCGTCAAAGGTTGCGCGTTTGTACCATGCACCATCCCAGGCATTGGCTTCGATGGACTGGCGCAGTTTCTCGGCCTGTTCGCGCCAACGATGTGCAATGGCGCCATTGCGTGGTTCGGCCAGCGATGCAAAAGCCAGCAGCGTTTGCAACAGCAACCAGCCGAGCCAAACGCTTTCGCCTTGTCCTTCGGCACCCACGCGGTTCATGCCGTCATTCCAGTCGCCAGTGCCAATTAGCGGCAGGCCATGTTGACCGGTTAGCCTCAAGGCACGATCCAGCCCCAGCGCGCAGTGATCAAACAACGAGGCACCATGGCCCGCATCATCGGGCAGGAAGAAAGCATCATGTTCGTCCTCGTGAAGGCTATGCCCGTCGAGGAAACTGATTTTTTCGTCCAGTACTGCCGTGTCACCTGTGGCAGTGACATAGGTGGCAACTGCGTGCCCGAGCCAGACACAGTCATCCGAAATACGGGTGCGCACTCCTTGGCCGGAATGGGGGAGCCACCAATGTTGAACGTCTCCTTCGGGGAATTGACGCGCGGCGGCGCGTAGCAAATGTGCACGGGTGCGCGCAGGTTGGGTCAGGGTTAAGGCCATATTGTCTTGTAATTGGTCGCGGAAACCATATGCACCGCTTGCCTGATAGAAGGCAGCGCGGGCCTCGATCCGGCAGGAAAGTGTTTGATACGGCAGCCAGCCGTTGACCATGATGTCCATGGCGCGGTCTGGCGTCTCGATTTGAAGATCCCCCAGGGTTTCTTGCCAATACCCCTGAACCTTTGCCAACGCTGCGTGCGGATCGGTAGAGCGCATCTCTTTCACGAGCGCAACAGCTGCTGTCGCGTCGGAGCATTGTCCAAGCAGATGTATAAACTCCACGCTTTCGCCGGGGGCCAATGTCACAGTTTTCATCAGAGCCAGACAGGGATCAAGCCCGGCACCAAGCCTGCCCGACAGTGTCACGTGATGGCGCAGGCCTGCGGGCGCGGCCGGGCTGCCGCCTGATCCGAGAAACTCTGTGCGGTCGCCTGTCCAGCTTTCGGTGTTGCTGTCAGGGGAGAAGAGGTCGGCAAACATGACACGGCCTGGAAAGGCGGTGTTCCAAGGGTTGCGCACCAGAAGTGCACCCGTCTCATTATCGCGAGACGTTATAAGGAAGGGGGCCGAGGCTGCGCGCGAGACACCCATGACTGGTTCGCTATAGGCCGCAACGCTAAGCTGACGTGGTTTTGTTCCGGTATTGCTCAGGCGCAATATAGATATTCGGACCGGTGCATCACGCGGAACAAATTGCACCATGTCACAGGCGATGTTGTCGGCCTGATGGGTGAACCGGCTATAGCCAAAACCGTGGCGCACGACATGCAGCCCGCCCTCACGATCCTGCCTGTTCCCGGTTGCAGAAAGCGGGCGTGCTGTCGGCGAGATCAATACGCCGCTCGTGTCGTCGCGGATGTAAAAAGCCTCGCCGGACGGGTCGACTACGGCATCGTTGGACCATGGTGTTAATTGGTTGTCTCTGCTGTTTTCGGACCAGGTGAAGCCACTGCCGCTTGCCGAAACCTGAAAGCCAAAGCCGGGATTTGCGATGACATTGATCCAGGGCGCGGGGGTTGTGTCGTTCGGACCAAGCTGGATTACATATTCCCGTCCGTTCAGGTCAAAACCGCCTGTGCCGTTAAAGAACTCGAGCCCCTCTCCACTGGCTTGGGGGATTGTTGCATTGAGACGGATTGGGCGTGTATTCGGAGCTGTGACCGCTGTAAAGACGAGTTCAGGATCATGGAGTAATGTACCAAGTTGGCCACTGATGTCACCACGCCGTGCCAGCAAAACTACCCTTGCGGCGGACAGAAGCTGCGCACGTGCCTCGGGCGAAATCAGATCAGCGCGTAGCGCGAACGCCGATCCGTGTGCCATGTGTTCGCCACTGCCTGGCCGTGATTGGCTACGGCGAAGGGCGGTATCAATCGCTATCTGCAGGTCTTGGACATAGGACGCCGGGTGTTCATTCAGGATGACCAGATCGACGGTGAGCTGTTTGTTGCGCCAATATTCATGTGCCTGAAGCAAGCTACGAACTTGTCCGATATCAGCTGGGTCGTCAATACGCAGTAATACAATCGGCAGATCACCCGATATTGCCAGAGGCCAGAGTCCTGATTGACGTCCCGCGCCTTGTGCAAGCACCTCGGCGGGGGGACGAAAACGGGCGTCGTGATAGAGGATCGGGGCGGCAAGGCGTTGAAAATCGGCAGCTTCGCTCGGCGAGATGCCGAGGTGACGCAATTGTACCTGGGCCCGTGTCCAGGCCAGCGTGCGAGCACGGTCATAGGCATTGCGATCATGGTGACGATCAATCAGATCGATCAGTGCCTCGCGGCTGTCGGCGGCCACCATCCAGATCATCACACGTGCGGTGCGCCCCGGTGCGATACGCAGCCGGTTGCGTAAAGCGAAAACGGGATCAAGCACGGTGCCTGTATGCCCCGCCAGTGGGGCAGGGTCACTTGTGGCGTACGGTTCCACTTGTGCGTGGTCACGACCAAGCGCAGTGGCTCGATCGCTGTCATATTGCAGGGGGGCAGTCGTCTCGCCTTCGACGATGGTGAACTGCGCGGCCCAGATCTCGGGCTCTTTCGGGTTGCGCCGACGCCGCCAGGCAATTAGTGCGCCGTATTCGGGAAGGAATTCTGTCTGTACGAACATCTGCGAAAAGGCGGGATGTGCTGCTTCGGAGGCGGGTGTGGCGAGCGTCAGTTCAACATAGGAACTGACCTCCATCTCGCAGGCTTTACGTCCAGAGTTGGTAACCGACAGGCGGCGCACCTCGGCATCCGCCTCGCCCGAGACGAGGATGTCTAGTACCGTGTCGAGCTGGCCGGTCCGGGCGGTGAATGTCGTGTGGTCCTCGAAGAATTGTACATCTTGCTGGGTATTTTTCGTGTCAGGGCCACAGGGGCCAAAGCTCTGCTCTGTCCCTTCCGAAAGGTTGCGCAGATGCAGAAAGGCGCCCTGATTGTCGCGCGTGGCATCTTCACGCCAGCGGGTCAGGGCGATGTCGCCCCAGCGGCTGTAACCACCCCCGGTTGCTGTCAGCATCACCGCGTAACGTCCGTTCGACATCAGATGGCTGACTGGCGGTCCGCTCGGGCAGCCTTCGATCCGGCGACCGCGCTCTGCGTCCGAAGGGAGGGTACGTGGCGCTGAGGGCTCCTCAAGGGGGGGCAGAGCGCGGGCGATGTCGCGGGGCAGGCGTTCGTGCAGTAGCAATTCACTGGCATGGATCATTGGTTCGCGGTGGAACCTTCGGCGCATCAGCCCGTCACTGAGCGCATTGGCGATGGCGACGATGGTCATACCCTGATGATGCGCCATATAGCTTTGCACCACTGAAACGCGTTGTCCCGGCAATACCCGTTCGGGTGTGAAGTCCAGCGCCTCGTAGAATCCGTAGACGCCAAGCCCGCCTAAGGCCTCCAACGCGTCGTAATTGCGTCGCGCGGCACCCGGGTCGAGCATCGTCGCAAGCCCGGTTGCATAGGGGGCGATCACCAGATCGCCGGCAAGGCCGCGCTTCAGCCCGAGCCCCGGTACGCCGAATGTCGAATACTGGTAGGTGAATTCGACATCTCGCGCGTTGAAGCCGGATTCAGAGATGCCCCAGGGTACGCCTTGCGCTCGACCATAGGCGATCTGACGTGCGACGACCAAACGGCAGGTGCGGCCGAGTTGGCCGCCCTCGGGTTCGCGCATCACCAGTTCGGGCATTAGATATTCGAACATTGATCCGGCCCAGGAAACCAGCGCTGTGCCGCCGGGGATCGCCGTCGCGGCGCGGCCCAACCGGAACCAGTGGCGCAAAGGCACGTCCTGCTTGGCAATGGCGAAGAGGCTGGCCAGACGAGCCTCGGAGGCCAGAAGGTCATAGCAGGATGGATCAAGGGTGTTTTCGTGGACCGAATAGCCGATCGAGAGCAGCTTGCGCTCGGGATCCAAAAGGAACGTGAAATCCATATCTATGGCCAGTTGGCGCGCGGTTCTCCCAAGTTGGCGCAGATGTCCGGTCAGTTCTGCACATTCGATTTCGGTTACGGTGGCGTCGACGATCGCCTTGACCAGACCGTCGCGCAGCAAGGACATCCACGAGGGGCCAATTCCGTTTGCCAGGCTACCGGCCCAGGCGGGGCTTTCGACCTTGGCGGCAAGGCGTTGCAGATCGTGCCAGTCGATCTTTGCCTGCTTCAGGCCTTTGCGTAGCTCCGCGATTGTTGCGGTCAGGGATGGATCCGTTGGGGTTTGGGACTTGGCGGCGTCAATCTCTGCCAGATCCAGAAGATCGATCATTCCGTGTGCCCTGCGCTGCAGGTCGGGTGCGGGGACTTCAGCCCACTCGTCGCAGGTATTTGCCAGCGCGATCAGATGACCCGCCAGATTACCACTGTCCACTGATGAGATATAGGGCGGGTCGAGAACCCGGCCGTCCCGCGTGTCATACCAATTGTAGAAATGCCCGTTGAGACGCGGTAACGCCTCCATCGTGGTAAGGGTCGCTGCAATCCGTTCGGCGGCCTGCCGGCGCCCAATCCAGCCGAAATCCCGAGCCGTGGCCGTCGCGAGAAGATAGAGCCCGATATTGGTGGGGGAGGTCCGGTGAGCAACTGTTGGGCTCGGTTCTTCCTGAAAGTTGTCAGGTGGTAAGTTGCTGTCCTCGGCGGTGACGAAGGTTTCGAAATAGCACCATGTCCGGCGGGCGATCAGGCGCAAGGTCTGCGCATCCTGCGAGGTCAGCGCAGCATCTGGCTGAGCTTTGGGCGGCTGACTGACGCGGAAGGCTATGAATGGGGCAGCAAGCCAGACCCCGGCAAAAGCCAGGATCAGAGGTAGCGCGGTAGGAGCAGCCATGCCGACCAGCCCGGCTGCTGTTAGTCCCAGAGCAGTACCGGGCACCATGGCACGGGCAAAACCGCGTAGGTCGGGGCGCGGCGCGGCGGCGGCGGAGGCGGCCGTGGTCCATTCCAGCAGGTGTCGTCGGGATATCCCCAGTCGCCAGAGCGTACGGGTGATGGCGTCTAGTGATCGCCATGCGGCGTCGGCCAGAAATGCCGCAGCAAGCCCCATTTGCAGAAGTGCTAGCGCCAGATCCTCGCGCATTAGGCGCAGATGCGTTCGAAGGTGCAGACCTGTGCGGTGCGGTACGGCGGAGATCGCCGCATGAAGGAACGCAGGAAGCATCAGGACTACCAGAGCCAGCGCCGTCGCCAACGCAGCAGCCAGACCGGGAAACAGCCAGCCCAAGATCAGCATCGCCAGGGTCGCAGGTGCCAGCAGCGAGCGCCGTAGAGTGTCGAGTACCTTGACCCGTCCCAGCGTACTCAGCCCGCCGTTCGGGCCGAGCCAGGGCAGAAGTTGCCAGTCGCCCCGGCACCATCGGTGCACGCGTCGAGCGGCAAGGTCCTGCCGATCAGGGAAAGCCTCGACCAGTTCCACGTCCGAGGCCAGCCCCGCCCGCGCGAAGATTCCCTCAAGCAGATCGTGACTCAGCAAGGTGTTTTCGGGTACGCGTCCGGTCATTACCGTTTCAAAAGCGTCGAGATCATAGATGCCCTTGCCGGTGAAGGAACCCTCGCCGAAGAGGTCCTGATAGATGTCCGACGCGGCGGCGGCATAGGGGTCCATCCCGCCTGGCCCGGATGTGGCGCGCAAAAAGGCCGTACCGGTTCGGCCTGCAGGCAGGGACGGGGTGACCCGCGGTTGCAGAATTGCGTGGCCCGCACTTACCCGACGCAGATCGGGGTCAATCACTGGCCGGTTCAGCGGGTGGGCCATCTTGCCGATCAGTCGCAGAGCTGTGTCGCGCGGCATCCGTGTGTCGGAATCCAGCGTCAGCACATAGCGTACGCCAGAGGGCACGACGGGAGTGCTGCCATCGGGCCCACGGTAATCGGTGTCTGTGGCGCCGCGCAGCAGGCGGTTCAACTCGTGCAGCTTGCCGCGCTTGCGCTCCCACCCCATCCAGATCATCTCGACCGGATTATAGCGGCGCTGGCGGTGCAGGTGCAAAAAGCGAACACCAGAGGGCCCCGGACCGTAGCGTTGGTTCAATTCAAGCATCCGCTCGGTGATAAGTGCCAGAAGTGCAGCATCTTCCGGCATGTCCTGTTGCGGTGCGTCCAGCCCGTCGGTTAGAAGCGCGAAGGTAATATCTCCCTGCGCGCCGGAGAGAAAATGCATTTCCAGCCCCTCGACCTGCTCCTGCATGTCATCGCGGGAATTGGTCAGAAGGGTCGGTACGACCACAAGTGTGCGGAGCGTCGCCGGAATCCCGCCGTCAAGCGAAAGTCCCGGCAGCGCTGCTGCGGGTACGGTCCAGCCGACCAGCCGGTCGACCAGAAGCTGTGCAATGGCGCTGGCCGGGATCAGGGCGGCAAAGGTCCAAAGGGCCCACAGGGCCCACAGGGCCAGTGATGGTCCGGTTGTGTTCGGTCCAGCCAGAATGCCTAGCGCCCAGAGGCCGATCGCAAGCAGTCCAAGGGTGACACCGATGAGACTGCAGATATAACCGGAGAGCCCGGGGCGGAAACCTATCCGATGCCATCCCGTTTGCCGATAGCCAATCTGGCGGTTAAAGGCTGTTCGGCCCTCGGCTAGCAGATGCCAGCCGGGATCGCTGCGGCGCAAAGTTTCCGTATCGGCAAGTCGTGTATCGGCCGTCCCCGGTGCTGCCTTTGCAGCCGCCAGCACCTGCTCTGCTACCTTGGTTTCGCTGTTGTCGCTGTGGCGGGAAAGATCCTCGATGGCCGTGCGGTAGAGATTGCGGCTTGCGAAATCCATGTCGGCAAATCCGGGATGTTCCCGTAGTTTTGCATCGACAAGGCTGACGCCTTCGAACAGATCCTGCCAGTCCATCTCGGAAATTGTGCGCAGGCTGGTGATGACGTTGCGCACAGTAACGTTGGATGCCCCTTGTCGTTCCTGGGCATGTTGTACCACCAGATCGACTTTGGTGCCCTGCGTCGCTAGCCGTTTTTCGAGCCATGCAATGGCTGGTGTGGTAAGCGGATCGCAGTCGCGCAGTCGTTTGGCCAATTGTGCGGCAAAGACTTCAGGCAGGAGGTCGCCATTAGGGCAAGCATCGACGTCGGTAAGCTGGACGGGCTGCACGCTGTCGATGCCCAGAATTCGGTCGGCCAACAGGTCAGCGTCGTGGCGATGTTGATGCCCGAAGGCGATCTGATCAGCCAGACGCCGGAGATTTTCCAGAAGGACGAGGCGAAGCGTAATCGGCACGGCCCAGAGTTCGCCGATGGTAAGAGGCTGGACCCGTTGATATGCGCGCAAATACCGTGATAGTGCTGGCCCGTCTAGATGGCTGTCAGTATGTGCGACATAAGCCCAGACCAGTCCGAATACCCTTGGATAGCCGCGAAATGGTCCTTCGGCGAGTTTTGGTAGTATCCGATAGTAGCTGGGGGGCAGATCAGTGCGGCATTCGCGAATTTGAGCGTCCACCTGGTGGTAATTGTCCAGAAACCACTGAGCCGCAGGTACAATCGGGTGACCTGCGGTAAGTTCAAGGCTGCAGGCTCTGCGGGTGGCCAGCAAGGCGATTGCATTGTCTTCCAGTCGTTGCTGAAGCGAGGCAACATGCGGTGGAGATGCAGAGACTTTCTGTTCCCGTGCAAGACTACTCGCATGCTGTTCCAGCCGTTCCAGCCCGAAAAGCTCGGCCCGTACGGGATTAATGTCATTCCAAGGGGCTGTGTCGCCACGGCGGAGCGGTAACCATCTAGGCAATCGGCCGCTCATTAAGAAGCCTCCAGGGCAATAATTGGCTAAATACGCGCCATAGAATGAAATATCCCGCATACAGAACGATGAATGCGAAAATATTCGCGCTACAGTTTATAGCTACGGGATGGACAACGATCTGCCCTGTATGGGCCTTGGGGCGTTCGCTGTGCTTCTCATTTCGGTTTGAAAGATCCGTATCTGGAATCCGGGTTAGGTTTTTTTGGCCTTCGGTTTTTTCGCGATGGTCAGGCCCTTGTTGAGTGACAGGATCGGCGCGGGCGCAGTCTTTTTCTGCTTCGGTTTCTTTTCTTCTCTGCCGCGGCGGTTGTTGCCTTTTGCCATGTCGTTCTCCTGAGATGTTTGAAGCTGTGAAATTGTCGCCAAACGTTGATGTTCGGCAAAAGTTATGGCCGCGAGTTATCGGTTCCGATACGCACGCAGGCGCTGGTAATGCACATGACGAAGAGTTCCGAAGAATGTGTGGAGCAGAGTTGATCGACATTAGGTGTCGGATTTTTTTTAGGTAGGTATATGGCAACCCGGTTCTGTGGCCATTTCACAAGTGGGATGGCTATGTTTCGGGCTTTACGTTCGGCAATAATGGCCGATTGGCTGACTTTGCGATCAGGGAGCTATGCCGGGAGGACTCTGAAGGTCGAGATCGCGTGGAGGTCGAGCTATGGACAGGTCAGAAAAGGGGATCTGATTGTGTTATGCCGCAAATGTGAGGATTTTTTATTCGATCAATCTCAGGGTATATGAATTGCATGCATAACAACTGCTTTTCGTACCTCTGATCCATTCAATTTATAAGCGTCACGAACTCAATCGGAAAGAGAAAAATTATCATAAAAATCGACTTAACAGCGAATTGTCGCTTGCAAGGGGATTTAGGTCCCCATTTTTGAATATTTTGTCCTTAAAAATAGCTGTTGCTACGACGGAGCGACCAGTTTGACTGTGCAGATTTTTATGATGTTGAAGTTCATCCGGTTAGGCCGAAAAGAGTGTTCCGTGCTGCTTTCAGTCTTGTTCTGCAGTCGGTGTTTGTTGATGCGACAGCCGGAACCATTCGTCTTCGTCACGTAAATAGGTGGAGGTACAGAGCGCTTCGTAAATTGGCACCTCGGCCCGTTCTGCCGACACGTGATAAGCAAGAACAGCGACATCGCCTTTGAGGGTTATGACAGGTTCGGTGAATGCAACCGTTCGCCATCTTTGTGCGACGGCATTATCACGCCAAATGGCTTCATCAACAAGAATTCCGGCGGGATATGGAAGAACAGCAAGTGCTCCTTTTGCGGTCAAATGGTGAACACCGTCCGCACCTTCTGTCCAGAATTTTTTTTCCAGTACCCATAGGTTGTCTGTATCGGTCATCAAAAGCCCTTCCGGCAGGATGTCGCACACAATTTACGAGTTATTGTGTGAAGCGCATTCTAGTCTCTGAATATCAGAATGCTTACTTGCACAATAAAAACTGCGATTGCGACAATGAAATAAATGCGTGTGTCGAATGCTTTTGGCGTTCGATTGCCGGTCGTTTTGGTATTGTCGTATAGGGTGCCGTGCGGCAAAAATGCAATGAGGCGTGTTGTAACGTCAGCGCGTTCGGTAATCAAAGAAGGGACATCGGTGAAGCGTGCCATCAGCGCGTCTAACCGTTGCCAAGCAGAACCTTTGGGGAGAGCTGCCAGATCAGATGCTTCTTGCCATGGGTCGACGCCAAGCCTTGCAAGCATCGAAAGCACCGTAACGCGGGTTCCTGTTTGATCGTTGCCGACCAGTGTTTGCAGGAATTGATCATATTTGGTGTCTAGGCCAAGTGGTGTTGGAACATATGCCAAGGCAATATCCTTAACCAGCTAGGTGTGGTTCAGCCAGATTGACTAATCCAATGTACTGTTAGGCTGGTTAAATGAAGCACATGGTTGTTACCATAGATGAAATGGGCGAAAATGAACAGAAATCATATTTTTTCTTATGATTTTCGGATGTTATTCCGGTGCCCAATTTAATAATCTCGGCAGTAATTTCCTCTTGTCGGGCCCGACGAAGCTTAGCCTAAGTTCGCGCTCGATTTGGCGGCCTGCCGAAGACATTGCTTCCAATCGTGCCTCGTTTTTTGCAAGAAATTGCTCCAGTGAAGCAATTTTAGTCTGAAGGTTGAGTGCGGGCGTTAGACCGCGCGCAGACTGCATCATTGCAGGATATTTAAACATATTGGTTATCAGCTCGTCTTTATGGATAACCACTGCGTTTGGGGATAAGGCACGTGGATCTGTCAGAGGCTGCGGCGCAAGGTTTCAGAAGGTAAAACACCAAAGTGCTTTGCATAGGCATGGGAAAAGCGGCCCATATGAATGAAACCCCATTTTGCCGCAATTTCGGAAACTGTACCATCCGGGCCTGCATTCATAAGGTCGAGGTGAGCCCGTGCCAGTCGCACCGACTTCAGATAG
>NZ_JBLXHQ010000030.1:0-48945 GCF_048259445.1 Marinobacter sp. | reverse complement strand
GTGTCCACTAAAGAATAAGTGGACACTATCTTGAAGGCTTCGACATCACGCTCAAGATGGGTTGGCCGGACGGTTACAATACTTTAAAGAGTTCGTCATGTACATCGGCCGCCGGAAGCTTTTCGTCCATGTCAGCCTGCCCACTGATAATGGCGATCAGCTGATCCGGAACGGCTTTGCTACGTTCCTTGATGGTGTCGTTAAACACGTCGCCTTTGGTTTCCTGCTGACCTTTCTTTTTGCCAGTCGTGTGGGTTTTGACGTAGTAATGGTTAATCAAGTTACCAGGATTGTTTTTTTGGTAATCCTTATCGCCACCTTCACGCTGCCAAGCCATGGCCGGGTACTCCCGATAGGTGTCGAACCAGGCGCCGACCAGGGCATTACCCGCTTTCAGTTTGTGATCGAGGAAGCCAAATGGCAGGTCGCGATCCATGGTTTCTACCCAGAGCGCCATACGCCCCAGCTCAACCGCCAGCGGGTCTAGGTCTACGCCATACAGACAGCGCTCAACGATGTGCCGCTTTAATTGCGCCTTGAGGGCTTCTTCGAAGCCTTCGTGGCCGGGTTTCAGCTTTAACAGTTCATCACTCAGCAGGCTGGAAATCTTTTCCTCATCCAAGGTCGCTTCACCGGTTTCATCTGCGGGGCGGATGTACTCATGATGAAACAGGGACTCCACTAGTGCATCGGTAAGATAGCGCAAAGCACCCACGAGAAAGGAACCGGAACCCATGGCCGGATCACAGACTTTAAGAGACAGTATCTGCTCAGGATTTTTCGGCGCCCACTGCTTTACTTCCTCCAGCCCGGTGCGACTGTCAATTTCTGTTTGTACCCCGTCGTAGGTCAGTGGCTGCAAGGTGCGCCGAACAGTGGGTGCCGCAAGCTGCGGTCGGGTATAGAAAGTGCCGGCTCCTTTCCGGGTGCCGCCCCACCGAACCAGGTAAAACTGGCCCGGCGCAATCATTTTTGCACACAGTTGTTTAGCCGCTTTTCGCAGCTCATCAGGATCAATTCCCTGGCTTGCCGCTCGGCCGCGCGGCTTTTTCACTAAGCCAGCCATAACGGCTGCTTTTTCCAACCAGTCCTGTGCTCGCGCCAAGTGGTCTTCGGTCAGTGCTGGCTCGACTTGTTCGACTTCTGCCGGTACCTCATCTTCTTCGAGAGTTCCCTCAGCGTCGCCATCAGCATCATCACTGCCTTCGTCTTCTAATTCTTCATCCGCATCAACGGGTGAATCTTCTTCCTCACCTTCATCGGCACCGGACTTTTCCTTCTTTTTTAGCGCTTCAAACAACTGCTTGATTGTTTTGTCATCCATCGCTTCCAATTGCGACAGGGCCAAAGCCGGTTGATTGCCTACTCCAAGGAAAATGACTGGATCGTCGGCAGCGGCTTGCTTGAGCTCAAAGTCCAGCAGCCCCTCGTAGAGGATGCCGATGTACTCCGAAGACAAGGCAGAGAAGTCGACTGGACCGTCTACCCAGGTGTTGCGTCTACCTTGGCGAATTTTCAGGCGAGTCCGCGTTAACAACCGCAGCATATTCAGTACTTGCTGGTCACTGATGAGGTTGTCCGGACTTTCCAGAATGGCCAATGCTCTGGTAATTGGGTCATCGCTTTCGGCGTTGCCAGGTTCAAACAGTGCCCCACCATAGTGAGGTACTGGAATGGCTTGGTGTGCAGAGCCGTGATAAATGAGGTTAAACAAGCCGATGAGCCTTGGCCAAGCGCTGCGCCCATGACTCAAACGATCGCTGCCCCGGCCACCGGAACGACGGTCCAGTTGTTGGCGCAGTCCCTCAAGGCTGTAGGCCTGCTGATAGACAGGGTTGTCCACTGGCAATAACCCACGGGCTTCGGCAAACAACGTGATAATGCAGCGCATCACGATACGTGAACCGGCCACATAAAGGTCGTTGTAATCAAGCCTATGCTGCCCGCCCTGAGACTGCTCAATGGTGGCTTGAGATGCCGTAATCAACTGTTCCACAGCCTGACGAACCCGCTCGCCCAAAATGGAGGAGAGCTCGGCCTGCCCCTTGCGAGATTCGCTGACCGCTTTCATCAACAGACTGCTCTGGCTATCGGGGCTGAGCAATGCATCGCGGTTAATCAGTGCCCGCCATGCCAGGGTCTGGGCGGCCGGCTCGCCTTCCTGAAACCAGAGTTCAATATCCCACTCACACCAGGATTCATAATCAGGGCCAGCATGAATCAGCCGCCATTGGCGTCCGTTCGTAACCAGTGCTAGGGGCTGCTTCTGCCGCCGTAACCACTCTGTTACACGGCTCAATAATTGCCGGGAGCGACCGACGCCCAAACGGCCACTGAATTGGCGAGAAGCCCCTTCTTCCGGCACGAACACAGGCAGAATTTCGCCATTCGGCCCTTGCCAGATACGCCGTGGTTTAACATTGACGCCGGTAAAACTCCGCAGGCTCCAGTGGCTTTCAACCGCTTGAGCTTTCTGCCACTCGGCTTCAGGAATTCCGCTAAAACTCTGAAGAACATAATCCAGTAGTGGAGCGAGGCCGCTGTTGGTGCCATCGAAAGCGGTTACTGCCCGGCGGAGCTGTTCTGCTTGCCAGTAGTTCAGATCAGGCAGTGTTTCGGGGAAGTATTCAGACAGTTTTCCGGCGGAAATCAGAAGGCCCCCATGGTTTAGGGACGACCAGCCTTCATTATGCAGATTCATGCCTTTACCTCCGGCAGACGGATTTCAATAGTTACCGGGAATACCTGTGCTTCTCCATGGAGGCTGAAACGATGTGGGATCACTTGCTCGATAATCCGCTGTTTCTCAGACTTGAGGCGCTCAAGTAAATCTCCAAAGTGGCCCTGACGTCGCTTGAGTTCGTCTTCCAGATCCCGCAATTCTCGTTCGGCGCGCTCGTCAGCATCCTCCAGCAGGTCAAACTGCCGGGCAGATGCGCGTTTCTCCTCGATCTCCCGTCGAAGTTTTTCGATACTCTGGTTGCGCTGAAGCGCAGCTATCTCGTTGATGCGGCGCTCAAACGCTTCCTTTTCGCGTTGATGCGCTTCCGACTGGGCTTCCGCCAGCTCCTGGGTCAGTGTTTGGGTAATTGTTTGTCGAAATTGACCGATAAAGTCTCTAACTTCATCTTCAACTTCATCCCAGATGTCGCGCGCTTCCTCTACACAATCGATGCTCACCGCACCTGGCTTCGGGGCATGATGAGGGCCGCAGTAAGGCAGAGGCTGTTCAATTGAGTCACTGAACACCGGCAGAGCAAGGGTTCGTGTCCAGTGATGAAAGGTTTCCCGCAGGTCGTTAATCGCCATTTCTTCAACAGTAAGCAGTATCAGCGCCTTGGCACCCTCAGGAACTTGCCCCTGGGTTACCACCCACCGGCTGGGCGGTCGAGTGTCCGTTTGGCTTCCAGGAAAACGCAGTCGAGCAAAGGCGTTCAGGGTATGCCGTAACAGAGGGTGTCCGAGATGGAGCAACACGGTATCCGGTGACGGCCGGAATACGGGTCTTCCGTTAACGGTATCGATGAAATACTGATTATCGAAGACCAACCAGGGCATTGAACCCGCAACGCCCTTAACACCCGGCAATCGCAGATTATCGTCCACAATGGCTTGCCAACGAGCTGGCAAAGGTGGCTTTAGCCGCACCCTGCCTTTGGCATCTGGCCCATCGAGAACCTCTCTGCTGGCGCCCAGCCCCATGGCAATTTCCAGCGTTGACTTAAGCGTGTCTGGTGTCAGGTCGAGATCTGACAGCAGTTCTTGCAACTGCTGCTTTTCCTCGATACCGCGCTCTTCGGTGACAACCTGAGCATCATCCGTTGCCCCTTTGCGGCTCGCAATTTGCCGATCCAAGTCTGCCAAAACGTCGGTGTCTTCGTTGAGTTCCATCATCCGTCGCTGGAAAGCTGCATCAAAAATTTCACCTACTGAGCCCAAATCCTCCCGGATATCGTTCACCTTGGCGATAACCCTGGCGACGAAGTTGAGATCCGAGTCATCGTCACTGGCAAAGTGGTATATGGTGACATCCCTCGCCTGGCCATGTCGGTCTATGCGGCCATTTCGTTGCTCCAGTCGGGAAGGGTTCCAGGGGATTTCGTAGTGCATCAGCAACCGTGCGGTGTGCTGCAGGTTTAAACCTTCCGATGCGGCATCGGTTGCAACCAGAATGCGTGCCGATGAAGCGGCATCGTTGAACGCCAGCTTGACCTTCTCCCGCTCTTCGTCGTTCATGCCACCAAACAGCTCAATGACAACCCCGTCGTCTGCACCATATTCGCCCTTGAGACGATTGACCAAGTAATCGAGGGTCGTCTTGTACTCCGTGAAAATGATCAGCCGTTCGTCGTCTTTCCATTGATCGGCGTTGCGAAGTTCTTTGTTGATCAGCTCAATTAGCCGATCAATACGCGCATCGAAAACAGGCGTTACTGAGACAACGGGCTGTTGATTGAGTCCAAGCGCGTCTAGCGCCTGATCGACTGCTTCTATTTCGGTGCTCAATGCGTCTACGAACGGGTGCATCCAGCCGCCGACAACGTGAACGGCGTGTCGACCACGGCTTTCCCGTTCCTGATCATCGTCAATGTCTTCTTCGCTAGCTCGCCTGGCTGCCAAAACTTCCGCAGCCTTAAGCTCCTCCGTTTCGGCCAGACCTTCTTTAAATCTCAACCAGCTATCGGCAAACGTGACCGGACTGGAAAGCAGTCGCTTCCGCAATATTTCAATCGCGAAGTTCAGTACCGTCCTCGCTTCTGGCGTTGTTCGGATCATCCCTTTCAGTCCGTTGCAAAAACGCCTGACAGCCTGAGCCAGATCTTTCTCCGCACGGAGCATATATAACGGTAGGGGTTCCAGGTGGCGCTTCGCAAAGCGAGGGACATTGCCAGACTCCTTGTCTTGCTCATTGATCTCACTTTTAAGCCGGCGAATGAGGACCTGGTTGATCATCTGCCGTTCTTTTTCTGTGAAGTTCGGCGTCTGGGTAAAGCGAACAGGGTCGAGCTGCTCCAGTAGACCCGAGAAACAGCGAGTGTGGCCGTTATGGGGTGTAGCCGTCAGGAATAGCCGGTGCTCAAACCAGGGTGAAATCAGGCTCAGCATGTTGGCTAAGTCGCTATTTTCACCAAAGTTTGAAGGCATGAGGTTATGAGCTTCATCCACAATCAGCAGATCCCAGGGAAGCTGCGCGCCACCTCCACGCTCCTGTGCTGAGCGACAATTAGCAATAAACTGTTCCAGAACGTCAGGCTGCCGGAGGTAGTGATAGGAAGTAATAATCCGCGGGAGCACTCGCCAAGGGTTGGTATCCAAACCCCTTTCTTTCTGAAGTTTGTGCGTTGCTGCTTTATCAACAATGTCGAAACCGAGTGAGAATTTTTCTTCCATTTCCTGCTGCCACTGAGTCCTCAGCGATGCAGGTGTAATGACCAACACTCGGCGAATGCGCCGCTTCCGGATAAGTTCCGCCAGTATCAGGCCTGCCTCAATCGTCTTACCCAGACCAACATCGTCCGCCAGTAGCAATGAGACTCGCGGCATTCGCATGGCGCGGGCAAGAGGGACAAGCTGGAAATCATCGGCACTGACTGCACCGTATACAGGCGCAGTCGGCACAGGATCAGAGCGTTGCGCGAAGTTCTTTGCTGATAGGAACGGCGTTAATGCGCTCCAACGGGTCGAACGCTGAAGAGCTAAAAACTCATCCATCTTCATCGGTGGATCTACGTCGATTCGAGGTAAAGCATTAGGTTCCAGGACGACCGGACCTTGCTCGCGCTCCCAGAGAATAGATTCCTCTGCATCGCCGTCAGAATCACTGAACTCTACGTTTACAAGATGAAGCAGTCTTGAAGTGCCAGGTTCTTCATGAGGTTCCACCGAGGAGATGATGCCTCGTCTATTTCGAACAGTTGCCAACATTCCTACCCTGGGTACAGACGGACTCATTAAGTATTGCTCCTGGAAAAACTTTAGTGCATGCCGATTTTCTGCTAATCCTGCTTATCATTAGCTGCGATGATGGCGTGAAGATCTGCGATATGTGTTTTCGTGAAATAAGCCGTTACGTTCTCGTCGGCTAGAACCAATTCCAGCTCGTTATCTTCCAGGCCCAACACCATGTCTTTTAAGAGGTCTGAAGCGCCGTTGACGTACTCGAACATGGCGGCATGGTTCGGACACAAAGAAAGATAATTCTGATAGTGCTGTTTTCGTAGCTCAGGTAGAAACTGAACCGCTTCGAAGTAAAAACTCCCATCGCCAAGTTTGAATGGCAATGCCTGCTTGCAAACCTGACAGATCATTACGCCGTCGCTGTTCGTATATTGGTGGCGCAGATAAGGTTTTGTGTCCTTTTTTACCATGTCACGGCTTACGGATACCGAGCGTGCACGCATTTCCATCACACGCTCTGGCGCATCTCTGGCTTGATCCAAGGTTCTGGCAGCTCGTCGTTCCGGATTGCTCGGCTTTTGTTCTGGCAACTCATCGGTCAGTTGCCGCTCATGAGCTTCCTTGAAATACTGCCGTTCCGCTGGACTGAGTTTGGCGAACCATGTAGCGTCGTTGAGAGCGTCCTCATCCTCGATACCAAGCACCCTGGCCACTTCTCGTTTGCGCTCAGTGTTTTGTACTTGTTTTGCTGCATCTTCTCCAAAGCGAATAGCCTTTATCCAATTCCAGCCCGGGTCAAACGAAAAGCCCTCGGGCAGCAACGTACTCACTGCTTCTGAAGGCCGGACAAAACTTCCATTACTTTGAGGAACCCAATTACCGTTCCGTAATTGATGAACGATTTGGGAGTCTGCAAACCTGGGACCATTTGCTTGGTTTTTTCGATATGTAGCGTGGAGATGTTGATTCTTAAAACTCTTCAAAGCCATGTTCCAGATGAGATGAGCTAGCTCTAGGTTTGGAGCCACCAATAGGCGATCCAGTCCTTCAATAACATAGTCCCGATCCATCGGAGACGTATGTCGCTCACCTGGAACTGCTCTCAAATAGCTAAAATTCGGATTCGACCGGCAGGACTTTTCAGATATTTCAAGTTCTGTACAAGCCCCAACGTGCGCCGCAAAATCAGCTACTCGCTTTTTTGACAATCCGAGATTCAAATACCGGCTTGCCAGCGCCTCTCGCTTGGAATTGTCGCCAAACGCATCGTAATACCCCGAGAGACCTGTATAAAGAAATGGAGAATCAAGATAAGTCTGCTCGGGTTGCCCCCACTTTCCATCTTTACGCTCGAAGATCCAGTAATCTTTGAAAAGTTCTGCACAACTCGGCTCCTCCTCCACCAGAGCGACAAACCGCTTCAGGTCGGCCTCGTGTGTTAGAGGATCTGGCAAATCCGCTTCTTCGGAATAACGTTGTTCGAGGATAACTCTGACTTGCTCTGCTTCCCCAACTTCTCGAACGCCAATCGCCTCAAGTAATTGCCTCGCACTCTCCTGCTCTTTTTTATTTTTCCCTGAAGTATAAGTTTCTATCGCCACACGGGGCAGAAGCGGATCATCAGTAATACTATCGGTTGGAAAATACGCCTCATCGCCTACCAGATATTCTCCGGTAGAAATACGCGCAAGACAAAGTCCTGCGACTCGATCAAGCTCATCTTCAGGCTCAAGTTCACGATATAGCAGCGCGTACAGCTTCTGGTGCCATTCCAATGGCTTATGTTCAAGCCAAACTGTAAAAGCAGGATCTACTTTAAACTCACATATTGCGGGATCGAATGTACTCATTTTATCGAGACCTGACTCCAGCACTCCCACAAACTGCTCTATATCGAAGTCCTGGATATCCAGTCCGGATAGGAACCGATCGATGTCACTATTTTTTTGTTGAGCACCCACCGCCCAGCCCAGCGGTGCTTGATGATCAGGGAGAAGAAATTTAAGATCTTCCGGCGACAAAAGCGACTTTAGAGCTGCTTTAGCCTGCAAAAGAGACTTAGCGGCCGCATGATTTTTAGCGTATGTGGGCGTTAACGGTTGCTCATTCATTGCCTCAATTATCGAGTCGAAAATCACACTGTAGCGCGACGCCACATTGTCTTTTGGATTTGGAAGCACCGCCAAAAAGTCAGTATTCAACAACCCATGTTCTTTTATCGTAAACAAAGAGCCGACGACCAACTCCGCCAACTGGTCATAAAGCGGCTCATTGGCGGGCGTTTCTTTGATGCTGGCGCGGCTTAATTCCGGAACAAACGGGGCATGCAAATGAAACCGCAGTCCTGAAAACTCTTTCTCAGCGGCAAAGAATACGAAGACCTGGCCGGGGGACGCTGGGGCGATTTGGAACTGCTTGGACAAAGGTTTAGAATTAACATAGTTTTCCGTTCCCGGCTGCAAATCCAACGGATAAGCAATCGCAATATTCTGCCTTTCTAGCCCGATTACTGGTTGAGTAAAGCGGAGAAAATAGGAGTTTTGCTTTACCCTCCCCCCATTTATTTTTCGGGTCTCAACGTGGTGATCCGAGTGCTCCAGGCGTTGAACCTCACTTTCACTGCCTCTTTCTACGACCCAGGTGATCGAGCGTATATTGGAGAGAAATAGTAATGTGGTTGAGGCAATCTGATTAAGACCCGAAGATATTTCTGAGTAAGCATCTGCCGGCGACATTTTAGGATTATTAAAAGGAAATTCGAAGCGAGTGTTCTGACCAATGGTCGAATCTGCTGCTAACTCTTCCGGTAAAACAAGTTCTGTTATTTGAAACGAAAACGTCGGCGACCAGATTCTAGGTGTTTCGGTGTAGGCAAACACCGCTTTAAAACCTACGCCAAAGCGGCCAATTTTATCCTCGTCATCAGTTTTGGTTCCCTCACCAATGTCAGTTATGGCGTAGAGATCCTGCTTCTGAAATGGGCGTCCATTGTGTTCAAAAACAAGAGCCTCTCTTGAGAGGGCGAATTTGGTTTTGGTCGCGCCTGTGTCCTCTGCATTTTGCAGCAGTTCATAAATAAAATGGGCGCTGTCGGGATACAACTCCTCGACGATTTTCCGAATGCCGGTATGCTTTTTGAGCGTCCGGGCAAGATCCTGGTTATATTCCTTAACCTTCCTGATGGGGTTCATTCCTGGAGCCCTTTAGTTACAGTTAGCACACCAACCACAAGTGGATTTGCGTGGATGTCTGCACTATTCGAGGCGTCTTCAAGCTCTCTCATACGCCGTTCGTAGTCATGTATTGCACGCCCTAACTCGGACTCTTTCATGCGAGTAATTCGCTGATTGGTAGCCTGCCGTAGTTGGTCCTCCAGAAGGTTCCGCCGGGCCTGATGGCTGACACTCAAGCTTTGCTGACGGTGCTTTACCAACTCATGGTTCTCCCCAACATGATTAGCACGCGCTGCTCTCCACTTGATATGGTGACTTTGATCGAGTTCAGCTTCCATCCCATCGTCGACACCCGCCTCTGACGCAGCATCATGAGCGTTAATGAGTAATGACAGCAGTGAGCTTTGCACGATGTCGTCATTGGCCACCGCAACCAACTCATCGTCATTTTTCACTCCGACTTTGCGCCAGTGGTACAAAGCGAATGGGTACCGACCTGGACTGATAGTTTCACTATTGGCATGGAGACTGACCTTAACGACATCACTGTGCTCCTGATGCAAGGCCGCTTGACGAACCAGAGGATGCAATACGCCCAGATGGATCACATCTGGATTGGAGGCGGCAGTTTCCTGATCGAACGTAACGGATAACATGGGGTCAGCCCCTTTAAGCCACTTTTCCCATTGTCTAAATAAGGGGTCAGAAGATCGAGGAAGTTGTTTGAAGTCCTCAAGTAGGCGTGCTCTGATTTCATGGTTAAGCCGCAATGTTTTAAGCGGCTTATCGCCGAGGAGAAATTCACCATCGGTCTGAGCCCGCGAACTAAGATAAGCTTTGACACAGGCTAATAGCGCCTCTGACGACAACCAATATGTTTCAGCTGCCTCAATCTCCTCTTGCCAGGATTGAACTGGGACAGTCAGCCCGAATAGTTCCGCCTGTTTCTCTTCGAGTAACTGCTCTTCCTGTACCTGACGTATGCTGTTATCACCGAGCTGCTTCAGGCGCTCTTCACGTTCTTGCTCCGATAGCGTGAAACTTTCTGCGATATTGTGGATCTCCTGGGTAATTTCTCCAAGAATCTCTTCGCTACCACCAACCGCATGCTGAAACACTCCAATACGCAGTAAACAACGCTCATAAATATCAGCATCGACTGTGCCTGGTGTCACCATGTTAACGATGGCCACTGTCTCGCTCTGCTGCCCATAGCGGTCAATCCTTCCTATCCGCTGCTCTACCCGCATGGGGTTCCAGGGAAGATCATAATTAATCAGCAGGTCGCAAAACTGAAAATCGAGACCTTCACAGCCAACTTCTGAAGAGAGAAGGATATCCAGCGTCTGAGGATCATCTTTGGGCAATGCAAAACGATGACGGAGAGCAGCGCGTTCGTCATCCCGCACGCCTCCATGAACAAGGCCAAAGCGCAGGCCAGCTGCTGTGACATAATCCGCCAGATAGGCTAGGGTGTGTCGGAAAGTCGTGAATACCAATGACTTGTTATTGATCATTTGGCTCTTATCGTTCAAAACCCGGATAAAAGCCTCGACCTTTGGGTCGAACCGATCAAGATTTTCAGCGTGAGACAAGAGCTCTGTAATTTCATTACGGACCCCTGCGACAAATTTGAGATCTATTTCTATGTCTGAATCTCCGACCTCCATTAACTCCAGGCTGTCGAGTTTTCCGGTGAGAGTATCTCTTAGAAGTGGTGCAAGACCGTAAATGCAGCTGGCAGCCTGCCTCCGAACCGTTGTCATCATGAATTTAACGTTCTGAGAACCATGAGAATGAGTAAAAATTCGGCCGATGACGCTGAGGAGTTCGTCGTGGAGAGCTCGCTGCTCTGCAGTAAAAGGAACCGTCACCGTTTCAGGCTTCCTGGTGGTGAATTCACCGATATCTCTGCGCCGCGTTCGGTTAATCATCGAACTAAAGGTATAAAGCTCTTCAAGAGCCCGGATCACTCCGACTCGTGCCGTATCACATAGCGATGGCTCACCCAATTCATCGTATACACGCTGAAACGCCGGTGATTCGCGCAGGAAAAGGCGGCCCCAAGAGGTTTCTGCAGCTTTATCCAGAAAAGCCTGGGCTTCATTTTGCCAATATGGCTTCGCGAAACGGCACGACTGTACTGCTTGATTGATAGGCTTATTAGGTTCTGCCATTTGTTGGAAACTGGCGTGGTCGATTACAAGATCCGGGCGCAATGCATTTAGAAGCGTAAAAAGATCCTCACTTCCCAATTGTACTGGCGTGGCAGTGAGAAAGATGGCAGCTTGAGCATTATCACAAAAATAACGCACCGCTTGATGCAGGTACGTATCCGCGTTGCGGATATGATGTGCCTCATCGACGATGACAAGATCAAATTTCGGAGGTGAATCCAAAGCAAGCAGTCCCTCTGTGTTTCGCCTCCCTTTGCCTTCTTTGCCTTCTTTGCCAAATAGAAGGCTTGAATCGAACAGAGAAAATGGAACGATAGCTTTTGAATACTGGTCTGGCCAATCACCATCAAGGTTCGTTTCCTGCAAACAATGCCGAAGCAATGACCCATCGAGTGCGGTAAAGCTTTCATCAAAGCGCTTCATTTCCACAAACCATTTCCGTTCAGCTACCAGCGCCTTTGGGCAGATGATGAGCACCGATGAAATATCCATCCGTGCACGGAGCTCTTTGATAATCAAGCCTGCCTCTATCGTTTTACCCACACCCACTTCGTCCGCAATTAATAGGCGAGGCCGGTCAGCACGGATCAGCTTCAACACTGGACGGTACTGGTAAGGTACAAACTTTATGCGGCCAGACCTGAGAGAATAAAGATTGGCGGTGGACGGAGAAAGCAATTGCAAGCTTGTCAGGTACGCATGCAGTCCAGTAACACTCAATGTTGGCCGCAGAGGCTGAACATCATTACATGATTGCAGCTGGCTTTCGTAGTACGTCATTTTTTTGTTGTTTTGAAAAACTACATAGCGGCACTCAGAGCCGCCCGTTAACACCTCAATAATTGCCACTACGACCGACGAATCCGAGCGAAGCTCCACCAACTCCCCTACCCGGAAGTTTGACTCTCCTTCGGAGGGCCCTTTTATAAGATCCGGTTCACCGTGCGCCGTGCCTTCCGTCCCGGTAGCGAATTCAGAATCGCCACTTTGGCCGGGCGCGATACCTTGTTCAGCCGCCATGTATGCTAAAGCCTCGGCTTTCGCAGCTTCAACCGCTTTAATTGTGGACTCACTGGCGTTGACCATCGTGAGAAACAGGCCAAGTGTATCTGCGTCGCGATAGATCTCACTGGCATCGATTGTCTGGGCGGATAGATGTGCCCATTTATTTCGAACGGTTTGTAGCTCTTTTAACCAGTTTCGGCCTTCACGGGGAAGCTTTAAATCTTGTGATAGCTCGAACCAGTTCTGATCCAAAGTCCTTAATAACGCTGCAAAATCCAGTGAATCGAGCCCATTAAGATTTCGTTCAATAACCATTCTCTGCTGTTGAAAACTGAGCCTATCGACAACTTGTCTGTTCCACCAATCATCAGAGAGTTTCGGCAAAGCGACCGCTAAAAAAGTCGCCAGCTCGGCTGTGGCGAGATGGATCAGATTATTCATATGCCTTAGTCTCCCTGGCTGATTGTTTACTACATTCTTAGGCCAACAACCTTGACGATCATATATTCGGCGGGGCACTGCACGTTATTCACATCAAACTCACCGACAAGCTCAATCAGACGGCCACTTCTGTACGGATGACGCAATGACCTGATAGCTCGCTTCAACAACCTGCTAACCGTGGTTTGACTGACACCCAGTTGCTGCGCGACATACCACTGATAGGGAATAAACCCAGGCGTAAAGCTGTAACGTTCGTTGCTTCGCAGGCAAAATCTGACTCTTAAAACATCTCGGTATTCCGGACGCATCTCGCTCAATACTTCCTGAACCACCTTATGAACTTTACAGGGATAACATGGCCGTAGATTTAGTTCATCTTCGGGGATATCCACATCGGGAACATCCAGATCGCTGCCGTCGAGATACGCCAGTTTGCTCGCTTTTCGGATTGCTCTTGCACGCTCTATCCAGTCTGTTACCGAATCGTACAACTCCTCTGTCATCGGAGGCGGCGGTTCACGGCGGTTCAAACGCATGTCAGAAACTGTAGTCAGGATATCGGATTTCGCACTGTCGATTTGGTGACGATAATCCGCGACCGTCGCTTTCAGATTTTCTACTTCCCGCTCTCGCGCCCACTGATTTTCCAGCAGCAGCATTTTGGTCCTTTCCAACTCGCGAAGTTGTTCTACCGCCAAACTCAGATCCGATAGTCTGCCCATCCAATTCCCTCGATCGCTGTGTCTAACTTCGACTGACCCAGCAGTATCTGTGGTTATCCAAATACTTTGTGCCATCATGCCTGTAAGCGCACAGCTTTCCACCGTCAGCGTCCACCACGCTGTAATCGAGACAGGCGACATGTTCGTTCAGCGGTGCTGGTTCACCCCTCATCCAATAGTGACCAACGAACACCGGTTTTTCGCCGTCATAGCCGGGCAAGACATCATCTGGGATGGGCTTATGGGGGATTTGATGAATGACCTCCACAGGCACCATCGCAAGGTCTCGATAGGTTATGCCATCCAGATCCCACCACTGGGTACGAATGTTGGTACGCGGGTGGTTGTCTTTGTCACGAAACTGATACCCACTAGGTAAGGAAATTTCCAGACCCTTCAAAACCGTTTCTAAGGCCTCAAAGCCTTCGTTTTCCTCATCAGTCAACTGAACCCATGCCTCGGGACGAATCCGGTTATCGTCATCCGTAAAATTGGACAGGGTTTGAAGATGGCTTGGATGCCAGCAAGCATGGACCACACGAAAGGTGTCCATTTCAAGAAATAGGGGCAAGGTTTTAAACCACTTAATCATCTCTCGATGCAGGTCGCTGTTTTCGCCGACCTGCGCCAGAAACTCGCGATGCTGTTTCAAATTCTTGTCGCTATGGGGGCGAAGGAATTCGTTGGGCTTGTTCGGATCTATTGTAGACCAGGCAACAGCATTGAATTCATGATTTCCCATCACGGCGAGAGCGTTGCCACTTTCAACCATGCTCCGAGCAATCCGAACGGTTTCAACTTGTTCTGGCCCGCGATCTACGAAGTCACCGAGGAAGATAACCTTGCGCTCAGGGTGCTGCCAAACGCCACCGATTTCCTGGTAGTCCATCTTAATCAACAGGGCTTTCAGTTCACTGGCGTAGCCGTGGATATCACCAATCAGATCGTACATCGATACTGCATCCTTCTTCGATTACGGTTGCGCTTCGCGGGTGGTGGATGAAATTACACCCAACGCTTTGCTTCCAGTGACTTGGTTGGGGACTGGCCCTTCACGCTTACCTATCACCTCACCATTGCGAGCTAACAGATAGGCTGCGTCTTTTTTATAATAGAACCAATACTGCTCGATCTTCCCCCAAATTCCAAGGTCTGCGCCGGTTTCGTAGACATGTTCGCGAACCATACACTGGGCGCGGCCCAGTTGTTCGTCGAGGGTCAATCGCCAGACGCCTTTTGGAAAGTTCAGGTACCGCTGGTGCTCACAGACAGCGAGCGCAAACAGGGGCTGACTTTTACGTTTGAACCCGGTATCAACCCAGAGGTATGGCTGAAAGGCCGATTTCTCTTCTGCCAACCGCTTCTTCACGCGGGTTATGCGCTGTTCTGTCAGCGACATCTCCATTCCTGTAACCGTGCATAAAGCCCTTAGGAAGCCTTCACTGCTGTATTTGAAGTCGAAACCGACATCGTTTAAACCGAACTCATCACTGTCCAACACGTTTTGAAGGCGTTCGAGGTTGGCGGAGGTTGCCTTGGGATAGCCCATACCCTTTAGGATATCTTCAGGGTGCATGGCGGCTGCGCGGATCACCAAATCGGTTTTGAAGTTATCGATCATCGCTATTCCTCCCCGAGTAGTTTGAATGCGAGGGTCAGCCTACTGACATCGAAGTGTGCGCCGTCAAAAAAACACTTCGAGACTTCTTCGACCAGTGCTTGGTCGAGACTTAATCCCTCAGCTAATCTCTCCGTCACTGCTTCCGCAACGTAGTCGTACTCATCGAAGCAATCGTTTTCTCGGCAGCAGGTGTTCATGGGGTCGGCGTCGAACAGTGCCTTGGAAACTTGTTGTGCGGTTAAGCGTACGCTCATAAGACCCTCCTGGTTGATATGGTTATTATGCAAGGAGGATGCGACAGATGATGTCGGCTTATGGTTAATAGTCTGTTTGGCGAGGGGGTTTGGAATAACTGGCTAGCCCGCCCAATTAACCAGATGTTGTTCATCCCAGATCTCGGCAGAGTATTCGTCAAAAGAGATGAGAATGACTGATGTGCCTAAAAATGCGTGTTTTGCTAAGGGTTGGGGAATAGATACCGGCTCGTATTCATCAAGAGGAAAGACGTTACCCAGCGTAATTCTTTTAAATCGCCTAGCCTCTTGACTGGAATTGGGCAGCGCTTCAATTTGTGGGCGTAACTCGTCCCATTTCAGCCCGGAGTACACAAGCAATCCCGGCCTGTCTGGTGAGGCTGTGATTGCTAACGGTCCTTCTATCAGTGCTTTGAGCTCTGATGAAAGGGTGGACACTGAGATACGATTGAGCAGCAAGCTCCCCTTATCTGGCAGTTGCCTGAGCTCGACCCGATAGGCGCTCTGCCAACTTTCCTGAACAGATCTTGTCTTGTCATTGACGTGCCCTCGGTTTGTTCACTGCACAAAGCCATTGTCGTAAAAATTTGCATAATGGACGGCTGTATCACCAGTCAACTTGCCAATTCCTTCCACGAAAGGAAGGACACTGGTTCGGTTTGAATCTGTTTCATCCAGTTCCCATGGCGATTCCAATACAACGATGGCCCGCCTGGATAGATAACGACTCATTCTGCGCTCCCCATAAATTAACGATTAAACCTTGGAACAAATCCTCTGCAGCCCACTCTCCAAGGTCCTTGCCGTTTCTTCTTTCAACCAATCGGGTTCCAAAATATCAAGGTGCACGGCTTGAGCAGTCAGCCACCAACGCAGGTCTTGGGTATCGCCCACAGTCACGGCAATCTCAAAGGTTGTGTCATTGATCTCTGTGGTGATCTGATCAAAGCCTAAGGGCGACTCGATAAGATGGTTCAGAGCCGGCTTATCACATCGGAGTTTCAGGTAAACAGGCTCGTTTGATCGCAGAATGCCCATCGCGCCAGAGCGAATGTACAAATCCAGATCGAAATCTTCCGGCCGCTCTAACGGCTCTTCCGACAACTCCCCAGTGGTCGCACGGTGGAGGACCAACTGGCGGATGCCTTCCCTACCCTCGATTGTGCCAATCAGGTAAACGTTAGGATCCCGAAAGATCAGCCCAAAGGGGTGCACGACAATTTTCTCCGGCTCCGGCCAGTTACGGGCCTGGTACGTGAGTTTGCATCGATATTCGCAAAGCAGCGCTTCTGTAACTATTTCGAGCACGTCGGCGTCTATAGCAGGGC
Source organism: Marinobacter sp. (assembly GCF_048259445.1). Taxonomy (GTDB): domain Bacteria; phylum Pseudomonadota; class Gammaproteobacteria; order Pseudomonadales; family Oleiphilaceae; genus Marinobacter. The sequence continues at coordinate 32,323 of NZ_JBLXHQ010000030.1, read as the reverse complement.
GCTGACCTCCTAGCCCTCTGTTGATAACTCGAACCCGGTTTGGCCACTGGCCTAGAGGATTCTTTTCTCTCAGCAGTGTGCGGTGCGCTTCTGCGAAATGGGGTCTCAGGTGCGACAGAGTTCTTGGTGGCAGCATCGGCGATAGGTACGCCCTGGCCAATTCGAAGGTGAGCGCTGCCGGTAAATCCAGCGCCGGAATGATGTCCATAGTGGCATTGCGATCAAACGACCAACGATAGGGTCGAGAGCCTTCATCGACGGTCAGTGGGAAATCCACACTCAGCTTTTCCAGATCCCGTTGGATCGACCGCATGGTCACGCTGAAATCATGTTCTTCAAGCCGCTCTGCCAGCTCCGTCGTAGTTATGGATCTGGGGTGGCGCGGCACCATACGGAGCATGGTGAGATAACGGACGGCGGTGTTTGACATCAAAGGATTCCCTGTCTCGTCGGAACACGATCGTAAAGCGACCAAATATGTCGTCTTACTCTAATCGACAGAGATTATGGAAACTAGGGCCGGCGCTTACTGACCTCTTCTGACGGTTATATCGGGCTGCAAATCAATCGTCGGCACGGATGAGCCCGGTAAGTTGTAGCAGTCAAACATCGGATTCTTCCCCTCATTTTTTTGGGGTTAAGGCCCCATTTTTAACCAGAAAATCCTCCATCGTCTCGCCTGGGATACTTTCGGCATCGCTGTCACCCTCCATCGCGTCAACAATAAATCGTTTAATCAACTGCTCGACGGTGATCCCACAGCGCCTCGCTTCCTCACTGATTTCGTCCACGATGAGCTCACGCTCACCGAATTCAATGTGAAAACAAATTTTCCGACCCAAGAGAAATCCTCCTCATCCTCCGCTATTAAAAACACCCAAAATTGATTGCTTGCGGCCGCGCCACGTTGTCGTAGCATCATTGTCAGTTTCCGGTGCCACTTCTCCATACTCGTAGGAGGAGCCAAAACGGCAGAATGAGTCCCCCGATCAAAAGCGCACCTGGCTTAGGGTCTTCGGAGTAGTTACTAATATCAATCGTGATAGCAACAGCACTGACCCCCAGAATTATATGCATGGGTAGCCCAAGTGTGTCGCCGAGCCATGACCAAAAGAAGGCGCCAATAAACAACAAAAGCAGTGCATTAAGAGAACGATTCAGGAAAACCGGATCAAAAAGATCTTTTAACATTATCGAGCAACCTCTTTAGCACTATGCCTAATCAGCTTACGCCAAATAGCGCCCCCAGCAACCTCCTAGTATTTGCTTGCACCTCGGAAATTCTGTTGTAGATTATCGTTGTAACCCATTTCAGAACGACTGGAGATGACAATGACCTATCTATTGTTGATGTTTACAGGTGGTATTACAGGACTGATTCTCTCAGGACCCGCCGGAGCCATTTTTGGATTAGTCGCAGGATTTGCTGTGAGTTCTTGGGAAACACTGACCGAAGGAGTCAAATCTCTTGAAGGTGACTGCAGTCCCAATGATTATAGTTCCTTTAAAACGGAAAGATTTGATGATGATATTGCCTTGAACCTCGGGTTTAGTAATCTGACCACCTGGAACGATGACACCTATTTGAGCAGCCAACATATCAATCCCGCCACCGGGTTGCCGATGATTGGTGACGGAGTCGGCGGATTCGATATTGCGGGCAACCCATATGGGATGGATTGGTCCAGTGACGATATGGATTCGGGGTTTATGTCATCGGATAACATCTTTAACGCATCAGATGACCCGTTTGCTTGATGCTGCAGTCGGCTCTCAGGTAAAAAGACCCCTATCAATTTTTCAATGTATTTCTAATATCTCATTTCTCGAAGCACCCCATTGAATTTGAGCCTTATATACTTTATTGCGGCTCAGTCATTTTGATGTACTGTCGATAATGACATCGAGCCATTTTCTCGAAAATTTGTAGAAGGGATAAGATCATGACAGACATCAATAGACTAGTTAAAGAGATCGTAAATAAAGCGGAAAAATCTGATGACTTCTACGAGGTAGAGGTTTCCGTTCATGTTCGTCTGGCTGGTGGTTTGCGAAGCGAATTTTTCCGCGCCCAATCTCAATGTCCTCTTGAACCAAAAGATGACTCAGATATCGATTACAAAAATCCTGTTAAATGGATGTGAAACATAAGACTAAACTCAGTTCAACTCTTTATGCAATTTCCTTAAAGCTAACTATATTTTAAATATTTAATATCAGGATAAATAAATTATGTTAATGAACACATTTACGATTTGGTCCTGTAGTGAGCATCTCCGTATCATTTCTGAAAACCATCTTTTTAAGAATTATAAGCACCAATTTCTATGGCCGGAAAAGTTCAAGGCTCACCAGCGGTGGATTGAGCAAAAAGAACCACATGCCGGCATAAAACGCTCTTACCTATCAGCTAAGACTGAGGACAATCTCCAACACCTGAAAAACTTTGGCACCTTAGTGGTATATATCGACTCTGCTTATAAAAAACTTGGTTTTAACGAAGACTCCACAATCATCGTTAACGGTGTTAATTCAATCCGAGCTTGTGCCGTGGCAATGACGTTTGTCGCAAACCAACTCGCATCTGACGATCTCCCTCGCCAATCGAGCCTTACCCTTCTCCCAAATACGAAAAAAAATTTAAGCAAGTCAGTCATTAATTAATAAAGCACGCCTGCATACTCAAAGAAGGAGCTCATCATGAAAGTATGTTGTCAAGCTCTCTAACATCGGATTTACCTTAATTTGACGTCACAAAAATGAGTTGTAAATCATTAAATTGGTATTGTGATTCAGCATCTGAGAGCGAGGTTCATCACCAAAGGGACAGAATGCTGCAAAGTCCTTCCGAGCTCTCCGGAAGATCACCTAAACCAATACAATGAAAGAGCAATAGATATGAATGTAGAGATTGAGAGTTCCAGCAAAATTGTTCTGCCGGCCCTGAGTCCCGGGCGCTGGGTTCGCCCGAACCTTCTCTTGGTCTTGTTCGGGATTAATGCTGAACAAGCCAGGAAATATCGCGACCGTGGTTTCTGGTTGGAAAACAAACACTGGCGATTTGATCCGATTCGCCGTGTGGTATACAACCCCACCGAAATCGAAAACTGGTTTGAGGGCAAGCTGTGACAACGAAAGAAAAGTCATTGGCACTGCCTAAAGGCGTTGAAATCCATGGCAATAAGCTGCGGATTTCATTCCAATACGCAGGTATGCGATGCCGGGAGCCTATTACCGGCATCGCGAAAATAACGAAGTCGAGCATTGCTTATGCTGAGAACAAACGTACTTTGATACTGACTGAAATCAAAGAAAACCGATTTGACTACGCCACACATTTTCCGAACTCTAAAAACGCCACGCTCTTCAGTGGATGGGGTGGTCGGGACCTAAGCAAACTGGTTTCAGAGTGCATTGATGAGTGGCTTCCAAAGCAAAAAGTACGAAAGTCGCCGAGCACATACAGAAATTACAAATCGAAATCAAAACACGTTAAGACGAAATGGCCACGGCGTAAAATTGCAGACATAACAAAAACTGAGATAGAGATATTTCAAACTGAGCTTCTGCAAAAAGGATTGGCACCGAAAACAGTGAACGACGTCTTCACTGTTGTACGCGGAATTTGGACGGATTCTTTTCATGACGGCATACTCCAAACGAATCCGCTGGAGCGTATCCCAAACGTGGAACGTGACGAGTATTTCGATTTCGCGGATCCATTCACTCTGCAGGAGCTGGAGCGCATTCAATCGGTCAAAACAATGCGGCAACAGGACATTAATTTGGTCATGTTCGCATGCTGGTGTGGCCTGTCTTCATCCGAGTTGATTGCGCTTTCTTGGGACGACGTGGATATAGTCGACTGGGTGATTTACGTGCGCCGTGCATACGTCGAAGGAGAGTACAAAGCGCCAAAGGTAAAATCGCGCTTACGTCGAGTGGAGCTTGTCGAACCAGCAAAACAGTGGCTCAAGCGTCAGCAGGCAGCGACTTACTTGTTACCACCATCCATTATTAAGGTCCGTCAGCGGGACAATGTGACATTCAAAGAGGACACTGTTCGACTCGTGTTCCGAAATGGGCAGAGTAATCAACCATGGAGCAGCATCAGTTTGCACCGGTGGTTTACCGGTCATCTCCGGCGGGCCAAGGTCCGCCACCGCGGACCGAACCAATGCAGACACACGTTTGCCAGCCGAATGTTATCAAACTATGTAAGTTTGGAATGGGTGGCTCGCCAACTGGGACACGTGGACACGACGATGGTAAAAAAACACTATGCTCGTTGGATTCAGTCCGACACACCCAACATGGCCACTCAGGTTTCGCAGATGCTCGGGTTCAAAGCGGACTATAGCGGACAGGAAAAACCGGATTCTGTCCCAATTTTGCCCCAAAAATGAAAAAGGCCCTGATTTTCTATAAGAAAATCAGGGCCTTAGTATGGCGGAGAGAGAGGGATTCGAACCCTCGATACGCTATTAACGTATACACACTTTCCAGGCGTGCGCCTTCAGCCACTCGGCCACCTCTCCAATAACCTGTTTCAAATCAGCTATGTTGTCGCTCATTTGAGGGCGCAAACTTTAATGGTTTTGACGGCGCTTGGCAACTCTCTTGCGGTATATCCGGGTAAAATTTACAGTTTATGCAGATAATTATCTGTATGGTGTTCGCCGCTCTCGCTGCCGGTACCATGGTAGCCCTGTTACTCTGTTCAGAGTGATGACAAGGCCTGGAGGTTTTGAATGCTCATGAAATCGGATCAATCAACCCTGCTACTGATAGACGTTCAGGAAAGGCTGATGCCTGCAATTGCGCACGGGGCGGAGGTGGTCGACCGTTGCACAACCCTGGCGACAATTGCCGGGCTTCTGGATATACCCGTGCTGGCCACCGAGCAGCTGCCGGACAAGCTTGGGCCGAACATGGAAATCGTCAAAGAGCTGTGCCACCAGACCATCGCCAAATACCATTTTGATGCCTGCCCGGACGGGCTGGTCGAAAATCTCCCCGAAGGTCGGCAACACATTATTATTGCCGGCTGCGAAACCCATGTGTGCATGATGCAAACGGCGCTGAGCCTGATCGATGCAGGCTATAAAGTATGGGTTGTTGCGGATGCGACTGGCTCCCGTAACGAATTCGACAGGGATGTTGCCCTCGATCGACTCAGTGATAGCGGCGCACGCATTGTCACCGTTGAAATGGTGGCGTTTGAGTGGATGCGACACTGCAAACACCCTGCATTTCGCGATGTGCAGGCTCTGATCAAGTAACTTTAGATCCGTTCATCCAGTCAGGGCTTCGGATCGTAGAGGAGCTCTCGACATTTATGATTTATGAAAGAGGTGCGCAATGCTGAACATGGATTTTGACAGCAGGGTTGTTGTCCGTACCAGCGAGCAGGAGTGGGTCCCCAGCCCGGCAGGTGGAGTTCTCAGAAAACCGCTGGCCAGAGAAGAAGCTGAGCGCGGCCATGCCACCAGCGTTGTGCGTTACGAGCCCGGCGCCTCATTCAAAAGGCACGAACACCCCCTTGGTGAAGAGATACTGGTTCTGGAAGGTGTGTTTTCGGACGAAAACGGTGATTACCCAGCCGGTACCTATTTGCGCAACCCACCAGGAAGCGGTCATGCACCGTTCAGCAAACCTGGCTGCACGCTGCTGGTAAAACTGCATCAGTTCAATGAGCGCGATAAAACCTCTGTTCAGATTGATACACAGAACAGCGAATGGTTGCCAGGAATCGGCGGCCTTGAGGTGATGCCACTACACGAGTTTGAACACGAACATGTAGCGCTGGTTAAATGGCCTGCCAATGAGGTTTTTCAACCCCACAGGCATTTTGGTGGCGAAGAGATCTTTGTGCTTTCCGGGGAGTTCTGCGATGAGCATGGCCGCTATCCCGAGGGCTCCTGGATAAGAAGCCCACATTTGAGCCAGCATCACCCGTTTGTCGAGCAAGAAACCATTATCTGGGTAAAAACCGGCCATTTACCATTCTGACCGGTAGTTACTCTATAGTTACTCTATAGTTACTCTACAGGGCTTTGATCGACAACAACGAGTTCCTCCAGATCAAAGCCCGCCTCAACGGCCGTCTGTCTGAAACGAGCTATCGCTTCTGCGCTGACGTCGGGTGTACGTGAGAGAAACCACAGATAATCCCGATCATAGCCGGTAACATACGCGTACTGGTACTCGTCCTTATCAAGCTCGAAGATAACGTAAGACGCATAGAACGGACCAAAGAACGATACCTTGAGGTGGCCGGTGCCTTCATCCCCCACGAACACCGCCCTGCCCTCGGCAATACTCCATTCGCCAGCCTCGGCATCGAACCCGCGATTGATTACTTTAATACTGTCATCATTCTGCAGTTCGTAATCGGCGCTTACCCTGCTGAGCCCTTCTTCAAATGAGTGATCGAGGCGGGCAATTTCATACCATTTGCCCAGATATTTATCCGTATCGAGCCCGGTTACGGGCTCTATACCTTGCGGCACACCTGTGCAGGCAGCGGTTAGAAAAAACAGCGGTAAAAGAACCAGAAGCTTCAGATGGTTACGTAAAAATACCATGGAAATCTCTCCGCTCGTAAAATCAAGAAAGGCGTCAGGCCGTTATTCTACGCAAGGATTGCTCAAAGAGAAAAAAAGAGCCCCGAAGGGCTCTTGAAGAAGGGGATTGCTTAAGTGCTAACTCTGCCTCACCAGTCCGAAGCTGCCAGAGGCTGATTGATTAGACCACCGTCCTCAGGTTCAACACCGCCCGTCTGTACTTCTGCAGGCACTGCGAATACGTGGTAAGCCTCAGGTCCAAACTGATCCAGAGCAGTATCTACATATTCATAGGTCCTGGGTACGGGCTCCCCTGAAAAAGCTACACGGAATTGCCGTTTCAGTGCAGGGGTTCCCACGTTCAGTGGCTGTTCTACCCAAAGGTAAACGGCTTTGTGCGGGATAATGTATTCGCAACGAACTACCCTGTAACCTTCGGTAAGCGATAAGGTGGTCGGCTCTTTACCCGGTTCAATTCGGAATTTATGGATAGTTTTCATGGCTGCTTCTCCTTTTGGGTTACTGCCTTTTACGTCTCCATAGTGCCGGGGATTAAAGCTCGATAAAATAAGGTTTTGTAATCAATTCACATCGATTTTTTCGATGTATTTCTGGCGTTCCTGAAATCTGTTCGGGCTTCGCAGATTGCCCGGACGCCCTCGTGGTCCAGCCTGCTTCCACGAGTGATAGCGAACAGTTCATCTGTTACATCATCAATAGCCAGAATGTGCTCCACTTCATACTGCCGGCAAACCTCATGCCGAATGACGGTAGGTGCGGCAAAAACACCGAAACCCTCACGCCCGAAAACCTTGATTAATGCACTGTCGTCAACGCGGGCCACAAGGTTCATGCGAACGCCACTCAGTGAAAACCAGTTCATCAGGCGCTCGAAGTAAGGCACATCGGTGGCATTGGCGAGAAAAGGCTCGCCGTTGAGTGATTCCGGCAACCCGGGGCTCAATCTTTGCGCCAGAGCCGGTGCGGCAAAGAGGCTGATACTGGAGCTGGCAATCGGGTGAACGGTCAGATTGGCCTCTTGCTGGATTCCTGGCATGCGATCGGTGAGCACCACATCCAGTTCTTTTCGCTTGAGGCTTAAAATCAGCCCCTGAGTTCGGCCTGTCTGGCATTCAAGCTGAACGGGGCGCTTGATCGCCATAGCTGGCTGCAGAAGGTAATAAACGATAAGTTTGTGGATAGAGGCAGAGATACCGGCTGATAGCGCCAGCGGTCGATCTGCCGGGCCGGAGCGCAAGGTTTCCGTTAACTCTCCGGTCAGGGCGAAAATGTCATCGGCATAACCAAGTGTCAGCCGGCCCAAGTCTGTCAGTACTAGTTTTCGCCGCTCCCGCAGAAACAGGCGACCGCCAACGGAAGCTTCAAAGGTCGCAAGCTGACCACTCAGAGTCTGCGGCGCCAGATCCAGAACATCGCTGGCGCGGGCAATCGAGCCTTCACGGCTTATTACCCAGAAATAGTAAAGGTGGCGCAGATTAAGCTGGTCCATAAATGCCTCAGATTACGAAGGCTCACTGGCTCTGGCTTCTCCGCGGGTTAACCAGATCACCATCAACACACCATGAATGACGAGGAAAGGCACAGCGATCATTACCAGTGCAGACCAGCCAAGCCAGGATAGAATAACGCCCGCCGATAACGCGGCCGTGGCTTGCGAGCCAAATACAAAAATGTCGTTCAACCCCTGCACCCGGAAGCGCTCAGCGTCTGTGTAGCCACGGGGCAACAGAGTGGTGCCGCCCACAAACAGAAAGTTCCAGCCAACACCCAGCAACAGCAGCGCCGACAGATAATGGTGAAAACTGACGCCATTGGCGGCCAGAACAACACACCCAAGATAGGCCAACAATCCGGCGGCCATCATCATAGGTATACCGACAACCCGCGTCAGCCAGCCGCTGATGAGCGAAGGCAGATACATGGCCATAATGTGCAGCTGAATAACCCGCTTCGCATCATCCAGATCATGCCCTGCCATTTCAGTCATGCTCAGTGGCGTTGCAGTCATGATAAAGCTCATAACAGCATAGCCGATGGCGGCAGAGCTTATAGCTGCCCAAACCAGAGGGTTAGCGAGAATTTCCCGCAGCGGCCTGCCACCGCCTGCGTGTTTTTCTCTTACCCGCTCGCCTTTTGCCTGGTACCCCACGCCGAGTATTACCAATGCCGCAAACTGAACACCCGCCAAAGCCAGCCAGCTGGTGAGGAAGGGGTGATCAGCCCCGGCTCCGTTGCCGAATGCGGCAACCTCAGGCCCCAGCCACGCGGCAACCAGTCCGCCGAGCAACACCCGCGCAGCAGCTGAGCCCGCCATGTTATCCGGCACTGATTCCATCGCGGCGAAGCGATACTGGTGAACCACTGCCAACCCGGTCCCACCTACGACAGCAGCCAGGCAAAGCAATGGAAACTGGCCAAGCCAGGAGGCCAGAGCCCCGAGAATACCGGCAAACATTCCCATTGATGCGCCAAGCAGCATCACGCGCTTGCGTCCTAACCTCTCCATCAACCAGGTTGCGGGTTTTATGGCAAGAACGGTCCCCACGACTACGAGCCCCACAGGCAGCGTGGCGAACTCCGGGGCCGAGGCCAGAAGACGCCCCTGAATGCTCCCGATAAATACAATAAAGGGCGCAGTACACATGGCCAGAGCCTGTGCCGCGACGAGCACCCAAACATTAAATGGCATGGCTTACTTTTTCCTGTAAATAATCCCTGGGTGACACTGCACCATCTCATATAAGTCCGGCAATCCGTTAAGTGACTCAGAGGCGCCGAGAATCAGGTAGCCGCCGGGGTTCAGGGTGGCATGAATGCGGGTCAGAATGTCTTTTTTCAGGTCTGCAGAAAAGTAGATCAGCACGTTACGGCACATCACTATGTCGAATTTTCCCAGCATGTAACGCTCGAGCAGGTTCAATTCCTTGAATTCAACCATGCTTTTGATCTGCGGCCGGATCTGCCAGCCGCCGTTTGAGGAGGGCGTAAAAAAATGCTTCTGGCGCTCAGGCGACAGGCCCCGGCCGATGGCGATCATTTCGTATTCACCACGACGCGCGACTTCGAGAACGCTTTTCGATATGTCCGTCGCGGTGATTTTTACATCACGCAGCTTTCCGGGCTTTTGGCGCCTGAACTCATCGACGATCATACTGGCCGAATACGGCTCCTGCCCCGTAGAGCATGCAGCAGACCAGACCCGCAAAGGAGCAAGAGAGGCGCGCGCAGCAAATTCGGGAAGCAGTTTTTCCTGAAGAATACGGAACGGATGATTATCCCGGAACCAGAGAGTTTCGTTGGTGGTCATCGCATCTATAACCACCTCTTTGAGGCTGGCCCGGCCCGGTTTTTTCAGACGCTCCAGCAACTCCCCGAGAGAATTCAGCCCATTATCTTCCAGAATCCTCCGCAACCGGCTTTTCACAAGGTATTGTTTGTTGTCGCCCAACAAAATACCACACGCATCCTGCAGGAACGTTTTGAAGGATTCATATTCCTGTGGCGTAATTTCTGCTTTCATTGGATCTCAGTTCTGAATGAATTGCCCGACAAAGAAGTAGAGTCAGCTCTGATCTACTATTTCCATGATTCGTTCAGCGAGCTCATCAGGGCTGAATTTTGCCATAAAATCGTCCGCCCCGACTTTCTGCACCATCGCCTTATTGAACACACCGCTCAATGAAGTATGAAGCATAACAAACAGCGAGCTGAGTGCGGGGTCGTTTTTGATCCGGGTGACCAGCGTGTAGCCGTCCATTTCAGGCATTTCCACATCGGAGATTATCAGTGACAGGTGATCCTTTCCTGTCGATCCGTCCGCCGTGATTTCTTTAAGGTATTGAAGCGCCTGCTTACCGTCATTCCGGGTGACCACTTCCATTCCGATCGCAGTAAGGCAGCGCTCGATCTGGCGACGCGCCACTGAGGAGTCATCCACTACCAGAACGGGCAAATGCCCCGGAATTCGTTCAGCGCTCCTGTTCCGGATTTCCTCTGTGACATCCTCCCGAAGCGGAGAAACCTCTGAAAGAATCTTCTCTACATCTATGATTTCGGCCAGTTTATCGTCTATTTTTGTGACTGCCGTAAGGTAGATATCCTTACCTGTACCCTTGGGAGGAGGAAGAATATCTTCCCAGTTCATGTTCATGATCCGGTCGACCGCGGTTACCAGAAACCCCTGGGTCTTTCGGTTGTACTCAGTAATGATCACAAAGCTGCTGGATAAGTCTTCCTGCGGAATTCCAGGCAAACCGATGGCCATGCCCAGATCGATAACAGGGATGGTCTCGCCCCGGGTATGCGCCACGCCACGCACAACAGCGCGACTGTTAGGTATGGAAGACAGCTTCGGGCACTGGAGTACTTCCTTGACCTTGAACACGTTGATGCCGTAGATCTGGCGTCCGCGCAAACGGAAAAGAAGAAGCTCAAGGCGATTCTGCCCGACCAGCTGTGTACGCTGGTTAACACTGTCCAATACACCTGCCATCGCAGTCTCCCCTTGCCTGCCGGAAACGCCGGCATGCATTTTGCTGTTCTTTGGAATAAGTTGCCTGGGTGACGGATTAACGTCACCCAAAAACGGATTAATCAGTTTAACGGCCAGTACACCGCAATCCTTAGGTGTTTGCCGCTAATTTTGCCGTTTCACTGACAGCATAGGACAAACCAGAGCATATGCGCACCACGCTTTTAGTCTCGCTCCTGATTATGTCAGCCCTGACCAACTCTGCGCTGGCACAAACAACTGCGAAAGAAATTCGCCTGGCTGCCACATCGTTTCTTGAGGCCTTTGCTCGCACTCAGGCTACAGAGGGCTATCAGATTACCTTTGAGACTGGCAACATTGACAGCAGAATCAACCTCGCACCATGCACAGCTCCGCTTGCGGTTGAATTTACCGGTGACCCCTGGAGAAGCGAACACCCCTCTGTCGAAGTCGCCTGCAGCGGCGAGCGGCCCTGGCGTATGTTCGTAACAACCACGGTTTCGATCAATGGCCCTGCGCTGGTAGCAGCCCGTCCGTTCGGGCGCGGCGAGCGGATAACGCAAGACATGATTAAAACCCGCTCAGTCGTCGTGAATGCCAGTCGGCGCGGAATAATAACCGACGCGGGCCTCATAGAAGGCATGGTTGTGCGCCGGCCCGTAAACAGCGACTCGGTTCTGACCCCGGATCTTCTTGAAGCACCAGACGCCGTTGCGCGGGGCGACCATGTTATTATCACTGCCCGCAGCGGATCTTTTTCGGTTCGTTCCCGGGGCAAAGCCCTGGCAAACGCATCTGTTGGCGAGCAGGTTCTGGTAGAAAATCTGACATCATCGCGAACTGTCAGAGCCAACGTCACTGCTCCCGGGCACGTTGAGGTGCCAATGTAGTTTTCTCGGCGATCCTTGGCAGGCAGATCTTTTCCACCGGCAAAAAACTGCCACCGGATGGCCAGTTCCGCAAACACCCGATAGAAATGTGACGGAATGTTAACAAAAAGTGTCCATCTGACCCTAAAGTATGCCGGCAATGTGCCGTTAAGAAGATATAAACCCGAGTCAGCCCACGTGTGTGCGGCCTAACTGTAGAGCAGGTAACGATATGTCAGTTGACTTAAATGGAATTGGCCAAGGCCAGGTCAACATCCAGAGACCAACGGCCGACAAGCCAGCCACAAGCCAGAACACCGGGCAAACCACACCGGAGCAGGCTAATGCCAAGGCCCAGAGTGCGCGTGGCGAGAACGTTAATCTGAGTAGTCAGGCCAAAAATCTCAAGCAGCTTGAACAGAAGCTGGGGGATTATCCCGAGATGGATGACGAGCGGATTGAAGAGATTCGCTCAGCGCTTGCAAATGGTACTTACAAAGTAGACGCAGAAAAGCTGGCCCAGAAAATGCTTGATATGGATAAAAGCATTTTTGGGTGAGTAAATCATGGCTGCAATTGATGATCTGAAGAACCTTCTGTCCCTGGATATCCGCCAGCTTGATTCTCTGGCGGACATTCTGCAAAAAGAAAACGCTTGCCTTTCTGGCTCCGATGCCAAGGCACTAGAGACATTAACCCGGGAGAAGAATGCCCTTCTGGGTGAGATCAGGGAACGCGCAAAGCAGAAGATCCGCACGCTGGTAGCAATGGGATTCCGCCCGGACAGCGGCGAGCCCTCCCGCTTCATCCGCAGCGCTGGCCTCGACGACCTTTACACACTCTGGCAAAAAGCTGATAAAAAGCTTCGGGAATGCCACACCCTTAATGAAAACAACGGGCGAATTATCAACCACCTGCAGAAACGCCTGACCCGCCTTACAGATATCTTCAGAGGGGCCTCCGGTCAGCAAAAGCTCTACGGCGCCAAGGGACAGCAAACAACTGTCTCAAGCCGCACGGTTCTTGCCAGCGCCTGATCAACGCGTATGGATAGTCATTCTGGAATCGGGGTGGAAGCGGATATTCTGGATACTTACGTTGCCCATGGCAGGGCTGCTCCCAATGCTGACCCGGATATTATCCATACGGATTTCCTCGATACGTTCTGGTAAAGCCAGAGTCAACGCCCCACCCTCACCGACCACGTACCTCGGCTCTCCCTCCCGGTAATACACGCCAGAAATCGAAAAATCCGAATCCAGTACATTGAGTAAAGGAAAAAACACATTAGCGGTGAGCTTCAGGCCCTCAATAATATCAGGCTCTGGCTGACCTTCCCGCTCACCCGCGGCTTCTGCCATACCGGCAACCAGGCTGATGCGTTCAAGCAACGAGCTATCACCCTGCCCAGCGACCGCCGATAATTCGTCTTCGGTCAGTGGCGACATTCCACCTGAATCAAAAAACTCTCCGGCTTCTGCTGCCTGAAACGCACTGGTATTGTTACTCGCGGCAAACGTAACCAGCGGCTGAAATGGCAGAGTTGCCATGGTCACCATCGCCGCAGCACTACGATAACGGGATTGATGCTTCAATACCCGGCTGAGCTCTTTTTCGGTTATCCAACCGGCGGAAATGAACACCTCGCCGAGGCGCTTACCGCTTTCACACTGCTGCCTGAGACCCTCCTCAACCTGGCCCTCAGACAAATAGCCGCGATTGATCAGCAGCCGCCCAAGGCGTGACTTTTCCTCAAATCCTTTACGGAATCTCACTAAACCTCTCCCTTTTTCCATAGTGATTACCGTACAACCCGGCCCGGTGAGTTATCTCGTACGCGCTTGCAAATGAAAGTCTGGCTGCCAGCCGCCAATTCTGTGCAAGCGAGCTTCCCGAACTGCGAATCAAATCTGTTAAGATCGGGATACAATCAACTTCAAGTGATTATTGCAGGAATTACACCTGCCGCTAACCGACTGAGAGCCCCAACGATGATAAATCTGGCAAAACCCCTGAGTAATGTGATCCACGTCGTAGTTATGATTCTCGGCTTATCTTTTTTAACGCTTCCGGCTCATGCCCAGACCGATAGCAAAGATGTCGACGCTGAGCTACCGAAGGTACGGATCCTCACCAGTGAAGGCGCTATCGAGCTGCAACTTCGGCCTGACGTGGCTCCCCAGACGGTTGAGAACTTCCTGCAATATGCCCGGGAAGGTTTTTTTGACGGCACCGTTTTTCACCGGGTTATCCCGGGCTTCATGATCCAGGGCGGCGGTTTTACTGAAGATATGGCACGCAAGGAAACTCGGACGCCGATCAAAAATGAAGCATCGCCAACGCTTCCCAATCTCCGCGGTACAGTTGCCATGGCGAGAACCAATGCCCCCGATTCCGCAACGTCGCAGTTTTTCATCAACGTAGCAAAAAATGATTTTCTGAACGCAGGCGTTCGCGGCGCAGGCTATGCCGTTTTCGCGAAGGTAACAGCAGGTATGGGTGTGGTTGACACCATTGCCGGTGTTCAGACTGCCCGCGTCCGGGGCATGGCCGATGTGCCGGTAAATCCCGTTGTAATCGAGAGCGTTACTTTACTGGAGTAACGGGACACAACAGGACAGCTGAATGACTTCCCCTGCCATTCCGCCAGCCATAGACGCGGCGGAATTGACCTGGCGCGATGATATGCCCGAATCGAAACAATTCGGAGATATCTACTGCAACCGCTATAACGGGCTGGAAAAGTCTCGCAAAGAGCTCATCGAAAGCAACAATCTGCCTGCGCGTTTTGCCGCCGTTCCTGAGGCGGGATCCTTCGTGATTGCAGAGGCCGGCTTCGGCACAGGCCTGACTTTTCTGGCGACATGGCAGGCCTGGCAAACCCATGGGCCTGCCCATGCGGCGACGCTTCACTTTATAGCCGTTGAGCCTTACCCACTGACCCGGCAAGACCTGGAAAGAGCGCTGTCAGCCTGGCCAGAGTTTCGAAACTTATCGAAAGAACTTATATCCAATTATCCACCTCTGGTTCGCGGCGCTCACCGCCTGATCCTGGACGGCGGCCGTATTCGCCTGACACTGTTCTTTGGCAACAAAGACAACGCGTGGGACGAGCTCGATTTCCAGGCTGACGCCTGGCTAGGGGATGATCTTGCACCTTCGGAGAGATCAGTAACACGGGATGCGCCCGGGGCGCCTGGCAAATCGGTCGCTGTTATTGGTGCTGGCATTGCAGGCTGCCTTCTTGCAAACAACCTCGCACAAAGAGGTTATAGCGTTACACTGATAGATTCCGCTGATGAGGCGGGCTCTGCAGCATCCGGTAACCTTCAGGGCGCGATGTACGTAAAGCTTGGTGTGGAGTTTAATCACCAGACTCAGCTTGCCCTGTCTGCACTGACTTTCAGCCAGCGCTATTACAGCCCCTATCGCGGCCAACACTGGCACCCGACAGGCCTGCTGCAACTTGCCTGGAATGAAGGTGAAAAGGATCGCCAGCGGCGGTTTATCGAGCGTAACCGGTACCCGGAAGAAATTCTGCGCGCGGTAACCAGGCAGGAAGCCGAAACACTCACGGACAGTCGCCTTGAGAGTGGTGGGCTATGGTTTCCCTCCAGCGGCTGGCTCGCGCCTGGCGAGCTCTGTAAATCACTCGCTTCGCACCCGGGCATTCACAGAGTTTTTGGCTTTTCAGTTGGGCAGGTGGCTGCCTCCGAAGGCAAGTGGCTCCTGTCCGGCACCGGCAACCCGAACATCCTGGCAGACCGGGTTGTTATATGCGCCGGGCACTTGAGCCCAAAGCTGGTTCCGGGTCCGGGAACATTCCGCTTCAAAGCCATTCGCGGGCAGGTCACGCATATGCCCGCCCCCCTGATTACAAATCCGAAGGCTGTTATCTGTGGCGCCCGCTATTTCAACCCGGCTCAAGGCACCGAGGGCGAGCAACTGGCTGTTATTGGAGCAACGTTTGACCTTCACAGCGACGAACCTGCCCCGACAGCAGAGAGCCACCGTGAGAATATCCGGGAGCTTTCCGCAATGGTTCCGCAAATGCTGTCAGCGGAAATGGCATCCGGTAATCTGCCAGATCAACTGGCGGGGCGCGTCGGCTTCCGTTGCACCACCCATGATTATCAACCCGTTGCCGGGCCGCTCTTCGAAGCAAATGGGCAGGTTCAGGAGGGCATTTACCTTCTGACCGGTTTAGGGAGCAAAGGCTTAACCTATGCACCCCTGCTTGCAGAATTCGTTGCGGACCAGTTAACGCAACAGCCATCGGCACTTCCTGCACAACTGGCAAAAAGAGTGGCTACCGGGCGAATGCACCTGCCAAAAGTGGCGCCTTCGTAATTAATTATTACTAATGCTATGCACTCTCGCGCCGATACACTGTCTGAAAGGTGTCGTCTTCAGAGGGTAATGCAGGTGTCTATTCATGTCAGCGAGCCAGGCCGTCCCGTCGGGACAAGATTGCCGGAAATATTCCGGGGGCGACGCGTGGGTGATGTCAGCGAGCTGACGGAGAGCCAGCCGATCAATCCCCAGCGCGGTGAAGCAACAGACGCCGAGTTTCAGTTAGCAGCTCAGTCGGGCCGACACCGTGCTCTGGAAGAGTACGGCGCGGCCGCAGCGGGTGAACGCAAAGACCAACGGCCTTATTTGCCAGTCTCTTCTATCTGCTCTCCATCACTGTACTCAATACCCGCCTCAGCAACCGTGGGTGAAACGATCACCATGATGGACGAACAAGGCTCCAACCACCTTGTCGTTACCGCCGACACGAACGTTGCCGGGCTCGTAGCACAGCAGTGGCTATTGGCCTGGCTGCACGAAAACCCGACCAATGCCATGAGCCAGAACCTGACCCACATCGAGCTACCGGCATTCCTGACAGCCTCTCCTGAAACCGATGCCCACCAGCTTGCCAGGCTGATGCTGGCACACCAACTTAATGCAGCTCTGGTTGTAGATGCCCAGGGGCAGGCTATTGGCGTTGTCACCAGCACGGACTATCTTCGCCTGTACGCCAGTGCAGGTGGGCAACAAGGCAGCGTTTAGAGTTAACCACCAGGTTTGCCACTCACTAAAGGTTCAGCAACACACCCTCGGGGCTGAACAGCAATATCAACCAGAATGAACCCACCCGTGCCAGGGCCACAATTTCGTCGTCCCGGTAGTTGGCAAGCCGCAGGATTTCCGAGTCACCAGCAATCAGCTGACCACGCCATTCGTTTCGGAACACACTGTTTTCCGCATCCGGTTCAGATTCTGGCACCAATGACACCCGAGAGATAATGCCGGCGCTACTGCCACTGGTGCCAGCGGTACCAGTATAGTCACCACTGGTCTTCCCGGCTGCGACCAGATCACCGGCAAAGCCCGTTAATGCCACGAACCGCTCTTCCGAGACATCCCCGTCATCATTCAGGTTAAACGCGCGGACAAGATCACCAGCGGTGGTATAGCCCAACACGAAGCCGCTTGCGCTGGAGTCGGGCTGACTTGTCAGGCTCAGGCTGTCTTCTTCCTGCTCGACCGTATATTCATTGCTGCCGTTGCCCAGCAACCACAGGGTGCTTCCGTCTACTATACCGCTGGCAATCTGCTCATCCGCGTCTGTACCTCTCTGATATACCATGAGGTTACCGTCACCTGATGCCGTGGTGTAAAAATAGGCGTCCTCGCCCCCCAATGAGGGCTCACCGTTAACGGCACCCCGCGCCGACCCGAACACTGAAGGGCTGATACCCGTCGCACTTGCGCCTGCCACGCGGTCATCTGCAGATGATCCGACCTGCCGTGTCCAGGCCAGCGCCGGAGCGAAGCCGTTTCCATCAGCGAGTGAATCTATCCGTTGCAGAAAACTGTCAAAGCCTCCGGTTGCCGCTTGCCCGGGCCAGACACCATCGGTCTCGCCGGCAATCACAACAAAACCGCTTGCGGTGTTCAGGCCTGCCCAGCGAACCAGGTCATCACCAGTGGTACCCGTGCGGGTCGTCCAGGTTTCAACATACTCACCGCCATTACTTGCTTCGTCGTACCAGTACAGCGAGCTGACAATATCCATACCGCCCTGCTCTGTGGTACCGGCCACGGCTCTATCTGTGCTGTAAGTCACCAAAAGCTCGAAGCGATCAGTCTTGATGTTGTTCTTTGTCACCTCGCGCCTGGCCACGCTGATCATTGGTTCTGGCCCGGATAACTGATCTCCGGCCCCCGACACTTCAAGCATTTGAAGCAAGCCACCTTTCTGGCTGAAAATACCAACCATAACCCTGTCGTTATCCACACTGGCGTATCCGGTCACAAAGATTCTTCCCGCATGACCCACAGTTACATCCGTTGCGACAAAACTGTTTCCGGAGCCGAAAACCAGTGGTGACACAAGCTCGTTGATACTGATACGTAGAGTTTCATCTTCCGCTGCACGAGCATAGTTTTCACGACCGAGCTGAAAGCTCTCGTTCAGGCCCAGCAGGATAAAACGATCATCCAGGCCCGGGTTGGAATAAGTGCCCGGGTCGATAACATTGATCATGAATGTAAGCTCATCCACGCCCTCCGGAAATACAAGCTCATCTCCAGGCAGGCTGGTGCTGAACTCGGTACCCAGCCGGGCGGTGGAGTCGTCTGAATGACCCAGCTTTGCACGGACCGCACCCTCTCGTTCCCCGGTCAGGCGCGCTACGTATGTCCGGGAGCCGCCAACATTCAGCGTATCCCGCGATCCACCAACGATGGTTTCAAGGCTTACTCTCGGCTCATTGTCATCAATCACCAATGTGGTGCGGACACCCCCGTTGGTTTCTCCCAGCCCGGCGAGTCCGGAACGCACTTCCGTGAGGTTCAGCTGCAAGGCCTCCGAAGGCTCGGGAAAGCTATCGTCTACAACCTCCAGACGAATGTAGCACTCTGTAATTCCTGGCTCGAATGTCACAACACCGCCGGTATTAACTCCGGTGTTATCGGCTTCATAGGTCAGGTAGGAAAGGTTTTCCAGTAGGGAATCACTGCCACTGCCCAAAGCCACGATATCCTGCCCCGGGATGGCATCGCCGGCATTGGCTTTGCCATGATCACAACGCTGATCAGGCGCAGTCACGCCAGGATCGCAACTGGATGCGTCGTAATCGGATGTCAGATCGAAAGCAACCGCTACCCGTGTTACCGAAGGCCGGTCGAGCAGTACTTTTACGAAAACCGACCGGGTAGGCAGCGTAAGATCGCGGGTGCCGGAAACAGCACCGTTTGCATCGTAGGTATTGATGGTGAAGCTGTGTTCACCGGGAGTTTCGAGATCGGGCAATTCACAACGCTCCCGGCGAGTATCCGGAATAGTCGGTGATGCGCCCTCTGTAAAAGGATCTGATTCCAATGCGAGTGCGTTGTATTTGACTTCAATATCGAATGGCTGAGCGCCCGCCATCTCGCCGTCTGTGCTCACAAGATTAATGTTTGTCAGCTTACCAAGGTCGGCATCGCCTCGGGCGCCGCCACTGAGGCCTGGCACACCGCGCATGATGACTCCCTGCCGGGCTTTGTTGCTGGTATCTTCAAGAGCCAGCCAGGACGGCGCATTCGTCAGCGTATAATCGAGTATGTCCTCGCCACCGTAAGCACCAAAATTGTAGTAGTACTCCACACCCAGATAGGCAGTCGCCGGTGGTATCCCCAGGATCGTTGGCTGATCCGGATTTTTCTCGGTTTTGCAGCCTGAGGCGGTAAGGGCAAGCAGCAGAACAATGACCACCTGCATAATCATGACAGGGCGGGGAAACAACTCGGCGCGCATGGAAAAATCCGTTTCAGAACGTTGTTGTTATGGCCGTGTGGGCACGCTGGCGCAAACCAGTGATTTACACACCGTTACAGAGCAACGCCATGTTAGCCAGTTTCGGAAACGGGGTATCTGCGCGAGTTCTCAGATTCACCGGCCAGCCACAGCCTGCGGGGCTGTTCCCCGAAAACTGTGACGCCAGTGCTCAAAACAGATTGTGCTCCTTCAGCATATCCAGTAACGCCGGCTCATCCAGGATCAGCACGCCAAGCTGTTCTGCTTTTGCCAACTTGGAACCGGCCGCCTCACCTGCCACAACACAGGCTGTCTTTTTAGACACGCTGCCAGCTACCTTCGCGCCCAGCGATTCCAGCTTTTCCCGGGCCTCATCACGGGTAAGTTCCGACAGGGTTCCCGTGAGCACCCAGGTCTGGCCCTGAAGCGGTCTGGCGCCGGCGGTAACTTCCTCTTCCTGCCACTTAACGCCGGCCTCACGCAGCGCATCCAGTGTTTCCCGGTTATGGGGTTGCTCAAAAAAGCTGCGGATATGGCCTGCAACAATCGGCCCGACATCCGGCACTGCAATAAGTGCTTCTTCATCTGCTTCGGCTACAGCCTCAAGAGTGCCGAAATGGGACGCCAGGGACTTTGCCGTGGCCTCACCTACTTCCCGGATACCCAGTGCGTACAAAAAGCGCCACAATACTGGCTCCCGGGAACGATCAATGGCTTCTACCAGATTGGAAGCCGATTTTTCTCCCATGCGCTCCAGGCGGGTTAAGTCTTTCGTGGTCAGCAGATAAATATCCGCAACGGTTTTCACCATGCCCTGGTCTACCAGAATATCAATCCACTTGTCGCCAAGCCCTTCAATATCCAGGGCCTTTCTGGAGGCGTAATGCCGAATCGCTTCTTTTCGCTGCGCTGGACAATACAGACCGCCTGAACATCGCGCGATTGCCTCACCTTCAATCTGGATAACATCCGAATCGCACACAGGGCATTGTTTGGGGAGTTCTACCAATTCAGCATTTGCCGGGCGTTTTTCAAGTACCACCTTCACAACCTTGGGAATAACATCACCGGCCCTGCGGATAAACACTGTGTCGCCGATCCGGACGTCCAGGCGGCGAATCTCATCCATGTTGTGCAAGGTCGCATTGCTGACCGTCACACCACCCACAAAGACTGGCTTGAGGCGCGCCACGGGGGTAACGGCGCCTGTGCGCCCTACCTGAAACTCCACATCCTCAATGATCGTCAACTCTTCCTGGGCAGGAAACTTCTGGGCGATTGCCCAGCGCGGCGCCCGAGAGACAAACCCCAGCTTTTCCTGGTAATCCAGCCGGTTCACCTTGAATACGATGCCGTCAATTTCATACGGCAGCGTATCGCGCTTCTGCATCAGCTCCTCATAGGCCGCGAGGCATTCGCCTGCGCCCAGGGCCTTGCGCATTTCGGGATTGATACGGAAGCCCCAACGCTGAACTTGCTGAAGGCTCTCCCATTGCGTATCCGGCAACAGACTTTCATCGGTTACCGCAACACTGTAGGCACACATTTCCAGGGGGCGCCGCGCCGTGACAGTGGACTTTTTCTGGCGCAGGCTGCCGGCCGCTGCGTTCCGGGGGTTTACGAAGGTTTTCTCACCCTGATCCGTCAACCGGCTGTTCAAAGCTTCAAAGCCCGCTCTGGGCATATAAACCTCACCCCGGACTTCCACCAGATCCGGAACATCCTTACCTCTCAAACGCAGCGGCACAGAGGGGATAGTGCGGATGTTTGCCGTGATATCCTCGCCGGCATAGCCATCGCCCCGGGTTGCCGCCCGCGTAAGCGAGCCCTTCTCGTAATGCAGGCTGACAGCAAGCCCATCCAGCTTTGGCTCACACACGTACTCAACGTCTTCATCACTGCTGAGCCGTTCCCTGACCCTGCGGTCGAAATCACGGAGCTCGTCTTCACTGAATGCATTATCCAGCGACAACATAGGCAGTCGATGGATCACTTCTTCAAAACTGGTCTCTGCACTGCTGCCTACACGACGGGTGGGCGAATCGTCCGACGCCAGATCAGGATATTCATTCTCGAGTTTTTGCAATTCCCGGAACAGGCGGTCGTACTCCGCATCCGGGATACCGGGATCATCCAGCACGTAATACCGGTAATTATGCTCATCAAGGGCTGACCGCAGTTCCTCTACCCGCTTGATAGTGTCCGGTGAAGGCTTACTCATAGATTCGTGCTCTTGGCTGTCAAAAAAATGCCCGGATGGCTCCGGGCATTGTTATTTCAGTTCTGACCCAGACCGGCTCAGCGGAGTGGCGATCGCTGCTTGCGCTCGAACTCGCGGATGCGCTGGCGACAGTGCTCAATGGTCTGGGCTGTCATAACGCTACGACGTTCATCTTTGAGCTCGCCGCCAAGATTACGAACAACACACTGGGCGGTTTCAAGCATGAAATCGAAGGCCTGCAACGCACTGGTCGGGCCCGGCATGCTCATGAAAAAGCTGATACCCGGCGTGGTCATTGCCGCTACGTCGTCAGGCTTGAATGTGCCTGGCTCAACCGCATTCGCCACACTGAATTGCACAGGGCTGGTGGTATCTTCTGCTTCGTGGCGATGATAGATGTCCATATCGCCATGGGCCAGACCGCAGGCTTCAAAAAGTTTCTGCAGCGCGCTGCCACTGAAATCCTCTCCCTGGCGGGCAAGCACATTGATAACAATAACCTCACGGGCTTCCGGACGGTTAGCGCCGGCCAGAGGCTGTTCCGGATCGGCTTTTTGCGGCTCGCGGCGGGCGGTATCTTCTTCTACATCGATTGTCGCCGTTGCAGAAGTTTCTGGTACAGATAACTCCTCATCTTCAGCACCCCAGCCGGAATCAACGGTCAACTCTTCTTGATCAATGGAAGAAAACCCCGTCTCTTCACCATCAATCGGGAATGACTCATCCGGCGAAGTATCTTTTTCCTGCAACGCTTCGCGAACAGGCCGAGTCGGTTTCTGTTGCGGAGCGCGAAACCGTGAGGGTTTTTCGCGCCGCACGTAGCCGCGCTCTTCCAACGTATCTTTAGAAATAGCCCTCGCCCCTCCGTTCGGAAGCTCAGGATTATGATCCTCATCCAGCGGCGAGCCTTTCAGATCATCAGCGCCCATACCGGAAGAAATCGCGATAGACTCCTTACGGGCACGGCGCATGCGCCTTAAACCATCTATAACAATGCCGATGATAACCAGGGTACCGATGGCAATTAACCATTCCCTAAGTGACATAGTGCTGCTGTCCTGTTTGCAGATCGGGTCCGGGAGCGAATAAGGGGCTCCGGCTATTACTCTAAAAAAAGCCCGTAATGAATACAACGCAAAGCCGCATCACATGGCTTTATTGTCATTCTTGACGAATTTATGGTCAGTTCTCTCTCAGGCCTCCGCCAGCGCAGCCGCCTCGTCCACATCCACCGAAACCAGGCGCGAGCACCCTGGCTCATGCATGGTAACGCCCATAAGCTGGTCCGCCATTTCCATAGCGATCTTGTTATGGGTTATGTAGATAAATTGTACCTGTTTCGACATTTCCTTGACGAGATTGGCGTAACGACCAACATTAGCGTCGTCGAGCGGAGCGTCAACTTCATCAAGCATACAGAAAGGCGCCGGGTTGAGCTGGAATATGGAGAATACCAGCGCGATAGCGGTTAACGCCTTTTCGCCCCCCGAAAGCAGATGGATAGTGCTGTTCTTCTTGCCTGGCGGCCTCGCCATGATCGTCACACCCGTTTCCAGCAGGTCCTCGCCGGTCAATTCCAGATACGCATTGCCGCCACCAAAAACTTTTGGAAATAAAGCCTGCAGGCCTCCATTTATCTGATCGAACGTCTCCTTGAAGCGTTGACGGGTTTCACGATCAATTTTGCGAATCGCTGTGTCAAGAATCTCCAACGCTTCTGTCAGGTCTTCGTGCTGGTTGTCGAGATAGGTTTTGCGCTCACTCTGAACCTGATACTCATCAATTGCCGCAAGGTTGATGGCCCCGAGGCGCTGAATCCGGCTACCGATTTTCTCAAGCTCCGCAGCCCACTCGTCCTGATTCGCGTCCTCCGGCAACTGCGGCAGTATGTCCTGCAACCTTACATGCAGCTCTTCAAGCTGCTCAATGTAGTTACCAGATCGGATTTCAAGCGCCTGGGATTCCATTTTAAGCTTCTCGAGCTTGGATCGTACGTCCTGAATCCGGTGATCTGTGCCGCTCCTGCCCTGCTCTTTTTCCCGCACCTCACGATCAATCTCTTCCAGCGCATCACGGGCCACGCCGAGTTTTTCCTCCTCCGCGAGCCGGCGATCCAGCAAGCCCTCAAGTTGCATCTGGAGGTCTTCCATGGGCTCTTCCGCGCTTTCCCGGGACTCTCTGAGCATTTCCAGGCGCTCTTCCAGCCGTTCTTTCTGCAGCTGCATGCGGTCTATCGTCTGCTTCAGACCGTCGCGCTGACTGCTGAGTGACTGCAATTGCAGTTGCAGTTGATGCGCATGATCGCGATCGTGGCGAGCTTCCTGGCGCAAACCGTCGAGTTTTTCCCGGAGCATGTCACGTTGCTCGAGCAGACGTTCTTTTTCATCATCTCCGTCTTCGGTCAACATCAGCGCCTGCTGCCATTCCTCACGAGCGATGCCAAGATTTTCTTGCTGTTCTTCCAGGTTCAACGCTACGTCCGCAACATCCTCCTGTATGCGTGCGAGCCGCGCATCAATCTGTTCGGCGCGGGCGCGAAGCCCGCTGATTCGGGAGACAACCTGGCCAAGCTCGCGATCGCTTTCGCTCAGCCGGGCCTGAGCATCGTCCCTTGCGGCCTCCGCCTTCTCTGTGCGTTCCTGCAGGGCTTCATAACGAGCCCGCACCTCTTCGAGAGACTGTTCTGCCTGAGCCAGCTGCTGCGCAAGTTCATCCACTTTTTTCTGTCGTTCGATAACGCCAATCTGACCGGCATCAGAATCCGGCATCAGAACCCAGTCGCGTGCAACCCATACACCCTCACGGGTGATGAGGCTGTGGCCTTCTGGAAGCCCAGCCCTTTGTGACAGGGCATCACCGAGGGTTTCCACGGTACCGATACCCGCCAGCATGGCGCTGACCGAAGCCATACCGTGAACCCGGGCGGCCAACCCCTGAGCCTGGGCCGAAGCGCCACCACCAGAGCCAGACTGGATAACGGCCAGACCCTTTGGTGCGCCTTGCAAAGCCTTAGTCAGCTGATCAATATCGGGCAGCAGCAACCCCTGGCTGAAGCGCCCGATAACCTGTTCCAGCGCAAACTCCCAGCCATCGTCTATGCGGAGATTTCCGGCAACCCTGGGTAGATCCGCCAGCTGATGTTCCGCCAACCATGCCTGCAAACTGTCATCCTGACCGCCCATTTGCTCGTCGAGCAAAGACTGTTGGGACTCCAGAGCGGCCTGCAGGCTTTGAACCCGCTGACGGGTGTCAGACAGGCTCTGTTCGGTATCACGCTGGTTATGGCGAGCATCCTGAAGTTCACCATGCACGGTTTCAATGCGCTCTACAGTTTCCTCGCGTTGAAGCTCCAGCACCTCCTGTCGCTCCTGAAACGACTCAAGCTCAGCCCGGTCAATCTGACCATCCAGCTGCGCTTGTTCTTCGTGAAGCTTTTCCTGGCGAGCCAGCAACTGATCTATAGCCTCTTCAAGCGAGCGGATGCGGGATTGGGCAAGCTCTGCCTCGCGGCGAGCATCTGCGGAGCGTGAGCTGAACTCTTCCCAGCGCTGCTGCCACTCGCTCATGGCATCTTCCGCCTGTTGAAGCTTCTCACCGGACTCTTCCGAACGGATATTCAGGGCCTCTTGTTCAGGCTCAATCATGGCGAGTTCTTCGCGGATCCCTTCGAGCTTTTCCTCGTCCTGGCTCAGTTCCCGGGCAAGCTCGCGCTGGTTAGCCATGGCCTGATCCAGTTCTGCGGCGGTCTGGCGACTGCGCTCTCGCTGATGCTCAAGGCTTTGTTCAATTCGGGCAATATCCGCTCCAGCCTCATAATAACGGGCCTGCGCACGATTAAAGTGTTCTGTGCGTTCGTGATGGCCATCCCGGAGGGACTCAAGAGACGTCTCCAGGCTGATGCGCTCGGTCAGCTGTTTCTCAAGCTCCAGCTCGGTATCACGAATTTTGCCACGCCAACTTTGCAGGTCGTTATCCAGTGACTGCCACCGCAAAACAGTGAGCTCGGCTTTTTTCTGACGCTCCTCGTGTTTGTAGGCTTTGTATTTCTCAGCGGCCGCAGCCTGCCGTTCAAGATGTTGCAGCTGGCGCCCGAGCTCTTCGCGAAGATCGGTCAGGCGCTCAAGGTTTTCCTGGGTGCGACGCATCCGGTTTTCAGTTTCCCGGCGACGTTCTTTATATTTCGAGATACCGGCCGCTTCTTCAATATACGTTCGCAGCTCTTCTGGCTTGGCTTCAATCAGCCTAGAAATCATGCCCTGTTCGATAATGGCGTAACTTCGGGGGCCGAGGCCGGTGCCCAGAAAAAGATCGGTAATATCCCTGCGGCGACACTTTGCACCGTTGAGAAAGTATTCCGACTGACCTTCACGGGAAACCCTGCGGCGCACTGAAATTTCGTTAAAACGGACAAATTCTCCGGGAGCGGAACCGTCACTATTATCAAAGACCAGTTCGATGGACGCCTGGCCTACTGGTTTTCGGGCACTGGAGCCATTGAAAATAACGTCGGTCATGGATTCGCCCCGCAAGTACTTGGCGGAGCTTTCACCCATCACCCAGCGGACGGCATCGATAATGTTGGATTTACCACAGCCATTAGGTCCTACCACCGCCGTCAGATTCGTGGGGAACGGCACTGTGGTGGGGTCTACAAATGACTTGAACCCGGCAAGCTTGATGGACTTCAGGCGCATGTCACGCGCTCTCCTCCTCCCTGAGAATACTCAATACCTGTTGGCGCTGGTGCTCGCCAAAGGCCTTAATTGCTGCCTGTAAGCGGTCAGAATCTCCACTCACCGCTGCCTCTCCGAGGCGACTGAAAAATACAGCTGTCTGCCCGATACCTTCCCGGAAATTCTCCAGGGCAACAAAATAGGTGCGACTGATGGCCGGCCGTAAGTTTTCAAGGGTCTCCTCAAGAAACGGATTATCGACCAGTCCGTAGGCGTAGCGCATTACCCCGAAGCCGGCCTCGATAACCTTTTCTGCAGCATCGGGACCTGTTGAGTTCACAGCCTGAATAACCGCCTCAACTTCCCGAACCCGCCCCATAACGCCGACCAGTTCATCGCCGGTCCAGCGTTCGATAACTTTGCGCCCGAGCATGCACAGCAAGTCAATATAGATATCGTAAAGGCTGTTGACGCTCGCCACGGTCAGGCTGGAAACAACCGCGCCGCGGCGAGGGAAAATCTCAATCAGATGCCTGCGTTCCAGAATCAGAAGGGCTTCACGTACCGAGCCGCGACTGACATTGAGGTCGCCGGCAACCTTGAGCTCCTGAATACGACTTCCGGGTATCAGATCTCGCGTCACAATCCGCTGCCCCAAATGCTGGGCGATCTGTTCAGAGAGACTTTCTGGGGCCTGAAACGTCATAGGGAATGTTGCTCACTTCTGAAAACGGCGCGGGTATTGGTCGCAGAGTTTAACACAGGGATTCTCCATCCCCATCCCCTCACGAAAAGGCATTTTGCGCCAGGAAACGTATCCATCGGAACAGGCTTGCCGTTTTTTTGACGCTCAGGCTTGCGTTGGCTGCCAGGCCCTTCAAATTACCTTAATACTTCAATATATCTAACTGGTTTATATAACAAAATTAAATTACGGCATAAACCATGCTTTTATCACCCTCAAGCGCATGACCAATTCCGCCAGAGAGTGAGTCTCAGTGAAAAACATATCGTCGATACAGAACACTACCTCTCAGCCGAAGGATCTGGCAGCTCTGCGACAGGCCTACCAGGGCTGGTCGAACACTCCCGACCCATTCAGCAGGCTCACAAGACGCCTTGCCACTACACTGTCTCTGGAGACTCAGCTCGGCATTCTGGCGGAAGAGCTGGGAAGCATCATCCCCTTCGATTCCCTGAATTATCGCCACCAGATAGCGCACCGTGATTTCGTGTATGCAACCGGGATTGGTGGCCCTCACCGCTGTGAGTATCGGCTGAACCTTGAAGGCGTGTACTACGGAACGCTGACGTTGAATCGTCGGCAAAAGTTTTCGGCCGACGAGCTGCAAGGCATTGAAATGATGATCAGTGCGGCTATCTGCTCGCTCCGCAATGCCTGCCAGTTTATCGCGATTGAACAGGCAGCCCTGACCGATGCTCTGACCTCAATTCCGAACAAGCGCGCCCTCGACGAACACCTTCAGCGCGCATGCCTGCTTGCGGAACGCCATGCCGAGGAGTATTCCCTGATTCTCTGCGATCTGGATCATTTTAAATCGGTAAACGATCAACATGGGCATGTGGTGGGCGATCATCTTCTGCGGTTAACCGCTGGAGCTCTGGAAGCTGCAATCAGAAACTCAGACAGCGTTTATCGGTTTGGCGGCGAAGAATTTGCAATTTTGCTGCCACACACGGGCGAGCAGGAAGCGCGGGATGTAGCAGAACGGGTACGCAGCGCCATTGCAGGCCTTAGGGTGGACTGCGGTGGCACCGAGCTGTCTGCCACAATCAGCTGCGGTGTTGCCCGCCATATGCCGGAGGAAAACGCAGACCAATGGATAGCCCGCGCCGATGAGGCCCTTTACAGAGCCAAGGATCAGGGCCGGAACTGCACAAGGGTGTTTGCTACCATCGGCTGAAAAACACGGCCCGGAACGAAACAGGACCTACCTGCCCGACTTACCGGCACTTCCTGAATGGGACTTACGGGGCCTGCCAGATCCTGTTTTCGGCTTGCCCGCTCCGCCACGAGTCTTATCGGAGCCACCGCTGCGAGCCGGCTTGGTATCGCTGACATCCCAACGCCGCCCTCCGGTTTTTTTGCTGCCACTGCCCGGGCTCTTTCTTCTCAGCCGGTCATGAGCCGCCTGCTCGTCTGGCGTTTTTTGCGGTATATCGATTGAATCAAGCCCTACCGTTTTGCTCAGGGTATCCACTGCTTTTTGGTCCAGTTCTTCCCATTTGCCAAGCGTCAGCCTACTGGGCAGAAAAACAGGTCCATATCGCACACGCTTCAGGCGGCTTACGCGCACTCCCTGAGACTCCCACAAGCGCCTCACCTCACGGTTACGGCCTTCCAGAAGAGTAACGTGAAACCAGCGATTGATTCCGCTGCCGCCGGCCGGGCTTAAATCACTGAATTTGGCCATGCCGTCTTCAAGAAGGACCCCCGCCATCAGGCGTTCGATCATGGCATCATCAACTTCACCAAAAACCCTGACTGCATATTCCCGGTCAATCTGACTCGAGGGGTGCATCAGGCGATTTGCGAGTTCGCCGTCGGTAGTAAACAGCACAAGCCCGGTGGTATTGATGTCCAGACGCCCTATGGATATCCAGCGGTTATCCTTGAGTCTGGGCAAGCGGTCGAATACCGTCGGCCGGCCCTCGGGATCTTTCCGGGTAGTCACTTCGCCTTCCGGCTTGTTGTAGATAAGCACCCGGCGCACAGTCGTCCCGGCGCCCGCAACCTCAAGTCGTTTCTCATCCAGTTCGAAGCGATCATTCACGGTTGCCTTCTGGCCCGGCACTGCAGCCTCACCATTGACCGTCAGGCGCCCGGTTTCCATCCAGCCTTCAATTTCTCTTCGCGAACCAACGCCTGCGCGGGCGAGGAGCTTCTGGATCCGCTCCGGGCCTTCGTTAGTAACCGTTTCTGCGGTCGGTTTTGCCTTTCTTCCGGGGCGTTCTGACGCCATGAACATAATCCTTAATCGCTGACTGACACCCGAATGGTATCAGTGAAGTGTCTCACCCGGAGGATTATCCTCGCCGGGTTCTGCCGGAGTTGAATCGAACTCAATCTCGGCCTGAATGCTCTTTTCAATTTCTCTGCCTATTTCTTCCAGGTCCCGGATCTCGGATAAAGGTGGCATCTGATCCAGGCCGGAAAGATTGAAATAGTCCAGAAACTGTCGGGTGGTTGCATACATCGCAGGCCGGCCAGGAACGTCCCGATGTCCCACAACCCGAACCCACTCTCTCTCAAGTAATGTGCGAATGATATTGCTGCTTACCGTAACACCACGGATGTCTTCAATTTCACCGCGAGTTATTGGCTGTCGGTAAGCAATAAGAGCAAGAGTTTCCAGCAAGGCCCGGGAGTAACGCTGCGGTTTTTCCTCAAACAACCGGCTGACCCAGGGGGCATATTCCTCACGAACCTGAAGCCGATAGCCACTGGCCACTTTACGAAGCTCAAAACCCCGGCCCTCGCACGCATTACCAAGGAGCATCATCACATGCTCCATAACCTGTCGGGCCGGGCGCTCATCCTCGGTAAACAGTTCCCTTAACTGGTCTAAGGAGAGAGGCTTACCGGCTGCCAGCAGCGCAGCTTCGGCAATCGCCTGAATTCTGGAAAGATGCTCTTCGTTCATGATGGCTATCCGTTCTTCGGTGCGCCGTTTTCCGATGCGGAATGATCTAGCGGGCAGCCCGGGCGCGCATGTGAATGGAACCCAGCACGTCTGTCTGCACTACTTCAATCAGCTGCTCTTTCACCAGTTCCAGCATAGCCAGAAACGTAACCACTACCCCGAGCCTTCCTTCCTCTACACTAAAGAGGCTCTGAAAAGTAACGAACTGATCATCCTGCAACAAAGACAGAATGGCTGACATTCGCTCTCGGGTGGAGAGCTTTTCTCTTTCCACATGGTGGCTGGTAAAAAGATCCGCTCGCTCCAGGACACCCCGAAGCGCAAGAATCATCTCCCGAAAGTCGACATCGGGATGCTGCTGGGTCGACGGTAGTTTCGGCAACGATGCCGATACAGAGAAACTGTCACGCTCCATCCTTGGCAATGCGTCGATATCCTCGGCGGCCTTCTTGAAACGCTCATACTGTTGCAGCCGGCGAATCAGTTCAGCCCTGGGGTCCAACTCTTCGTCTTCATCACTTTCGTGCCTCGGCAGCAGCATGCGGGATTTTATTTCCGCGAGAGTGGCTGCCATCACCAGATACTCCGCAGCCAACTCGAAGCGCATGGCTTCTACGGCTCCGATGTAATCCATGTACTGCCGGGTGATTTCACTCACGTCTATGTCCAGAATATCCATGTTCTGGCGACGAATGAGGTAAAGCAAAAGATCGAGCGGCCCCTCAAAGGCTTCCAGAAATACCGCAAGTGCATCTGGCGGTATATACAGGTCTTTGGGAAGATCGACCAGCGTCTTCCCGGATACCTTTGCTAATGGGGCCGGCTCTGGCTTCACTGGATTAACGATAGCTCAGGCCCATTGCGGCACGGACTTCGTCAAGCGTATCACGAGCCGCGTCCCGGGCATGTTCACGCCCTTCCTGCAGAATCGAATGCACCAGATCCGGGTTACCTTCGTATTCCAGGGCCCGCTCACGCAAGGGGCGCTGCTCTTCGATAATCGAATCAATCAGTGGTTTTTTGCAGTCAAGACAGCCGATACCGGCGCTGCGACAACCAGTCTGAACCCACTCTTTGGTTGCGTCATCAGAATAAACTTTGTGCAGGCCCCAAACCGGACACTTCTCTGGCTCACCCGGATCTGTGCGTCTCACCCGCTGGGGGTCAGTCTGCATGGTGCGGACTTTCTGGGCGACGCTATCCGGCTCTTCTCGCAGTCCAATGTAATTGTTGTAGGATTTGGACATCTTCTGCCCGTCCAGCCCCGGCATTTTGGATTCCGGCGTCAGCAATGGCTGCGGCTCCGGAAGTATGACCTTGCCGCCACCTTCAATAAACCCGTAGAGGCGTTCACGATCACCGATGGAAATGTTCTGCTGCTCCATCAGCAAAGCGCGAGCCGTCTCAAGAGCTTCAAGGTCGCCCTCTTCCTGGTAACGCTTTTTCAGGGTGCGATAGAGTTTGGCGTTTTTCTTGCCCATTTTGACGATGGCCGACTCCGCCTGATCTTCAAACCCGGGCTCGCGCCCATAGATGTGGTTGAATCGTCGGGCGATCTCACGGGTAATTTCAACATGAGATACCTGATCTGCACCCACCGGCACTTTGCCCGCGCGATACATCAGTATGTCGGCAGTTTGCAGCAGCGGGTAGCCGAGGAACCCGTAGGTTGCCAGGTCTTTTTCCCGCAGCTTTTCCTGCTGGTCCTTGTAGGTAGGGATGCGCTCCAGCCAGCCAAGGGGCGTAATCATGGAGAGTAAAAGGTGCAGCTCTGCATGCTCAGGCACCTGCGACTGAATGAACATGGTGGAGGACCCGGGGTTAACGCCGGCTGCGAGCCAGTCGATCACCATGTCCCAGACGCTTTGTTCGATGCCGGAAGGGTCATCGTACTGTGTCGTGAGGGCATGCCAGTCGGCAATAAAGAAGAAGCACTCAAATTCGTGCTGGAGTTTCACCCAGTTTTTCAGCACACCGTGGTAATGACCAAGATGAAGCTTGCCGGTCGGACGCATACCGGACAA
>NZ_JBLXHQ010000029.1:0-51600 GCF_048259445.1 Marinobacter sp. | reverse complement strand
GCCAGTATCAGCAGAGCCGCCAGCCCGAGTTTCCACCAGGCCAGATCAATCACTTCCATGAACAGACTCCAGTCGGGCTCCGTGAATGCGATAATGAGCGTTGGCTACACGTTGAATCTGAGCCGCGTCATGAGCAACCCACAAGGTAGCGAGCTGCCGCTGCCGGATTTCTTCGAGCAGCCAGTTCTCAATGGCTTTCGTGGTTTCGTCATCCAGGTTGGCGGTAGGTTCGTCCAATAACAATGCCTGAGGTTCCAGGGAAAGAGCCCGCCAAAGCGCCAGCCTCTGCCGCTCACCGGAAGACAACCGGCTAACAGACCAATCCATGCATTCTGGTGGCAAACCCAACGCTGCGGGCAATTGGTCACCAGCCTTGGCAGGAAAGTGAGCGCCCACATCATCAAACCACCATTGGCTGTCTGCCGGCACCATCACGACCCAGCTTCGCCACTGATGAGCGGGCATATCCATTTGTCCGGTGCCCGCCAGGCAAATACTGCCACCATGGGGTTCCAGATCAGCCACCGCCCGCAGTAGGCGACTCTTGCCGCTGCCGGAAGCGCCAGACAAGCAAACCACCTGCCCGCAGGGCACCGAGAGTGACACATCACTCAGGGCACCAACGCTGACATTTTCCAATAAAAGCCCCATCAAAGCTGGCTCACCAAGGCAATTCCTCACCGTTGCTGTGCCAGAAGGAGCCGGTATTCTCCAGGCTCATGCTGGCAATCCGTTCCGCCAGCCCACGCGCGGATTCCTCCGGGGTGATCAGTAGGCCGATGCCACGATTGGCCCCGGTGGTTACGACTACTTTGGGCTCTGGCATAAAGAACGCCTCCGTTCTGATCAGATTCGACACTCCATTGGATCACCCCCGCCTATTGGCAAGGTTACCGGGATCTGTAATGGTTATACCATAATGCTCAACCTGGCCAGAACGCGACAACAGAGATCCGGAACCCATGAACTTCAGGCAGTTAATCGTATTAACGACAGGCCTCACCCTGGTAAGTGTTCCAGCGGCAGCCGATATCAGCATTACGCCTTTCGTGGGCTACCGAATGGGCAGCTCAATCGATATTGAATCCTCCAGTGCCAGCACCAGTGACCAGGTCCGGTTTAAAGACTCCGTAAGCCAGGGGCTGATCCTGAACTTTGATCTGCAGGACCCAGGCACTCAGGGAGAGTTATATTTCGGCCGACAGGAAACCTCGGCAAAGCTCGACAACGGCTTTTTCGCACCCGGCACACAGGCCATTGACGTTACGATTTACCAGCTGCAATTCGGCGGCCTCTACTTCCCGGGAGGGAAAAGCTACGGCGGTTTTGCCTCCGGAGTACTGGGCGTGGCCCGCCTGGAACCAGATGACTCAGCATTCGATACCCACCACCGAGCCTCCCTGTCGCTGGGCGGGGGTTATCAGTTTTTGATCAACGAACAACTGCGCCTGCGTCTGGATCTGCGAGGCATCTACACCGCCCTCGACTCCGGCGGCTCGGTATTCTGTTCCGGCGGCTGTGAGATCAGATATCGCAGCAGCGGCTATCTTCAGGTTGAAGCCGGTGCCGGCCTGGTGCTGCGCTTCTGACCCATTCCCTGCTGTCAGGCCAGGGCGTTATGCCTCTGGGGAAGCATCAACGATAGCAAAGCAGCCATCGCCACGAGCCCAGCAGAAATCCACAGACAGGCCTCAAGGCCATAATTCTGATAGACCCAACCGGACAAGATAGTTCCCAGAAGCCGACCTGCCGCATTGGACATGTAGTAGAAGCCCACATCCAGCGACACGCCATCACCCCGGGCATAGCTGACAATCAGATAGCTGTGGAGGGAGGAGTTGATGGCAAACAGCACGCCGAATATCAGCAGACCACCGATAACCACGATTTGGGGCGACCAGCTCGCCATCAAGCCAATGGCGATGGCGGCGGGAATCAGTGCCAAGGCAGCGGCCCAGAACACGGCAGACTGTTTATTGTCCAAATTGCCGGTAATCCGGGGAGCGACCGTCTGGATAAAGCCATAGCCAATGACCCAGGTAGCCATAAAGCCTCCCACTTTCCAGAAATCCCAGCCGAAGACAGTATGGAGATAGACCGGCAGAGCCACCACAAACCAGACATCCCGGGCGCCGAACAGAAACATGCGGGCAGCGGACAGCACGTTAATGGCGCGGCTTTTTGACAGGATCTCGCGGAACTTCGGCTTGGCTTGGCTCTTGCCCAGTTCCTGCTTGAGCAGAAACAGACTGGCCAACCACACCAACCCAAGTGCCGCCGCCATGATAATGACCGCCCCGGTAAAACCGGTCGACATCAGCAATACACCGCCGAGGAAAAAGCCCACCCCTTTCAGGGTATTCTTCGACCCGGTCAGGATAGCCACCCACTTGTATAACTTACCCTGCTGGTCATCCGGCACCAGCAGTTTGATGCCGCTCTTGGCCGACATCTTGTTCAGGTCTTTGGCAATACCGGACAAAGCCTGCGCCGCCATCACCCAGGGTACGGTCAGCATGGCTGCAGGCACTGCCAGCATGGCCAGCGCCGCAATCTGCAGAAATAGCCCGATATTCATGGTGCGATTCAGCCCCATGCGGGCACCCAGATAGCCGCCCACCAGGTTGGTCACCACCCCGAAGAACTCGTAAAAAATAAACAACAGGGCGATTTCCAGAGGCGAATAGCCTAACTGGTGGAAATGCAGCACCACCAGCATGCGCAGGGCGCCATCCGTCAGGGTGAACGCCCAGTAGTTACCGGTAATCACCAGGTACTGACGGATGGCTGCGCTCATATCAGGCAGCCCCTACCTTGCGCACCAGTTCTACGGTGCGGTTGGCGTAACCCCATTCATTGTCGTACCAGGCGTAGATCTTCACCTGGGTGCCGTTGATCACCAGCGTGGACAGCGCATCAACAATGGATGAGCGCGGATCGGTCTTGTAGTCGATGGACACCAGCGGGCGCTCTTCGTAACCCAGAATATCCTTCAGTTCGCCCTCGGCGGCTTCTTTCAGCAACCGGTTCACGGTGTCACGATCTGTTGGCGTTTCAACTTCAAACACACAGTCGGTCAACGACGCGTTGATTAAGGGGACCCGCACGGCGTGACCATCCAGCCGCCCCTTCAGCTCCGGGAAGATCTCGATGATCGCAGTAGCAGAGCCGGTGCTGGTGGGAATCAACGAACTGCCACAGGCCCGGGCCCTGCGCAGATCCTTGTGGGGCGCGTCGATGATGGTCTGGGTGTTGGTCAGGCTGTGAATGGTAGTGATAGAGCCATGCTTGATGCCGAGTTTCTCATGAATAACTTTGACCACTGGCGCCAGACAGTTGGTGGTGCACGAAGCGGCGGTAAGAATACGGTCGGTGGCCGGATCGAAAATGTGCTCGTTCACACCCAGGACAATGTTCCTGGCCCCCTCCTCCTTCACCGGCGCGGTAGCCACCACGCGTTTCACGCCCTGATCCAGATAACCCTGCAATACCGCTACCTTCTTGTTCGCGCCACTGGCTTCGATCACCACATCGCAACCAGACCAGTCGGTGTCGCCGATAGCCTTGTTGTGGGTAACGGTGATGCGCCTGCCCTCGATGACGATCTCATCACCGCTGGCCTCGGCCTCATGGTCCCAGCGACCGTGAACACTGTCGAAGTTCAGGAGATGGGCGAACGTGTGGGTGTCTGCACCTGGATCGTTAATAGCAACAAATTCCAGTTCCGGCCAGCCCCATGCAGCCCTCAGAGCCAGGCGGCCAATGCGGCCAAATCCGTTAATGCCTACTTTGATCTTGTTCATAGCGATCTCCTTGCGAAATTCGAAACGCGTGTATCCGGTTAATGATCAGGGGCACTGCAGTGCCGGGCGCTCAGCCATGGCCTGCAATTTCACCAAGGGAGTTTCGATCAATCCTCCATTGCTCCGGGCAGTTTCATCCAGAACCCGTGAAACCCAACCGGGTAGCCGGGGATTAAGGTAATAATAGACCCATTGGCCACGGCGCTCCGTTTCGACCAGCCCGGCATCTCGAAGAATCGCCAGATGGCGGCTGACTTTCGGCTGCGCCAGTCCAAAAGCCTCGGTCAATTCGCACACGCAAAGCCTGGTCTGATCCCGGATCAACAACA
This sequence comes from Marinobacter sp., assembly GCF_048259445.1. GTDB lineage: Bacteria > Pseudomonadota > Gammaproteobacteria > Pseudomonadales > Oleiphilaceae > Marinobacter. The sequence goes on along the minus strand of NZ_JBLXHQ010000029.1, from coordinate 47,468 downwards.
GGGCAGCCAACCGCAAATCGTCACCCAGAGCCTTGAATATAGTCACGGGTTTATAAACTTCGGGCTTCAGGGCTGTCCCTTTCTGATGCACCAGAGTGAACAGACCTATCCGCTCTTTAAGCTCTTTCAGAGTCAGAGAAAATGTTGCATGGCGGTTACTGGCGGCCGGATCCGGGAAATCCCAGGCGATTTGCTGAGCTCCCTGGCTAAAAGCTACACACTCACGGGCGGCGTTTTCACAAAGAGTGATCACATAATCCCAGCGTTCATTCTGAAAATGCGACAACGATTTACTCTGCAAATCCTCGGTGGGTATTCCCGCCTCCTGCAAAACCTGCAAAGCCAGGGGATTGGGCTCAGATGGCTGAGTACCGGCACTGGCCACCTCAAACTGATCTCCGGCCATGTGCCTCAACAGTGCCTCCGCCATCAATGAACGGGCGCTGTTTGCGGTACAGATGAACAGAACTTTTCTTTTCATATGATTTTTCGCATATACAGGTTGCCATATATCTGTTTTTAGCGATAATAGGTGTTGAAAGTTACAAAGTAAAGACACCTGGATGACATATTCCCCTTATCTTCTATGGTTGCCTGCACGCATCACCCAAGGAACCGGAACCCGACATGACAGAAAAACTTCTAGAGATTTACCGGGGCAATCAGCGGGAAGGCAACCTGCTGTTTTTCATGATACTGGCGTTTCTGGCTATCTTTTTCCTGCCCGCCGGCACCGAGCGTTTTGATAACGCCATCCTTGAAGCTTTTCGTCTGACCAACTGGTACGCCCGCGAACACGTCATCCTGTGTCTGCTGCCCGCGTTCCTGATTGCCGGCGCCATGTCGGTTTACATCAGCCAGGGTTCGGTGATGCGTTATCTCGGCCCCGCCGCCCCCAAGCCCGTTGCCTTTACTGTGGCATCTGTGTCCGGCACCTTGCTGGCTGTCTGCTCCTGCACCGTGCTGCCGCTTTTTGGCGGCATCTATCGCCGCGGTGCCGGCCTGGGAGCTGCAGTAGCCTTTCTTTATTCCGGCCCCGCCATCAATATCATGGCCATTGTAGTAACCGCCAAGGTACTGGGTGCTGAAATCGGCCTTGCCCGGGCCGTCGGTGCTATCATTTTTGCCATAGTGATTGGTGCCATCATGCACCTGATCTATCGCAAGGAAGAAGCCCAACGCTCAGTCTCAAATGCCCGAGGCTTTGGTGACGACAGTGCGGAAAAACCCGTCGGCATCATCGCCCTGTTCTTTGCCCTGATGGTCGGCATTCTGGTGTTCGCCAACTGGGCGGCAGCCGACAGCGATACCTGGATGGCCATTCACGCACTAAAATGGCCGATCACCGCCGCACTGGCAGCGGCCCTGGGTGGCTTGCTGGTCTGGCGCTGGAACTGGCCCCCGGCGCAACTACTGATCTTGGGCGCCGTCATTGCTGTTATCGCCATAATGGCACCCGGCATACCCGAGTTACCGTTCGTGATCGGCATCGGTGGGCTGATGCTGATTGCCACGCTGCGGGAAGACGACCGGGAGTGGCCGGTACAAAGCTGGGATTTCGCCAAACAGATCCTGCCGCTGCTGCTGGCCGGCGTATTCGTTGCGGGCTTTGCGCTGGGCAGACCAGGCCACGAAGGCATGATTCCGTCTGAATGGGTAGCCATCGCGGTTGGTGACAACTCGCTGCTATCCACCATACTTGCCTCGGTGCTGGGTGCTTTGATGTACTTCTCTACGCTGACCGAAGTGCCCATAGTGGAAGCTCTGATGGGTTCCGGTATGGGCAAAGGACCAGCCCTTGCGCTGCTGCTCGCTGGCCCGGCTCTATCATTACCTAACATGCTGGTTATTCGCACCATTCTGGGCACGCAGAAAACACTGGTTTACTGCGCGCTGGTGGTGGTGATGGCCACCATCACAGGTTTTGCTTATGGCAACTGGTGGGTGTCCGCCTGATGCCCACTCTGATACGTACCCCAAACATCGAAAGGAAATCACTATGAAAATGACAATCTATGGAAGTGGCTGCGCCAAGTGCAAACAGCTTACCGCCAACGCCGAAGAAGCCGCTAATGAGTTGGGCCTGAGCTACGAAGTGGAAAAGGTCACCGACGTGAATGACATCATCGACGCCGGCATCATGCGCACACCCGCCCTGGCTTTGAATGACCAGATTGTGGTGGAAGGCAAAGTGGCCAGCCCGGCCGACATCAAGAAACATCTGGGCTAAACACATTTTCAGGAATTCCGAATCGCACTATGAAGCTGACCGATACACCGAATATCAACACGGACCTGTTCCAGCCACCAACCGCTGAGCAGGTATTCGCAACGCAGCCCTCAAACCACGCACCGCGCATTCTGCTGATTTACGGTTCGCTACGTGAGCGCTCATTCAGCCGCCTGGCCGTTGAAGAAGCGGCTCGTTTACTGAGTGCCATGGGCGCCGAAACCCGTACCTTTAATCCAAGGGGCCTGCCGCTGGCCGATGCCGAAGATGCCTCACATCCCAAAGTTCAGGAACTGCGGGAACTGGCGCAGTGGGCAGAAGGTATGGTGTGGTGTTCCCCGGAACGCCACGGCGCCATGACCGGGATCATGAAAACCCAGATTGACTGGATTCCGCTGTCTATGGGCGCCGTTCGCCCCACTCAGGGCAAGACCCTGGCGGTGATGCAGGTGTGCGGCGGCTCGCAGTCGTTCAATGTGGTGAATCAGCTGCGGGTGCTGGGCCGGTGGATGAGAATGGTAACCATCCCGAACCAGTCGTCGGTGCCAAAAGCCTACATGGAGTTTGATGACAAGGATCGCATGAAACCGTCGCCTTACTACGACCGCATCGTGGATGTGATGGAAGAGCTGGTGAAGTTCACTCTACTGGTGCGCGACCGCAGTGACTACCTGACTGACCGTTACTCCGAACGCAAGGAGAGCGCAGAAGAGCTGTCAAAACGTGTAAACCAGCGGTCTATCTGAGGAACAGCCATGAGCAACAACGCAGAAGCCGCAAAACCTGAAAACAACTCGGGTGGCATGGACCTGTTCGGTCGATTTCTGTCGGTCTGGGTGGCCCTGGCTATTATCGCCGGCGTGGCCTTGGGTCAGTTTGCACCCGGAATACCAGAGACATTGTCCCGCTTCGAATATGCTCAGGTATCTATTCCTATCGCCATTCTGATCTGGGCGATGATTTTTCCGATGATGGCGCAGATTGATTTCAGCGCCATCGTGGGTGTGCGCAAGGAACCCAAAGGGCTGGCCATCACCACCGTCGTCAACTGGCTGATCAAACCCTTTACCATGTTCGCCATCGCCTGGTTTTTCCTGATGGTTGTATTTGAGCCCTGGATTGCCCCGCAACTGGCCAGCGAATACCTGGCTGGCGCCATTCTTCTGGGTGCGGCCCCCTGCACCGCCATGGTGTTTGTGTGGAGCTACCTGACCAAAGGCGATGCCGCTTACACGCTGGTGCAGGTATCCCTGAACGACATCATCATGCTGTTTGCCTTCGCGCCTATTGTAGTTTTCCTGCTGGGTATTTCCGACATCCAGGTGCCCTGGGATACGGTGATCCTGTCGGTTGTGCTGTATATCGTGATCCCGCTGGCTGCCGGCTACCTCACCCGCCGCACATTGATCGCCCGCCGTGGCGAACAATGGTACGACGAGGTATTCATGAAACGGCTGGGGCCGATTACACCCGCGGCGCTGATTGTCACCCTGGTGTTGCTGTTCGCCTTTCAGGGCGAGGTCATTCTGGAAAACCCGCTGCACATTGCGCTGATTGCCGTACCACTGATCATCCAGACGGTGCTGATTTTCTTCATCGCCTACGGCTGGGCCAGACTGTGGAATGTTCGCCACTGCATCGCCGCCCCCGGCGCCATGATCGGTGCCAGCAATTTTTTTGAACTGGCGGTAGCCGCAGCCATTGCCCTTTTCGGCCTGCAATCCGGTGCAGCTCTGGCAACGGTTGTTGGCGTGCTGGTAGAAGTGCCCTTGATGTTGATGCTGGTGAAAATCGCCAACAACACCCGGGATAAATTCCCGGCATAACCCACTGTTCTCCGGTGCGCGCTTCCTTCGCGGGCCGGAGAACTGTTAAGCCAACGACCACCCTGCTAATATCCCGCCCATCTTCTTATCGCCTTGCGCCCTGAACTTCTGACCCGAACGGAATCAAAAGAATGGATTTTTACCAGGCTCTTTTCCTTGGCCTTCTCCAGGGACTGACCGAATTCCTGCCCATCTCCAGCTCTGCCCACCTGATCCTGACTCCGGCGTTTTTTGGCTGGAACGATCAGGGCGTAGGCTTTGATCTCTCCGTTCACATCGGCACCCTGCTGGCGGTGGTACTTTACTTTCGCCGGGATGTATTCGGTATCGCCAGAGACGGCCTGATCTCGGTTGCCCAGCGTAAAATAACCGGCCAGGGTGCCCTGGCCTGGTATCTGGTGATCGGCACCATCCCTGCCGGCCTTGCCGGGCTGGCATTGCTGGACATGATCGATAATGAACTGCGGGCAGTGGAGGTCATCTTCTTCACCACCCTGATTTTTGGCCTGCTTCTGGGCCTTGCCGACTGGCTGCCCAAACGCCAGCGCGCGATGGATTCTCTGAACTGGAAAGACGCCCTGCTGGTAGGTATTGCCCAAGCTATTGCATTGGTTCCTGGCACCTCCCGTTCCGGCGTCACCATCACCGCCGGCCTGTTTCTGGGCATGAGCCGAGAAACCGCGTCTCGCTTCTCCTTCCTGCTGGCTATTCCCATTATCGTGCTGGCATCTGCCGTGAAATTGCTGGAAGTGGCAACTTCAGACGTCATTGTGGACTGGAGTGGCTTTCTGATTGGCGGGGTAACGTCGTTCCTGATGGCCATTACCGCGATCCACTTCTTTCTGAAATGGTTGAACACCGTTGGCATGTGGCCTTACGTTATCTACAGGATTCTTCTGGCTGGGGTGATTTACGCGGTGCTGATGTAATCGCTATTAAGCTCCGCGTAAGAAGCACAGGCTGGGGTGGGGCTTTTCAAAACACGCTCCTTGCGGCACATCCATGTGACGCTTGGGCTCCGCCATCCATGGCTCCGCACAGTTTTGAAAAGCCCCACCCCAGCCTGCGCTCCCGAAGATTTCTAGCAGGCCTCTAAAGGTGCATAGGCCAATACTAACCACTTGGCCCCTTCATCAAAGTTCACCTGTACTCGCGTATGGTGCCCGCTGCCTTCGGCATTCAGAACAATACCTTCCCCAAATTTCGGATGCCGAACCCGCTGCCCCAGGCTGAAGCCGGACTGCTTGGCGGAATCCTGGCTGAACAGCCCTTCGTTCGGACGTTCAAGCATTGCAGGCCGGGTTACCGTGTTGCGTAACCGTACTTCCTGCAGACAATCACTTGGTATCTCCCGGACGAAGCGGGAAAGCGCGTGGAACTTCTCCTGCCCATAAAGCCGGCGAGATTCCGCGTAAGTGATCACCAGCTTTTTCATGGCGCGAGTGATGCCCACGTAGGCCAACCGTCGCTCTTCCTCCATACGCCCTGGCTCTTCCAGAGACATGCTGTGGGGAAACAGTCCTTCTTCAACACCGGCAAGGAACACCAGAGGAAATTCCAGCCCCTTGGCGGAATGCAGTGTCATCAGCTGTACGCTGTCTTCGTGGTCGCCCGCCTGGGATTCGCCGGCATCCAGTGCAGCCTGGGCGATAAACTCCGAAAGCGGATCAACCCCGTCTTCCACTTGAAAGTCTGCAAGAGCGTTAACCAGCTCTTCCAGGTTCTCAACCTTGGCCTGGGCCTTCTCGCCTTTTTCACTGGCGTGGTAGTCCTTCAGGCCGCTGGCTTCGATGGTCTCTTTCATGAGGCCGTGAAGCGACGCTTCTTCCGCCTTTGCAGACAACTCTTCAATGATATCTATGAATTTTTGCAAGCCGGTTTTCGCCCGGCCTTTCACCTGTCCGGCTTCCAGCAAGCGCTCGGCGGATTCCCATAGGGAAATGCTCTGGTTGCTTGCGTATTCACGTAGCTCTGACAGGCTCTTGGCCCCGATACCCCGTGTCGGCACGTTCACCACCCGTTCGAAGGCTGCATCATCGCGGCGATAATGAACCAGCCGCAGGTATGCCAGGGCATTGCGGATTTCCTGACGATCGTAGAAACGCAGGCCGCCGTATACGCGATACGGTATGCCTTGACGCATCAGGGACTCTTCCAGCACGCGGGACTGGGCGTTGGAACGGTAAAGGATTGCGGATTCGCTGCGCAGGTTCCCCTCATCTACCCAGCTGGAGATACTGTCGGCAATGTAGTTGGCCTCATCCTGCTCGTTAAACGCGGCATACAGGCTGATGGGTTCGCCTTCTACGCCATCGGTCCAGAGCTCTTTACCCAGCCGACCCTGGTTGTTGGCAATCACCGAATTGGCGGCTTTCAGTATCAGCTGCGTCGAGCGGTAGTTCTGCTCCAGGCGCACCAACCGGGCGTTAGGGAAATCCCGCTGGTACTGCTGGATGTTCTCGATTTTCGCACCACGCCAGCCGTATATGGACTGATCATCGTCGCCCACCACGGTAATAGGAACCCGGTTACTGGCGAGCACCTGCAGCCAGGCGTACTGAATCGTGTTGGTGTCCTGGAACTCGTCCACCAGAATATGCTGGAAGCGCTGTTGATAGTGAGCCAACAACTCAGGGCGATGCAGCCAGAGCTCGTGGGAACGCAACAGCAACTCGCCAAAATCCACCAGACCACTCTGCTGACAAAGCTGCTCGTAACGACGGTAAACCTTCAGCATGGTCGATGTGAAATGGTCACCGGGGTTTTCCTGGATATGATCGGCTCGCAAGCCTTCGTCTTTCTGGCTACTGATAAACCACTGGGCCTGCCTTGGCGGGAACTGGCTCTCATCAATCTGTGCCTCCCGCATCACCCGCTTGACCATCCGCAGTTGGTCATCACTGTCCAGCACCTGAAAGTTCTCTGGTAAGCCGGCATCTTTCCAGTGCGCCCTCAGCAATCGGTGGGCAATGCCGTGGAATGTGCCAAACCACAAGCCTCGCGCCGGAATGTTCATCATCTGCTCGATGCGGTAACGCATCTCTTTAGCGGCCTTGTTGGTAAAAGTGACCGCCAGAATCCCCGTAGGCGGAACACGATCCACCTGCATCAGCCAGGCGATCCGGTGCACCAGCACCCGGGTTTTGCCGCTCCCGGCACCCGCCAGAACGAGTAAATGGTCGTTCTGGGCCGTAACCGCCTCACGCTGGGCATCATTCAGGGAATCGATTATGTGGGAGACATCCATGGAGAATTCGCTGCAGTCCGGTGTGTTGGGTATTCAGGTTGAAGATTATAACAACTCGGGGCAAAGACTGCCCTGATCCCTCCTGAACCATGAATTCCAATTCGTCTTTTAGTCAAATTGTGACCTGATTCGTCGACAACAGAATATAACAGTACGAAACACAATTACCGTTTTGTCATTCAATCGCCCCCTATAGACTCGCGCCGCGAACCCGGGTTACCAAGTCAGGAAAAGACTATGTTGTCATCGCTGAAAATATCACAAAAGCTTGGCTTGCTTGTTGGCATTGCCATTCTCGCGTTCCTCATCAGTCAGGTTTTTGCCTTTATAACCGAGCGATCCAACTCTGATCGCCTGAGCGAGGTAAAAGATCGCCTTTATCCAACCCTGGAACTGACCACCATCAATGAAGGTCAGCTGAAGCTGATGGAACAGCAGATCAGTGGTTCGGTTACCACGGGGGACGACCAGCAACTGGAAGCAACCCGTGCGTATCGCGACATTATTCAGAATAACCTGGAGGAAATTGCGGAACTAAACCCCTCCCAGACCGAAACTATCCGGAAGCTCAGCCGTGATCTGGGCACCTACTACGAAAACGCCACCCGTATTGCGACTACCATTATTGATGGCTCGGCCGACTTCAGCCGCATCGGCGACGATGCAGCGCGTAATGCAGAACGCCTTGAGCAATTGCAATCGGGCCTGAACGCAATGCTGGAAAGCAACCGGGCAAAATTTCAGAGTGCCATCTCGGAAACTGTTGAAGCTTCGAGTAAAGCTCAGACCCTGGCTCTGATTATTCTGGTGGTTGCCGTAATTGCACTGATCACAATCAGCCTGGTGATCGGGCGCTCAATATCCTCCAGCCTTACCCAGATTATCGATTCTCTGAAAAACATGGCCTCTGGCGAAGGCGACCTGACTCGCCGCCTGAACTACGAAGGCCGGGACGAGCTCCGGGAGCTGGTTAACCAGTTCAACCTGTTCGTTGCCAAGCTGCATAACTCTTTTGCCACCATCAGCGGCGATGTGCACGGCCTCAACACGGCCACCGGCCATCTGACTGAAGCCAGCCGGGCGAACCTTGAGCGCATCAGCAGCCAGGCTCAGGCCATTTCCTCTACCCGCAACTCTGTTGATGAGCTGGTAAAAAGCGTCGAAGAGGTGGCGGGCTTTGCCTCAAGCGCCTCGGACCAGACTCAGGATGCGGCCCGTTTCGCACAGTCAGGGCAAGAGAAAGTCCAGAATAATGTGGCAACCATTCGTGAACTGGTCAGTGACATTGAAAAGACCGCTGGCCTGGTCAATCAGTTTGATGAGTTCTCCGCCCGTGTCGGCGGTTTGCTGGACACCATTCAAACCGTTGCAGAACAAACCAACCTGCTGGCCCTGAACGCTGCCATTGAGGCCGCCCGTGCGGGTGAGCATGGCCGCGGTTTCGCAGTTGTGGCAGACGAGGTGCGAGGTCTGGCGGTACGCACCCACAAGGCAACGGAAGAAATCCAGGGCGTGATTTCAGAACTCTCCAAGCTTTCGTCTTCTGCGGTTACCTCCATGAAGGCCAGCGTAAGCAAGGCCCATGAAGGCGTGGAAGCGACGACCGAATCCGGTGAAATACTTTCTCGTATTTTGCAGAACGTACAACAGATCAGCGAGCTCAATGAGCAAATCGCTGCCGCTACCTATGAACAAAGTACAACGTTCAACGAAGTCACCAAATACATGACGGATATGCACCGAAATGCTGAAGCCGTGATGGAAAGTACCGATGAGCTGGATACCGTCAGCCGGGATATCCAGGGCGTCAGCAATGGTCTTCAGACCGTTGCCAGCCAGTTCCGCGTGTAAACAAACTACGAAAACCCGAAAACCTTACGGATCGAAAATCTATGAAAAAACTGCTACACCTCGCTCCATTAGCCTTGGCCATCGCTGCGAGTTCCGCATCTGCACAGAGCACTGAAGACACATTGGACCGCATGCAGCAGCAGCTTGACTCCATGCAGCAACAGCTGAATGCTGCTAAAAATGACCGTGTTCGCTTCAACGGCTTTTTTAGTACTGGTGTAGCGCGAGCCAGCAACGACGCAGGGTATGCTGGCATAACAGAAGATACCAATGTGGCAGATCTGAGCCTGATCGCACTGCAGGGCACGTTTGATGTGACCGAAAAAAGCCAGGCGGTTCTGCAGTTAGTCGGCCGTGGTGCTGATGACTGGGACCCGGAGATTGAGTGGGCTTACCTGAGCCACCGGCCCACCAACAACCTGCAATTACGCGCAGGTAAAATGCGCCTGCCGATGTTCATGTATTCCGATTCACTGGAAGTAGGCTACTCCCAGCCCTGGGCGCGGCCACCACAAAGCGTCTATGGCCCGATAACCATCAAAAGCTATGTAGGTGCGGATGCCACCTATACACTGAATCTTGATAACTCGGCGCTGACCACACAAGTTTTTACAGGTTTCACCGATGAAGAGGGTGACACATCGCAGGTTGAGTTCCGCAACACCGTCGGCCTTACCCTGAGCTGGACCGATTACGTCTGGACGCTGCGTGGCGTAGCGGCCACTGCGGAAGCAACAGTGGATGCAACACGCCTCGCTGCCATCGCGGCAGCCAATGGGCTGCAACTGGTTCCAGGGCAGTCGGTGCTTGCGGAAGAAGCTCGCGGAAACTTCTATGGCATTGGTCTGGGTTACGATAACGGCATCTGGCAGATCATCTCCGAAGTAACGCGCGCCGAGCTGGACGGAAAGTTTGCCGATACAGACTCCGCTTATATTTCGGTCGGTCGTCGATTCGGATCACTTACCCCGTACGCGGTTATCGGTTGGATCGAAAGCCAGGATGATGATGAGCGAACAGGCGCCTTCCTGGCCCAGGGCTCACCTACTCCGGTTCCGGCCGTTCCTGAATCCATACTCAACACCCGCCGTAACGAGTACAGCCTGGGTGTTCGCTGGGACATCACACCAGGCGTGGCCATCAAAGGCGACGTAACTCACGTTACCGGCTTCGACAACGCTGCTGGCGGCCTGAACCCCGCCTTTGTTCTTACCAGCGATGACGACAGCACCAACGTCTACACCGTTAAACTCGACGCTGCATTCTGAGGGGGCCCGACATGAAAAAATACGTATTTTTTTTGCTCGCCGGCCTTCTTTGCAGCCCTCTGTTGCAGGCTGACGTCGTTATTATTGGCAATCCTGCTGGCCCGGACAGCATTACTAACAATCAAGTGCGTGATCTGTATCTGAACCGCAGCAAAGAACTGCCAAACGGTCAAAAGGCCACACCATTCGAGCTGCCGGAGGGAAACCAGGTTCGCGCCCAGTTCCACGACAAGATAACCGGGCGGAACGATGCCCAGCTCAAGGCGTTCTGGTCCAAACAAGTGTTCACTGGCCGCGGTCAGCCTCCACAAGAAGCCGGCAGCGAAGCTGCTATGAAGGCGCAGGTCGCATCAACGCCTGGCGGGATTGGCTATATCGATGAAACCGACGTGGACAGCTCTGTAAAGGTTATTTTTAAACCCTGAACAACTGTCAGAAACAAAGAAGGCGAGCTACAGGCTCGCCTTCTTTGTTTAAAAGTGCCGTACTGAAATCAGAAACCTCTTGGCACGGTTTGCGCCTCAACAAACTCGAACAACCCCTCATGCCCGCCTTCGCGACCGGTGCCAGAAGCCTTCATGCCACCAAATGGAGCTTCAGGCGTAGGCCCTGTGCCCGTATTCCAGCCTACATGGCCAAACCTGAGGCCGGCAGCAACTCGCTGGGCGCGCTCTGCATCCGCGGTGAAAACGTAGGAAGCCAGACCGAATTCAGTATCGTTGCCGGCTTCAATAACTTCGTCTTCCGTTCGAAAACTTGCCATCGGAACCAGCGGCCCGAAGGTTTCTTCCCGGAAGCAGCACATGTCCCGCGTTACGCCGGAGACAACTGTTGGAGGGAAGAAAAGATGGCCGTCGCCCAAATCGCCGGGCTGTTTGCCAGCAATCAGTGATGCGCCCTTCTCAAGAGCATCTTCCAGATGACGCTTAACCTTGTCGAAACCTGCTTTATTGATCAGCGGGCCAATGTCGACATCGCCTGCAATACCATCGCCCACGGTCATCCTGTTAACGCGTTCTGCAAGCTTTTTACCAAAAGTATCCATCACCTTTTCATGAACAAGAACCCGGTTTGCACAGACGCAGGTCTGCCCGCCACCACGGAATTTGTTGGCAATGAGATTGTCTGCCGCCGCGTCCAGATCCGCATCGTCAAACACGATAAACGGCGCATTGCCGCCCAGCTCCAGCGCGAGTTTCTTGATCTGATCAGCGGTATCCACAATCAGCTTGCGGCCCACTTCCGTTGAGCCGGTAAAGCTCAGCATGGGCACATCCGGGCTTTCGCACAGTACCTTGCCGATCACGCTGGCCTTGCCCATTACCAGGTTCACCATGCCATCAGGCAAATCCACATGCTTGTCCATCAGCTTGAACAGGGCAATCATGGTCAAAGGTGTTTCGCTGGCCGGTTTAATAACTGACGGGCAACCCGCTGCGAGAGCAGCAGAAAGCTTTTTGGCGATCATGCCGATGGGGAAGTTCCAGGGAGTGATCAGCGCAGCAACGCCAATTGGCCGATAGTGCACGGTCCAGTTGCAGTCTTTAGGGGTTTCCGGAAGCGTATGAGCATCCAGCGCCTGAATGTGTTTGGAGCAGTAGTCAAAAAAGCCGGCAGCGTAATCCACTTCACCCTGGGCCTCGTTCAGGGGCTTGCCATGCTCCATACACAGAATCCGGCCCACTTCTTCCCTGTTTGCCTTCAGCGCATCGCGGATATCTTCCAGCCATTTCCTGCGGGTTTCGATGGAGTAAGGGTTTGTCAGGTGGAGCGCAGACTTACCTGCCTCAACAGCCGCTTTCACTTCACTTTCAGGCATGGAGGCAACCTGGGCAATTACCTCACCCGTTGCCGGGTTATATACATCAAAGGTGCTGCCCTGTTCGTTGTCAGTCCAGCGACCGCCGATGTAGCCAGTCAGCTTTTCCAGCAGTGGTGACTCGATCATTTCGGCTCCTGTTATGTCAGTAACTGCACCTGTAAAAGTGCACGGTTGCGTCATTTGAATATGTCTTCCATAGTGGATGCTGAAACTCTACCTGTAAAGTCGACAGCCCGGCTTTTGACCATCATCTATCTGTACCTATACTCCCAGTGCCTATATCAATAGAACCGGAAATTCAGGAGTTCGGATCATGAAAGCATTCTTCCATCCCGCGCAAGACAAGCACTCACCCCGAACCTATTTCACCAGGGGCCAGATGCGTCAGCCTCAGGAGGTGCCAGATCGCACCAGCCAGATGCTGGAAGGCCTGAAAGCAATGGGTGTACCGGTATTGCAGCCTTCAGATCATGGCGCGGGGCCGATTTCCAGAGTACACGATCTGGGATATCTGCGATTTCTCGAGTCGGCGCACCGCCGCTGGATGAAAATGGACGACTGGGGCGAGGAGGTAATATCCAATATCTTTGTCCGCTCTCCGAATCACCTGACAGGCATTCTCGCGGAAGCCGCCCGATATCAGGCCGACGGCAGCAGCCCCATCGGTGAGCATACATGGCACGCAGCGTATTGGTCTGCACAGACCGCACTCGGTGCTGCAGATGCGGTAATGGCCGGCGATCGCACAGCCTATGCTGTCTGCCGGCCACCCGGGCACCATGCTCGCAAGGACTCTGCAGGCGGATTCTGCTATCTCAACAATGCCGCTATTGCAGCCGAACACATGAAATCCCGGTTTCCTCGGCTGGTCATTCTGGATACCGACATGCACCACGGCCAGGGTATCCAGGAAATTTTCTATGATCGCAGCGATGTTCTTTATATATCCATTCACGGTGACCCGACCAACTTCTACCCCGTGGTTACAGGCTTCGAGAATGAACGTGGCGAGGGCGAAGGTTTTGGTTACAACATCAACATGCCAATGCCACACGGTTCCTCCGAAGAAGACTTCTTCGGGAAGCTTGAGGAGGCCATGGCTGCCATCCGGCTTTTCCAGCCGGATGCACTGATACTGACTCTGGGTTTCGACATCTATAAAGACGATCCCCAGGCCAAGGTATCGGTATCTTCAGAAGGATTCTGCAGGCTCAGCACTCACATGCGCCAGCTTGGCCTTCCAACACTGGTCGTTCAGGAGGGCGGATACGATCTGGACACTCTGAGCGAGAACGTTCAGCAGTTCTTCAAGGGGATGTTCGGCTGAGGCACTATGAGGCGGGTGCGTAAACCTTGATGTTTGCGTGCCCTTCAGCCTTCAGATGCACCGCATGCATTCGGCTCATGGTGCCGCGATCGCAGTACAGCAGGTACTCCCTGTTAGCGGGGAGTTCTGACCAACGCCGGTTCAATTCGTAAAACGGAATTTTCAGGATCTCGTTGCCAGTCAGCTTCAACGGGGATTGCTCACCTTCTTCAGGGTGGCGCAGATCAATGATCACATCGCTGACAGCCGGCGTTTTTACCAGATCTACATCTTCCGGAGTCGTAGTGGTTTCCAGCAACTCGCTGACCTGTGTTTCTTCACGGGCTTCAATGGCACGCGCCAGTACCAGTGGGTCCATAGCCGCCTCATCTTCCTCCACTCGGCTCAGTTGGGCCCGGGTGGCAGGTTTCTGGGAGATTACCCCACAGTACTCGGGCATATTTCGGGCATAGGATTCTGTGCCGATTTCCCGGGCAATACTTATGATTGTTTCCTTGTCCATGGCAATCAGTGGGCGCAGAACTACCTCGTCGCTGGCCCGGTCCACCACATTCAGGTTGGTCAGGGTCTGGCTCGACACCTGTGCTGCGGCATCACCGGTTACCAGGCCAACTGCATTGTTGTTTCGTGCAATCTCGCTGGCCGCCTTCAGCATTTGCCGCTTCAGCACCACACCCCAGTGTCGGTGACCCACCGACCGCCTGATTTCTTCCACCACACCGTCAAAGGGCACGGAAATGAATTTGGCACTGTGCGAAGCTCCGTAGCGATCCCACAGATAGTGCACAACCTGCCGCACACCCACTTCGTGAGCCACACCGCCCAGGTTGAAAAACAGGAAATGGCTGCGCAAGCCCCTGCGAAGCATCAGGTAAGCGGCTACTGAAGAATCATAGCCTCCTGACACCAACGTCATTACGTTTTCGACACTGCCCAGGGGGTAACCTCCAAGGCCGCGATGTCTGCGATGGGCAATGTGGAACTGGTCATCCCGCACCTCGATGCGCACCTCCACCTCAGGTGACCTCAGATCAACGCGGGCATCGGAAGCTGCCTGCATCAAAGCCCCTCCAGCCAGGCGCTCAAGATCGATTGAACGAAAATCATGCTCGCCATGGCGACGAACCCGGACAGCAAATGTCTTGCCATCGAGGCGGCCGGTATAGGCTGCGACAGTTTTCTCTGCAATATCATCAAGGCTGACTAATGGAAACGCTACGATCTCCTGAATGGTGGAAATACCTGGAATACGTAAAAGCGCCTCTACCACCGGGCCGGCCAGGCTCCGGCCACCGGGAACCTCTACCTCCACTTTGTCCCAGCTGCCTTCCACAACAATGTCGTGATCCAACCGCGCCAGAACTTTACGAATGTTCTGACGCAGATGGCGCATCTGCCTGCGGCGAACAGGCTTACTCTTGATGGCAACTTCCGGGGCGGGGCGAATAAGCAGCTTCATAAATCGGCGTTTGGTCGGATGGTGTATTATCAGCGGGGCGCGTAGTGTAACGTTTCGCTGCCATGCCGCAAAATCGGGTATTACCGCAACACTCAGGAGCTTTTCCCTTCATGACCGAACGCACCATCAATGCCCTAGTATCACCTGAGGGCAGCCTGGAAATACTCTCCAATCACGAGGTTAACCTGCTGAAAGACCGCAGTGAAGGCGGCTTGTACCGGCTGTTCCGACAATGCGCTCTGGCGGTGCTGAATACCGGTGTCGTGACCGATGACTGCCAGGATTTGATGGAGGCTCATGCTGATTTTGATATTCGCCTGATACCTCAGCCCAGGGGCCTGAAGCTGGAGTTGATCAACGCCCCGGCACACGCGTTTGTGGATGATGAAATGCTCAGGGCAATTCGTGAGCACCTGTTCTCCGTTCTGAGGGACATTGTTTACACCCACTCCACACCGCAGTTTGCCCGGATTCTGAAAAGTAATGAGCCAGATGATCTTACCAACATGGTGTTCCACATTTTGCGCAATGCCAGAGTATTGCAGCCAGGCCGCCAGCCAGACCTGATTGTTTGCTGGGGCGGTCACTCCATAAGCCATGAAGAGTACCAGTACAGCAAAGAAGTAGGCCACCAGCTTGGACTGCGGGAACTGAGTATCTGCACAGGCTGCGGACCGGGCGCCATGAAAGGGCCGATGAAGGGAGCCACCATCGCCCATGCCAAGCAGCGGATAAAAAACGGCCGCTATATCGGTATTACCGAGCCGGGCATCATCGGCGCAGAAGCACCCAACCCCATCGTTAACGAACTGGTGATCATGCCGGATATCGAAAAGCGCCTGGAAGCCTTTGTGCGCTGCGGTCATGGCGTAATCGTTTTCCCCGGTGGCGTGGGCACCGCCGAAGAAATCCTCTACCTTCTCGGCATCCTTCTGCATCCGGATAATGCAGACCTTCCCTTTCCGGTAGTTTTCACTGGCAGGCCGGAAAACGCCGAGTATTTCGAGATGATCGACAAGTTCATCCGTAACGCGCTCGGGGATGAAGCCGCCAGAAAGTATGAAATCATCATTGATGACCCAGTGCGGGTGGCACGGGCAATGAAAAAAGGCATGAAGGAGGTCGAGACCTTCCGTCGTGCCATGCAGGATGCTTATTACTTCAACTGGATGCTGAAGATTGATCCGGTATTCCAGCTACCCTTCGAGCCTGATCACGAAAATATGCTCGCTCTTGAGCTGCATCGTGACCAGCCGGTGCATATGATTGCAGCTAATCTGAGGAAAGCATTCAGTGGCATTGTGGCAGGAAACGTAAAGGAAGGCGGTATACGGAAAGTGCAGGAAAAAGGGCCTTTTGAGATCGCAGGAGATCCTACGCTGATCAAGCCTCTGGAGGCGATGCTGGAACAGTTTGTTGCTCAGAACCGCATGAAGCTGCCAAGTACATCGGCCTATCGACCGAGTTATCGAATCATCAGCACAGCAGCCTGAGCTGCTGTGCTGATGGGTAACGCTTACTTACCGCCAGCTGGCAGGCTTGCGTAGTAGGCTGCCAGGTTGGCGATATCTTCATCACTCAACCCTGCAGCCTGACCCTGCATGATGGCTGCCATGCCACCGTTGCGCTCCTTGCTTCTGTATGCCTTGAGCGCAGAAGCCAGGTACTGCTCGTGCTGGCCCGCCAGGTTGGCGTACATCGGAATCTGGGCAATCCCGTTCTGGCCGTGGCAAGCAGCACAAACCGCAGACTTTGCCTTGCCCGCAGCGACATCACCGGCAGCGGAAGATACGGCAGGAACAGCGGCACTCAGTGCAAAAAGACCTGCAACAGCGTAGTGTTTAAGTTTCATTATGGTTAACCTCTCGTCATCGTTTCAAGTTTTCAAACCGGTATTCTGAACCGGACAGCAACTGGCTGAAACTTATAGCACAGTCATACAATTGCGCAAATGCCATAGATCAATGCACCTGGTTCGGCATTCGTCTTCATTTAACTTTTATCCGGTTATATAGACTGTACGAACAAACCACGCACCAGGGATTATTTTACCGTCCGGAGACGCCATTAATGTCTGTAGAGGTTCAGGAACTCCCTTGTCACGAAGGCCGTATTGGCTTGTTAACCCTGAATTCCCCCGCCACATTGAATGCACTCACTGAGGAAATGATCATCACTATCAGGGACAGCCTGGAGCGATGGGCTGTCGATGAGCGCATCTGTGTTGTAATCATAAGGGGAGCGGGCGAAAAGAGCTTTTGCGCAGGCGGAGACATACGGGCTCTGTATCGATCATTAACGGGCGCTGACGATCCCGAAGGTGCATTCAGTGTCTTCCGCCACGAATACGCACTGGACTACACGGTGCACAGGTTTCCCAAACCCGTTGTTGGCATCGGACACGGCATTATTATGGGAGGCGGCCTGGGGCTATTTTCTGCCTGCCGGTACCGGCTATTAACACCAGACGCCACTCTGGCTATGCCGGAAATCTCCATTGGTCTTTTCCCGGACGTTGGCTCAAGCTGGTTTCTGAATCGCCTGCCGGGGCGCCTGGGATTGTTTATGGGCCTGACAGGTTGCCGTCTCAATATTACAGATTCACTGCGCGTCGGCCTTGCTGATATGGCCCTGCCATCCAATGATCAGCAAAGCCTGTTATCTCGACTGCAGGAAGAACGCTGGAGCGGTCATAGAGCGTCTGACGACAGCCGTCTGTTCCGCTTGCTGCAGCAACTCGAGCTGCAGGATTATCGTGCGCTGCCCGCCGGCCAGCTGGAATTACACGAGCGGAATATTGCAAGGCTATGCGCCGGTGTCAGCCTGCAGGAGATCGTCGATCAGCTGTTAGCCGCTCGCGTAGACAGTGAATGGTGGCAAGCCTGCATGAAAACGCTGAAAGGGGGCTGCCCGGTTTCCGCCCTGTTAATCTGGAATCAGCTCAAAAAGGCCCAGCAGATGTCACTGAAAGATGTGTTCCGCATGGAGCTCGCCATGGTCTGGGAGTGCGTGCGCAGGCCCGACCTCACCGAAGGCATCCGGGCCCGGCTGATTGACAGGGACCAGAACCCGACCTGGTCTTTCGCCCGAATCGAAGAGGTGCCCGACGCGGTTATTGACGCTCATTTCCTGCCCGTATGGAACGATCAGACCGATCCCATGCAGTTGGAATAACGGGGGCCGACAATGCATTTTTAAAGTTCGGCCCCGGCCTGTACCAGCAACATTTCCAGGTCCTGA
Source organism: Marinobacter sp. (assembly GCF_048259445.1). GTDB lineage: Bacteria > Pseudomonadota > Gammaproteobacteria > Pseudomonadales > Oleiphilaceae > Marinobacter. The sequence goes on along the minus strand of NZ_JBLXHQ010000029.1, from coordinate 29,198 downwards.
TGGTTACGGAGCCGGGCCAAGTCCAATGCACTGGCACCACCGTCTGCCCGGTAGTTTACATCCGCGCCTGCAGCCAACAGCATTTCAGCCGTCAGCAGGTCACCCGTGGAAACGACTTTCATCAGCAGTGACTCGCCTCCCTGGCTCACATTAACGTTTGCTCCCGCTGCCAGCAAAACCTTCACAACAGATAACTGGCCCTGCTCTGCCGCACGCATCACCGGTGTATTCCCCTGTATATCCGTAGCATTCACCCCGGCACCGGCCGATAACAGCAAACGCACAAGCCGGCGATCACCCTGCTCCGAAGCCATCATCAAGGGTGTAACCTGACTGGTCTCAGCAAGGTCGGGAGCTGCCCCCTTGCTCAGCAGATACCATGCAATTCGGTCAGCACGGGCGCGGACGGCAGCCATCAGGGGTGTGCCGTTTCCGGTCAGCGTGTTCAGGGGCGCACCCGACTTTGTCAGGGCGCTTACGGCTTCAAAATCGCCTTCAGCTGCAGCTCGATACAGAGCCGAGCCGGATGTATTTTCAGCCTGAGGATCCAGATTGGCAGGGGCCTCTCGCGATGCGCACCCGGGAAGAGCAGTAAACGCTGAAGCGAGCAGAACAGAAGAGAACAGGATGGCGTATTTTGAGAAGCCGGATCCCTTGGCCATAGCGAACAGTCTCTGTCAGATAAGTGGAGCCTATTCTGAGCAGGGGGCCGCCACAATTAAATCGAGCGGTTCACAACTCCGGCCCGTTCTGAAGAAGTTCACGGACCATTGCGCGCAAACGATTCTCGCCATCGCGCTGGCCGGAACACAGCCCTTCGCCCTGCAGCTCTGACCAACTCCAGCCCTGCAGTACGGCCCGACACCAGATACTCAGCTCTGCATGCTCGCGAAACCAGCCCATAACGCCCTGGGCCTGGCTCAGATCCCTCAGCACCGGCACCATCAGCCGGAAGCCTCTGTGGCCGTCGCTAAAGTTCTGAAGATCCCGCATATCCGCTGCATCTGGCCGGAATCCTGACGGCAGGCCAGCTGTCATGCCCACCAACAGCCCGGGTTCGAGGTCTCTCCAGTTCAGTGGCACCAGGGCGAGCCAGTGCCTTGCCAGCCGTATCTGTACTTGCCGAACCAGAGATAGCCCAGCAACACTATGGGGAAGAACCATCTGTACCGGATATTCTCCGCTAGAGGCCTCCTGTTGCAGCCCTATGCGCACCAACTCCAGTCCGCAAGAAACCCAGAACGCATAAAGATCCGAACTACCGCCGAAGCTGGTGCCTGTAAAGTCCAGCCCCTCCTGTTCTGCGCCGGCCGCCGCAGCAACAAGCAGACTGCGCCCGATACCTGAACGTCTCGCGTGCGCTGAAACCGCAACCCGGATAATCCGCAAACCGCACTGGCTGGCGGCCTCCGGAAAACCGCTGTGGCTGGCCAGTGACTGGGGCAAGAGATGCCCGCGAATCCGGCGCTTGCCGCTGGCTACCTGTTCTGCCAACTCACTGCTCAGCCCGCCCTCCACGGCGCCCCAAAGCACGCCAACCGTTTCACCATTTACAGAGGCGCGCCAGCTTCTCGCTGAAGGGTCGTCCATCCATTGCCGAAGGTCGGCCGGTGTTGTCCGGTAATGGGCGTTTACCAACAAACCAAATGCATCAGCAAGTTCCGCCTCCGCAGCCTGGCCAGGCTGCCAGGGCTCGATCACGACTTCGGAAGCCCCGGTTTTCGGCAACTCAACCGGGTCATGATCGGCGCCCAGCAGAAACAGATCGGATATCAGAGCCTCCAGCGGATCCCCTTCGGCCCAGCGCACAGGTTGCGTAAGGGTTTGTGCTTGCCACTGCGGCGTTGCCTGGTCGAGAATCTGACGGAATCGAATAGCAAACCCACGCCCGGCGCCCTCGTAGCCGTGGACTGTGGAAGCAAAAGCAACCCGGGGCCAGCCAAGAAGAACACGTTTCAGCAGGGAGACCGGAATGGCTGCCGCTTCGTCCACCAGAACCACTTCAGCCTCTGGCTTTTCCCGCAGCAGATCCCGGACCCGAAGAAATCGCAATTGTGCGCCAGACAACGTTTCAAGGCTGTCGTCACCAACCTGCAACACCTCAGCGCCCAGACTCTCCCGGGCATGCGCGAACAGGGCGTTTACATTTTCCCTTGCAGGCGCAGTGACAAGAATTTGTCGGCGCCCCTGTTGCAGTAGTTGCGCGGCGGCCATTCCCAGTGCTGCGGACTTACCCCGTCCGCGATCTGCCGTCACCACCAACGGCCGGCGACGACGCCCAAGCCCGAACGCTACCAGCGTACGAATCAACTGCTGCTGATCGGGTGTCGTAGCGACCCTGAAGTCAGTGGTTGGCGAAGGTAGTTCCGGGAGGGTCAGTGCCTTTGGCGAGCCCATACGCACCCGGATTACCGAAGAGTCTGCCGCCAAAGTGCCCGCCATGCGTTCAGCAAATGGATGGGGCTGCCCCTGATCCAGGCCGGTTCTCGCGTAATCCGGATCAGCAAAACAAATCCACTCATCCAAAGCAGGCATCAACCAGAACAACAACCCGCCAGCTGTCAGCGTGCCCGAAAGCGCCGCAAAAGCATCGGGCGGATTACCCCGCCATCCATCCCACACAATCAACGGTGTTTCGCGACCCAGCCACTGCCGAGCCTTCGCTGGCTCAATGCTGGCCAGGCGCTCATTCGGGGCATCACCAGCCTCTCCAACCCAGAGCCCGCCTTCCAATCCGATATCGGGAAGAAGTGCCTGCAGCCACTGCAAGGCACTATCACGCCGGCCTTCCAGTAACACCAGGCGACGCTCACCTCGGGCCGCAAGGCCAGATTGCAATGAGCGCCAGGCATCGACATCCGGCGTCGGCGTTAAGGTTCCAGAGCTCATTAACTGAGATCTACACCGTGGGCTTTCAGGTTTTCGAGGGCACAGTGTTCCAAGGCCGCCTGATGCGTGGCACGCAGCCGCACTCTGGGCGCACTGCCCGCTTCAAACGCTTCATGCCAACGAGCAGCACACAGGCACCAGTTGTCTCCGGCCTTCAAGCCCGGGAATCCGAAAGCCGGTACCGGCGTGCTCAGATCGTTCCCGCGAGCCTTGGAAAACTCCAAAAATTCGTCGGTGACAACCGCACAAACAGTATGGGAACCATGATCATCCGGCCCGGTATTGCAGCAACCATCACGATAAAAACCGGTTTCCGGATCCGTGCCACAAGTTTCCAGTTTCTCGCCTAGCACATTTATTGATTTTTCAGTTTGCATATTTAGACCCTACAACTGTCGAGATAAGAAGCGGAGCAGAAGCCCATCCAAAATCGTGCGGAGCCATGGATGGCGGAGCCGAGCGTACACGGACGTATTCACAGCGTATTTTGGATGGGCTTCTGCTCTGCTTCTTCCTCCCAACTAACATGATGGATTGGTTAAGTTAACTCAGCAGATTATGCGGTACAGGTACCCGCGCTGCCAGTTGGCCAGTACAATAGCACTTATGCCAACCAACACCCCCGAATCCGCCACTCTGGATCTGCCTGATTTCCTCACCGACGAGCAAAGGGCAATTATTACCGCCGGCTACGAGCATTCAGTGATCACCGCAGTAGCAGGCAGCGGCAAAACGTCGACGCTGGCCTGGCGCATTCGCTACCTGCTACAACGGGGCCATGACCCTGATCGCATGCTGGTGCTGATGTTCAACCGCAGTGCCCGGATGGATTTCGAGCGCAAGCTGCAGGAGATCTGTCACCAGAGCGGGCTCGCGCTTCCGGAGATACGTACCTATCACGCCATGGGGTTGCGACTGTACAAGCGATTTGTAAGGGAAGGCTACCTGCCCGGCTTCTCCGAGAAAATCCTGACTGAGCAGGAAATCAGTTTTCAGGCCTGGCTGTTAACCCGGCAACTGGCACCTGAAGATCTGGCGGATGAAATCCGGCGCAACACGAAAGATTTTGTAGAAACAGCAACAGGGTTTATCGATCTGGTGAAAACCACCCTGTCACCGGCCGAAATCGTATTTGAGGAGCTGGGCTATTCAGATAAACACCGCTACCTGATTGATCTGTTCCACAGCTTTGAGCAATGGCGTAAAAGGCAAAGCCGGATCAGCTTCGCGGACATGCTTTACGAACCTGTGATGGCAATCCACCAGAACCCTCCACTGCAGCGCCTTGTGGGCAACAAGATGGATCTGATTCTGGTGGATGAGTACCAGGACACCAACGAAATTCAACACCTGCTGCTGCGTTATGTTGCTGGCGATCGGGCCCGGGTAACCGTGGTCGGGGACCCTGACCAGACCATTTATGAATTCCGGGGCGCCAAGCCTGAGTTTATTCTCAAACGCTTCAGCGACGAGTTTGAAAGCCCGCTGGAACAAACACTGAGTTACACGTTCCGCTATGGTCACCGCGTGGCTTTGCTGGCCAACCATCTGATCTGCCACAACACCGGTCGCAAGGATGTACTTTGTCATTCGCATTCTTCCACTCCTGCCACGGAGATCACGCTGCATAGAGCGGAAAGCGATGCAGACGCCGTGTTGCAGATCCTTGGCCAGGAATCGAACGATGCTTTTCACAGCACGCTTGCAGATACAGCCATTCTGTTCCGGGTCTGGAGCCAGAGTGTACCAATCGAACTCAAGCTGTTGGCCCGGCAGATTCCCTATCGCATTGATGCTGGTAAAGGGGCCCTGTTCAGTCGTGAGGTTCAGGCCATCACGGCATTGCTGAAAGTGGTTTCCGGAACGCTGGGGAAACTGCCGGAGGAAGACAGGTTAGAACTGGCCCGACTGCTTCTGCGCTTTCCACATGTGGGTCTCAAAGAACCGGAGCTGGAACAGCTGGCGCGTTTTCTCGCCGGGTTTACCACCGATTGGCACGAGCGCTTGCTGGCACTGGATTTTGGTGCGCTGGCACCCATGGCGGCCCGAAAACTGCGCAAGCTGGGTGAAGTTCTGGAACAGTTGCAGGGCTATTCAGGCCCGGTAACGGGGCTGATAACCGTCTATGCAGAGCACACTGATCTCTATGAAGGCGCTCGAAGTCTGGCACTGACCCATGATGGGGCAGAAGAACGCATCGATACGATTCACGGGTTCCGCGAGTACCTGAAAGGCCTGGATGTTGATGCCGCAGGTGCACTGACCCACCTCAAAGCGCTGCAACAGCAAGCCAATGAAAAGCAGGCCGGCGGAGGCGTTCTGCTCTCCACCATTCATCGCACGAAGGGGCTGGAATGGCCAAGGGTGATCATTCCGGGGTTGCAGGAGAAGTATCTGCCCCATAGCCCGCGATCCCAGGATGACGCTCGTGCAACCCTGGAAAGCGAACGGCGGTTGTTATACGTCGCCATGACACGCACCCGGAAAACACTGCACCTGATCACCCGGCCGGCAAGCAAGCAGCCGCACATGGATGGCGATCAGGGCCCCAGTCGTTTTATAGAAGAATGCTGCTTTGAACTGGCAGATGAGTTCGGACGATGGCTGGATGAACGCTCAGCGGATAGCGGCCCTTCACTGAAACTTTGCGCACCGCTGACACCCGTCAGTTCACGCTACGCAGTACAGGAAGGCATCACCCTGGAAGGCGAGGCGCAGGTTCACGACAGCACCACATCACCCTTGTGGCACCAGCCGCGCCTCAATCACGCTATTTTCGGCGCAGGTTCAGTGGTCGCAGAAGATGAACGTTCTTTTGAAGTTCATTTCAACAGCGGTGAAAAAATGAACTTCAGCAAAAAAAGTGCTCACCTTTATTTCAGCATTCCATCCATATAAATCGAAGTAAAATTCGGCAAATACAGCAAACAACACGTATAATTCCCAATGTAACACCGTTAAACAATTCTTTATTTTTTGTAACGCCTTGGTTTATGTTGCGCTCATAGTGTACTTAGGCCACTTAAACGAATTAGCAGCTTTACAACGATAACCGAACAGGAGGTTCTGCATGAACATCATGCGTCCGATCGCGATGGCCGCCATCGCCAGTACTTTTGCGGCCCCAGCCCTAGCAGCTGAACGCCAGGAAACGGTTTATATAAACCCTTTCGCCGCTTATCAGCTTTTCGACGACGATCGTGACCTGAGCGAAACCGGCACGTTTGGTGTGGGCCTGGAATACCGGTTCAAGCCGAACTGGGCGATTGAGGCCATGTACTCCCGGGCCGATGCAGACCGTAAGTACGTCTCAGGATCTTCAGACTTTGAAGAAATCCGCGTAGACGGCACCTACTACTTCGCCTCTCAGGACAAAGCCTGGAACCCGTATGTTTCTGCGGGTGTCGGCCATGCTGATTTTGGTCTGGGTGATGTCATCAGCTATAACACGGCGGGTACCGACCATGATGAAACCCGCGTTAACGTAGGTACTGGTGTTCGCTACAACGTAAGCGACGCCATCTCCTTGCGCGGTGACCTGCGGGAATTCCACGGCATCGACGAAAGTACCTTTGACACCCAGGTTTCCCTGGGCATCAGCTTTGCATTCAACCGCACTGTTGGCACGGCAGCACCTATGGCTCCGGCAGACGCCGACAATGACGGTGTGCCCGATTCCCGTGATCAATGCCCTGGCACTCCGGCTGGAGCATCAGTAGACAGCACAGGCTGTGAGCCAGACGCTGACGGCGACGGCGTGGCCGATGCACGTGATGCTTGCCCGGACACTCCTCGTGGCGCCGAAGTTGACAGCCGCGGATGTGAACTCGACAGCGACAACGACGGCGTTGTCAACAGCCAGGATCTTTGCCCGAACACCGCCGCTGGTGCAGAAGTAGATGAAACCGGTTGTGAAGGTGTAGTTGAAACCATTGATACATTCACCATTCAGGTGAAGTTCCCGACTAACAGCTCCGTGATCGGCAACGCCTACGATTCGGAAATCCGTCGTGTTGCAGATGCTCTTAAGGACAACCCGGGTACCGTTGTAGAAATTGCCGGCCACGCCGACAATACAGGCAACGCAAACTACAACCTGAACCTGTCACAACGCCGCGCAGAAGCAGTAGCAGAGCGCCTGACCGGTGTTCTTGGCGTGGATCAGGAAAAAGTGAGCGCAAAAGGTTACGGTGAAAGTGAACCGGTTGCCTCTAACGATACAGCTGCAGGTCGTGCTGAGAACCGTCGGGTTGAAGCCCGCATTCAGGTTCTTCGCTAATACATGAGCTAGTATTATAGAAGCAAGTGAAGTCAGGAAAGGCGCCCGAGGGCGCCTTTCTTTTTGGTTGTTTCGGGGAGTAACCCATGCTCAGATCTTTGATCGGCCTGGTTTTTTCGCTCGCGTTTGCTGCGGCAGTTCAGGCTGATGTCTTCCGTTGCAGCGATGCAGAAGGAAACGCAGTTTTTTCCGACACACCCTGCGGCGAGAACGCTCAATCTATTCAGCTCAGAGATAACCGCATCGGCGGGCGCTTCGACCAGAACCTTCCAACCCCGGAAGCGGCAGCTCCAGAGCCACAAGAAAAAGCCGGAAAGCCAACCGAAGAAGAATCAGAACCCGAAACCTGCCGCTTCATCAACTCAACGGATCTGCGCCGATACCTTATCAGGGAACAAGTAGTCGAAGGGATGACCCGGGAGCATGTGCGCAGCGCATTCGGCAACCCACCGGAAACTTACGGCGGCCCGCAGGAGGTCTGGATTTATCAGACCCGATATTACGGCGCGCTTTACGAGCTGACCTACGTGTACTTCAAGGACGGCTGTGTCGAGCGGGTTGAGTACCGCAAACCCTGACCGCATCCAGCAAAAGATTTCTGGGTGTCAGTGACCGGGAGCAAAAATGGCCAAGCCGCACACTGTAGCCCTGCTCTTCAAGAAAAACCGCATAATCCAGAACCAGCCATAGCTCCAGAGGCCTGCGGAACAGGTGCCGGATAAGCTCATAGCGGCGAACTTCAGCGCAGCGTCGTACGCCAAAAGCGAGCCAGCGATCAAAATCGGTATCTTCCGGTAATCGAAGCTGCTTTTCCGCAGCCGCCCAGCGGCAGAACGCGGGAAACCCGTCCCGGATCAAGCGCGGTGAGTATGGCGGCACAGTGATATATTGATCCATACCCCGCAAGTGACGCTGCAATCCATCAAAGCCCAGGCGCCAGCGGTGAAGCTCAAGGCCCTGCTCCCTGACTCTGGCGGGCGCTGTTACAGTTTCACGCACTGCCAGACGCAAATCACCGCGATCAGGCAACAGCCTGTTGCCATATGCCACTGTGCGCTTTGAGAGGGTCTGATAACAACCTTCAGAGGTCTGATGATAACAGCATGGGGAAAGGCTTATGCGCGGCAGTGAGGCAGAAGCACCCTGCCTCAATAACTGCCTGTGGAGATCACCGCAAGCGTGAAGGGCCACACCATGGATGTCACCCGGTATGGAAAGGTTATGCGCCATCACGTCCTGACAACGAATCTGAACAGAGTCTCCGAAGTGCGCGGCAATCCGGTTGCCGTCGGCCACCAGTCTGGGGTTCCACTCGTAACCTGCAACGCTTTCACGGCTCTGGGCCGCAAGCGTTCGCGACAAATGCCCTTTGCCGCTGCACCAGTCCAGAATCGGTTTCTGTAGCGGCTTCAGCGCCGCCGCAAAAGCACCAGCCTGCTCCCGTTTTCGCCCTGGCATATCCGGTGCGCGGACTTCCGGAAGCGTCGCTGCCGAGACTTCCGCCAGAGCGGGTGAAAGTTCAGGCAGGTTTACCATTTGCCCGTATAGAGCCAGCTCCGGCACATATCGGGAAGCTTTTATAGCAAGCGCGCCAGGCGCATCGACCAGCTCAGTACACTCGGCATCGGTGAGCTCTCTGACCATACACTCAAGCCCGGGGTAATTTTGCACCCAGGCCGGCCTCAATTCTGCAAACGGAGATGGCCGCCAGATGTGCTGATGCTTCACCAACCAGTCATTAATCTGTTGCCACCGAGAGTAATGAGACCCGGCGAGCCCATAACCAGTCACTCCTGATAGCGCCCCGGGCGGAAGGCATCGAGGCAAACTGCAGGCTGTTCACCGTCAATCACCTGAGCAATCACATCCGCACTGCCCGCCGAAAAGGTCCAGCCAAAGGTGCCGTGGCCAGTGTTGAGGAACAGATTGCTGCGCGGCCCGCGCCCGATGATGGCAGGACCATCCGGCGTCATCGGGCGAAAGCCGGTCCAGGTTTCCGCTGCATTCAGGTCCGCACAACCCGGGTAACGGGATTCAACGGATTTCCGGATGGTGGCAATGCGCGCTTCAGGAATATCACGGTTAAAATCAGCCAACTCTACAAAGCCTGTGGAACGCAAACGATCACCCAGGCGCGTCGACACAACTTTGTAGTTGTCGTCATGTATCGTGGAGAAGGGCGCCTTTTCCGGATTTTTCAGTGGCACGGTAATGCTGTAGCCCTTCACCGGGTATATCGGCAGCTTCAGGCCCAGAGGCCGAACCAGCTCCGGAGACCAGCAACCCGCACTGATAACAAACGCATCGGCAGCAAGAGTTTCCTGCTGGCCGTTTTCGTTGCGCAGCAACACCGCATCGACGGTCTGGCTGTTGGCTTTCAGCCGTTCAACCTGAACGCTGTAACGAAACTCTACGCCTTTGTCCTCGCAAGCCTTGGCAATCTCTTTAGAGAACAGGTGGCAGTCGCCGGTGCCATCGGTGTCATAACTCAACGCACCATACAATGGACCGTTACGGGCCATACCTGGTTCTGCCTCGTAGACCTGCTCAGGGGTCAGCAGCCGGGAAGCAATGCCCATGTCGCCAAGCAGTCGCTGTGTGCCCCGGTAAACCTCCAGTTCGTCCGGCGTACTGGCCAGGTGCAGCAAGCCGCGGTGGCCACCATCGAACGCCAGATTCAGCTCCCCCTCGAGCTTCAGAAAGCGGTCGCGGCTATGGATTCCGAGGCGAAGCATAGCGCGCTTATTAAAACCGAACAGACCTGGTGACCAGGCATAGCGCAGGGTCGAAAACATGAACTGCACGGCATCCAGTGAGGGCGGCATTCGCAATTTCAGGGGACCGTCCTGTTTGAACAGCCAGGGCAACGCCTTGAACACCATGCTCGGGTCTGCCCAGGGGTAGACCACTCCGTATGAGCGCTGGGCCGCGTTGCCTTTGCTGGTCTCATTGCCGGCCATGCTGTGCCGTTCAAGCACCGTCACCTGATGACCACGACGGCTAAGTTCATAGGCTGTGGTTACACCCACAACACCACCACCAATTACGACAACGTGCATCTGCACCTCCATCCTGAATAAGACCCGAACCGTATTCGAGTACGACATCCATCAAGGAAACCCCTTACCGGCCAATGTAGGCCAACAAACGGAGAACTGATAAACTTACGGGCTTGAGACCCCAGAGTAGCAGTCAATCCGACTGCCTGTATCGGAGCCTAGCACCTGTCCATGAGTAAAAAACGTCGCGAGATTCCCGTATTCGATCACCCGATCATCGAGACTCATTGTCACCTCGACTACCTCAAGGAACGGTCGCTGGAGGAAACCCTGGCGCAAACGCAAAAAGTGAACATTGAACGCGTGATTACCATCGCTGTTGCACCGGGCAACCTCGCGCAGGTGCGTGAACTCAGCGTGAAAGCACCCTGGCTTTACGGAACTCAGGGTATCCACCCGCACGAGGCAGAAAGTTACAACGACGCCGTTGAAGAAGAGATCCGCGCTCACGCCCGGGACGAGAAAATCGTTGCGGTTGGCGAGATCGGGCTTGATTATTATTATGACAACGCAGACCGCGCTGTTCAGCGCGAGGTGTTCCGGCGCCAGCTTCAGATTGCCTGTGACAGCGACCGCCCTGTGGTTATCCATAGCCGCGACGCCGATGAAGATACCATCGCAATACTCCAGGAGTTTGAACAGACCCTCAGCCGTCGTGGCGTCATCCACAGCTTCACGTCGGGGCCCGGGCTTGCAAAATATGCACTGGATCAGGGCTGGAATCTCGGCTTTAATGGCATTACCACTTTTAACAAGGCAGAAAACGTGCGCGACATTGTTCGCATGGCGCCCATCGGCCAGATTCTCTTGGAAACTGATGCCCCGTTTCTCACACCCGTGCCCTATCGCGGCCGTGAGAATGCTCCATTCTATCTGCCTTTTGTCGCGGAAAAGATTGCCGAGGTGAAAGAACTGCCACTGGAGGACGTGATTGTGCAAACGTATAAAAACAGTCTGAGAACGTTCTTCCCCGTTCAATGATCAAGCGCATCCCGATATCCGCACTGAAGGTCGGCATGTATATCAGCGACCTCAACAATGACTGGATTCCCCACAACACCCAGCGCAGGCGGGGTGTAGTCAAGCGTGAAGAAACCATAGAAAAAATTCGCAAAATGGGTGTGCAGTTTGTCTATATCGATGCACAGAAGGGCGCAGATACTCAGGATTCCGAAACAGCCGACGAAGTAGAAAAGCGCAACGAGGCTGCGCTGCAAAACGCGGGTGAACAGAAACCCGGCATTGCACCAAAGGTCTCCCTTTCTGAGGAGATGGCAACGGCTCTCGGGATCCATTCGGAAGCACAGGAGCTGGTTGGTAGTTTCATGAACAGCGCCAAAATTGGCGCTTCCATCGATGTCGCCCCTATTCATAAACTTGCGGACGAGTTGCAAAGCTCGGTGACCAGAAACGCCAATGCGCTGGGCTGTCTGGGTCGCATCCGTGAAAAAGACAACTACCTGCTTGAACACTCGGTAAACCTGAGCGTTCTGATGACCCTGTTCGGGCAGTATCGAAAGCTGCCGGCCGACGTTATGCACCAGACCGTTGTGGGCGCCTTGCTCCACGACCTTGGAAAAATACTGACGCCCGATGAGGTGTTACACAAGCCCGGGCGCTTGTCGCCAGAAGAGTACGAAGTCATGAAACTTCATGCCCGGCATTCCCGCGATATTCTGTCTGCAACCGAAGGAATCGGCGAACTCACCGTGATCACCGCGGCCCAGCACCACGAACGCATGGATGGCACCGGCTATCCGGAGGGCCTCAAGGGCGACCAGATCTCTGTCTATGGGCGCATGGTAGCGATTACCGATGTTTACGATGCCATTACCGCCGACCGTGTCTATCATCGGGGCATGACGCCTACCCAGGGTCTCAAGAAGCTTCTGGAGTGGAGCGGTGATCATCTGGACCCCGCGCTGGTGAAACAATTCATCCGCTGTATCGGCTTGTACCCCGTAGGATCCCTGGTGCTGCTCGATAGCGGGCGGCTCGGTGTTGTGATTGAAATAAATGAGGAAGATCAGCGGTTGCCCGTTGTGCGGGTGATGTACCACACAAAATTCCGGATGCCGATTACCGTTACAACCATTGACCTCTCAAAAGCCGGTAGCCAGGACCGTATTCTGCGCGCCGTTGACCCCGATGAATACCGGATTGACGTGCGGAAATTTCTTTCTTGAGCCGGCCTAGTGTCCCGTCTGGCTCAGTAGATTAAGGAATTTGCCAGACGGGACACTAGCCCAGAGACAGGAAAACACCCATCAGAACCGGTGACAGAAAAGACAGCAGAAAGCCTGAGGCGATAGCAACCGGTACACAACTCAGCCCGCCGTTACTACGTATAACCGGGAGCGTGAAGTCCATGGAGGTAGCTCCACCATAACCAATTGCCATGGCGGGCCGGCTGCCAATGATCAGCGGGATGAGCCCCAGAGCGATAATCTCGCGCAATACATCATTCAGAAATGCCACGCCGCCCCAGGCCGGGCCAAGGGCTTCTCCGATCACGATTCCGGAAAGCGAGTACCAGCCGAATCCTGACGCCAGAGCAAGCACATCGTGCCACGGAAGCCCCAGTACAGGAATCAGCAGCACACCCGCCAGCAAAGAGCTGAGCACGAGCACAACCGCGATGCCTAACCCCTGAGTGTTCATCAGCAGCTTGCGCAGGGAAAGCCCCGCATTCCGCAGTTGCAGGCCAATCAGAAACAGCAGAAGCATCAGAGACCAGGTAGCCAGCTGTTCGGCCTGTGGCAGTTTCGGCAACAGGAAATAGCCCGACAACACACCGGCCAGCACTGCGAGCAGAGGCTTGAGGGCAGCCATGAACAGGCGCACGTAGCCAGCGCTCCCAGAGCCGGCATCTCTTGGCTCGGGAGACATGGGGCGCCAGCGATGCAGTAGCCACAGGCCCAGCATATTGGCAACAAACAGAACCGCCACAAGTGCCGACATCTGCCCCGCCATGGTTCCCAGCTGGCTCGCTAAACCCTCCATCTGACCCAGACCAAACCCCAGTAACGCCAGGATGAAATACACCAGCGCTTCAACGGCATAATGAATAAACGTCATAAGCCGGCGGTTATTCAGCGCCAGGGCAAAACCCAGAAACAACGGCGCAAGAATGAGCAAGGCGCCCGTCAGCATCAGTGCACCGACGCGTCAGAACGATCCTGAATCAGCACCCAGGGTGCTATAACCACGGCCCAGAGCTCCGCATTGCGTTCATACCAGGCACGGGCCAGGTCGGGTGAAACGTCCCCCACGTCGCCCGCAGCGAGCCACTGTTCAAAGAGGGCACGATTATCTGCTGTCAGTTCGGAGGCAACCTCCAGCAGGTCCAGATTGTTACTCACGCGCACTATCTGCCCACGGGCATAATAGGTTTGCAGTTCGTGCCAGCGTATGCGGGAGGTTTCCAGGTTAAGCCTGGCTTTGATTTCATCGTTATTGCGGGAAGATGACATGACAGCCTTTTCGGGTGATGACAGTAAAACCGGCGAAAGCTTAACCGATTGCACCGGCCTGATTCCAGATTTCCCTTATCTGGTCCGCCAACGTGAGCGGATCAAACGGCTTCGGAATAACACCAGCCGCACCCTGTGCCAGGTAACCCTGAACTTCATCGTTCTGAACCTTCGCGGTCATGAAAACCGCCGGTGTTTCGGCATAACCCGGCATGCACCGAATGGCTTGCAGGGTCGCAGGACCGTCCATCCCCGGCATCATGACATCCAGAAGGATGAGCTGGGGCTTACACTCACCAATCCGTTCCAACGCCTGTTGTCCTGATTCACAGGCCGTGAGTTCAAATCCGCCAATGGCCTCCAGAGCCAGTTCCGCAACCGCACGGATATCCGGCTCATCTTCAATCATCAGAATCCGTTCAAGACGGTTGTCTGGCGTCATCCTGGCCCTTCTCCTTGCTTTCGATACCCAGCCTTCGCAATAGTGTGCGGCACTCAGGGCTTTCGGCCTGCTCCGCTGCCAGCAACGCAGCCGCTCGCATCACCAGTTTTGATCGGCTTACGTTACTCCGGCTCAAAAAATACACAGCGCCAATCAGTTCCCGGAGATCCAGCGGCAAATGCCACTGCACCTTGATCTTGTTACCCAGCTTTTCGGCCCAATAGGTAATAGCGGAGTCAATCCGCTCAAGTTCCGGTGGCTCACCGCTCTGGTCACAGTGGTTTTGCAAAACCTTCAGCGCCGCCAGCTCCCCCGCTCTGCTCAACAGGCCTGCGGTATAGTATGGCGCAGGGTCATCGCCCACTTTTTTCGCCAGTGTGCGGGCTGCCTCAGCAATGCGTAGCGCCTGCTCCTGTTCAAGACGCGCGCGATCTGCCAGGCGCGGACAAGCGAGCTTGCCGGCTATATCCAGCGACAGCGCAAGCGCCTGGTTCAGCGCCATGGCTACGCCAATCGAGCTGATCGCCTCTCTTGGCGTTTTTATCGACGTGCCGGAGCGCCGGAACGAAGCGCTGTTCGCCACCTCCAGCATTTTGGCACTCAGTGCTGGCTCCTTTTTCCACTGCTCAGCGAGTATGCGCGCATCCAGCTCGTCGCGTTTTTCCATCAGGGCAAGGACTGCCGCAGTGTCAATCTGACCCGGCAACTGAATTGCAGAACTGCAGGCCGCCTCCATTTTTTCATCCAGACTGCTTGTTGCATTACCATGAACGACCGAAGTCGGCACCAGCTCCGCCAGCCTCTGGTGCAGCACATCTATCTGGAAAGGTTTACTGATGTACCCACTGATGCCAAGGTGCGCTGCGGCAAGAATGGACTTACGGTCAGCGCGACCACTGATCATAAGAACCGGAATGTCACGGCTGGTTAGCCTGACAGCACGAATCAAGTCCAGCCCGGAGCCGTCTGGCAGGTTCCAGTCGGCAATAACAAGGTCTGCAGGCTGCTGCTGCCAGCTACTGAGCGCTGTCTGCAAAAGAGTGAAAAGCTGAATTCTGGCACCAGGATAGGCACTCGCCACGACGGTTTCCAGCAGATCACCGATCAGTTCATCATCGTCGAGAATCAGCACATACATCTTGGTGCTCTCAATATGCAGTTATAGATCAAAACGTGTCTCCTGACGCCACGGTAACGCCGTTGCGGCCCGCACGTTTGCGCTGATAAAGAGCCCGATCTGCCGCATCAATCGCCTGGTCACCGGATGAATAGGCATTCAGCAAAGCAACACCGGCACTGAAGCTGACCGAAAACTCCTCGCCACCGCCGTTAAACACCAGTCGGGCAAAATCCTGGCTCAGCGACTCAAGCACTTCAACGGCTTTTTCCAATGAGCATTCCGTCAGCACCAATACAAATTCTTCGCCGCCATAGCGGCCTATAATGTCCGTATTGCGCAACCGATGGCGAAGCTGGTTTGCCAAAGCCTTGATCACCATGTCACCCGTTCCGTGGCCATAGGAATCATTGACCTGTTTAAAACAGTCCAGATCCAGCATGGCAACAACCGAATCATGTCCATTCCGATTCGAGCGCGCATGCTCTCGGTTGAGCTCGATTTTTGCGAGTGCGTGCTTCAGAAGGCCGGTGAGGCTGTCAAGCGATACCAGTTTATCAAGCTGCCGGGCACGATAGCAGCGTATCCGGGCCGTACGCAGAAGGAATTGATCAGAAACAGGTTTGGTAACGAAATCATCACCACCTCGCGCCAACACATCCAGTTGCAGATCCCGGTTCTCTTCAGAAGAAAAGAAAATAATCGGCAGGCTGAGCCACTCAGCCTGAAATCTCAGCATCCTGGCCAGTACCGGACCATCATAAGAGCCCATTTGTACATCCATGAGCAAAATGTCGGGCCGGAACTCTGACAGCTCGGATAATAAGCGTGAAGGGTCACTCAGGGCCCGCACCTCCATCCCACCGCTGGTGAGAACCAGGCGATAGTGTTCCAGCAGTTCGCTGTCGTCATCCACAATCATTACGCGCCCGGTGAGGGTTGTCAGTCCCTCGGCCAGAAGCTGTTCGATCCGGTCTGCGAGAGCTGGAACATCCTGAGGCCCATCAAGACAGGCATCAACGCCCAGAGAAGCCAACCGGTAACGGGTGTTAATGTCATGGGCCTCACTAAAACAGATCACCGGAAGGCTGTGCAGCCTGGCCAACCATTGTTCAGCTTCATCCTGCAGAAGTGTGTCCCTCACGATGACCAGATCAACATCATCCATGCTGTCCGGCCACTGTTGACCAGTGCTCAGGCTGCGCAAACGATAGCCATAGAGCGCCAGGCCGGCAGATATCTGCCCTGCAAGCTCCTGATCAGGTTCTAGAATCAACAGCATAGGCTGATTGCCTATCTCTAACGGACGTGGCTGATGCCAACCGGTCGAGACAGGCTCAACTGTTCCCAGGAGGCTGCCAAGGCCAAAAATTGCTTCTTTGTGACCGGCATCCAGAAACTGATTCAACTGAAGCCGGATACTCTCGTTGTCAGCCCCCGCAGCAATCTGATCTGCCAGCGGTTTTATCGCAATCTCGAGCTTCCGGGCGTGCTCGCCAAGCTGTGTAAAGCCCAAAGTGCCGGCAGAGCCCGCCAGCCGATGCAACAGATGATAGGCAGCTATCAGTTCTTCGCTAGCTTCAGGGTGACGGGATGCATTAGAGATACTGGCGACCAATCCTTCAATTTCGCGTATCGTTTTATCCCGAAAACGATTACGCAGAGTCTCCAGTTTTTTCCGCACCTCGGATGAAGGGCTATGAGGCATAAGGTTTCTTGCTGGTAGTCGCGCACACGCGCTGTGAATTCTCGTTCAATTGATGTTCAATCAAAACAAGTTTTTCGGCAAATAGCCAGACAGGAGCACGTTTTGAGTCAATTATCTCTGGGTACCCGCCTTGCCGTGATCATATTGATTGGCAGCCTGGCCACCGTAGGTTCTGTTATCTATACCGCCTACGATGCTTTGCTGGAGGAGTTTGCAACCAACCTGTCAGTGCAGCAGGCGAATGAAACCGCTCACATTTCCAGCCTGGTCAGCCAGGACCTGGAGCTTCGAACCAGTGCACTGGTCCAGTTTGCTGCCATGCTGAACCAGGATGGCCAGTTATTCCCTCCGGCACAACTTGCAAAAGTACTGAAAAGCCAGAAAAGACTGAAAGAGCTGTTTCCCCATAGCCTTACCGTTCTGACTCCAAACGCCACTCTGATTGCAGAAAACATTTACGCTCCGGGCAGAGTGGGTACCTATTATGCCGATCGGCCACACTGGAAAGAAGCTATTGCAACCCGCCGCCCGGTCATCAGTCGCCCCCTGATAGGGCGGGCAACGGGTATACCCTTGATGGTTTTTATTGCGCCAATCGAGAGCAGCAACGGAGAGCTCCTGGGTTTCCTCAGCGGCACCATGGAGATGGATCAATCACTTCTGATACCGGAAAGCATACGCAACGATGCCAGCGAAGACGCCGTGTTTCTGGTGATAGATACAGATAACTTCCTGTTTGTAGCAGGCTCTGCTGACGGCAAGGCTATCGAGAGCCTTCCAGACCCCGGGGAAAACTTACTGATTGATGCCGCGCTGTCCGGTATCCGTTTTGGTGAGGTTGAGACTGCCTCAGGTAATACACTGATTTATGCGACCAACCACCTGCAACGCCTGGGATGGATGTTTATCCGCGCCGTCCCAAAATCTCTTGCAACGGCCCCCGCAAAACAGGCTTTTAGCCGGTTTTTTATGATAAGCACCGGGTTAACGGTCGGTATATTGTTGCTGACGTATCTGGCGCTCCGCTCAACAACAGCATCCCTCACACAGATGACCGGCCGGATCCGCTCCATGATCCTGAAACCAGAAAGCTCCCGCCGCCTCAGAGAAAAAGGTGCACCAGAGGTCCGGGATCTGGCGACGGCGTTTAATCATTTGATGGATGAGCGGGACGCTAACAACCGGCTCAAGGACAACTTTGTTTCCAACGTCAGCCATGAGCTGAGGACCCCCCTCACGTCACTGAATGGCGCACTCCGGCTTCTCGACTCAGGAACAGCGGGTGAACTGCCGGAAAAAGCCCGAAAAATGACCACTCTTGCCCTGCGTAACAGCGAACGCCTGCAGTTACTTATTACAGATTTGCTGGATTTCAACAAACTGTCGGCAGGAGAAATGCGGGTAAACTTCCAGAACGAGCAGGTTGGAGAGTTAGTCAGGCTGACTGTCAGCAGCAACCAGATAATGGCTCACGAGTACGGTGTGACACTGATCGCTGGCGATATCCCCGACCTGACCGTGATAACCGATGGCCACCGGCTCAGGCAAATCCTGGATAACTTTATCAGCAATGCCATAAAGTGCTCGCCTCGTGCTGGTGAGGTCTCAATTCGTGCAGAAGAAACGAGCCAGCAGCGACTGCGTATTACCGTGAGTGATCAGGGTAAAGGGGTGCCTGACAGTTTCCGGGATCGGATTTTCGAGCGTTTCACCCAGGCAGAAGTGGGAACGACCAGAGCCACCAGTGGCACCGGGCTGGGGCTGGCCATTTGCCGTCAGCTAGCCGGACTTCTGGGTGGCGAGGTAAATTTTTACAATGACGGCGGCGCGCATTTCTGGATCGAACTCCCCATTCAAACATCAGATACAGACAGGGAGCAGGAATCATGAAAGCACCCAGGCTGCCAGCCAACGAACGCGAGCGACAGACAGCACTGAATCAGCTGAGAATCCTCGACACGCCCTCTGAAGAGCGCTTCGACCGCCTCACCCGAATGGCCGCACGACTTCTGAATGCCCCGATCGTGCTGATTTCGCTGATCGATCACGACAGGCAGTGGTTCAAATCCTGTGTCGGGCTGGATGTCAGCGAAACCCCAAGGAGTATTTCATTTTGCGGCCACGCCATTCTCGAAAAGCAGCCGCTGGTGATCGAAGATACATGGAAAGATGAGCGTTTCTGCGACAACCCCCTGGTGACCGGTGCCCCGAACATCCGGTTCTATGCCGGCACACCTCTTCACAGTGCAGACGGCCATGCCTTGGGCACTTTATGCGTCATTGACCGCAAACCCCGAACGCTGAGCGAGGACGACCGACAGTCTCTGCGCGATCTCGCCGATTGTGCCGAAGAACAGATCAGCGCCCGTGAATTGGCCATTCACTACCGTGAGCAGGAACTGGAACAAAAGAATGATTCCCTGGCCATGCTTAAACAGTTGGCTGACATGGTACCCGGAGGCCTCTATCAGTTCCGGCGCTATCCCGATGGGCGGATGAGCTTCCCTTTCAGCAGCATGGGCATTGAACGTACTTTTGGTGTGACACAGAAGCAGGCGCGGGAAGATGTAAGATCGCTGTTCCGGATGATTCATCCCGATGATCTGGCGACAGTAACAGCGTCAATTGATGTGTCTGGACGCCAGTTGAGCACCTGGTCGATCCAGTTCCGGATCCGTGGGCAAGAGGGCCACTGGCGCTGGATAGAGGGTCATTCCACACCGCAGAAGCTTTCGGATGGCAGCACTATCTGGCATGGCTACCTTGAAGATATCGATGACAGAAAAAGGGCAATGCTCGGCCTGAAGGAAAGTGAACAGCAGCTTCGCCGACTGTTTGAGCTGGCGCCCAGCGGTATCCTGCTTTCGGACTACCTGACCTCAGAAATCATCGATGTGAATGCCGCAATGCTCAAATCTACCGGTTACAGCAAGGATGAATTCCTGAAGCTGGACTACCGTACTCTGCTTGCGCCTGACCATGTATCGAGACGCACTGAAGCTCTGAATCAGTTGAGGCAGACGGGGTATTTCGGCCCCATCGAGCAGAACGTGATCAATCGCGAGGGTGTCATCTACCCCGTTGTTCTCCACAGTATGCTGATACGTGACTCCTCGGGGCGCAAATTGCTCTGGGTGTTAATGGAAGATATTTCTGAACGCAAAAAAATCGAACGGATGAAAAATCAGTTTGTCTCTACCGTCAGCCATGAGCTGCGCACACCGCTTACGTCCATTACAGGCGCGATTGGCCTGCTGGCCGGCGGCGCCGCCGGGACACTTCCCGAAAAAGCTCAGGACATGATGACGATCGCCAGGCGCAACGCCCAGCAATTGGCTACCTTGATCAATGACTTGCTGGATATGGAAAAACTGGTCGCTGGCAAACTGGATATCAATCCGGAGCATCAGCCTTTGCAGCCTCTGCTTGAGCAGGCGGTTTTTACAAATCAGCCTTACGGTGTGCAGCGCAACATCACCATCGATCCGGCGCCCTGCATTCCCGATATCAAGGTGTTCGTAGATGGGCAGCGGCTACTGCAAGCGCTGAACAACCTTATATCCAATGCGATAAAGTTCTCGCCGGACAACGGCCGGGTTCGCCTGTCCGCCCAACCTGAGATAACAGACGGAAAACCAACCGTTTTGATTGCGGTGGAAGACAGCGGAGAGGGTGTCCCGGAAGCCTTCCGGGATCAGATCTTCCAGCGTTTTGCTCAGGCAGACAGCTCCGACACTCGCAGCCAGGGCGGAACCGGTCTTGGGCTGGCAATCACACGGGAGTTAATTACCGTGATGGGCGGCGAAGTCGGTTTTGAGTCTTTGCCGGGTCAGGGTGCTACCTTCTGGATACGTTTGCCGGTTGCAAACAGTGATGACTCATAAAAAAACCGGCGGCCTGCTAGCAGGCCGCCGGTTTTTATCTGAACCAGTCAACAGACGATTCAGGCAGACTTGAGCATCTCACGCACCACATAGTGCAGTATGCCACCGTGGACAAAATACACCGCCTCATTGGCAGTATCGATCCGCGACTTCAGCTCACAGCTTGCAGTAGAGCCGTCCTTGTAGGTTACCGTCATAGTCAGGGTCTGGCCCGGCGATATGTCACCAGACAGCCCGTTGATGCTGACAGTTTCCTCACCGGTCAGCTTGAGGCTCTTGCGATCCGTGCCTTCCGGGAACTGTAGCGGCATCACGCCCATCCCGATCAGGTTGGAACGGTGAATGCGCTCGTAGGATTCCGCCACCACCGCGCGGACTCCCAGCAACCGGGTGCCTTTGGCAGCCCAGTCGCGGCTTGAGCCGGTGCCGTATTCCTTACCGGCAATCACAACCAGTGGTGTGCCCTGCTCCATATACTTCATGGCAGCGTCGTAAACCGGCATTTGCTCCCCTGTGGGTACAAACTTTGTGAAACCACCTTCAACACCATCCAGCATTTCGTTACGGATGCGCACGTTGGCGAAGGTGCCACGCATCATCACCTCGTGGTTACCGCGACGGGAGCCGTAAGAGTTGAAATTCTTCGGCTCAACCCCCCGTTCTTGCAAGTATCTACCAGCGGGACTGTCGGCACTGAAGGAGCCGGCCGGGGAAATGTGGTCGGTGGTTACTGAATCCCCCAGCAAGGCCAGAATGTTCGCGTCAACGATGTCCTCCACCGGGTCTGGTTCCGGCCCCATACCTTCAAAGAAGGGCGGGTGCTGGATGTAGGTGGAGTCTTCTGACCACTTGTATACTTTGGTTTCTGGCACTTCAATGGCCTGCCAGGTGGCATCGCCATCGAACACGGCGGCGTATTCGGTGCGGAACATGTCAGTTTTGACCTTTTCCACAGCTTCCGCGACTTCCTGCTGACTCGGCCAGAGATCTTTCAGATACACAGGGTTGCCATCCTTATCCTCACCCAGCGGGTCTTCCGCGAGGTTCAACCGCACGTTGCCCGCCAATGCGTAAGCTACAACCAGGGGCGGCGATGCCAGCCAGTTGGTTTTCACCAACGGATGTATACGGCCTTCAAAGTTACGGTTACCAGACAGCACCGACGCAACCGTTATGTCACCGTCAGCAATGGCTTTTTCAACCGCATCTGGCAGCGGGCCGGAGTTACCGATACAGGTAGTACAGCCATAGCCCACCAGATCAAAGCCCAGCTTGTTCAGATCGTCCTGGAAACCACCGGCCTCCAGGTACTCGGTGACCACCTTTGAGCCAGGTGCCAGCGAGGTTTTCACCCAGGGCTTGGTTTTCAGGCCTTTGGCTACTGCTTTGCGGGCTACCAGGCCGGCGGCCATCATTACGCTGGGGTTGGATGTGTTGGTGCACGACGTAATTGCGGCGATCACTACCGCGCCCGGATCGAGGCGCGTCTTCTCACCGTTCATTTCCAGCGGCTGACTTGATGGGTGATGGTAGCTGTCATCCACACCCACCGCTGTCTGGCCCCCTTCTGATTCCAGATTACTTTCACGGTTTTCAGCCGCATCCGGCGCGCCTTCGGCCGTCGACATCAACAGCTCGAACGTTGATTTCATGTTCTTCAGTGCGACACGATCCTGCGGCCGTTTTGGCCCGGCCATACTGGCTTCTACTTCACCCATGTCGAGCTCGAGGGTAGCCGTATATACCGGCTCGTGGCCGGGCTCACGCCAAAGACCCTGAGCTTTGGCGTAGGCTTCAACAAGCTCTATCTGCTGGTCGTCCCGGCCGGTCAAACGCATGTAATTAAGGGTTTGCTCATCCACCGGGAAGAAGCCACAGGTTGCGCCGTATTCCGGAGACATGTTCGCGATAGTGGCACGGTCTGCCACTGGCATGTCCTTAAGCCCGTCGCCATAGAACTCAACGAACTTGCCAACCACGCCTTTTTTGCGAAGCATTTCGGTAACCGTCAGTACCAGATCCGTGGCGGTGATGCCCTCACGCAATTTACCGCTCACTTTAAAGCCCACCACTTCCGGTATCAGCATGGAGACCGGCTGGCCGAGCATGGCCGCTTCGGCTTCGATACCGCCAACACCCCAGCCAAGAATACCCAGGCCGTTAATCATGGTGGTGTGGGAGTCTGTACCCACGAGCGTGTCCGGATAGGCGATGGTTTTGCCGCCCTGCTCTTTGTGCCACACGGTTTTACCAAGATACTCCAGGTTTACCTGATGGCAGATACCGGTTCCCGGCGGCACCACACGGAAGTTATCAAAAGCTTGCTGGCCCCAACGCAGGAATTCATAGCGCTCCTGGTTGCGATCCATCTCGATGGCCACGTTATCTTCAAAAGCAGATGAGGTGCCGAATTTGTCGACCATCACCGAGTGGTCAATCACCAGATCCACCGGCGACAGCGGGTTAATCAGCGCAGGATCTCCACCCGCCTTTTTAACGGCCTCCCGCATGGCAGCCAGATCGACCACACCGGGCACGCCGGTAAAGTCCTGCATAAGCACCCGTGCCGGGCGGAACTGAATTTCGGTATCTGAACGCTTGTCTTTCAGCCACTGCACCATGGCATTAACATGGCTTTGATCCACCGTTACGCCGTCTTCGTTGCGCAGCAGGTTTTCCAGAAGCACTTTCAGGGAAAAGGGCAGGCGATTGATTTCGCCAAGGGACTCCGCAGCTTTGGGCAGACTGTAGTAATGGAAGGTTTTACCGCCAGCGCTCAGGCTGGTCAGTGTATTCAGGCTGTCTTTGCCAAGGCTCTCATTGGACATGGTATGCCTCCTACGATGAATTGCGATCCTATTACTATCGCATCGTTTCGGCAGACTTCAACTTATAGCAGCTGATGTTCGCCATTCATCCGGTGAATGGCGGGCGACATCGTATTTTTCAGCCGGGCTGTTAACGCGTTTTGTAATCGGCGATCAATGAATCCACCTCTGCAATCATACGCCCGATTTCTGCAGCCATAGCCTGGGACTTTGCCGCCTCTTCAACAACCTCCTGGCTCTGCTCCGCAACCTGCTGAACACTTTGATTGATCTGCCCGGAAGCCACAGCCTGCTGCTCGGTAGCAGAGGCAATTTGCAGGTTCATGCCGTTTACCTCGGCAATTGCCGCTTCAATAACCGCAATCGCATTGCCAGTCTGGGTCATTGCGCCCAGGGTCTCCCGCGAGCGGGTCTGGCCCATTTCAATGGCAGCCAGAGTGGCTTCAGAAACGTTGGCCAAACCATCAATCGTGGCACGAATTTCTGTGGTGAAATCCTGAGTACGCCGTGACAGATTGCGAACCTCATCAGCTACCACCGCAAAACCACGACCATGTTCGCCAGCACGGGCAGCCTCTATGGCTGCGTTCAGAGCAAGCAGGTTGGTCTGATCTGAAATATCGTTGATTGAGGCGATAAACGAGCCAATTGACTCAACTTTCTCTACCAGCTCGGTGACCATGCGCGAAGAGTCTGTGAGCGCGGTATTGGTGGCTTCAGTCATCGTAATGGCGCTCTGAATGTGACGAGCGCCCTCAGCCGATGCTTCCGTCGAGCGGGATGCAGATTCAGCTGCAGATTGCGCGTTTCGGGCTACGTCCTGAATCGTTGCCGTCATCTGATTGGTAGCAGCCGCTGCCTGGTCTGTCTGAGCCTGCTGAGCCTCTATGATCCGGTTGGTTGAAGCACCTGCAGCTGTCAGTGCCGAGGCACTTGTATGCAACTGGCTGGAGAGCCCACGTACCGAATCTATCAGTCCTGCGAACTGGGTCATCATGGTATTGAACGCGGTGGCAGCAAGATCACCCTTTGTGTTCTCCAGACGGCCGCGCAAGTCATGCTCGTTATCAAAGGCGTTAACCAGTGCAATAATTTCCCGTGAGCGCTGCTGCTCAGCGGCCATTCTGATCGCAAAAAACGACAGGATGCCGGCTTCAAAAACCACGAAGGCTGCGTGCAATGCAGTGATAGACCAGCTACACCCATAATTGAAAAGCATCACCGGCATGCCACCGATGACGGCTTCCGAAAGCTGCAATGACGTCAGCACAAGATGGTGCACCGCAATCAACGCGGCGGCTGCAAACACTGGAAGCCAGTCGCGGTACGCGATTGTGAGTGCCAGCGCTGCAAAAATATGAAAATGCATTTCGATGCGCCCGAGCTGGGCCTGAATCATGGTGGCCGAGAACAGCATCAGACACATACAAAAAAGCACGCCACAGGCACGGGTTCCGCGAAGCCAGCTATAACCGGCAATAACCAGTGCACCGATTGCCAGAGATGCTGTGATCGCAAAGCCGGTGGTGCCGTACCCCCAGGGCACAAGCAGCCCCACTACCGGAACGTGAGCCAGCAACAACCAGAGCATGCTGCGATCTGCGCTGAGCATTTCCTGCCGGTGCAGGTGCTGAATGTTATCCGTTGAATTCACAGTGACACCTCATCTTGAAATCAGACCTGAACCAGCTGATTCAAATGTTAATGTGAAAAACCCGCCATGGCACTTCAGCCACCAGCATGCTCCATAAGCCGCGTAAGATCGGCATTCACCCGCTGCAAATCCAGCTCGGGCGAGGCGTACAGAAGTTGCCTCCGGTTATCTGCCGTTACTACGTACAGCCGCGCACCGTGGTTGATTTCCCCATGAGTACCTTCCGCGCGAGCTGCGAAATCACCATATTCATTAGCCAGTGCCTGGGCCTGACGGAAATTCTCCGGCCGCACAGCCCGGAAGTTCTGGCCCATTACTTCCATTACACCGTCAAGTTCCTGCTGGCTGTCGTTTTCAGGATCCAGGGAAACAAAAACAAACTGCACCGGTCGGTCATACCAGTGATCGTGCAACGCCTTAAGGTTGAGCAACTGAAGTGGGCACACCGTACCGCAGCTTCGATAACCAAAAAACACCACATTCAGGCCGGCATCAGGCACTTCTGCACCCGCCAAAGTTGGAACTGGCAGGTTGGTTTTGTACCCGTAAAAGCCGGATTCGCCGCCCGTTCTGTTGAAAAGCCCATGAGCAAACGGCAAAGTTGCGGCCATGGTCAGTGCTGTCAGTAGCAGAATGACGGGGGCAGGTCTCATAGCCAATATCCTGCTGTTGGTGTGATAAGTGGGTCTTTTTTCAGGAACCGCGGCCCTTACAATCGTTTACGGCCATGCTGGCATATTCTTTAGGTGCCATATTTGCGATCATAAAAGACTATTTATATCCAGGCAGGGCTTCCTCCGACCATGAAACATGATTGCCACTACCACCCGGGTGACCCTGCCAAATGGCACTGCGGCGAATGCCAGGTTCATTACTGCACCCGCTGTATGCCTGATGCTGATACTCGCCAGCGTAAGGCGCTGTGCCCGAACTGCAGCAAAGCCATGCGGTATCTGGGAGCAGCGACAGAAGTAGTACCTTTCTGGAACCGGATCGGATCTTTTTTTCGTTATCCATTCCACTCTGATCCACTGATCGTCATCGCTATATGTACATTGGTGCCCCTTGTCGCGCCCGCCAACCTGATCGGGATCCTGATCTGGTTACTGCTGGCACTGGCGCTGTTCAAATACACCTATGCGGTCATTAACCACACAGCCGAAGGCCACCTCAAGCCGCCTTCGGTATCCGTCGCCTTTACTGGCAGCGGTTTTAATATTGTTATTCTCCAGTTGCTGGTTTTCATTTTCATGGGCGGGCTGGTTGGAGCAGCTGCAATGTTGGGCGGCCCATTACTGATGTTGCTGGCACTGGCTTTTGTGGTTTTGGCGCTGCCCGCCAGCATCATGGTTCTGGCCATGGAACGATCGGTGGGCGCCGCGGTCAATCCGATGAATCTGGCGGTACTCATTTCCCGCATCGGCAGTCCCTACTTTCTGCTCTACGGCTACCTCATTCTGCTCACCCTGGCCTCTGGCGTGGCACAGGATTTTGCTCACAATCACTTTCCCTTCTGGTTTTCGCAGCCTTTATCCGGTTTTTTGAACAGTACCTTTACGCTGATCCTGTTCAACATGCTGGGTTATCTTTTATTTCAGTATCAGGAAGAGTTGGGGTTTGCCTCGGATATTCAGGACGACACTGAGAATGTCGACATGCACCAGCGGGATCGCAGCACCCGTTTTGATGCAGACATTGATATGAATCTTAAAGACGGCAACTACGATCGTGTTCAGGGCATGCTGAAGGAAGCACTGAAGCGAAACCGGGATGATGCGCTGCGCATCGGCCAGCTCTACCAGCTATTGGTAGCCCGGAACGATACAACGGAGCTTTACCATTTCCACCCAAGGATTCTGGGCTGGCTGGCCAGCCGAAGCGATGATGAGGGCATAGTTTCATTGCTCGGTATGCTTGAAGCGACAGAGCCCGGCTTCAAACTGAATGATCCTGAAATCGCCGTGCGCTGTGCCCGCTGTTTATATCAGCGTGGGCAATACAAACCCGCCATAAGGCTATTGCAGGACTTCCATAAACGCTTTCCGGAAAGCGATGAACTGGCTCCGGCCTATCTGTTGGTTGCGCAAAGCCTGGCTAACGGCCTGAACCAGTGGGAGAAGGCGACGGCTTTCCTGACGTTTATCCAGAAGCGCTGTGAAAAACACCCGTTACACGAACAGATTCCGGTTTATCTGGCTCAAGCTGAGACGCGAGAGCTTCTTAAAGGGCCAAAGGCAAGCTTTCTGATTCAGGAGTAAGGCGAGCGACGGCATGGCTCCCCCAAAACACGCTGTAAATACCTCCCTGTACGCTCGGCTCCGCCATCCATGGCTCCGCACGGTTTTGGGGGAGCCATGCCGTCGCTCACCCTCCAACTCTTCAACTTGTCTGAAGCAACTGCCGATAATGACGTGCCTTGGGCTCCATCTGTAGCTTCTCAAACTCTTCAGCAAGTAACCTGCAAGCCTCCGTAGTCAGCAACGGATCATCAGCACCGCGCAGGCGTTCAAACGCCTTTTCTGCGGCCTTGAGGTCGTGCTGCTTGAGGCTGGTGAACAACACTCTGTTGTGATCCTCGGCGGCAAGCGGATGGTAAGTCTCCCCTTTACCGAGATACTCCTGCCATACCGCAATCATCTGTTCCGGCTGCCGGCGGCTCAGACTGACGTTCATGAGCTCACGGGTAAGGGACATGTACTCGGGTAAGTCCGGACGCAGCTTGGCGAGGTTATACAGGTGTTCCAGCAGAATGGGCCTGTCCGGATAGTGCTCGCGCAACGCCTCGAACTGGCGTCGGGCCAGATCGAAATCCATGCGCCCCAGACTTGCCATGGCCTGGGCATAACCGGTTGTGAAGCGATCATCCTGCTCAGCCTCTTCCGGCTCAAAAAACTCTTCGCGCACCTGCAGCCAGCTTTTACCCAGCAGCCACACCAGCCCGGCGCCCGCCAGCAAGCCGCCGGCGTGGGCCATATAGGCAACACCGGTCGCACCGGCGAACCAGTAATCGTAAATTTCCTTACCCAGCCACACTGGCAGTATGGCCAGCGCGGGCGCCCGAAAGTAGTTGAAGTACACACCGAGAAAATAGAAAAACCGGATTTTCTGCAAACCGTAGATGGCTACGTACATGCCCATCAATCCGGATATTGAGCCGGATGCTCCCACAAGCGGAATATGGCTGCCGAGCGAGAAAATGGTGAATACCACGCCAGACAATGCGCCACACATCAGGTAGGCAAGCAGAAAACGGCCCGGGCCAAGCGCCTTTTCGACGGTAAAACCAAGCAGAAACAGGAAAACCAGGTTACCGATAATGTGCCCCCAACCACCGTGAAGGAATTGATAGGTAACCAGGGTGTACAAAGACAGCTGCGCCGGAATAAGGCCAAGTTGCTGGGCGCTCAGGCGCTGAATGTAGGTTTCTTCAATAAGGGTGCGTTGTTCCAGCCAGTGCACCCGATCGGTCGGGGCCCAGATCACATCACGATTGTTCAGCAAGTACTGGTAAAATTCACGATCCATTAGCAGGCTGACCGCAAGCCAGAAGTCTTCGTCTTCTGCTCTCAGCTTCTGAAATCTTTGAAGCTCGAACACCAGTTCATCTTCACCTTCGAACCGGATTTTCCGTTGCAGGTAGTCCTCATAGGCAGGACCTTCCAATTGCGGCAAGCCGGAATCCACATAAGTATCAACCGCCTGCTCAAGCTTTCGGCTGTCTCCACCCTGGTAAAACAGGAAAACCAGAAGGCAGGTAAACATCAATCCGAGGGTTACCCAGGGGGGCTGCTTCCAGTTAACAGCGTTCTCGGCAGGAATAATCAGCATGGGCGGTCACAATTCATCATAATCTGTCCCTGAAAAA
>NZ_JBLXHQ010000028.1:0-53603 GCF_048259445.1 Marinobacter sp. | reverse complement strand
AAAAAAACCGAATAGCAAAATCATAAATTGATTTCCACCATTTTTATTGCCATTACGTAAGCGTGGAGACTCTTTCATGACATCCGGTTACCATGTCGCAGCTTACACCGGAACTTCCAGGATTCGATTCATGAACAACCCGGAGAAACCCCCCGCGCACCCACTGCGCAAAACGCTTTTGATCATAGAGTTCAGTGCGTTGGCAGTGCTATTGGCATCCATGGGCTGGTTCTCGAGCCAAACGGACACCGGCCATAGTATCAACCCGGCGTGGCTCCTGATACCCGCGTTTGCAAGCCTTGCGGTTTTCCTGAGTTTTATTGGCCTTATGTACCAGCGCTGGATTATAGCCGCGAGCGCAGCCAACCAACTCAGGCACAAGATCGTTTTTTCATTACTGGCCATCACCCTTATCAGCGTTTGGGTTTACGGCATTGCCAGTACCTGGCTCAGCCTCAATGCAGCCTAGCCATCATAGTCAACCTAGAGAGAGCCGTAGTATGAACAAACGCCCCAACGCCCGGGTTCTGAACGCCACTGCGTTTCTAACACTATGGCCGGCGCTGGCAGTTGCGCAGGAATCCATACCGGACGCCGACCGCCCGGCAACCTCCCCCGAGGATTGCGCCCTGATCCGTGAAGGCGTGCAGCGTCTGGCCTGTTACGACTCTTTCAACGATCCGCAAACCGCCCGCGACCAGGCGAGCGAGCAGGATGTCGAAGATGCCGAGCAGGCAGCCGACACCATTGCTCCGAACAAGGAGAGCCAGGAGCGGTTGGCTGAGGTCACCGACGAGGATGACCCCGACAGCGGCGTGATGACCAATATAGTGGATCAATCTTTAAGCGCCGAGAAAGCCCTGTTTTCGTTCTCGGGCAGTTTTATTAGCCATCGCCCTACTTACATTATGCCGATCACTTGGGTGGACGACCCTAATACAACACCGATTAGCCCCAGGCTGGGTGCGACAAGCTACGATTACGGACTTGAAAATGAGGAGGCCAAGTATCAGATCAGCTTCAAGGTTCCAATGCTGACAGGCTGGCTGGATGATCGCACCACGTTGTGGTTCGGCTACACCCAACGTTCATTCTGGCAGGTTTATAACCAGGACGAGTCTGCGCCGTTCCGCGAGACCAACTACGAGCCAGAGGTTTTCCTCCGCCATCAGACAAACTGGAATCTGGGCCCCATGACGCTGAGTGGTTTGACGATTGGCTTTAATCACCAGTCCAATGGCCAATCTGAACCCCGGTCACGGAGCTGGAACCGTGTTGTGGCAGGCGCCGCCGTTACTTATGATCGCTGGCTGTTTGCGGTTCGGCCCTGGTACCGGATTCCGGAGAGCGCCAATGAGGACGACAATGCAGACATTGAGAGTTATCTGGGGTACGCCAACTACAACGTTGTTTACAAGCTTGCAGAGGATCGGACATTTTCCCTGCAGCTTATGAATAATTTACGCTCGGATAACCGTACTTCTGTGGAATTTGGTTATAGCTTCCCGATTGGCGATACGATCAAGGGGTTTGTCCAGTATTACAACGGGTATGGTGAGAGTCTGATTGATTACAATCATCGGATTGAGAGGTTCGGGCTCGGGATTATGCTGAACGACTGGCTCTGAGCTTTTGGTTCTGCGCAAGACCGGGATGCCGGAAGGGTGTTCGGAAACACGCTGTGAATACGTCCATGTACGCTTGGCTCCGCCATCCATGGCTACGCACAGTTTCCGAACACCCTTCCGCCACCCCGGCCCCAAACTAAGTAGCTAGCGCCGTCTTTTGGTCTAGCCACTTCGTCTGAAGCAGTTATTTATTCAACCGCTCCATTTCTGCGAGCAGCTCTTCGGTTTTCGCTTTCATCAAGGGTATGTCACCACGGGATTCCACGTTCAGGCGAACGACGGGCTCGGTGTTGGACATGCGCAGGTTGAAGCGCCAGTTGTCGAATTCCACGCTGAGGCCGTCTACGTAGCTGACGCTTTTTGCATCGGCGCCGTATTTTTCCTCGATGGCGGCAATAACCTCAGGGGGGTTGGCGATGGTGCGGTTAATTTCGCCGCTGGCCGGGTAGGCTTCGATGCGGGCGTCGATGAGGGATGAGAACGGCTTGCCTGACTGGCACAGGCGTTCGGCGAGCAGCAGCCAGGGGATCATGCCGCTGTCGCAGTAGGCGAAGTCGCGGAAGTAGTGGTGTGCGCTCATTTCACCGCCGTAAACGGCGTCTTCGTCGCGCATGCGTTGTTTGATGAAGGCATGGCCGGTTTTGCTTTCGATGGCTTCACCGCCGGCGGCTTCTACCAGGTCCTGGGTGTTCCAGATCAGTCTCGGGTCGTGGATGACTTTTCCGGGCCCGGTTTTGCGCAGGAATTGGTCCGCCAGCAGGCCCACAATGTAGTAGCCCTCAATAAACCGGCCATTTTCGTCGAAGAAGAAACAGCGGTCGTAGTCGCCATCCCAGGCAATGCCCATGGCGGCGCCGTGCTCGATCACTGCGTCGGCTGTGGCCGCGCGATTTTCTTCAAGGATGGGGTTGGGCACGCCATGGGGGAAGTTTCCGTCAGGCTGATGATGCACTTTGATGAATTCGAAAGGCAGGTGCTTTTCGAGTTCGTCGATCACCAAACCCGCGCCACCGTTGCCGGCATTAACGACGATCTTTATGGGGCTAAGTGCAGCAGCGTCGATGTAACCCAGCAGGTGGTCTATGTAGGCGCTGGTGACTTCCAGCGTTTCATATCTGCCCTGCACCGGCGCATCGGCAAACGGTTCGCGCACTCTGTCACGAATATCGTTCAGGCCGTTGTCAGAGCTGATGGGGCGAGATTCGGGCCCAACCATTTTCATGCCGTTGTGGTTCTTGGGGTTGTGGCTGGCGGTGACCATAATGCCACCGTCCATGCCATAGTGACTGGTGGCAAAGTACACATATTCTGTGCCACACAAACCTATATCAAACACGTCGGCGCCTGCAGCCATCAGCCCGGAACTCAGGGCTTCGGTGATTTCCGGGCTGGACAGGCGGATGTCATATCCGACAATGACTTTTTTCGCGCCGGTAACTTCCACATAGGCACGCCCGATGAGCTCGGCCAGAGCCGGGTTCAGCTGTTCCGGCACACTGCCGCGCAAGTCGTAGGCTTTAAAACAGGACAGATCCATTGTCGGTTTCACTCCGCTGCGGCAGATTGCAGTTGGATGTAGTTCTGGATGCCCATCTGGTTGATCATCTGCAACTGGGTCTCCAGCCAATCGATATGCTCTTCTTCGCTGTCGAGGATGCTGCGGAACAGCTGGCGGCTGGTGTAATCCTGAACTTCTTCGCAGTACGCAATGGCTTCTTTCAGGTCAACATGGGCGATATGTTCGATTTTGAGATCGCAGGCAATCATTTCCTCAACGTTCTCGCCAATCATCAGCTTGTTCAGATCCTGCAGATTAGGCAGACCTTCCAGAAACAGGATGCGCTCGATCAACTGATCGGCGTGCTTCATCTCATCAATGGATTCTTCGTATTCCTTGGCCGCAAGCTTGGTGATGCCCCAGTCCTTGTACATGCGCGAATGCAGGAAATACTGGTTAATGGCCGTCAGTTCGTTAGCAAGAACTTTATTCAGGAATTGGATGACTTTTTTGTCGCCTTTCATTGCAGCACTCCTTGATCATAACCGGCTAACTAACCCTTCATTGAAGAAAGGCTCTCCCGGCTGATTGATTCGGGTTCGGTGAGCTATCAAAGCTCTCTCAGTGGTTCTCTCGTCACCCGACAAGGATAGCGCTTAAAGACGCATTACAAAATTGCGGAAAGGAAATAAACACCAGACTCGTCAGGCAGGGCTTGCCAACATGTTCGCCAGTGCCAGGTAATCCGGTGTTCGGCTTTCGCGCAGAATGCCGCGCGCCATGGAAGCGCAGCGCCCACACTGGGTGCCTACGCCAAGCTCTTTACCAAGCTGACGCATCGAAGAAACACCGTTTTCTGCAGCTTCACGGATGTCCCGGTCTGTGACTCCGTGGCAAAGGCATACATACATAACGCGACTCCACCAACGACAATAATGTTAGTGATAATTATTGTCATTAGCATCACGGATTGCAAGCCTCTTGTATTAATTTCGTGCAACGGATTGTTTCAGGCCTCGGCCTCCCGGGTCAGGTTTCGGTAGCCTGAATCTGTCACAACCACGTTGTCCTCTATACGAATCCCGCCACATCCCTGCAGCTCATCAAGCAATGCCTGGTTGATGTGGCGCCCCAGAGGGCCAGACAACAGAGGCTCCAGCAGGGAAGGAATAAAGTACAATCCCGGCTCGATGGTCACTACCATGCCGGGCTCCAGCGTTCGCATCAGGCGCAGGAAAGGCGCATCGGCGGGGGATGGAACGGGCTTGCCGGCAACATCGTGTACCTGAACACCCAGGAAATGCCCGATGCCGTGAGGAAAAAAGGCCCGCGTCACGCCTTCGGCTACCATCTCTTTATCGCTCAGGTCGCTGACCAGCCCTGCTGCGCCCAGCAAGGCGGCGATGCCCAGATGCGTTTTGCGATGGATGTCCAGGTAATCCACGCCAGGGGCCACCATCTTGCAAAGACGGAACTGCAACTGCTCAAGACCCTGCACCAGTGCCGCAAACCTCCCTTCCCCAACGCCCGCAGTGGTGCGGGTGATGTCGGAGCAGTACCCCCGGTAACGCACTCCGGCATCAATCAGCAAACTGCGTGATTTGGCGGGTGCGGCCGTGTCGTAGTATTGATAATGCAGTGTGCCTGCGTGTTCGTTTACACCGATAATGCTGTGATAAGGCGCATCGGCCTCGCGTTGCTGCGTTGCTCGCTGGAAGGCCAGGTTGATTTCGAACTCACTGGCACCAGCCAGAAAAGCATCCCGGGCAGAGCGGTGACCTGCCATTGCAAGCCTGTTAGCCTGGGCCAGGCAGGCTATTTCGTAGGCAGTCTTGTGCACCCGCGTCTCATCGAGCGCAGCGCAAAGGGCACCCGGGTTTTCGTCACCGGGCAAGTCGGCCAGCAAAGACGGATCACCGATGACTGCCAGTTCACTCAAGCCGCCCAGCTCTGGCGCCGAGCGGCTTTCACTGAAGCGAATGTCGAATTCTGCTAGCCAGGGCTCCTGCGGCAGCTCAAGGCTCGCGTGCCAGAAATCTACCGGTTGGTG
The DNA here is from genome assembly GCF_048259445.1 of Marinobacter sp. Taxonomy (GTDB): domain Bacteria; phylum Pseudomonadota; class Gammaproteobacteria; order Pseudomonadales; family Oleiphilaceae; genus Marinobacter. Next base: position 48,427 of record NZ_JBLXHQ010000028.1, on the reverse strand, counting down.
CAGGGAGAGCAGTGGTTTTCGGCCTTTGCGAATCAGCAACCAGGCATGCTCAAAACCCGTCAGTCCCGTCCAGTGCAAGAACGGGCCATAGCCCTGAAAATGCCAGGACTGATCATCACCGAAACGCAAAGGGGCGGCACCGGAGCTTATAAGCAGGCTGTCATAACCATGATCTTCCAGAACCTGCTCATAGCGACTCTGCAGAATGCCCACGTGATCAGTCTGGAGAGCCAAGAGGTCGGTGTCAGGCATGTTGGTTTTCCAATTTTTTCCAGAGGGTTAGAAGATCATCAGAGCGTGGTTCACGCAGGCGGATCAAGCGGATGTCCAGCGGAACATCCCAGCGCTCATCTCCGGCCCGGGTAAGGCTTCCGAAGTGCTCACTCTTTTCAGTCATCCGGCTGGGCAGCCAACCCATACCAAAGCCCTGTTTTACCAATGCCTTGATGCTTGCCGACTGAGTGTTCTCATTCAGGGGCAACAGATTTACGGGTTCACTGCTGCGCGCCAGATGCGCTTCAATGGCAGGCTGCAAAAACCCCCGTGAATGGTAGGCGATCAGCGGCACGCTCTGGCCTGCTGCTCCCGGCAGAGCAAACCGGGGCTGGCCGTTATCCCCCGCAACACTCACCGGCACCAGCCACTCGCGGGCAAGCGTTATTGATTCGTAATCGCCCCGGCCAAACCGGTCGCCCCAGGGTAAGTCCTGATGCCAGTAACACAACACCAGATCACACTCGCCGCTGTCCAGGGCATCGAGAAACTGCTCTCCTACCCAGCTTGTAGCTTTAAGATTGAGCTGCAGGCGCTCTGCAACACCTGCCTCACCAGCCCACCCCTGATAAAAATGCGAGAAAAGCCCTTGAGTAGAACCCACGCTTATACGGGCGGAAACTTCCGCTTCCAACTCGGCAATCTGGCCACGGACATCCCGAACATCCCGGGTCACCCGCTGGCATAGATCAAAAAACCGTTCGCCGGCAGGCGTCAGGGACAACGGCAGGGTTTGCCGGTTAATCAGCGTGGCACCCATCGCTTCTTCAAGCAGCTTGATACGGCGGCTGAACGTAGGCTGGCTTACATGCTGCAGCTCGGCCGCACGTGAAAAATGGCGCGTGCGTGCCAAAGCCACGAAATCTTCCAGCCAGCGTATTTCCATGGGCTCCCCAGCGAATGACAGGTAAGGATTGACGGGTGTTTTAAAGGCTACTCAACTGCGCGCATCATAGCCTATAGCCAGCGTCTTACAACCGCCCTTCTTCCACCGCATGGCAAGCAACCTGCGCGCCACCATCGGTGGCGATCAGCCGGGGTATTTCCTGGCGACAGCGCTCGTTGGCATAGGGGCAACGGCCATGGAATACACAGCCGGAAGGCAGGTTTACCGGGGTTGGCACCTCCCCCTGCAGGCGAATGTAATTGGGCCGGTCGTCTTCCAGTTTGGGGATCGCAGAAAGCAACGCCTGGGTATAAGGATGACGAGGCTCGGCAAACAGGGTTTTGGTATCCGCCAGCTCACACACCCGCCCCAGATACATCACCGCCACCCGGGTACCGAAATGCTCGACCACCGCCAGATCATGGGTGATAAACAGGTAGGTAAGGTTTCGTGTTTCCTGTGCCTCCATCAGCAGGTTCAGCACCTGCGCCTGAATGGATACATCCAGTGCCGAGATCGGCTCATCGGCCACAATAAACTCCGGGTCTACCGCGAGAGCGCGGGCAATGGCAATGCGCTGGCGCTGACCACCGGAGAACTCGTGGCCAAACCGGCTGCCCCAATCCGGGTCTATCCCCACGGATTCCATCACTTCCTGAACCTTTCCACGCACCTCGCTGGCGGATAACTCCGGGCGATGAAAATGAATTGGCTCCTCCAGTGTCTGCTGAATCGTCATACGCGGGTTCAGAGAGGCATATGGGTTCTGAAAGATCATCTGCATTTTGCGGCGGTAAGGCAGTACAGCCCCGCCTTTCAGATTATCAATACGCTGGCCATCATAGTGCACTTCGCCTGCACTGGGGGACAACAGCCCCATAACAGTGCGGGCAACCGTGGACTTTCCGCAGCCGGATTCGCCCACCACGCACAATGCCTCACCTTTGTACACCTGCAGATCCACACCGTTGATGGCATGAACAGCTTCCTGCTTTCGCTGGAACCGACCGTTTTTGAAGGTAATCTGCTCCAGCAGACTGCCAGACAAATCAAACCGCTTTTCCAACCCACGAATGTCTACCAGGGGGGAGGTCATGATCCCGCCTCCTGCATGTTTTTCTCCTGCTCAATCAGATTACTGACCTCATAACACGCCACATCCACGTTCCCGGAGCGCACATACTCCGGCATGGTTTGCCGGCACTGATCGGTGGCGAAATCACAACGCGGGTGGAAAGGGCAGCCGGTGGGTACGTTTTTCAGGGACGGCATGGAGCCGGGAATCTGGAACAGCCGCGCACCCGGCTCGCCCATTTGCGGCAACGCATTAATCAGCCCTTGCGTATACGGGTGCTGAGCGTCGTTAATGATCTCGCGCGTGGGCCCTTGCTCGATAATACGACCGGAGTACATCACCAGCATGCGCTGAGTAACCTGGGAGACAACGCCCAGATCGTGAGTAATCAGCATCAGCGCGACATTTTCCTGCTCGCACAGATCCAGCAGCAGCGCCATAATCTCCGCCTGTATGGTCACATCCAGTGCGGTAGTGGGCTCATCGGCAACGATGATTTCCGGATCCAGCAGCAAAGCAATGGCTATAATCACCCGCTGACGCATACCGCCCGATAACTCGTGCGGATACTGGTCGAGCCGTTTTTCCGGCGAGGGAATCTGAACCTTTTGCAGTTTGCTCAAGGCAATATCTCGCGCCGCCTTTGTGCTGATCCGACGATGCGCCTTGATGGCCTCAACCATCTGGGTGCCAATACTCAGCACCGGGTTGAGCGTCATCATGGGGTCCTGAAAAATCATGGCGATGCGGTTACCTCGAATTTTTCGCAGCTCCCGCTCACTCATGGCCGCCAGATCTTTCCCTTCAAACAAAATCTGCCCACCTGCGATGTACCCCGGCCGGGCAATCAGGTTAAGAATGGAGAAAGCCGCTACGGATTTGCCGGCACCGGACTCCCCCACCAGGCCGAGCCGCTCACCTTTGTCGAGGCTGAAACTTATACCACGAAGGGCTGTGAGATCGCCGCCGCGAACCGCAAACCGCACATCCAGATCTTTTACTTCCAGTAATGGTATGTCGCTTTTCATATCTAGCCCTTGTACAGCCGTGGGTTCATAACATCCCGTAACCAGTCACCCAACAGGTTGATAACAAGCACGAGCACGACCAGCACCAGGCCGGGAATCAGCGTAATCCACCAGGAACCGCTTTGAATGTAATCAAAGCCGGATTTGATCAACGAGCCCAGAGACGGCTGGGTCTCCGGCATGCCTAGCCCAAGGAACGACAGGGCCGCCTCGGAAATAATCGCGTTGGCGATCTGTACGGTGGCAATAACAAAAATCGGCGACAGGGTATTGGGAAGAATGTGCCGGAACATGATGCGGTTGGTGCGAAAGCCCATTACCTTTGCCGCGTCCACGTACTCTTTCTTTTTCTCCGCCAGCACCGACGCACGCACGGTGCGGGCAATCTGCGGCCACTCGGCTACACCGATGATAAAAATCAACATGTAAATGGCAATTTCACCAAACATGAGATTACCAAAACTGGCCTTGAAAACAGCACCCACAATAATCGCCACCATCAAAGTGGAGAAGGAAAGCTGCACATCGGCAATCCGCATCAGAATGGAGTCCACCCGGCCACCCAGGTAACCCGCCAGCAGGCCGAAAAGAATACCCAACGCTGCCTGCAACACAACCGCACCAAAACCAATCAGCAGGGACACACGAGTGCCATAGAGAATGGTGGAGAGCATGTCCCGACCCTGAGCGTCTGTGCCCAGAGGGAATGCGGGATCTGCGCCCGGCATACCCACCGGCGGCAGTTCCGAGTTCATGATATCGATCTGCGCCAGGTCATAGGGGTTCGTGGGCGCGAATAAGGGCGCAAAAACAGCCGCCAACACCATCAAGAGCAAAACGATAAAGCTTGCAATCGCCACCTTGTCGCGTTTGAAGCTATACCAGAAGAAGGACTCGCGAAAGCGATTCCAGCGGGAAAGAGTCGCTGTTGTCATGCTTTCTTACCTGTCAGTTTAACCGTGGGATTCACCAGCCCGTAAACCAGATCCACCAGCGTGTTGGTGATCACAAAAATCAGGCCCACCACCATCAGGTAGGCAACAATCAATGGAATATCGCTGCGGGTGATGGCCTCCAGGAACATGAGCCCGACACCGGGCCACTGGAAAACGGTTTCTGTGAGAATCGTATAGGCCACCATAACGCCAACCTGCACACCACCCACGGTGATAACCGGCAGCATGGTGTTCTTGAGAGCGTGTAGAAAGTTGATCCGCACTGCGCTCAAGCCTTTGGCCCGGGCATAGCGAATATAATCGCTTTGCAGCACTTCCATCATTTCCGCACGAATCAGGCGTATAAACAGCGGCAGCATGATGGAAGCCAGCGATACGCAGGGCAGCACCAGATGCATCAGCCCGCTTTTCGAGAAAAAGCCGGAATACCAGGTGCCGAAAAGGTGCGTCAGTTCATCGCCGCGGCCGTAAGACGGCAAGCCGCCTTCCGTTGTTAACGCGCCGTTCAGCCACTGGCCCCAGCCAGTATCTGCAGGAAACCAGTCAATGGTCACACCAATGGAATATATCTGGATAAGTACGATGGCCGTCAGGAATACCGGGATGGATATCCCAACGGTGCTCACACCCATAAAGATCTTGGACAACAAGGCCTGCGGCCGGATGGCAGCATAAACACCGATAGGTACCGACAACAGCATGATTATAAGGCTGGCTCCGATCACCAGCTCCAGAGTAGCAGGCAGGTGTTCTGCAATGACTTCCAGAGTCGGCTTGCCATAAAAATACGAGTTGCCCAGATCCCCCTGAACGGCTTTACCCGCAAACCTCAGGTACTGAACCACCATGGAATCATTCAGCCCGAGTTCATCACGCAGAGCTTCCCGCTCTTCCATGGAAACGGACATGCCCACCATTTCCTGAAGCGGATCGCCAAGGCCATCCTGAATGGCAAACGCGATCACACTGATCACGAACATGACCAACGCGGCCTGGGATATCCGCTGAACCAAAAACGCTAACATGAAAATTTACCGATGATGGAGGCTTAAAAGCCTCTCTCCCCTTACGGGAGAGAGGTTGGAGAGAGGGGGGAAGCGGATTCCCCTTACTCTACGACCAGATCGCCCATGTAGGGGAAGTTCATCACGTTCAGAATCGGTTCAATCTTCACGTTCTTCTTGCTGGCCCAGGCCAGATCCTGCCAATGCAAAGGAACGAAAGCGGCATCGTCGTAGAGGCGCTGCTCCACTTCCTGCAGCATGGCTGTGCGCTTGTCCACATCAGTTTCTACGTTTGCTTCAGCAACCAGCGCGTCGATTTCAGGGTTGCAGTAATTACCAGCGTTATACTGGCCAGCGCCGCTGTCGGCTTCCGGACAGAAAGTCAGGAACTCGTAGAAGTTGGCGGAATCTTCTGTATCTGCGTGCCAGCCAATCAGCATCATGTCTCCCGAGCGGTTGTCGTACTCGGGCCAGTACTGAGCCTTGGGCAGTGTTTTGAGATCCACTTTGATGTTGATGCGGGCCAGCATGGCTGCAGCAGCCTGAGCAATCTTGTCATCGTTCACATAACGGTTATTCGGCGCCATCATGGTGATGGTAAAGCCATCCTCATAACCGGCTTCTTTCATCAGTTGCTGAGCTTTCTCTACATCATAACGTGGCTTCAGGGATTCGTTATGGCCCTGGTAACCTGCTGGTGATAGCTGAGCCGCAGGCGTGGCAAACCCTTTCATGATTTTGGCGGCTATGCCTTCCTGGTTGATGGCATAGGCAACGGCCTGGCGAACCTTCGGATTTTTGAAAGCTTCAACCCGCTCCTGGTTCATGTGGAACAGAATAATGCGCGTGCCACTCATGGTGACGAGATCCGAGTTCTTGTCACGCTTGATGCGATCAAGATCTGTTGGCGGTACCGGGGCAATAAAATCCACACCACCAGACAGCAGAGCCGACACCCGGGTATTGTTTTCCTTGATCGGAGTAAGCACGATTTTCTTTACGTTACCCGGGGACTCTTCATCCCAGTAATCCGCAAAGCGTTCAAACTCCATGCGCACGCCCTGTTGACGTGAGGTGACCCTGTAGGGGCCAGTGCCGGAAAGGTTATCAGAAGCAAACGAGTTACCGTGCTTGAGAATCTCGCCCTTCTTCTTGCCATCGTCTGTCTCGCCGGAATAGAACTCACTGTCCAGAGGGAAGATGTAGGTAGCGGTATTGAGCAGCAGCGGGAACGGCTCACTGGTGACCAGTTCAAAGGTGTAATCATCAACAATATTGATGCCACTGAACGGCTTGAAGATGGCCTTGAAGTCCTGGCTTTCTTTCAGACGGTCGTATGTGAACTTCACATCTTTGGTGGTGAGTTCGTTACCAGAATGGAACTTGACCCCTTCACGGAGCTTGAACCGCATGGTTTTATCATCCACGCGCTCCCAGCTCTCAGCCAGACGGCCTTCGAAACCAAGATCTTTCGTCCAGCGTACCAGCGGATCAAACGACATGTGGGACAACTGCAGAATGCCCCCGGAGAGTTGCTCATGGATATCGAGGGTAACCGGATCGGCGTCATACGCCATCTTGAGCTCTTTTGTCGCCTCGGCAGACAGAGCAACAGGAGCAGTGGCCAGCGCCATGGTCCCGACTATAGCTGCAAGTAGTTTTTTCATTGCGTTTTCCGTCGTTGTTTTAGGAATTTTCAAGGCACACCGGGGCACGGACGCCCCGAACGTCTGCAGTAGAAATTAGTCCCGGAAACTACGTACGGCAATCGAAATTACAACTTGCGGCTATTCGTGAACTGAATGACGGCGTGCATCGGCCGCCGCCATCTTTCGTTAAAGACGAAATACCAGAGGCAATATAAGTGCGGTAAAAACGCCTGTCAGCCCCATACCCAGGGAGGCAAAAGCACCCGCGGTATGACTGATTTCAAACGCTCTGGCGGTGCCAATAGCATGACCATTGAGACCAAGAGCAAAGCCCAGAATGCGTTCGTCGTCAACGGGTAACCACTTCGCCAGCAGATCAACAAACAGCGTCGCAACCACACCGGTGACCAGCAGCCCGCCCATCATCAGCGGCACAGACCCACCCAACTGTTCAGTGATGCCTATGGCAATCGGGGCGGTCACAGACTTGGGCGCCAGCGATGCCAATACCTCTGGCGTAGCACCCAGCGCCCAGGCGATTACTACCGCATACACCGCCGCCATTGTCGCCGCCAGCGGCAGCGTGACCACAATCGGGATCCACATGGCCCGGATATGATGAATCTGCTGATACAGGGGAATACCCAAAGCCACCGTAGCTGGGCCGAGCAACACGGTTATCCACAGAGCGCCCTCCTGATAACGCACATAATCGACTGACAGAACAGCAATCACAGTTGCCAGAATAACAGCGGAGAGCACTACCGGCGGCATCCACAAGGGTCTGCCAATGCGGGCAAATAACCAGTTTCCGGCAAAAAATGCGCTCAGGGTCAGCCCGATTGCGAATATCGGGCTGGCAGAGAGAATGTCAGGGATAGCGATAAAGCGTTCAGCCAGCTCAGTCATTCGCCTGGCTCCGCGCAGACACACGAACCACGCCTTTCATTAACATCAGCGTGCTCAAAACACTCAGAAAAGTGCCCAGAAGCAGCGCCGCTCCCACAGCCAACCACTGCCCGGAGAACTGCGACGCCATAAAGAATACCCCTACCACACCCGGCATGATCAGCAACACCAGCACAGAGATCAGCGCCTGGCTGGACGAAGCCAGGGCATCGCTTACCCTGCCCCGCAGCATCAGTGTGAACGTCATCAAAATCATACCCAGCACACCGCCGCTGACCGGGATCAGAAACACCAGCCGCAAAGCTTCGCCAAACAAAAAAAACAGAACCAGTATCAGAAAACCGCGCAACATCGACATGCCGTCATGCTCATCATCCGGAGAATTGCATTACACTAGCGCAAACCAACATCTTGATACCACTGCAGGACGGCCATGGCGCTCAAAGCAACCATTTTTAAAGCCACGCTCAATATCGCCGACATGGACAGGCACTATTATGCTGACCATCAGCTCACGATCGCTCAGCACCCGTCAGAAAACGACGAGCGCATGATGATTCGCCTGTTGGCTTTTGCACTTAACGCCAGTGAGGAACTGGAGTTCACCAAGGGCTTGAGCACCGACGATGAACCGGAGCTCTGGAGAAAAAGCCTGAGTGACGAGATTGAGCTGTGGATTGAGCTGGGCCTGCCCGACGAAAGCCGCTTGCGTAAAGCCTGTAACCGTTCACGCCAGGTGATCCTTTACGCCTACGGCGCCAGAGCTGTCCCGGTATGGATGGAGAAGCACCAAAACAAGCTGAGCCGCTTCAATAATCTCACCATTATCAGCCTGCCCGACGAATCCACTGAAGCACTTGCCCGACTGGCAGAACGCAACATGAATTATCAGGTAACCATTCAGGATGGTGAGGTGTCTTTCAGTAATGAAGGTGCACTGGTGAGCATTACCCCTGAACACCTTTTTCCCGCAAGGACAGGCTAGCCCTGCAACGGATTCCGGGCTGGACAGTGCTCGCTTGCACACGTAAGATTGCGCTCTCGAAATTGACGCATAGCCGTCACACTCGAATGCGCCCGTAGCTCAGCTGGATAGAGTACTGCCCTCCGAAGGCAGGGGTCACAGGTTCGAATCCTGTCGGGCGCGCCATATTCTTCAAGGCCTTACGTGAGAGCGTAGGGCTTTTTTAATTTCTAACCCTGAAAAATCAACCACATCTGTAGCCACATAATATAAAACCAAATTACGCCTTCTGAAGACCGGTGCAAATGGGGGTAGAGCCCGTGGTCAATGTTGGCGTAAGGAGCCCCGAGTAAACAGCTACCAAGTTTCATCTTGGCAGGTCTAGAAGGCCGTCAGGCAAAGCGGACATGGAAACGGACATGCCAAGACAATAAATTTAGGCTAGACTGTTCTCATAATACCTATAACCCTTTGCATATACTTGAATTTTATTTTTAGAAAGCAGCGTCAGAATCGGACATCGAACCGGACACTCTTCGATCAAATATGGCTCTTTTATTCACCAAGGCCTCGACATGACGGCATTTCTCGATATGGCACCTTTCGTCCCACGCGAGGACTCTATGCTTCGCCACGGTCTTCTTGATCTGGCAAGCACACTCAACCGCGAGGCAGCAAAACTGACGGGCAGATTGGCCGATGAGACCGCCGAAACCATTCGTCAGCATATGGCGGTCATCAACTCATACTACTCAAACCTTATCGAGGGAAATCGAACACTCCCACATCAGATTCGTGAAGCCCAGCGCGGAGATTTCAGCCAAGATCCCGTCGCCCGTGATCACCAGTTGGAATCAGTCGCACATATTGATGTGCAGGATTGGATTCAAGATGAAAAGCCTGACTTGGCCCGAGTCTGTTCGCCAGAATTTCTTCTCGAATTGCATCAGCGCTTCTACCAGGATTTGCCAGAAACTCTACGCATTATGAAATTAGAGGATGGCGGCGAGAGCTTTGTTGAGCCAGGTGCTTTTCGAAGACAGCTCGTGACGGTTGGCCGACATCAACCTCCTGCTGCTGAAGACATCAGTCAATTGGTTGGCCAGACTTGCGATCATTATGCAGGTCAGTTCTATCCAGGGGACAAGCGGTTTGTTGCACTGGCATGCGCTCACCATCGCTTGCTATGGATCCACCCTTTCCTCGATGGAAACGGCCGTGTTATCCGGCTGTGGACAGACGCCGCGTGGGCTGCCGCCGGATTAGAGAGCGTCGGAGTCTGGTGTCTGAGTCGGGGCCTGGCGAAGCAATCAGAAGCTTATAAGTCAAAACTGGCACGAGCGGATTTTCCTCGGCAAGGTAATCACGACGGTCGAGGCTATCTCAGCGAAACGGAGTTGGCCCTGTTCTGCAAATTTATGCTGGAGACCGCACTGGATCAAGTCGACTATATTTCAAAGTTGCTGGACCTTGGTGGGATGCAAAAACGAATCAGGAGCTACGTGCAGGCTCGTAATGACAGCCGTATCCACGGTTTTGATGGTGGGCTGAAGCCCGAGGCGTCTCAGATTCTTTTTCAGGCGTTTATACAGGGCAATCTCGAACGCTCAACAGCACTTGAAATGACCGGTTCCAAAGAGGATCGAACGGCCAGGCGGCTCATCAAACAGCTGAAAGATGACGGCCTGCTAAGCGAGACCAGCAGTCGGTCTCCATTGAAATGGGAGATTCCGGAGCATGCGGAGCCATTTTATTTTCCTCAGCTTGCTCCGGGCATCTGAGCATCTGAGTTTTCGCTGAACGGGAGTCTGTGATTCCGCAACAGCAATAAGAAAGACGCACGCCTGAAGTTTCCTCGTTGCTGGTAACACGCCCTCGGCTAGCGCTCCGCTTCAAGTCGGCTCTTGGCATCAAACTCAGACATCGTAAAAGCCCGAAAAAAAGGGATTCCAAAGCGCGCTCCAAGTCTCGATAGGGCTGCTCCGACTTTCGAAACACAGCTAACCAATAAGTTTCAAAAACAAATAAATCAGTGTTTCTTATAAGGGTCTCAGCGACAAGAGATAACGAGAAACCAACGGAAATAGTACGAGTAACAAACAGTTGACCTGTTTTTACGCTGATACAATATTGATTGCTGCATCGCAATAAAAAGAGCCTGAAGGTTTAATGCCGAATTGGGGCATTATCGGTATCAAGCGAACTGGGAGAAAACGATGAATAGAAGACACATTACTTCCACATCACTGGGTGCAGCAGTGACACTCATCCTGCTTGTAGGTTGTGGTGGTGACGGAGGTAGTGAAGGTAGTGGCCCAGCTGCCATCCAACTCTACGACAATGGCCAAACCCTGGTTCAAGGTGGCTCGCTCGGTCGTGCAGCGGGAGGACAGGCCATGGGCTGGAATCAGGCCTACGTCGCTGATCTAACCGGCGACGGCCGTGACGAGCTAATAATCTATGCATCGTTCGACGGTCTCCAGCAGCAGGATCCCTCTCCGCTTGTGGTTTTCGGACTGCGTGAAGGTAAGCTACTCAATATAACGGACGAACTTTTCCCGGGCGGTTCACCATCAGCGATCTTTAACCGAAGGTTACTTATCTCGGATTTCAATGGTGACGGACTGAGCGATCTCTTTCTGGACAATCACGGCACCGAAGCAATAACGCCTTTCCCGGGTGAGCAAAACCGTTTGTACCTGTCTGATGGCAACGGGCAATGGTTTGACGCTACTCAAACTCATTTGCCGAAGATTCGGGACTTCTCCCACGGAAGCACGGCAGGTGACATTGATGGCGATGGAATTTCGGAAATCTACGTCGTTAACCTCGGAGGAGGTGAAGCAGGCTACGGCGGCAGCAACTATCTAATGGGCGCAAACGAGTCAGGAAAGTTCGAAGTAATCGCCAGTATCGATAATCCTGGCGACATCTTTCCGGCCGAAATACAGCAGATAGGCCGACCTTTCTTCTCACAGTTTGTAGATCTCACCGGCACTGGCTTAATGGATTTGTTTCGCGGACCACTTGATATGCCGCGGACAGAAGGGCCGGGATATGGCCTCTCCGTCCTGATTAATGACGGAAGCGGTGCCTTTGAACTGGCTGATCCGGAAACGTTACCTATGCCGCGATTCTTCCCGGAGTTTGATCCTCCCGTTGGTTATCCAGAGACTATACTCACTGGAGACATAACGGGCGATGGCCTGACTGATCTCGTTACTTTTGATCGCTACGGCGCGTTCGTTGGCAGCTACTACTCGGTGTTCATCAACCAGGGCGACGGTACGCTGAGTGAAGAAACGGAGTTGCGATTGCCCGGGCAATCCTTCGGCCCTCTCGAAACTAACATCCCGAGTGCGCAGTTGGTCGACTTAAATGGGGATGGGCACCTGGATTTTATAGCCCGCGGATATAACGTTAGCGAAGATCCGACTTGGCAAACTTTCATAACCTGGATCTATTTGAACGACGGCGAAGGACATTTCACGCCGCAGCCGGAGAGCCAATATCCTAACTTCAATCCGGCATTCGTCATTTTTGATGCTGACGGTGATGGGCGCAAGGACATCGTTACATCGACAACAGATTACTCGCAGCCAGATCCAGAGACTTTCCTCCATATCTACCGACGTCTTTAGTTTAGGCCACAGCGATCCGTCCGCTAAGTGCAACGGTCGATCTTGGCTTTGATGGAACACGTCCAGTCCGCAAATCAAATCCAGTCGCCTTTTCAGACGCGTCGCTCGAAACGACATAATTTCTAATTAAATCAACTATTTTCTCGCTAATTAACAAAAACAAACTAATTTGAAAGTGTCGCATATACAGTTCTAAAAAAGTCCGACGACTGCCATGAAGTTATGTCGCTTCGAACGCTGGCAAGAGGATTCTTATGTGGAAACCTACGCGTTAATTATCCAGTCACCTGGCCAGGTTGATATGGCGGGCATAACGGTGATGGCGTCTGCCCTTGGTGTTCCTGTGCGATCACTCTCTCAAGACATATACCGTGCGCCAAGTGTACTTGCTCGCAATATCCCGGCCGACAACTTGCAAGAGCTGCTGAGCCATTGCGCCAGACTCGGGCTTGATGTCACAAGTGCTGCAAACGATGCGACGGTTCCCCAGACCGTAAAGACTTTTCAGCTGGCTGTATACATTGCAGATTCTGCCCGCATTCCACATGCCGTCGAGACCATTGCACGGGTAACCGGGGTTGCTCCAGATCAGGTTTTCAGGATGTTGGCGATACCGCCCGGGCTGGTTCTCGGCAATGTTAGTCATGCCGCCGTCGAAGCCCTGCGGGAGCGGCTTGGTCCAGGCATCGAATTGATGATAGCCAGTGAAGATGAGGGACTTTTCGATCTTTATCTAACCCAGAGCATGGCCTCACTGCCGGCTATTCGTGAACTGGCCGGCAGCAAAAAAGGACTGATTCCACTGGGATTAGCGCCGGAGCAGGCGAAAGCTCTGTATCAACGCATTCCCAAAGGCATCGCGCGCCTGATTCCGCGGGGCTTGCTGCGGTTTGACGTGGTGCTTGCCTCCAAGCCGCCCCTTTCCTGTCTCGCTGCACCCGTTCTAGCAGAACTGTTCGACGTGACGACCGATCAAATACCCCTGTTACAAGCTCATGCTCCTCTGGCTCTTGCTGAACGCCTGCCTTTTGATGAGGCATCCGCAGCCGTCAGCCGGTGCGTTGCCGCAGGTTTGCCGGTAACCCTTGAGGCTTCAGGTTTCGAACGCTGTGACCTGGTCGTCGAAGACGCCCCCGACCGCAACGCTCTGGCCAACGTTTTGGCGGCAGCAGGCAAGAGCCTGCCAGAGCATCTACCCGCGCGGGTAGGCACCGATTTGCCAGACCTGGATGCCCGATGGCTGGCCTACAGTATCGAAAAAGCCGGCGCCCAAATCCGCTTCGAGGAAGTCGCGCCATGATCCACTTACAAATTGCCGAAGCCGGAAAGCAACATAGCCTGAAGGGCAATCACCCTGCCGCGCTGGAACGTTATCGTCATGCGCTTCAACTTGCGTTAAAACAGCGAGCGAATCCGGTGTTTTTGTATCACTACACCGAATGCATTCTGGACGCGTTAGAGGCCGCAGGCGAAGCCCGGCAAGCCTTGGCGCTCACCGAGCGAGCCCTTGAGGAGCAACAGGAAAAAGGAGGCGAATTGGGCAGCCGGGTGCGAGCCGGCTTGTTACAAAGGCGCATCGTTTTACTGTTCACCCTGGAGCAACAGCAAGAAGCCGACGCCGCGCTGGCCGAGGCCGCAGGGCTGGGTGGCCCCATTCTCAATGCACTGCAGGAAGCCCGGCGACGCCAGTTAACCATCACCCCGAGCTGGCTTTCCGGAATACTGCGGCAGCACAACAAAAGCATCATAAATCCTGAGGCACTGCGCCACGCAGATGCCGAAGCCGGTGAAGTTCATTTCATGAAGGAGAACGCCTGTGCCGGATCTTAAAGATATGACCCCGGGCGAGATACTCGCCGACAGCAGCGTCGCCACTTTTATTTCAGAACTCGGAAAGGGCATTGCCGCTGCGCAGGTAGACCTGGACAACAACTCGATTCGACAGATCGAAGCATTTACCACGCGGCGCGACGACCTTGGTGGGCGATCACTGCTTGATTTGGGCCTGTCACCCGCTTTTTACCACTACCAATATGCAGACATCAGCTGCTCCATGCAGCTGCGCATGGAGGTCGGCAGCAGTGATGAATTCGGGTTTTCAGCCAAGGCGGAGTACAGCAGCGAGGACAGCGAGAGCGGAAGCCTCGACATGGAGGAGGTCATTAACCAAAGCAGCAACAGCTCCGAGATCAAAAGCGCAAAAATGACCATGCGCGCCGACAGCCAGGGCGCGCTGGTTCTGAGCAATGGACAGAGCTTTACGCCGGCCGGTGACAATCCCATCGCCAGACTCGCCGACCTGCGGCGCCTGCTGACCGCGGGCGACAGCGGCATCGACACGCTGATAGAACGCGACCCGATCGAACGTCCAGCAATGGCCCTGAATACCCCAACCGACAAAGTGCTGGTTAACTCGCCAACGATCTTATTTTTGAGTCCGGATTTTGACAACGCTGCATTCCGTATTCGCGAGAATCAGGACACAGATTTCATCGTTAACAGTACCTTGACGGTGGTTACAACCGCGCAGGCAGATCTACCAGCTTATGTTGCCCATTTTGAGTCTCAGTTACAGGCCGCCGGTTATGGCACGGGGCGCATCAATCCGGGCGCCCGATGCGCTGCCGGCGAAGCAAAGTTCGGAATCGGAATTTCAATCCTAAGCGCAGAAGACATCTCTAAACTGGGCAAGATTGCGCAAATTTTAAAAGACACCGGACTGCGCATTGAACTGGAGGGGTTCACTGATCGCCAAGGCTCGCAAACACGTAACGTAGCACTTGGCATTGCCAGAGCGCAGAGCGTTGGGGAATTTTTGGTCCACGAGTGCCAAGTTCCCACCACCCAGGTTACCTACTCAAACCCGCTCAGTCGCGGCGAAGCCCAGCACCGCGCGGATGATCCGACGGGGCTGGAAGATAACCCAAATTACCGAAAAACTTCGTACACGATTCTGGATCTTGACTATTACCTTATAACAGCCGGCAATAAATCTGATTTCGTGCTGGCGGAAATCGCACCAAACAATATCGGCACCCCGACAGGGCCCGGCAATGCCTACGTGTCTCTTTATGACGTCGTCGAGTTGTCATCGGTGTTAGCCGGCAACGGCGTCACCGTAGAAGGCACATCATTCGGTTTCAGCGGCGCGGCAAATCAGAGCAGCCCCGGAACGGCCATTTCTTACGCCAACAACCTGGCCCGCGACATCAACGCCGCCGCCAACCTCAGCGCCTGGGCAACCGGCAACGTGGTTCAGGTAGCGCGGGCGCAGGACGCATTTCAGGTGCAGCTGTTCACCAAAGACAACCGCGAAATCAGTATTTCCGAAAGCAGCAATTTCACGATCACGTCGCAATTCTCCCGCAGCCAACGCACCGTAAAATCTCAAAAACAGGGCGCCAACCGAACCACGGCCGTGGGGGTTTCCATCGATGCCCGTTTTTCGCGACAGTTTAACCAGGAGGTCACCGGAAATTCAGCGATTTCAGCGCGCCTGGTGTCGATTCCCGCACCGCCAGAGTTTCTGGAGCAAATACGCGCTTATCAAAATGAGCTAGACAAATGAGCAGCGTCGTTAAAACCACAAAGGCACTAACCCAGGCGCCACTGCCCGATATTGTTGAAAAACTGGGCCTGGCCATCGCAGGTGCGCAGTTTGCGCTGGATATAAACTCGGCCAATCTTGCCAAAACCATGGCTGAAACCAACGTCGAGATCGGCGGCAACAACTACAATTTGCTCTCACTCGGCTTCACCCCAACCTTCTACGCATTCACAGAAGCCACAGTCGAAGCGAAGCTTTCCTACACCATGAGCGAAGGCACAAGCTATGGCGGCAGCCTCGAAATTTCCGCCTCGGGCGGAACGCCTTTCTTTATGGCTGCAGCGACTGTTTCCGCCAGTTACGAACGCAAGTTTTCTGTCTCGGCTGAGGGTGCGTCATCCATAGCCGCAAAACTGGTCTCACTGCCACCACCTGAACGTTTTTTAGAGGTACTTCGGGCGGCAACACCCACATTGCCAAAACCGGCAAATCCGTAACAGCTTAAGAGGATTAGACACATGTCAATCGGACAGGACCTTCTGAACGTTCCCATGGGGGAGATGATCCGGGACATGGCTTTCGCAATTGCCGACAGCCAGTTCCAACTTGATCAGTCGGGCATGCGAACCGCCGAAATGATGGGTGGCCTGCAATCGGTTTTCGACGATGAAGGCAACCAGACCTTCGACGACAGCCGCATCTTTTTCGGCTACGAGTACATGAGCGTGCGCGCGGCACTGGCCTACGCAATCTTCGACGATAGTTTAACCGGCGCGCTGGACGCCGATTCCGTCAAACTGACAGAGGTGGTTCTCAACCTGGTCAGCGAACTGGGTCAACTTAGCGCCACTCAAAGCAAAGACCTGGCTAGTAACGGCGAATCTGCAATCGCCAGTGCGCAGGTTGACGGCAAACCACTGCTGGACGAAATCATTCGCGTGCCTACCCGCCTGTCGATGATGGAACTGGGCTTTACCCCCACGTTCTATCAGTTTGTAGACACAATCATCGAAGTAAAAATTGCAATCAAGATGACCCGCAGTTACGAGTCCACACGCACCCGCACCGAGGCATCGCGCGACAGAAGTTCATCATCAAAACGCTCAAAACGCGGCGGCGGGCTGATGGGGCTGTTCGGGGGTAAACGTTCGCGCAGTTATGCGGGCAAATCGTCGGTGCAAACAACTCAGGTGGATGCGACCTACTCATCAAAGTATTCCTACTCCGCCGAGGGGGCGAGCCTGCTTCGCACCAAACTGGTTCCGGTGCCGCCACCCGCGATTCTTGAAGAACGTATTCGCGGTTTCGTGGACATTGAGGAAGAAACCCGCCGCGCACGTCTGGCAGAAATTCTGGATACTGACGACAACACCTGATCGGAGGATCAACAGATGGCCATCGGACAGGACCTGCTCAACGTTCCCTTCCCCGCGATGATTCGGTCGATGGGGCTCGCCATTGCCGAAGCGCAGTATGAACTGGACATAGTGTCGATGAAAATCGCTCGTCTTATGGCGGGCTTCAGCCCCGAAAAAGAAGACGATGAAAGAGGAACCGGTTTTGATGCGGGGCGCAACAATCTCGTGCAGATTGGCCCCAGCAAGGCGAATGACAGCTATTCGCTGCTGGAGTTGGGTTTCACCCCAACCTTTTACCAATTCGTCGACACCTTGATCGAGGTGAAAATCTCAATCACCATGAGCCAGGAAGACACCGATAAGACATCGTCGACAAAAGTCGCCGCCTCCGTATCGGGCAAAGTGGGATTCTTCTCAGCCTCGGCCAAGGCCAATGTGTCCACGGTTTCTGCCAGCTATTCCAGCAAGTACCAATACAGCGCAGAGGGTTCATCACTACTCCGCACGAAACTGGTTACCGTGCCGGCACCGGCAATTCTTGAAGAGCGCCTGCGCGCTCTTTCTACTCCACCAGCGGTCACTTAAACCATGGCCCGTAACTCTCTTCGCAATCTGAGCACGAGAAGCGCAAATGCAGCGACCGAAGCGCCGCGAATAAACGCAGGTATGCTGCCGGCGGACCTGCGAGCGCTTTTGCATCAGCGGGAGGCGCTGGAAGCGCGCATGGCGGCTCTGACCGGGCGCCCGATGGATAACGGCGACAGCCGTTTCCCCATCACCCCCCTCTCGGTTCGCCGGGCGGCCGACGATGCCTGGGCGGCAGCCAGAGATCGGCGACACGCTCCCGGTTCGCCCCAGGATGAACTGAGTGAGGGCGGGTTGAGACAAGTATTGCAAGCAACCCAGACAAGTGCCTCGGAACCACCACAACGAACCGGGCAGCGTGCAATTCAAGATCTCGCGGACAGAACCGGATTACGCAATTTGAGAAATCCGGCAACTCAGGCCGAATCAGACCCTCTGGAGCGGATGATGCGCTTGCGCGAGTCGCCAGACCTGCGTGATCTGACAACCGCCCTGCCCGAGCCACGCTTACCCGAGAGGCCTGGAGCACTGGAACGAGCGTCTGAACGACTGGATATTCTACGCGGCGGTTCCGGCGATCTTGACAAATTACGCGCGCTGGCGCTTTCGCGGCGCACTGCACGCTTTGATGAAGCACGTGAACTCGAGCGCCATCGCAGACCGCAGGATCCTGACGCGGGCAGAGACGCCGCCCGACTAGACAGACGAGGCACACAAGGAGCGAGAACAGACAATGTCTGACCCAGCCAATATTTCAGCCGACGCCATAGCGGCCCTTCTGGGCGGGCTGGCCAGCGCCCTGACCGAAGCACAACAGACAATGGCAGAACTGCCGCCTGCAGACTCATTTGGCCGGCCACTGCCGAGCTACCGCATTCCCGAGCTGGACTTCACCTTTGAAATAGAAACAGTAGAGGCCAACAACAGCAGCAGTAGCGGAAAAAGATGGCTGTTACAGCCCTCTGGAACCTCGTCATCCCGAAATACGATCAGTTCGACCATCAGCGGTAAAATCGTCGCCGTGCCACCCAACGGTGGCTTGCCACAAACCCTGATTGCCGCAATCCAGCGCGGTAACTCAGTTGAAGTGCGCTTATCTAACAGCGCTGGCGAAATTCTGACACAGACTCCTGTGGAGCTGGAGTATGACGCGGAGGCAAGCAGCGCTATGCATGGAACGACGCTGACATCAGCTCGGCGGCTGGCACTTCTTGCTGAGCAGCAAACCCAGACCGACCAGACCGGAATAGCCATCATCGGTATAGGATCCAGCGCATTAAAGACCGGCGAAAGCGCCATTATTCTGGTGCGCGCGGCGGGCGCTGAAACGCGTATCAGCTTGAAAAAGGAAGCGTGATCTATGATCAGAGCCATCGTCGGGACAGGCACTCTTCTGGACCCCAACGGAAAACCCGCCGCTAATCTGGTTGTAAGTTTACAACTGCAGACACTGAAAGGCGGTTGGGACACGGTTGCGCAATCACGAACGACCCAGGCCGGCAGTTTCAAGCTGAGCATGGATGGAAACGAGCTGAAGAACCTGAACGTTATGCCTCATTTTCGCCTTGCGGGCGGCCGGGGCGAAGTGTTGGCCGAGAACCCGTTAATAGAAGTGAGCAGAACCACGCTCATTGTGGATTTTGGCAAGGCAGTGCGCGGCGGCCAGGCCAATCCGCTCATAGACCGCCTGGCAAAATCCGAGCGCGAATCGCAGACTCTCAAGGCAGAAAAAGACGTTCTGATGCAGCGGTTTCTCGACGCCAAACAGACTACCGTGGCTCTGGAACAAAACCGCGATGAACTTGCTGCCCAGATTGCACAAAAGGACGTTAACCTGATTGACCTGCAGGCCCAGCTTGAAAAAACCAAAGCGCCACAACCCGGCCCTCTGAACGATGTTGCAACCCAGGAAGTTTCTCGCTTGAAACTTCAACTGCTCAGCTCCGAAATTGCATTGCGAGAACACAAGGCGCGTGAGGACACCCTGAACACCCGGTTCAACGGGCTGACATCTGAACGCAATAATTTAAAAGCCGAACTGGACGAGCTGCGCGGCGCCGAAGCGGCTGCCCCTCAGATAGGTACCCTGGCCACCACAATCGCTAACTCGTTACGTGGAATGGAAGCCGAGGGCGTTGAGCTTGCTGACGCACGCATCACGCTGAAAGGCTATCTGGCCGATGGCGGCAACCGGTTCAAGCCGTTCGATGCCGCCGAATTGTCACGCGTTGACTCCAAGGCCGCCAGCGAGATCAGCTTCGGTGTCCGGCCCAAGTCGTCTGCCTCAGATTCTGGCGGCCAGGCCATGCCTGACGTCGTTGGCCTGACACCGGCCTCAGCCACCCGCATCCTACGCCCGCTCGGCCGCCGTGTTGAAGTGATCGAGGTCCCAGGTAAACCCGTGGGTGCAGTTATTACGCAGAATCCCGCCGCAGGCGGCAATCTTCCGCGCGAGACAATCATCCGCCTGATGGTCGCTACCGGGCCTCAAAAGGAAAGCTGACATGTCAGACTTAAAAAAACTTGCACAGGATATTGGCGCAGCTCCATTAGGCGATCTGATTGCGTCGGTAGGCCGGGGTGTTGCGGAAGCCCAGGCTGCACTGGATGCTGGCTCCCTGGAACAGTGTTTGGCGCTGTATGAAAACGGCGACGACCTTACGCGCATTATGCGCGAGACGGGCTATAGGCCAACGTTCTATGCGATTCCCGAAACCGAAGGCGAGTTAACCCTGTCCCTGACGGTTATCGGAAACTCAGCGCCACAACCAACTCCCAGTGCAGCTCCCCTCGCCCCGCTCGGCACAAAAATGCTCAACCGCAGAGTGGCAGCCAGGCCTCGCATCTATGCGGCGCCGGTGGATGGCGGCTATCGCAACAGCTACGGTTTCACCGGCACGGTGGGTGCCAAAATCAAGTTTCGTATCGTTGCCGTTCCAGCCCCAAGCGGCGCGGAAGCCGCCCGCGTTGTTCCTGACTTCACCGGTATGACGAGCGCCCAGGCCACAATCCTGGCAGAGAGTTTCGATCTGGTTCTTGAAGGAGTCGACGAAGCGAATGCAGATGCCAAAATAGCCACACAAGACCCCACGCCCGGCGCCGTCGTTCGAGAAGACAGTTCGATTGCGGTTACCACGGGTTAATGACGTGCCAAGGCAGGTGGACGTCGCTACGGCCTGGTCACAAACAGCCTGAAGCATTCAACATCTCGCATTGCAGACCATGCTTTCGCTCTTCCAATGCCGCACTCAAAACCCGGGGCGGTTCAATCACACAAAACGTTTGGTTCCGGCCATGATAATGAGAAGAGGATCAATCCGGCCGGTATCCCAACTGTAGCGAAATTGCTTCACCGGCCTGCTTCAGCTCATGAATCCACTCATCCTTTCTGCGTTCGATGGGCGCCGACACGGACAGGCCAGCGCACACCGTTCCGGAGGTCTCCCGCAGCAAGACGCCAATACAGCCAACACCGATTTCCGCTTCCTCGTTATCCAGAGCGTAGCCCTGACGCACGCTGGCGAGACAGGCGGCCTCCAGCCTTTCAATCGACGACAGCGTGTTGCGTGTGTAGGCCGGCAGATTGGTGCGTTGGGCATAGCTGGCTATTTCCTCTGCCCCTTCCAGGCCCAGCATCAGTTTACCAACCGCTGTCACGTGCAGCGGCGCGCGACTACCCACTATCTGGTTAACGTGCATCATGCGATTTGGCGTAATTTTTTCGAAATAGATCACCACATCCCCTTCGCGAATGGTGAGATTGATGGTTTCACCTAACCGGTCACATAGCTTTTGCATATAAGGCAGGGACACCGCGCGCAGATCAATGTCCGAATGCGCACGATTACTAAGCTGCAGCAACCGCTGCCCCAACCGGTAATCGCCGTTCGCATCCCGTTCAACAAAACGATTACTGATCAGTGACTGAAGGATCCGATAGGTCGTGGAGGGCGCCAGGCCGGTTTCGGCGCTGAGCGTTTTCAGCGAAACCGCTTTTGAATAGCGAGCTATGGCATCCAGCAGCTGCGCTGCCCGGTCAATCACCTGAATTCTGGGTTCTGTTCTGGAATCGCTCATGAGGCTCTCCGGGTTTAATGGCAAAAACGAACTAAAATGGCCAGGCTCGGAAAATTCTACAACGCGGAGCAGGAATTCCATAATCCGAAATTATTCCATATTACGCAATATTCGACCTGAGAAGACTCGTTACTTTTTTGCTCTTCAGTAACCTTGTCATCTCAGCTACCGGTAATGGCCGGCTTAGCAGGTAACCCTGCAGCTGGTCACAGCCCTCGCTCGCAAGATGGGCTGCCTGTTCCGGCGTTTCGACGCCCTCTGCGGTTGAGCTTAACCCCAGGCTTTTGGCGATATACAGAACGGCTGAGACGATGGCTGCATCTTTGGAATCAACAAGCATGTCCCGAACAAAAGATTTGTCGATTTTCAATTTACTGATGGGAAGCTCTTGCAGAAGACTCAAAGATGAATAGCCCGTACCAAAATCATCCAGTGAAATGGCCACACCTTTTTGACGCATCGCATTCAGGTCACCGATAACCTCTGGCCTGATTTTCATCAGCGCAGTTTCTGTAATCTCAAGCTCCAGTTGCCAGGGGTGCAGCCCGTTTTCCTCCAATACCTCATCGACAATAGTTACAAGATCCTGGCGCTGAAGCTGAATTGCAGAGACGTTGACGGAGACAGAGGCATCGGCAAGCCCCGCAGCCTGCCAGACACTTAGCTGGCGCCCGGCTTCATGCAGAACCCATTCACCAATCGGCAGAATCAACCCGCTGTCTTCGGCGATTGGAATAAACCTGTCTGGCGGAATAACACCCTCAACCGGATCATTCCAGCGCAGCAACGCCTCTAACCCAACGACCTTATCTGTACTGGCCTGCACCAGCGGCTGATAATAAAGCTCCAGTTCGTTGTTTTCTATTGCGCGCCTCAGCCTCCCTTCCAGCGAAATATATTCAAAAGCCGCACGATTGTACGAAGCGGAGTAGAACTGGAAATTGTTGCGACCCTGCTCTTTCGCCTGGTACATGGCGGCATCGGCGCTCTTTATCAGATCATCCACATCGGTACCGTCATCGGGAAACAGCGAGATGCCAATGCTGCTACCGCTATATATTTCCTTACTATCCAAATGAAACGGCTCTTTCATGATTTCGAGAATGCGTAAGGCAACCTTCGCCGCATCCTGGGAGCCATGAACCCTGGGCAGCAGAATAACGAACTCGTCTCCGCCCAGGCGAGCGAGAACATCCAGAGTATCTCGAGGGGGATCCTGAAGGATGACATCTTCCGCCCGCAGGACGGAGCTGAGACGGGTCGCCATTTCCTTGAGCAGTTGATCACCCACCTGATGTCCCAGCGTGTCGTTGACTCGCTTGAAGTTATCCAGATCCAGAAACAGCACCGCCATCTTGCCATTCTCGCGACGGGCGAGAGAGATCATATGGCGCAGATCTTCATGAGCCTGAAACCGGTTGGGCAAACCAGTCAGGCTGTCGTGATAGGCCAAGCGCTCGATCTTGACACGTGATTTTTCAAGGTTGCCCGCCATCTCCTGAAAACTCAGCGCGAGCTGCCCGAGCTCATCATTGGTCGATAACGCGATATCAGGTGCCAGGTTTCCACGACCAATCTCGCGGACGGCGCCCATTAAATGTTTGAGTGGACGAACCATGAGCAAATTCATGGCGCTCAATAAAGCAATGGTCAACAACGCCACGGTACCGAGTATGATCCAGGCAACAATATTACCAAGCCGCTGGCTTTCTTTGAGCAGATCTTCCTTCGGCAGTATGCCGACCAGCAGCAGGCCTTCGTGCAAACGCCGCGTCGCTAACAAACTATCCGTCTGCTGATAGTACGCAGGTACAAGCTGCTCACTTTTCACCATCTCCAAAGCCTTATCTAACAGCGGCATTGGCAGTTGCTGGCCCAGCCGGGCTGGGTCCTGATGAAAGAGAATCTTGCCGTCTGCATCGACGATAAGCGTATGGCCGTTTTCGCCAATTCGGCTGGCAGCCATCTGCTCCGCCATGAAATCCAGCGCCATGGTGACCACCAGATAACCCCTTAGTGTCGGCGTACCGTTGAGAGGGTCCTGGGTGGCCAAGTCGATCAGCCGGATAGGCCGGGCAATCTGCAGCGATATCGCATGGCTGTCCGGGGGCGTGGAAACCTGAACAAATGTCTCACCCTCGAACCGGCTGAGTTCCTGAAAAAAAGGAGTATCGCCCTCATCTTCGGTGACATTGGGTATCGGCATCAAGGTCGTACGAGCATCCTCGTAACCATCCGGTAGCAGGAAGCGTATTTCCGTATAATCAGGATAAGCTCGCAAATAGCTGGAGAAAAGCTTCAGCAGAGAAGGCAGCATCAGAACATACCGCTCTTCTTCATCTTTGGTCAGTGCGTAAGCGCGCATCAACGACGCATCCGCAAACAGTTTGGCATTCGCTTCAGCAACATCCTGATGCATATGAAAATTGCGCGATATCTGGTCCATCAGCGTCGTCATCTGGCTCGAGCTGCGCTCTAACGCACTCGATCGCAGTTGATCATAGGCTAGCCAGCCCAGCATCAACAGTGGAATGACCGCTAAGGGCACGACAACTAACAGAACCTTGGCGTGGAGGCGCATATGCGTATAGGCGGTTCAGTTGACGAGGCGCGAAAAAATCGCTGCGCGAATTTTCTGCGCCCGGGCCGGCAGACGACGATAGGTTTCCGACTTTTCCAGCGCCTCTTGGCTCGGATAGATAACAGGATCACTCTTGAACTCTGCCGGCAGCAGTGCATTGGCAGACAAGTTCGGCGACGCGAAATGAACGGCTTGCGCCAGCCGCGCTGCAATCTCTGGCTCGTTAAGAAAGTCGATGAAGTGTTTAGCAGCAGCCTTGTTGGTGGAGGCACTGAGAACACTTAAATAGTCGACCCAGATATTGCTGCCCTCCTCAGGAAGAATAAACGCGATCTCATCGTGATACTCCTGAACCTCCAGAGCGCCGCCATTATACATCATGCTCATGACAACCTGGCCGTTCACCAACGCAGAACTTTCACCCCGGGAAACGTATTTGTAGGTTTTGACAGCCGGCGCCTGGGATTGAAGTAACGCCTCGGCTTCATGGAGCTGTTTTTGATCAGTGCTGTTGAGCGAATAACCTAAAGCCTTCAGCGCCACGCCAATCAAATCTCTTGTATCGCTTATCATCGCCACGCTGCCATACAGCTCCTCGGCTGGCTGCAACAAATCCATCCAGCTTGAAACCGGAGACGGAACCAGGTCCTTGCGATAGGCGATGCCCAGCGTACCCCAGAAATAGGGCACGCTGTAAACCTCGGCATCCTCGTGAACAGCCCGCCAGCGCGGATCAACGTGCTTCAGGTTGGGAATGTCAGTTTCATCAACTGGTTCAAGCCAGCCACGCTTTGCGAGAATCCGTATCGAGGTGCCATCGATAACCGCCACATCGAAACCTCTACCCCCAGTCTCGACCAGAAGTTCATCCCGGGCAGCATCAGTCTCGAAATACGTTTGTTTTACCGCGATGCCGGTGCGTTGCCTGAACTCCTCCAGAATCTCGGGATCCATGTAATCAGACCAATTGAGAAATACCAGCTCCGTCGGCCCTGCGGCCTGCACCGGAAAACTGGAAACAATCAGAATGAGCATCAGCCAGAACGCGTTGCATTTGCTGATGAAGGCTTTGTTGTCATTCATCGTAAATAGCCCACAAGATCAGAGTTCGGCGTTCAATGGACAATACGCGAAAATATTGCCGCGCGATTTTTTTGAGCCCGAGGCGGCAATCGACTATACGCTTCCGAGTTTTCAAGAGCCTTCCCACTCGGGTAAATAACCGGATCGCTCTTGAACTCAGCCGGCAGCAATGCCTCGGCGGCCCGGTTGGGCGTAGCGTAATAAACGTACTGCGCCAGCCGCGCGGCGATCTCCGGCTCATTAAGGAAATCGATAAAACGTTTCGCGTCAGCCTTTCTGGGCGAGGCGCTGAGCACACTCAGATAGTCGGTCCAGATATTGCCGCCCTCTTCCGGAAGTAAAAAAGCAATATTATTGCTGTACTCCTGCAACATCCGGGTATCGCCGTTGTACATCATGCTCATAACTACCTCACCGGTTAACAGCGCGGAATCTTCGTTCAGAGAAAGATATCGGTAGGTGTTCACTGCGGGAGCCTGAGCTTGCAACAACGCCTCTGCCTCATTCATTTGATCCTCATTGGTGCTGTTGAGCGAGTAGCCCAGCGCCTTGAGGGCCGCGCCGATCATATCCGCACTATCACCAATCATGCTGATTTTGCCACGGAGCTCCTCTATTGGCCGCAACAGATCCATCCAGCTTGAAACCTTGAACGGAACAAGATCCTGTCGGTAGACGATGCCGACCGTACCCCAGAAATAGGGAACGCCAAAATCTTCGGCTTTTTCAAATGCAGTGCGCCAGCGCGGGTCGACGTGCTTCAGATTTGGAATCGCCGACTCATCAAGAGGCTCGAGCCAACCGCGCTTCGCCAGAATCCTGAGCGAGGCGCCATTGATAAGCGCCACATCGAAGCCTTTACCTTCGGTCTCGAGTAGCAGTTCATCCCGGCTGGTATCGGAATCAAAATAGCTTTGTTTTACCGTAATACCGGTACGCTGCTCGAACTCCACAAGAATGTCCGGATCCATGTAATCTGGCCAGTTAAGGAACACCAGCTCCTTTGATCCCGCCGCTTGCGCAAAAAAAACAGTGAAGAGTAATAAAAGCATTACCCCTTTTGTTTTACCAGATCGCATAGTATTTCCCATCAATTGCCGGCGATCACACCGACAGCCCGCTATATACTGAACTCCAGCCCTTTCCTTATTAATCGGCGGACAGAGATGGAGCTTTAAGAAAATCCGGAATCAACGGTAATACCATTCCTCTCAATCGTACAGAATTTGTTGCGACCACTGACTCCATGGCTACCTTCTTGATACGCAGAAATGGCAATATAGCTTACTGCCGAACCACAGTGTCGCTCCACCAGGTCAATTCCACAGTAAAATGCCGCCTGACAGACAGAATTCTTTCACCTTGCGCAAGCCACCTGAGAGCTGTTTATGGAATTTTCGATTACCTTCATAAAAATACTTCTATTGGGGCTCCTTCTGGTATCTCCTGTTTTGCTCATGCTCGGGGCCATAATTTCGATACTCGGGTTAATCGTTGGCCGCATAGAGTCATGGCGAAAGTTCGATGCTCTTTACTGGGCTTTCATTACCGCACTAACCGTTGGTTATGGGGATATATTGCCGCTGAAAAAAATCTCGAAAGTGCTATCAATAATCATCACGTTTATTGGCCTTATGCTCGCCGGAATACTCGTTGCCATCACCGTTGAAGCCGCATCCAATGCGTTCAAAGCACATACAGCGCCAAACGAAATCGAGCATCTATTGAAAAATGTGGAGTAATTGCACTGAGCCTGCGCCGAACCCCACGCTTCAAAGATACCAATCAAAGGAAAGCACTTATGCGAAAAAACATCCTGATTACCGGAGCAAGTACCGGTTTAGGTGAGGGAATGGCGCGGGAATGGGCGGCGCAGGGCTGTAATCTCGCATTGTGCGCCCGCAGCTCCGAAAAGCTGAGCGAGTTGCAACACGAGTTACAAACCAGCTACCCGAGTATCCGCGTACTGGTACTCCCTCTCGATGTGTGTGAATACGAGCAGGTGTTTGAGGTCTTCCGGGCATTCCGGAAAGAACTCGGCAGTCTGGACCGGATAGTTGTTAATGCGGGTATCGGAAGCTCAGCTGCCATCGGCCGGGGACAGTTCTCGGCCAATCGCCAGACTGCTGAAACCAACTTTGTAGCCGCCATCGCCCAATGTGAATCCGCCATGGAAATATTCCGTGAGCAGAACAGCGGCCACCTGGTGTTGATGTCTTCAGTCAGCGGCGTACGAGGCTTTCGTGGACCTCTGAATGTATATGCTGCAACCAAGGCTGCCGTTGCTTCGCTGGCAGAAGGTTTGCAGCTGGACACGAGGAATACGCCAATTCGAGTGAGCAACATAATGCCAGGCTACATTCTCACCGACATTAACCGGGACACCAAAAATGCGCCTTTCCGGGTAGATCTGGACACCGGCGTGCGCGCCCTTGTGCACGCGATAAACAAGGAAAAACGCCGGGCCTACGTACCCTGGTGGCCGTGGACACCCTTGAGCTATGTGCTGAAGGCCATGCCCTTTGGCCTGTTTGCGCGAACTATGTAACGCAGCCAACGAGCTGGCCGTGCCTTGGCTACCATAGATAACGAAAGGGGGAGCAGGGTTTGACCAACATTATATGACGATAAATTGACGCATTAAGTAACCAAATAGCGCCATAATTAACACCATTTAACACCTTCGAGCGGTAGCATTGCATCGTCCACTTTCCCTGGAGTTGCAATGTTCACCTTCCATACACGCACACGGCTCGGTCTCTTCGCCATAGCGCTAAGCTCTCTGCTTTCGGCTTGCGGCGGTGGTGATTCATCAAACTCGAAAGCTGAAGTACCCGACGTATCGGTGAGCACTCCCGATAACAGTGCTTCATCTGGCGAAAGCGAAAACCAGAAGGTTTGGGTAGAAGGCTATGCCGTCAAAGGCGCCATTGAAGGCGGGCTGGTATCTATCTGGCGCCATGAGGCCGGCGCTATGGACAGCGGCTGGGTAGAGATAGGGGAAACCGCAAGAACTAACCAGAACGGTGGGTTCCGCATTTCAGTACCGGAAAGCTATTCAGACCAACCTCTTAAAGTGATATTGCAGTCAGATACCCAAACTCGCATGCGCTGTGACGCGCAACCCGCGTGCAACACGCCATCCGGCGTCAACGTCGGCTTTGGCGAGTGGTTCTGGCCGGGCAACAACCTGGTTTTGAAATCGCTTGTGAACCCCTCTGATTCCAGCAGATCTGTAGCTTTAACCCCACTGGCAACTCTGGCTTTCGAAAAATTCCTCAAGTCTTCCGATGGCAAATATCTTCAATTTATCGAATCGCTCGGCGATCAGGAAGAGCGCTTCGGGCTTGATGCTGGCGCTCTGTCCAGGAGGCCTGTAGATCTCTCAGCATCTGATTTAGGCAGCGTTCAAGCGTCGGATCTGAAGACCGCGTTGCTGAATATCGCGTTTCTGAGCCTGGTAGATGGTGACCGCTGGCGCACGCTGGGTGATGTGCTTGAAACCGCCCGGGAGAGCGCCGGTGCAAGTGGCGACTTGCCGCTTGGCGCCGGAGATGATCTTGAGCTGAGCGTTGAACTGTTGGCACTGGCAGGCATGCTTCAGGCCGAGTATTTGCAGCCTCAACTGGCGGATGCGGGTGTTCGGGACAATATACTTGCTGAGGCAGTCGCGAGCCTTGAAGAGACTCTGGGATCAACAGGGCACATCACTTCGCCCCAGCCTGAACCCGCTCCAGAACCAGCGCCTCAACCCGAGCCGACCCCCGAACCTGCGCCGCAGCCTGTTCCGGAGCCAGCTCCTGAACCCACACCCCAGCCTGAGCCCACGCCTCAGCCAGAGCCAGAGCCAATGCCGGAGCCAGAGCCAATGCCGGAGCCTGAGCCCGCCCCGGTGCCTGAACCACAGCCTCAACCTGCTCCGGCACCGATCACCGGGTCTGCAAAATTGACTTGGCAGGCACCATGGACGCGAGTCAACGGGGTGTCGATGGCCCCGGGTGAAATTGCCACATATATCGTTCGATATGGCACTGAACAAAACATTGAAAACACATCGAACCAAGAAATTACGGTCGATGGTCAAGAGGACGCATTCGAAATAACGGGACTTGGAACGGGTACCTGGTATTTCGCCATCAAAACCATAGATACCACTGGTCTTGAGAGCGACTGGTCCGGGACCGTCAGCAAAACGATTTCCCTGTAAGGCCGGGAAATCGCAGGCACTAGTCTTCCAGAAACTTTGCCAGGCGCTGGCGCACAATGGCCTCAGCCTCCACCATGATGCGCTGTATCAGCTCATCGCAGGTCGGGATATCGTGAATCAGGCCTGCCACCATGCCGCAGCTCCAGGCGGCTTCGTCCATTTTACCTTCCTGCAGAACAAGGCGGCCTTTGGCGCCGGTGACCAGGTGGCGGATATCGTCAATGGTCACCGCTTTGCCCTTTTCCTTTTCGATGCGGATGATTTCCTCAACCGCGGCGTTTTTCAGAACCCTTTCGGTGTTGCGTAGGTCACGCATGATCAGGCGGGTCTGTAGCTCGTCCGCCTCCACGATCGCCTGTTTGACGTTGTCGTGAATGGGTGCATCTTTGGTGGCGAGAAAGCGAGTGCCCATATTCATACCCTCCGCACCCAAAGCCATGGCTGCCACAAGGCTTCGACCATCGGCCATACCGCCGGAGGCAACGAACGGAATCTTCAGTTCGTCAGCTGCCCGGGGCAACAATATAAAGTTCGGTATGTCGTCTTCACCGGGGTGACCACCGCATTCAAAGCCATCAACACTGACAGCATCACAACCGATCTTTTCCGCTTTCAGGGCATGGCGCACGGAGGTGCATTTATGAATCACCTTGATGCCGGCAGCCTTGAGCTGAGGCATGTACTTTTCCGGGCTACGGCCCGCCGTTTCCACCGCCTTTACGCCACCTTCAATAATGGCGTCAATATACTCGGGATAAGGCGGCGCGTTGAATGAAGGCAGGAAAGTGAGATTCACGCCAAAGGGTTTGTCGGTCATCTTGTGACAGCGGGCAATCTCCCGCGCAAGATCCTCAGGCGTAGGCTGGGTAAGCCCGGTAATAATACCCAGACCACCGGCGTTGGATACAGCGGATGCCAGCTCGGCATAGCCGACGTGGTGCATGCCCCCCTGAATGATCGGGTGGCGAATGCCAAACATTTCAGTAATTCGGGTTTTCATTTCAGGGCTCCATCACAATTACGCCGCGTGCATTCTTGCCTGCCACCATGTCGTCAAAAGCCTGAGCAGCTTCTTCAATGGGGTAGGTGCGCGTAACCAGTTCATCCAGTTTCAGCTTGCCGGCTTTGTACAACCCGATGATGCGCGGAAAATCGTATTGCGGGCGGGCCGAACCCAGCCAGCTTCCTTTGAGGGTGCGCTCGTCTGCCGGCAACGTCAGTGTGGTTATTGAGGTTTTGTCTTTCGGGTCAGACACGCCGACAACAACAGCTGTGCCTCCTCGCCCCAGACTTTTATATGCCTGCTCTACAACAGCGCCTGCGCCAACGCATTCAAAGGCATAGTCTACGCCGCCGGTCAGCTTTTTAACGGCTTTGGCTGCATCCTCTACGTCGTTGATGTTAATGGTGTGGGTAGCGCCAAATTCTTTAGCCATTTCCAGCTTCGCAGGGTTGCTGTCTACGGCCACGATCATCTCGGCTCCTGCCGTTGCGCAGCCCTGAATTGCGTTGAGACCAACGCCGCCAATCCCGAAGACTGCCGCACGGGAGCCTGGTTCCAACTGCGCGGTATTAAAAACGGCACCCACACCGGTCATCACTGCACAACCCACAAGCGCTGCATTTTGCATGGGCACGGTTTTGTCGACTTTCACGCAGTTATCCACATGCATGGTGGCGTATTCCGCCATCACACCGCAGGCTCCGAATACGTTGAGAGGCTCGCCGTTGGCGTCTTTGGTTCTCACGGTGCCATCGGGCAATGTAAACATGGCCTTGCGGGCGTTTTCGCACAGCACTGGCCGGCCGCGCACACACTGGCGGCACTTGCCGCACATGGAAATAAAGGAGCTGACGACGTGGTCACCTTCCTGGAATTCGGTTACACCCTCGCCAACTTCAATGACCACTCCAGCGGCTTCGTGCCCAAGTACCAAAGGTGGTGGGTACGGGATTTTGCCGGTGGTGGCGGAGAGATCGCTGTGGCATACGCCGCAGGCAGCGATTTTCAGGGTGATTTCACCCCGCTTTGGGCCTTCAACAGTAATGGTCTCCACCTGAACGGGCTGGCCCCATTCACGGCAAACAACAGCTTTGGCTTTTCTGTCCATGGTAAGTGCTTCCTGTTAGTAATCTGGATAGCTAACACCTTTGACGGTGCTGGACGCGGGGTGGGGTGCCTTTTCTGGCGGGAAAAAGATGTCTGAGCACAGCGAGTTGTTTTTCCCAGAAGAAAAGGCACCCCACCCCGGGGCCGGCTCAACGCCAGTTATACGACCTCAAACAGTCCCGCTGCACCTTGGCCGCCACCGATGCACATGGTGACTACAACGTACTTGGCACCGCGGCGTTTGCCTTCAATCAGGGCATGGCCTGCCAGGCGGGAGCCGGTTACGCCGTAGGGGTGACCGATGGAAATGGAACCGCCGTTTACGTTAAGTTTTTCCATGGGAATCCCCAGGCGATCACGGCAGTAAACCACTTGCGACGCAAAGGCTTCGTTCAGTTCCCACAGATCAATGTCATCCATGGTCAGGCCGTTGCGTTCCAACAGACGCGGAATGGCGAACACCGGGCCAATACCCATCTCATCAGGCTCGCACCCTGCTACCGCAAAGCCACGGAAGATACCCATGGGCTCAATATTGTGCTTCTCAGCGTAAGTGCTGTTCATCACCGTGCAAACAGACGCGCCGTCAGACAACTGGCTGGCATTACCCGCCGTCACAAAATTGCCCTCGCCGCGCACCGCGTTCAAGCTCTGCAGACCTTCAAGCGTCGTGTTCGGACGATTGCACTCATCACGTGTGAGAGTGACGTCTTTCTTACTGACCTCACCCGTTTCCTTGTCCTTCACCATCATCGTCGCATCGAAAGGCACAATCTCATCGTCAAACTTGCCTGCTTCCTGAGCCGCCGCCGTGCGCTGCTGGGAGATAAGCGCGTATTCATCCTGAGACTCACGGCTGACGTTGTAACGCTGAGCAACGATATCCGCCGTTTCAATCATCGACATATACAGCTCGGGCTTGTTCTTCATCAACCACTCATTGGTCGCATGAAAACTGTTCAGCTTATCGTTCTGCACCAAAGAAATAGATTCAACACCACCCGCCACCATCGCAGGCACCTTCTCGGAAACCACACGCTGCGCTGCGATAGCAATCGACTGCAAACCGGAACTGCAAAAACGGTTAATCGACAGCCCCGCCGTGGTCACCGGCAAACCCGCACGAATAGCCGCCAAACGAGCCATGTTCTTGCCCTGGGAACCCTCGTGGAACGTCGCCCCCAGAATCACATCCTCAACAATCGCCGGATCAATGCCCGCACGGGCAACCGCGTGTTTAATCACATGCCCTGCAAGATCCACACTGTGGGTAGCGTTCAAAGCACCACGGTAAGACTTCCCAAGACCGGTACGAGCAGTAGAAACAATAAGCGCGTCTGACATAAAAATTGCCTCGAAATAAAAAGTGAAGTGCCAACCCTCAACAGAATACGGCAAGGATCAAAATGCCCCAGCCAAGCCGGCTTGGTGCGGGTTGTCTTTTCTGCCGGAAAAAAATGTCTGAGCGCAGCGAGTTGTTTTTTCCAGAAGAAAAGACAACCCGCGCCGAGCCAGCCCCCAAGGTCAATCAATCAGAGGCCAGCTCGAAACTAAAGCAATCTCACAAGTCGCCAAACTTCCGACCATCAGCAACCAACTGCTTCAGAAGCGAAGCAGGCTCCCACTGATCCCCGCCAACCGAAGCGTGATACTTCTCCACCGCAGCCAGAATCACATCCAGCCCAACCTGATCCGCCCAGAACATAGGCCCACCACGATAAGCCGGGAAGCCATAGCCATAAATCCAGACCACATCAATATCCAGAGACCGGTCAGCAATACCCTCCTCCAGAATCTTCGCCGCCTCATTCACCATCACATACATGCAGCGCTCAAGAATCTCCTGATCCGAAATCTCACGGGAAGCAATACCCTGCTCCTTGCGGAAATCCTCAATAATCCGCTCCACCTCAGGATCCGGAATCGGCGCCCGGCTGCCTTCTTCGTACTTGTAAACGCCCGCCATAGTCTTCTGGCCCAGGCGACCTTGTTCAGCCAGCTTGTCCATCCAGCTGGGCGCGACATCTTCACCAGAGTTACGCAACTCTTCACGGATGCGATAACCCACATCAATACCCGCCAGATCCGACATGGCAAACTGACCCATGGGATAACCCAGATCCGTCAGCACCTTGTCGACCTGCTGTGGTGTAGCACCTTCGTTAACCAGCGCCATAGCCTCAGTGCCGCGCTTGTGCAGCATGCGGTTACCCACGAAACCGTGGCAGTTGCCCACCAACACACCTACTTTCTTGATCTTCTTGGCAACAGCCATCACGGTGGCTTTCACCTCATCAGACGTCTTGCTACCGCGAACGTTCTCGAGCAATCGCATCACGTTGGCCGGGCTGAAGAAGTGCATACCCACAACGTCTTCCGGGCGCTTGGTCGCAGAGGCGATTTCATCAATATCGAGCGTAGACGTATTGGAGGCCAGAATGGCTCCGGGCTTGCACACGCCGTCCAGCTTGCCGAAAATCTCTTTTTTGACCGCCATGTTTTCAAACACAGCTTCAATCACCAGGTCTACATTCTTGAAGTCGTCATAGTTCAGGCTGCCGGTAATCAGAGCCATCCGGTCTTCCACCTGCTTCTCGGTGATACGGCCCTTTTTCGCAGAGTTTTCGTAGTTCTTGCGGATAATGCCCAGCCCTTTATCCAGAGCTTCCTGCTTCATTTCCACGATGGTGACAGGAATACCGACGTTGGCGAAGTTCATGGCGATGCCACCGCCCATGGTGCCTGCGCCAATGATGCCAACGCTGTTCACATCACGTACCGGCGTGTCCTTCGACAACCCTTTGACTTTCGACACTTCACGTTCGGCAAAAAACGAGTGGATCTGGCCCGCCCGCTGAGGCGAGTTCATGCATTCCACAAACAGCTCGCGCTCGCGCTTCATACCTTCCGGGAACGGCAGGTTAAAGGCCGCCTCAACGGCGTCCACACACTTGAACGGAGAAAACTGACCACGGGCCGTCTTTTTCAACGTGGCACGGAACTGCTCAAACACGTCGCTGCCCTTATCCGCCGCAATCTTGTCTGTCAGATCACGAACCCGGCGCACCGGCTTGCCCTCATCTGCAATTTTCTGTGCATAGGCCATACCTGCCGCTTTCACGTCTTTGCCATCGTCAACGGCATCGACAATGCCGAAGGTCAGCGCATCTTTGGCTGCTATAAACTGGCCTGTTGTAATCATCTCCAGCGCTTTCTGTGCGCCAGCCAGACGCGGCAAGCGTTGAGTGCCGCCGGCACCGGGCAACAGGCCCAGTTTTACTTCCGGCAGACCCACTTTGGCGCTGCTCAGCGCAACCCGGTAATGGCAACCAAGAGCTGTCTCCAGCCCGCCGCCCAGCGCCGTGCCGTGGATCGCGGCAACAAGGGGTTTGTCGCTGTTCTCGAACTGCTCAACGACCGCAGGCAAGCCAGGATCCTGCATGGGCTTGCCAAATTCACGGATATCGGCACCTGCAATAAAGGTACGGCCTTCACACACCAGCAAAAGCACCTTGGCGCCCGAATCTTTCTGGCCCTGCTCAAGCGCGGCAACCAGGCCTGAACGCACCGCATGGCTGAGGGCATTAACCGGCGGGTAATCCACTGTAATCACGCCAATATTGCCTTCACGACTGTAAGTTACGACCTCAGACATATTCTCTCCCTCGCTTTATATGAAATGTAGTTTTAACAAGCGAAACATGCATACGATTTAATACAAGTTCTCTCCGGGTTTCAACCACCATTTAAAACCGGGCAAAAAAAACCGCAGGACGAATCCTGCGGTTTTATAGAGCCCGGAGTTGTCCCGGCAAGCACTGCGTCCTGAAACCGGGCTAAACGCCAAGCGACTCAATGTCACTGGCCAGCATCGCCAGCTGATGAGCAATAGACTCGCGTAGCTTTTCAGCCGGAACCAGGTAGGACGGTGCAGCACAGGTCAGTGCCATAGTCGTGCCGTCCTGCAAATGAACGGGAACACCCGCGGAGTTGATGTTGCGATCCCACTCGCCGAGTGACAGGCAGAAACCATATTTTTTGTAGTCTTCCATGGCGCGATCCAGGCCCTCTTTTTTCTCAGGCCAGGCTTCCGGGCCATATTTTAACGCCATGGCATCATCAATTACCTTTCGTCCTTTGTCTGAAATTGCACAATAATAGGCCCGGCCCGCCGACGTTGTGGCCATCGGTAATTTGAGACCGATATCCATGCGCAGCAGAGAGGCTTCGGGCGGCAGACGATTTTCCACATAAATCATATGCAGGCGATCACGGCAGGTCAGGCCGATAGACATATTATTCTGCCGCGCGAACTCATCCATATAGGGTTTTGCCAACTGACGGACTTTCAGGTTGGAGACATACGCATAACCCAACGCCAGCACGCCGGAGCTGAGCTGATATTTCTCCAGCTGGGTGTTGTAACTCAGATACCCCAATTTGGTCAGAGTATAGGTCATGCGGGATACGGTGGGTTTGGGGAGGTTGGTAATCCGGGCAATATCCTGGTTACCGAGAATCACCGAGCCCTGACTGAAGGCCCGCAACACATCCAGACCACGGGACAGCGCCTCGACGAACTTTCGATCCTTCTCCGGCTTCACCGGTTCGCCGTCACCAGATGCAGCCATCAGCTCCGGTGAAGTGGTTTTTGCTTTTGGCATAATGTGGCGTCCTCCAACAACGTCGCCAGCTCCAATGTTCCGGGCTATGAATTCCGTGTATATAAAGTATGAAGCATTTTAATCGTTGATGAATGCAAGTACCACAAACTCAGTTCAAAACCCGCATTAAAAAATGAAACATTCATGTTGATGGCTGCATTCGGAGCCCGAAAAACAGGATCCCCGGGGCAGTAATTGGTATAACGTTCTGCCAGACAGAATAAAGGACGCGCGAAAGCGCTCTTACTGAATTGCTGGCAAGACAAGGATCTCGAAAGCCAGAAGCGCCAGCAGAAGCGGCACTGCAATCAATACAAACACACCGTTCCAGCGAAAAGCGACAACCCATCGCGGCACCTGGCCAAACCGGGAAAGTAGCATGACAGACGGGCCAAAAGGCGACAGCATCATCGCCAGGGAAAAGCCGATAACCAAGGCTACGGATATCAGTATCGGATCCATGCCCTCGGCTATCAGTTGCGGCAGCAGGCCTGCCTGAACGCTTAAGACCGTAATCGGAATAATGCCGATGGTCGATAACAGCGGCAGGCTCAGCATACCGGCCACGGCAAGTATCCACATTCCTCCCGCTGAGCTCACAAGACCTCTCAACGCATCCTCTGGAATCACGCTGGAAATTGATACGCCAAGAATCGCTGACGCGGCAAAAATCGCCATTTCATTATTCATGGTTGAAATCTGAGTTGCGCTTTCCTTGAATACAACCCCCGGGGACCTCTCCTGCCAGATCATATAAAGAAGCGTAACGGATGGGACAGCCATCATGGCGGCGACGGATACCTTGAAATCCGTTAAAGCGACGATAACCGCCATTATGACAAATACGGTCAAAACCAGCCCCAGCAGCCGCAAGGTACCCGGAGGCCACTGATCCAGAGCCACACGCTCGCTACTGACCTGTCGGAAACGGCGCTGTTCCAGCAACCAGCCAACTGCAATCAGAACTCCGGAGGCCGCAAGGCCGAACGGCAAGAGCATAAACCAACTCAACTGAGGCAGCTCCCGGGTCAGTATGGCCACAGCGACACTCGTGGGAGCCACCAGAGGAACAAGCGCAAAACCACGCAGCGCGCTGATCAGAACACTGCGCAACCATTGCAAACGGGACTCGCCGGTAATCCCACGCTCTCGCAGGGTTTCCGAAAGACTGCCACAAAGCAGATTCATCATGCCGAAACTCAGAACAGAGGCGATGCCGCAGCTGACCAGAGCGTATTTAGGGTATAACCAGACCGCGCGACCACCCAGCAGGACGTCGTGAATCCTGCGCAGTACTTCAAAGCGCCTGACCAGACATTGCATCATCCCGAGGCTGCCAAGAAATGCGGCGTAAAACGCTGCATCAGAAGACGCTTTGAGCAACCTGTCCATACCCAGTTGCCCGCGCACCAGAAACCACGCCGTAACTGCCAGAGAAATCAGCAACAGAATGCGGGAGTACGACTGCAGTCGGCCACCTGCCCACAGAAAACAGAAAATGAACAACACGCCTGCGATTGCACTGAGATGAGTGCTGGAAAAACCTATAGCCATCAGCTCAACCAGAACCGCAACAGGTAACAGCCAGCGATCCGCAGTATTCATGCCTGCACTGCCCTTATCAGGATCACGCCGACAGAGATGGTCTCTGCTTGCATTTCACACACACCCGGATTAGTCTTTTGCAAAGTCAATACAAAACTCAGTTTCGCTTAATGAAACTATGCTAGCACAAATGACAAAGCAGCCCGGAATCTTTTATCTCCGGGTGCTCTTTCTTTACTGAGGAGAAACAACATGGCTTCTGCACCTTGGGATGACCTTCTGCAGTTTGACAAACAACTGGATGAAACCGAGCGCCAGGTTCGGGACAGCATTCGCAGTTTCTGTGATCAGCGCCTTATGCCGGGCATCACCGAGGCCAATCGCCATGAAAAGTTCGATCGCACTATCTTCAACGACATGGGTGACCTGGGCATGCTTGGTGCCACCCTGCCGGAAGAATATGGCGGCCCGGGCCTGAACCACGTTTGTTACGGTCTGATCGCCCGCGAGGTAGAACGTGTCGATTCTGCCTATCGTTCCGCCCTGAGCGTTCAATCCTCACTGGTCATCCACCCGATACATGCGTATGGCCAGGAAGCTCTGAAGAAGCGCATTCTGCCCAAGCTGGCCTCTGGCGAAATGGTGGGCTGTTTCGGCCTGACCGAGCCCAACCACGGCTCGGATCCGGCAGGCATGGAAACCCGCGCCACGAAAGTAGACGGCGGCTACCTGCTGAGCGGTTCCAAAACCTGGATTACCAACTCCCCCATCGCTGATATTTTTGTGGTGTGGGCCAAGCTGGATGGCAAGGTGAACGGATTTGTTATCGAGCGCGCAGGCGCCAAAGGCCTGGACACTCCGAAGATTGAAGGCAAGTTCTCACTGCGTGCTTCCGACACAGGATCCATTTTTATGGATGAGGTGTTTGTTCCGGAAGAGAACAAGCTGGACGTAGAAGGCCTTAAGGGCCCCTTCAGCTGCCTTAACAAGGCCCGCTTTGGTATTAGCTGGGGTTCATTGGGTGCTGCTGAATTCTGCTGGCACGCCGCTCGTAATTACACCCTTGAGCGCAAGCAGTTCGGCAAACCGCTGGCCGCTAACCAGTTGATTCAGAAAAAGCTCGTGGATATGCAGACCGAAATAACTCTGGGCCTGCAAGCCGCGTTGCAACTGGGCCGCATGATGGATAACGGCGACGCCACTCCGGACGCGATTTCTCTGCTCAAACGCAACAACTGTGGCAAGTCCCTGGACATCGCCCGGGTTTCCCGCGACATGCATGGCGGCAACGGTATCTCCGACGAATACCATGTAATCCGTCATGTCATGAATCTCGAAGCTGTAAATACCTATGAAGGCACTCATGACGTTCACGCCCTGATTCTTGGCCGTGGCCAGACGGGAATCGCAGCGTTTAGCTGATACCAAAAAGCCCAACACGACGAGGCTAATCATGAACATGAACTACACCGCCGAGGAGCTCGCTTTCCGCAATGAAGTGAGAGCGTTCCTGGATGAGAAACTTCCGGCAGATATTGCTGCCAAGGTGAAGGGTTTCCGTCACCTCTCCAAAGAAGACCACCAGCGCTGGCAGCAGATTCTCTGCAAGCAAGGCTGGTACGCCACGCACTGGCCGGAAGAGTATGGCGGCGTGAAATGGACACCGGTCCAGAAGCACATCTGGGATGAAGAATCCTGCCGCTACGGCGTGCCCCGTTCTGTCCCGTTCGGCGTGAACATGGTGGCGCCGGTTATCATCAGGTTCGGTAACGAAGAACAGAAGCAGACCTATCTGCCCCGCATCCTCAGCGGTGAAGACTGGTGGTGCCAGGGCTATTCCGAGCCGGGCGCCGGTTCTGATCTGGCCTCCCTCAAGACCCGGGCCGTCAGGCAGGGCGACCACTACATTGTAAGTGGCCAGAAAACCTGGACCACCCTTGGCCAGCACGCCAACATGATTTTCTGTCTGGTGCGCACCAACACCGAGGTGAAAGCTCAGGAAGGCATTTCCTTCCTGCTGATCGACATGAATACGCCAGGCATTACCGTGCGCCCGATCATTACGCTTGACGGCGAGCATGAGGTGAACGAAGTCTTCTTCGAAGATGTAAAAGTGCCGGTCGAAAACCTGGTGGGTGAGGAAGACAAAGGCTGGACCTACGCAAAATTCCTGCTGACCTACGAGCGCACAGGGCTGGCCGGCATTGGCCTGTCCAAAGCTGCACTGTCTCACCTGAAAGCTCTGGCCTCACGCCGCATCAAGAATGGCCGACCGCTGATTGAGGACACAACATTCAGCCAGCGTATCGCCAAGGTTGAGATCGACCTGATGGCCGCAGGAATAAGCAACCTGCGGATTATTGCATCGGTTGAAGGCGGCGGCATGCCAGGTGCGGAAAGCTCCATGCTGAAGGTAAAAGGCACAGAGATTCGACAGGCCATTAACGACCTGGCACGCAGAGCCATCGGGCCCTATGCCATTCCGTTTGTGGAAGAGGAGCTGAACCTCGATTACGACGGCGAGTTCCTGTCAGACGAGAACGCTGCACCCCTGTCAGCTCAGTATTTCAACAACCGCAAGCTCTCGATTTTCGGCGGATCCAATGAGATCCAGAAAAATATCGTGTCGAAAATGATTCTCGGGCTTTAAGGAGGCGACCATGGATTTCCGACTCAACGAAGAGCAGCAAATGCTGCAGGACACCGTGGCCCGCCTTGTGCGCGGTGAATACAGTTTTGAAAAACGCCTGGAATACAGCGAAACCGATGCCGGTTTCAGCGTGGATTTCTGGAAGCAGCTCAGCGGGCTGGGTCTGACAGCCGTGCCCTTCCCGGAAGAGCTGGGTGGCTTCGGTGGTGGCGGTGTAGAAGTGCAGTCGGTCATGACCGAACTGGGGCGCGGTCTGTGCCTGGAGCCGTACCTGCAGTCTGTCATTTTCGCCGGAGGCCTTATCAGCCAGGCTGGAAACGATAGCCAGAAAGAAGCCTGGTTAGGTGGTATCGCCGGCGGCGAACTGCAAGCTGCCGTTGCGCTTCAGGAGCCCCAGAGCTTTTACAATCTGAACGATGTAGAGACCCGAGCCGAGAAGAAAGGCAGCGGTTACCTGCTCAACGGTCGCAAGGCTGTGGTCATTGGCGGGCATTGCGCTGACGTTATTCTGGTGTCAGCGCGCACTTCCGGTGAATCCTGCGATGCAGACGGAATCAGCCTGTTTGCACTGAAGGCAGATACCGCCGGA
Source organism: Marinobacter sp. (assembly GCF_048259445.1). GTDB lineage: Bacteria > Pseudomonadota > Gammaproteobacteria > Pseudomonadales > Oleiphilaceae > Marinobacter. Next base: position 7,046 of record NZ_JBLXHQ010000028.1, on the reverse strand, counting down.
ATTGAGCGCCGGGTTTATCCAACCATTGACGGTGCTAAAGGCTGCGACCTTACCCTGAGCAACGTTCAGGTAAGTGCCGATTCCCTGCTGGGCGAAGAAGGCAAGGCCGCCGAGGTGATCGAGTATCAGGCCGGCCGCGCCATTGCGGCACTGTGTGCTGAAGCTATCGGGGTTATGGAAGTCGCTAACGAGCTGACTCTGGATTACCTCAAGCAGCGCAAACAGTTTGGCGTACCCATCGGCAAGTTTCAGGTACTGCAACATCGCATGGTCGACATGATGTCGGAACTGGAGCAGGCTCGCTCCATGGCGACTCTGGCCGCCAGCGTGGCTGATGAAGAGCAGAGTGATGAGCGCCGTCGCGTGCTATCTGCGGCGAAAAACGTTATCGGCCGTAGCGGGCAGTTCATTTCGGAACAGGGTATACAGTCCCACGGTGGTATTGGCATGACATGGGAATACAACTTTGCCCATTACGCCAAGCGCCTGATCATGATCAACCACCAACTGGGCGATGATGATTTTCATCTGGAGCGCTACGCATCTCTTTTGCAGGCAAGCTAAACTCGTTGGTCGGTGAGCCTGAGACCTCTGACTGATCAGAAAGAGGTCTTCTTCAGGGGGTGGCTTGCCACTCCCTTTTTTATGCGCAATGAAAAACAAGGTGAACAACGCATGACAACAAACACCTCAAGTACTGAAAAAAATGCCCTGAGAGAGGCAGAATGGCAGGTACGTAGCCAGCTTGCTGCGGCCTATCGTCTTGTCGCCCTGTTTGGGTGGGATGACCTGGTGTTCACCCACCTTTCCGCCCGGGTGCCTGGCCCTGAACATCATTTCCTGATTAACCCCTATGGCTTGCTGTTCCACGAGATCACGGCCTCCTCGCTGGTGAAAGTGGACAGAGACGGGCAAGTGGTCGAATCCGGCGGCCTTGGCCGGGTGAACCCTGCCGGCTTTACCATCCACAGCGCCGTGCACATGGGGCGCGATGATGCCGGTGCCGTTATGCACTTGCATGCCCCCGATGGCGTGGCAGTTTCCGCCCACAGGGACGGCTTGCTGCCCCTGAGCCAGACGGCCATGCTATGCCTCGCGCACCTGAGTTACCACGATTATGAAGGCGTGGCCCTGAACCTGGATGAGCGCGAGCGCCTGATACGGGATCTGGGTGACAAGTCCATGATGATGCTGCGCAATCATGGTGTTCTGACCGCCGGTAAAGACGTACCGGAAACCTTTACATACCTGTACTTCCTGATGAAAGCCTGCGAGATACAGGTCAAGGCACAGAGTTGTGGCCCGGTATATATGCCCTCGGAGCAAGCCATTCGGACAACTGCCGATCAGTCACAAGCCCTGGGCAGCGCAGCGGCGCTAACCTGGCCGGCACTGCTGAGATTGCTCGACAGCAAAAACCCCGGCTACGCAGTGTAAGACAGGCTTTCTGCTGAGAGGCGCGTAGTCTCAGGAAATTTTTATACCCGCCCTTCCAGGGCTGCGCGCATTTTCAGAGTTACCAGTACCGTATTCAGGTGAGGCACTGCAATGCCATGGTGCCTCGCCAAGGCCACCACGTTGCCCAACACAGCCTCCCGTTCAATCGGGCGGTCATTGAGATAATCCAGAGCCATACTGTTCTTGTAGGCTGGCATTTTCCGCGTGCCTTCGATGTTCTGCTCGATTAATGCTTCATCCATTGGATAACCTTCGGCCGCAGCCACGGCCATGACCTCACGCATCATGGCCCCGATCAGCTCCTCACCGCCCGCAGTGTCCAGAATGGTTCGGGTATCTGCGCCGTTAGCAATAACAGACAAGGGGTTGAACGGTGTATTCCAGAGACACTTACGCCAGCGTTCACCCACCACACGCTCAGTCAGGTCAACCTTGATACCGCCCTCTATGAACAGCTGAGACAATATCCGGCAGCTCTGATCAATGCCTTCCGGGTAGCTCCCCATCACGAGCTTGCCGTAAGCTTTATGCTCGACAACACCGGATTCTGTGCGGCTCACGGCAATGAAGGCGAGGCAACTTATAAGAGAATTATCCGGGTAGGCATCGGCCAGCTCTTTCTCGATATCCAGGCCGTTTTCAATCAGCACCAGACGGGTTTTCTCGCCCATCCAGGACGCGATCAGTGCAACCCGGTCCACACCGGGCAAAACCTTCACGCACAGGATAAGAAAGTCCGGAGATTCCTCTGGCAAGTCACCATCACGATATACATGATCCGGCTCGTAGGACAAATCTCCGAGCGGGCTTGTGATGCGAACACCCTGAGCTCTCACCGCTTCATAGTCTGAGCGCAATACCGTGCTCACCGAGCAACCGGCTTTCTTCAGAATAGCACCGTAGAAACTGCCTATAGCGCCGGCGCCAACAATCAGAATGCTGGGTTTGTCGTTCATGATTTCTCCGTTCCTTTCCATTCTTCATCCTGAAGCGCACGCCACATCAACTTACCCGTGGGGGACTTTGGCAGGGCAGTCACAAATTCAACAATGGTAGGTACTTTATAAACAGCCATCTGCTCCTTGCACCAACCTGTAATGTCCTCAACGCTGGTGCTGCCTTCTGCCTCAGGTGTCAGCACGATGCAAGCTTTCACCGTTTCACCCCGTTTGGGATCCGGCGCCGAGATAATGCACACCTCATGAATGTCAGGGTGCCGGTACATAAGGCCCTCCACTTCCGATGGCCACACTTTATAGCCCGATGCGTTGATCATTCGCTTGAGGCGATCGACCATGAAGAAGTAACCCTCTTCGTCGTAATAGGCGAGATCACCCGTACGGAAGAAGCGCTTGCCGTCGATTTCGATAAACGCTGCATCGGTTTCGGCAGGTCGGTTCCAGTAGCCGATGGTTACCTGCGGGCCACAGGAAACGATCTCACCGGTTTCACCCGGGCCTTTTTCTTCCAGGGTATCGACATCAATAATCCGGCTGTCCACATCAAACACCGGAATACCCAGACACTGGGCTTTGGGCTTCGCGTTGGGATTGATATGGGTTGCTGCCATGGTTTCTGACAGGCCATAGCCCTCGATGTAGTTCAGGCCCGTCAGCTTTTTCAGCTTCTCCGCAACGGCGACCGGCATGGCGGCGCCTCCGCCACCAATCATATTCAGGCTGGAGAGATCGTATTTTCCAATATCCGGATTGGAAAGAAAGTCCACAGCCATGGTAACTATGTTGGTCCAGCCGGTGACCTTGTAACGCTCAATGAGTCGTGATGCAGTGGTACGATCCCAGCGCGTCATAATCACGGATGTGGACCCGGCGAAAATCGGTCCGTTCATGGAGCCGGTCATGCCGGTTACATGGAAAAACGGCAAAGTGGCCAACTGCACGCTGTCTGAGGTACTCAGGTTCCAGAACACACGGTGGACGGCCGTTGCCATCACCGAGCGATGAGTGTGCATACAGCCTTTTGGTGCACCGGTTGTGCCCGAGCTATAGGGAATCACCGCCAGATCTTCCGGCCCAGCCGTGTGTTCTTGAGGACTATGGCCTGCCGCCATGGCGCTTTCCCAGCTCACCAGACCCGGAACTTCGCCTGACCATGCCGGGCTTGCCACTTCTGCCGGCAGGTCCAGGTCGGTGCCAGGCTTGATATAAGTGTTATATGAAGCCACCACGACCTGCTCCAGGTCGGTGCTTTCCAGCATAGGTGCAATGTATTCAGCCAGCTCCTGGCCCGCCAGGCAGACAGCTGAACGGGTATCCGCAATGAAGTGTTCGAGTTCTGCGGCCCGGTTCATGGGGTTAACCGGAATCACCACCGCATCCGCTCGCAGAATCGCATAATAAGAAATCACATACTGCGGCGAGTTCTGCATGTACAACAGCACCCGATCACCCTTTTTCACACCTTGTGCCTGCAGATACCCTGCCATGGCCTCCACTTCCGCCAGCAACCGACGGTATGTGATGGGCGCGTCATAGAAAATAATGGCGGTGTGGTCGGGATACCGCAGGGCCGAGATTTCCAGATTGGTAAAAACACTGGTTTTTGGCAGAGTCATGGTCTTGGGCAACTCTTTCGGCCAGACCGCATAATGACGTGTGAACATAATTGTTGTTCTCTCCAGATGTAAATCAGCCTGCCAGCATTGCGGACAGATCAAACTCTTTGGTAGCCCCGGGCAAGGTGCCCTGGTGCCGCAGGGGTGTAATGGCAACCGCCTTGTCTCTCAGCACCGCCACATCGGAATCCGGTGCTACGATATGCCGGGAGCTGCGATCAAAGCCCAGCCACCAATAAGGCAGGCTTCGGGAATCCTGGCCTGCTTGCAGGCGGGCTTGCTGAATGGAACCGCTTGACTGCTTACACCAACGCGCAGAAACAATGTCGCCAGCCTCACAGGCAGGAAAATTCACGTTCCAGGCAAGTGCTTCACCCGGCTGCCAAAGTTTACGAATGATCCCTTCGCCCAATTGCTCAACCGGTGCCCAGTCGATTCCTTCCCGAGACAGAAAAGCCTGGCTCAGAGCAATAGCGGGGATATTCATGTGCTGAGCACTGAGCACCGCGCCAACCGTGCCCGAATACTGCACCGAGTCGCTGATGTTGGCACCGCAATTGACACCAGACAACACCAGATCCGGAGGCGCTTCGCCAAACCACTGGGCCAGGGAGTAGAGCACGCAGTCCGCTGGTGTGCCTGAAACCGCGTAGCGTTTATCTCCGGTTTCATACACCCGTAATGGATGGTGTATCGAGATACTCTGGCCGGCGCCGCTGCGATCGTGCTCAGGTGCAACAATCCAGACCTCTTCCGCCAGATTGCGGGCAATTTTTTCCAGCCGCGCCAATCCCGGGGCGTTGATGCCGTCATCGTTGGTAATAAGAATGCGCCGAACCATGGGAGCCGTCATATCCGCTCTCCTGCACTGGCAATTGCCCAGCCGGTTTCGGCCAACATGCTCGCCCGTTTACCCACTTCCAGGGCATTGGCGTTGGCGGCGTTACCGTCGAGCGCCCGCTTGTAGATGCCCTGAAGGATAGACGCCAACCGGAACAGCGAAAACGCGAGATACACATGCCAGTCTGCAATGCTTTCACGGCCGGTTTTCGCGCAGTAGCGGGCGATGGTTGCCTGCTCATCCGGTATACCCAATGCTTCAAGGTCTTCTCCCAGAAGTCCGCGCATTCCGGGCAGATCGGATGGCAGGTGGTATGGCAGGCAATAGTAGGCCAGATCCGCCAGCGGGTGCCCCAGGGTGGAAAGTTCCCAGTCCAGAATGGCAATAACCTCCGGCTTGTCCGGCGCCAGCATCAGGTTTCCGAAACGGTAGTCACCGTGCGCGATGGCGCACTCGTCAGTCGAAGGCAGGTTTTCGGGCAGCCAGGCCATCAGTTTGTCCATGGCTGGCATGTCGTCGGTTTTGGCGGCCAAATACTGTTTGCTCCAGCGCGAAACCTGTCGTGCTACGTAACCCTCTGGCCGCCCGTAGTCGCCAAGGCCAACGGCGTTCACATCAACAGCGTGCAGCTTTGCCAGTGTATCGATAGCGGAGTAATGCGCTGACAGCCTCTCCTGACGATCCAGCTCTCGCAATGCAGAATGGCTGACGATGCGGCCCTCCAGATAGTCCATCACATAGAAAGGCGTGCCAATAATGTCACTACTCTCACAAAGTACCCGAACGTTCGGGACTGGCACCTCGGTGTGCTCCGACAACGCACGCATCACCTTGTATTCACGTTCCACCATATGGGCGGAAGGAAGGGTTTTCCCGGGTGGTTTTTTGCGCAGAACATAACGCCCACTGTCGGCGTCCAACAAATACGTGGGATTGGACTGACCGCCCTGGAATTGTTTTACCTCCAAGCGGTTACCGAAATCCGGCATGGCTTGCTGGAGCCAGGAAAGGAGCCTAACTTCATCGAATTTGTGGGCTGGGAGGACGGTTACCAGCTCTGGGGTTATGCTCATTTTTTGTTGCCTTAAGTGATCGGGTGGCGGCCTTTGTTTTGGGGGCAGCGGTCTGCGGGCGGTGACGCTTTTCTTTCGGAAAAAACAACTCGCTGCGCTCAGACATTTTTTTCCTGCAAAAAAGCGTCACCACCCACAGCCCTTGGCAGAACTCGGTGCTTACTCGATTAACAAATCGTTTCGCCGCCGTCGGCTACGATGGTTTGGCCGGTTATGTAGGCACTGGCTTTGGTTGACAGAAAAACTGCCAGGCCGGCGATGTCTACCGGGTCACCAATGCGGCGCAAAGGGGTTTTGTCTTCAGCACGTTTAACACGGACGGGGTCTTCCCAAAGCGCTTTGGCGAAATCGGTTTTGATCAGGCCGGGGGCGATGCTGTTGATGCGTATGCCTTTCGGGCCCCATTCCACAGCCAGGTTTCTCGCCAGTGCAGCTTCTGCGGCCTTGGATACACCGTAGGTTCCGATGGTGGTGTTACCGCGGATTCCCGCAATGCTGGACAGCAACACCACGGCACCTTCACCTTTTTCGGCCATCTGCGGCAGCACCATGTTGGTGAGCCAAAAGGTGCCCTTCACGTTGGTGTCCATGATCTTGTCCCAGGCCTCGTCGGTCATTTCAGATGTCGGGCCATAAACGGGGTTGGTGGCTGCGTTGCATACGAGCACGTCGATAGTGCCCCAGGCTTCGTTGGTTTTGTTTACCAGGTTCTGGAGGTCGTCTTTTTTACCGACGTGGCAGGGTATAGCCATGGCCTCATAGCCCTGCGATTTCAGCTCATTCGCAACCTGTTCACAGGCGTCGGCTTTGCGGCTGGAGATAACAACTTTCGCTCCCAGCCGGGCCATTTCTTCAGCAATTGAACGGCCGATACCTTTGGTCGAACCAGTGATCAGAGCAACTTTTCCAGTCATGTCGAACAGCGCGTTATTCATACTCGGACCTCATTCACAAAACTTAAGAAACGAGCGGGGAGGTACCTGACGGGACTGTGCAAAACATGGATGTTTTGCTCAAGCCTACAAGGACGTATTCACGGCGTGTCCCGGCAGGTACCTCCCCGCTCGTTCATGCACCCGACATAGCGGGCCGATGAATC
>NZ_JBLXHQ010000027.1:0-54662 GCF_048259445.1 Marinobacter sp. | reverse complement strand
GCCGCACTGGAAGAAGTCGTGCTGCACGAAGTCGTGGGCCACTACGGTCTGCGCACGATGCTGGGCGCTGAACTGAAGCCGCTGCTGAACCGGGTGTATATGGCCTTTGCCAAGTCGGACAAGGCGAAAGAGATCATTCGCAACTACTACCCGAAGGGCAACTTCAGCGCCAGCAACGTCAACCACCGCCTGACCGTGGCCGAGGAACTGCTGGCGCACCTGGCCGAAACCGGCCAGCACCGCAAGCTGTGGACACGGATTGTCGCCGCCGTGCGCGACGGCCTCAGAAAACTTGGCTTTACGCTGGACATGACCGAAGCTGACCTTTTGGGCATTCTGGCAGGAGCGCAAAAGGTGGTGGAACACGGCGGCGTCTCGCGTCCGTCCGAGGCGGACAACCATTTCCGGCGCGCGTACCACGGCACGCCGCACCGGTTTGATAAGTTCTCACTGGAAGCCATCGGCACCGGCGAAGGCGCGCAAGCCTATGGCTGGGGCTTGTACTTTGCCGGCAACCGAGCGGTGGCCGACTATTACCGCCGCAACGTGACCGCCGCACAAGCCGATTACTTTGCCAACTACGAGCAGCTACCGCAGGACGTGCAAGACCTGTACTTGGAATTCTCCGAGGCCGCCGAGGCCGATCCGGACGTGCACGAAGACTACCGCGCCCGCTTTGAGGCGCTGGGCTGGACGTTTGAATACGACGCGTCGGGCGAGCCGGTTAACCTGCAAAAGCTGGACGGCGAGGGCCACCTGTACGAAGTCGAAATTCCCGACGACGGCGACTTGCTGGACTACGACAAGCGGATTTCAGAGCAGCCCGACGACGTGAAAGCGAAACTCAAGCCGATACTTGACGAGTTGGACGCTGCCAAGGAGAGCATTAACGAAATCGCCGACAGCCTGAAAGCCAAGGCGAAAGGGCGCAAGCCGACCGATCACGAAAAGAAGCTAATGAGCCAGGTTACGCAGGAGCTAAGTAAGGTCCGGCGGGCACTGGATAGCGGGGAAAACCTTTACGAAAAGGTACGGCAGTGGGCGAATGAAGCCGCTGTTGGCTGGGACAACCCCGTATTGGAGGCGCTTGAACAGCATCCCGATTGGCGCAAAGCCAAAACCTCGCACCAGTTGGCTTCGCTGTACCTTGGCAGCCTCGGCATTCCCGGCCTACGCTACCGTGACGGCGACAGTCGTACAGATGCCGCCGATGGCACCACCCACAACTATGTCATTTGGGACGAAAGCGTGGTATCGGTACAAGCGGTCAACGACGAGGTGGCGCAAGCCGAGGCCATGTTCAGCCGCACCAGGCAAACCAACACCGACGCCTTTAAGCAATGGTTCGGCAACAGTAAAGCGGTCGATGAAAATGGCGAACCACTGAAGCTGTACCACGGCACGGGCGCTCGGTTTGCAGAGTTTGACGCTGGGAAGTTGGGCGCCTTTACCGGGGCGGCCTCGGCCAAAGAGGGCTTTTTCTTCACGTCCAGTCACAGCCTGGCGTCTCAATTCCGCGAGGAAGCGCAGCGCCAAGGCATGGATTACGCCGAAATCCAGCGGCAAATTGACGCACTGAGCGACGAACGGTTTGCGGAGCTGGCCCGCACGGTGGGGCTGGAAGAAGACTTGGAAACCGATGGCCGGGAATTCGCCACCGAGCAAATGGTGGAACGACTGCAAGACGATAACGCAACCAGCTACACGGACGACCGGTTTAACATCGACCAAGACCTGAAGCGGTACATTGACCCCGCCTTGTTTGAGAAGGGCGAAATCAAAGAGGTGTACCTGAGCCTGCGCAACCCGAGGGTGGTGGAGCTTGAGCCGGATTCGGCGTTTGACGACGGGCTGATTACCCGGGAAATCGCCGCCGCTAAGAAAGCGGGCAACGATGGCCTGATTATAAAGGGTATGACCGACAGCGCCGCCATGGACGACAAAGGTAATTTGCAGGAAGCGTCCGATGTGTATGTGGCGTTCGAGGCCAGACAGATCAAATCCGCCATTGGCAACACCGGCACCTTCGACCCCGACAATGCGGACATTCGGTTCAGCCGGACGGGCCGATCCGGCAGTGGTCGCGCGCCTTGGCCTGACGCGTTCCCCAGGGTGCCGTTTGCAGCACCGCTTGGATCGGCCGACAAACACCCGGATTACGCCGCAGCAAAAGCGGGTGACGTGGAAGCTGCGCGCCGCTTGGTGGACGACGTGGTGACGGACAAGGCGATAGAGCGTGTGCGGGAGATGCTGGACGGTCGGGCGCCGGAAGTGGTGGCCGTCTTTGCTGAAGAAGCCAGTGGGCGCAACAAAATTCCGTTGGCCTACGCAGCGAAAATCGCCAAAGCACTCAATCTACCACTGAACGAATCCATCATTCAGTCGGTCCGGGCACGCCGAACGGGCACCGGGGCGGATTACCGTCTAGCCAATCATGCCGTCTTCGAGGGGGCTGTGCAGGCAGGTCAGGATTATCTTGTTGTGGACGACACCATGACCATGGGGGGTACGCTGGCGGGTCTGCGCGGTCATATCGAAGCGAACGGCGGCAACGTCGTCGGCGCCAGCACGTTGACCGGCTTTGGTCAAGACGGGCAGCTTGCACTTACCGAGAAAATGCGTCAGGATTTGTGGCGTAAACACGGAGATTCCCTGAATGACTACCTCCAAGAAGAATTTGGCTACGGCATCGACGCACTCACCCAAGGCGAAGCTGGCCACTTCCGCAAAGCCCCTTCAGTTGACCGCATCCGAGAAAGAATCTCTGCAGCGCGAACTGAGTCAGGCGGCGAAACAGCTGATGGCGTAAGCCCGTCAGCCCCGAGCTTTAGCCGTCAAGCCCAGCGTGACCCTCAATCGTTTGAGACGGCCAACGACACCCTGATTCGTCGGGCCGTCGCGCTGATTGCCGACAAGTTCACGGTGCTGAAAGGCATTCAGCAAAACATCGAGGCCGCGCACGGTGAGATTGCCGAGGATGCCAACGCCTACCAGGCGGAAGAACTGTTCCACGGTAAAGTCGAGAACGACCTGCGCCTGCTGCGTGAATCCATGATCGAGCCATTGGCCAAGAAAATGTCGGAGTACGGCGTGAGTTTGCCGTCACTGGACGAATTCTTGTACGCCATGCACGCCCCGGAGCGCAACCGAGTGATCGCCCAGCGCAACCCCAAGCTGCCGGATGGGGGCTCGGGCATGACCAACGCCGAAGCGGCCGCCATCATTAACCGAGTGGATCAGGACGGCAAGCTGGGGCAGTACAAGGAGCTGGCCGCCCAAGTCCACGCCATGCTCGCCAAGCGCCGTGAGATTTTGAACGAGAACGGCCTGCTGGACGACGATACGCGGGGGGCGTGGGAGCAGAGCTATCGCTTCTACGTGCCGCTTAAAGGTTTTGCCACCGACGAAACTCAAGACAGTTTGCCGCACGCCGGCAAGGGCTTTGCCATTTCCGGCCCTGAGTCGAAGATGGCCGCCGGCCGCAAGAGCAAGGCCGCCTCTCCTGTGGCCAACGCAGTCAGCGACTTGACCGAAGCCGTGCTGCGCCACCGCAAGAACGAAGTCGGCAACACCTTCTTGAAGCTGGTGCACGACCATCCGAACAGCGACCTGTGGCAAATCTACACCGCCGACAATCCCGAAGTGGAGCGCAAGGCGGTGAAGGTCAAAGACCCTCAAACCGGCAAGACCAAGATCGAAGTGCGCGAAACTGTCGTGCCGATGGCGATGATGCAGGACCGCTATTTCACCACCAAGGTGAACGGCGACACCTACTACATCAAGATCAGCGATCCGCGCCTGATGGTCGCCATGAAGAACCTGGGGCCGGACAACGCCGGTCTGCTGGTGCGCTCGCTGAGTGCCGTTACCCGGCTAATGTCGTCACTGAACACCAGTTACAACCCGGAGTTCGTGATCTCCAACTTCTCACGGGACATTCAAACCGCGCTGCTGAACCTGTCGTCGGAGCAGTCGGCCGAGGGCGGCAAGGCCAAAGGCAAGGCCATCGTGGCCCAAACCCTCAAGGACGTGCCGTTCGCCATTCGCGCCATCAACGCTTCACTGAAAGGCGACAAGGTGCTGACCGGGCGCAGCGGCGAGATGCAGCGAGAGTTTGACCGCTTCCGGGCGGACGGCGCGAAAACCGGCTGGTTCGATATGAAGGACGTGGACGGGCAGCGGGCCGAGCTGGAAACCATGATTGCCATGGCCAGCGGCGGGGCCACCAACATGGGCCGTCGGGCCTTCCATGCCGTCACCGATTGGGTGGAGCACACCAACTCGGCCATTGAAAACGGGGTGCGGCTGGCGGCCTACGTCAACGCCGTGCAAGCGGGCATCCCCCGCACTCGGGCGGCCTCGCTGGCCAAGAACATGACGGTCAACTTTAACCGTCGCGGCGAACTGGGCACCACCATGAACGCGCTGTATATGTTCGCCAACGCCTCCGTGCAGGGCACTGCGAACTTTGTCCGCACCTTGGGCCGACTGAACGGCCAGAAGGGCGACAAGCTGTGGAGCCGCTTTAACACCGCGCAGAAGATTGCGGCGGGCATGGCGGTCGGCGGCTTCGCGCTGTCCATGCTGAACCGGCTGGTGGCTGGCGAGGACGACGACGGCGAAAACTGGTGGGATAAGGTGCCGGACTACGTGAAAGAGCGCAACATCGTCATTATGAAGTCGCTGTACGGCGGTGAGCCGGGCGAATACTGGACGATTCCGCTGCCTTACGGGTACAACATTTTCCCACTGGCTGGCTTGAGCCTGGAGCACTTAGCGTTCAGCAGTCAGTCGGCAGGCAAGATCGCCACCAACCTGACGTTGGGTGCGCTCGGCAGCTTCTCCCCGATTGGCTTTGAAGACTCGGACGAGCTGCACGGCCTGATCGGCAAGAACATCGCGCCAACGGTGCTGAAGCCGATTGTGTCCATCGGCATGAACGAAAACTTCATGGGCGGGCCGCTCTACAAAGAGAACTTCCCGTTCGGTACGCCGAAGCCGGACAGCGCCCTATCGTTCCGCAGCACTCCGCAGTTCTACAAAGAGCTGGCGAAAGGGCTGAACAGCGCCACCGGTGGCAGCGATTACCGCAGCGGCGCCGTGGACCTGAGCCCGGACGTAATGGATTATCTGGTGGGCTACTACGGCGGCGGCGCGTATGACTTCTTCACCAACCGCACGCCCAACTTTGCGACCAAGTGGTTGCAAGGGGTGGAGCTGGAGGAACGCGAAGTGCCGTTTCTTCGCAAGCTCCACGGCCGGGTGCTGCCGTATGAAGATCAGTCGAAGTTCTACGACCGGCGGGACGAAATCAACCAGCTGAAAGCGGAGAGGAACGCCCTGACCGGGCCGGAGCGCGTGCGGTTCCTGCGGGATCACGGCAACAAGCTGCGACTGGACGGAGTAATGAAGGCGACCGAAAAGCGCCTGCAACTCTTGCGCAAGAAGCGCGACCGCATCGAGGCTCAAGGCGACCTGAGCGCGGCCGAGAAAGACGCCAAACTGCAAGAAGTCGAGCAGTTAATGAAGCGGGCGTTTGATCAGTTCAACAAGCGGTACAGCCAGCTGGACGACTAACGCTCCCGCCAGGCGCGCACCAGCGTCACCCGAAGGTCCTCAATCTTACCCAGCAGGCCAAGGACGGCCAGCGGGTACAGTCCGCACATAAGCCAAACCCCGGAGGCCATGACCACCGGCCAATCGGCCACCCCGCCGATCAACGTAATGGCCATCCCTCGCAAGAAGTAATACCCGCACCAGTCCATCCAGCCCATCTCCATGTGATAGCCCTTCGGCCGCAATTTGCGCCAGACCGGAAAGGCCACAATCAACACCGCCGACAGCAGTATGCTGTACCAAAAATCCTGATGAGCCCCTAACCAGAACATCGCTCTACCTCGTCCGATGAAAGTTTGAGCATAGCACGCGCCGGAATACCGCGAGCATCCCCCGATCAGGGGGCGCTGGGTGAGAGCGAGTACACGTAATCGGCCCAGGCTTGCATGAGCTTAATGCGCTGGGGCAAGTATACGGCGTGGTTGTACGCGGCGTCGGTTGCGCTCTTTTTCGCGTGCGCCAACTGAACGTCAACGTGCGCCGGATCAAACCCCAACTCATGCAAGTGGGTGGTGGCCGTGGCCCGGAAGTCGTGCCCGGTCAGCTCGCCCGTTTCAAAGCCCATGATTTCCAGCGCCCGATTGACGGTGCGTGCACTCATGGCGGCCTCGGGGCGGCGCTGGTTCGGAAACAGGTATCGACCGCGCCCAGTCAGTGTGTGCAGCTCTCTCAGCAGTTGCACGGCTTGCGTGGCCAGCGGGACCAGGTGGACGCGCCGCTTCTTCATTTTTTCGCCCGGGATTTTCCAGATGGCCGTGTCAAAATCGAATTCGCGCCACTCGGCCTGACGCATTTCGGCGGTGCGCACAAAGGTGAGCATTAGCAGCTCCACACAAATGGCCGTGGCCCGGCGACCGCTGTAGGTGCGCAGTCGCGGCAACAGGTCGGCAATGCCATCGGACGGCAACGGCTTGGCGTGGTTCACTTCGTTTTTCTGCAGCGCGCCTTTCAGCGGAGCCGACGGGTCTAAGTCGGCTCGAGTCGTGGCGACCGCGTACCGGAACACTTGGCCGCACCAGCTCCGCACCGTTAACGCGTGCGCCGTGGCCCCGCGCTGATCCATGGCGTTCAGGATACTGAGAATGTGGGCACTGTTGACCGAGCGAATGGGCAACCGGCCAATCGACGGAAACACGTTCAGCTCCATCGCCCGGATGAATTGATCGGTGTAGACCTTCGACCACTTGCGCGACTTCTTCTTGGCATACTCCCGGGTAATGTCCTCAAAGGTTTGCGCGCCTTGGTACACCACCTTGGCCCGCTCGGACTGCCGCACCACGGACGGGTGGATGCCCCGCTTGACCAATGCTCGCGCTTCGTCCCTCGCCGCCCGAGCGTCGGCCAGTCCCAGCTCCGGGTACGCGCCGAGGGCGAAGGTATTTTCCTTGCCCGCAATCCGGTAGCGGTAGCGCCACAGCTTCGAGCCGTTGGGGCGCACCAATAAAAACAGGCCGTTAGCATCGGTCAGCTTGAGCGGCTTGTCGGTGGCCTTGGCTTTTCGGATGGACACGTCGGTGAGTGCCATGATTTTCCTCGTTTTTTACGCTCGAAAGCGTACCCCCTTTTGTACCCGCTTTTTCCCCGAATAAGGGCGATTTTAGGCGGATTGTGACGGACAAGGATAACGCGCAAAACTCAGTCGTGACAAGGGCTGACGGACAATTACGGACGATAGCGAATAGTCATGCCAAACAATAAACCTCTTTGGCATTTCGAGCTGCAGCCCTTGTCGTTGCTGGGGTGAGGGTATCGGGTACGTGGTTTGTACCCGCTTATGTACCCGCTTTTTCGTTTGCTTGAACTCAGCCCGCTTTCCGGTGGCTGGCGACAGCGGCCGCGATCCACGCGTCCACTTCCGACTCCACCCAGCGGGACGCGTTACCGAGTTTGATGGGGTGCGGGAATTCGTCTCGGCTGATTTTGTCATAAATCGCCGTCCGACGTAATCCTACCCGGTTCATTACTTCTGACATTCGTAACAATCGCTCGCTCATTTTCTCGCTCTCCGCTTGTAATACCAAACCCCACGTTCAATCCGCACTTTGTAACCCTGCTCGATCAGCGCCTTTGCCTTGCGCTCATTGCAGCGATACCAGGCACGCTTGCTCACGCCTCTTCCTCCCGTTCCTCCGCGCACGTTTCGCAATGCCCGGAGCTATCTAGCTCGTCATGCCATAGATCGCAGCCCTTACAGGCTGGCGGGCTCTCAATGACATGAGGGGTACGGGCGGCCAGCTTCAGTTTGTCAGCGGCATTCGCTTTCAGCCACTCGTCGTGCCTAATGCGATAGCCTCTGACTTCGGTGTACTCGCAGCCGCTCCAGTCCCGCACCACTGGGTAGGCCAGCTTCTTCGCCACTTTGAAGCTCGGCGCGAACACCAGCACGGCCCCATCAATCGGCTCACCATTGTGGAAACTGTATGCGTTAAGCATGCTCACCTCCCGCCTTCTCGGCTTCGTCGGCTTGCTTGCGGAATACTTCAGACAGCATGTATTCGATCCTGTCTGCGGACTCATACAAATCGTTGTAACTGCATATCTGATTGCCAACGTCGCGGATGATTTCTCGCAAGTCGCCATCAATCCAGCCGATGGCGTGCTTGACGCTTCCCTCCAGCTCCGCCACCCGCGCCTCGGCTTGTTTGAGCTTCTCAGCCATGAGACACAACCTTTCTGCGTCCGCCGCACTAATGGTCACTTTGGGCATCCCTACCCGCATCCCGCCTTTATTTCTGGCCTCGTTGATAGACCGTCGAACCCGACTTATTACTGGATCACTCATCGCCAGAGCCCTCCTGCTTGGGTGGTTGTGGGTGCGCGCAACCCGTTTCCGAGCACGTTCGGCAGACCTGAATGGCCGGGCAGTCTATCGGGCCAGTTACGTGACGGCCTTTGCCTTTACATCGCGGACAGATAGACTCCGGCTCCGCATCACCCTGAGCGCGGGCGGCTTCACCCCAGCTATCCAGCCACATCACTCGCCCATGCTCATCCACAGCAGCCAGTTTCTCGCCTTTGCGCACCAGCACCCCGCAAACATCGCCGCCCAGTTGGCGGACCTTGGATTCTGCGATTCGTTTCATTTTGTCCTGGCCGAAGCGGCGGCTATTCCAGTTGCTTGCCGCGTCATCTTGGTCAAATTCGTATGAATGGTTCGCTGAAAAGTTGACATTGCACTCCTGGCACTCAACATACGGATACTGGTCGCCCATCATTTCAGCTTCGCCGCCGCAGAATGGGCAGGGTTTTAGTTCGATGCTCATTTCGCACGCTCCGGTGTCATAAGGTCCGCGATCCGCAACTTCAAAATCCCAAGGTAGGTTTGCATTGCGTGGTACTGAGCAACCAGCATTTCACGCTGGAAATCCGGCAATTCCTCATGCCTCCGGGACGAAATGAATTTGCATAGCTTTTCCGTCTTTGCTTCGAGTGCATCACGCTCACGATGCAATCTCTGGATAACGTCAATCACACCTCACCCCCAATCTGCTTAATCTCCCCATTCACCACGGCGTAGGTTTTCGGCTCGTCCTCGCGCCGGTTCACGGCCCGGCAGTCTTTGTCGGTCGCCGCCCGGATGGCCTCGGGATTGTTAATCACCCGCCGATCCTCGGGCGAAAGGAATATCGCGGCAAAGTCTTGGTTAAAGCGGTTCATGCGGCAGCTCTCCATGATTTGGTCAGCCATTGAGTTTTTGGGTCGCTCGGCACAACAAGCGGGGCGACAACGGGCTTCGGCTTCTCTTTCCGCCGGTACGGTCGCGGCCCCGGCTTTGGCCCGCCGCCCGCACCTTGGCGGCTGGGTATGTTCTGTTCCAGCCACGATTCTAGAAGCTCACGCTTACACGCGCGCCAGAGTGTCGGGCGGGTAATGCCCAATGCCTTGGCGGCGTCGTCTCGACTGCCGCCGTTTTCGGCGACGCTCACCAGCGTTTTGAAGCGCTCCGGGGTGAGGGTGAATTTCTTGCTCATGCGGCAGCTCTCCATTTCATCGTGGCCGCTTTGACGTGCGGCAAAGTGCGGTCTACGTTCAGCGGCAGGTGCGCCACCTGCTCGGGCTTGAGCCAGTGGATTTCGCCGCCATCGACTTTCGAGCGCTGATCCTGACCGGCGTAGGGACTGCCTGCGAAGCCTTGCTTCTTCGGAATGTGCTCGTCCAGCCAGGACATTAGGTTTTCCCGCTTGCACACGGCCAGCAACGTGGTGCGGGTAATGCCGAGCGCCTTGAAGGCGTCCGCTCGACTGCCTCCTTGCTCGGCAATCTTCACCAGCTTCCGAAAGCGGGCCGGGGTCATTTTGTAGGGCTTGCTCATGCGGCCTCCTGCACGTCGATCTGTTGCAGCCAGCCGATCACGGTGGCGCGGTCTGCACTGTAGTGCTGGCACAGCACGGCAATGAGTTCGTTGGCGGACGGGGTGCGCGCCGGTGCAGGTGATTTAACAGTTTCGCCGCCCTGGCTGGCCACGTACTGCTCGGATTCCTCAGAATTGATCTGCTTAACAACCTTGGCGGCGCTTTTCTGCTGCGCCATCTGTTCAGCCTCGCGCCGTGCCGCTTCCTCGGCTTCACGCTTGGCTTTCGCTTCCTGTTCTGCCCAGTAGTCGGCAATGCGCACCTTCACCACTGCGGCAAAGTCATCGGCGGGCTTCATGCAGATTTGGCCAAAGTCACGGAACAGGAACTTGTAGTCGGCAGCGTGTTCGTTTGACTGCTGAATGTTGCCCCGGATCAGCTCGGCGGTTTCGTTGGCCTCGATCTTGGCGCGGGCCAGCTCGTCGTCACAGGCGGATTGCAGGCTGCTGATGGTTTTCTTGCCCTTCATAGCCCCGGCAAAGTCGGCGTTGCTGACGGACAGGGTGATGGGCAGGCCACCGGCTTCGCGCTCCAACGATTGTTCCAGCTCCCCGAGGTGCTTTTGCCACGCCTCACGGGCGGCGGTCAGGATGGCCAGCTTGCGCGCTTCTTTCTGCTCCTTTACCGCCTTATCCAGTTTCAGGCGCAACTGCCGGGTTTCCTCGCTGATCCGGTCAATGGTTTTCACCACCTCGTCAACGGTCTGCATCTGGCCCAGCACGTTTTCCTTGGCACCGGCCAGGCGCTTCTCTACGTCCTTGCAGAATTTCACCGCCTTCTCGGCATCGGCAAAGTCTTGGTCGCTCTGCAAGTCGGTGTTGATGCTGGTCAGAGCGGCTCGTGCGCTGGCCTCAAACTCTTTCAGGTTGGAGGCGGTGACCATGCCTTGCACCTGAACGGACAGAGCAGGGAGGGCGTCAGGGGCTTTGCCTTCGGCTTTGGGCTGCTCGGACTCCGGCGCTTCGTATTCAGTCAGGTCTTTGGCGAACTGCGCCCATCCAGACTCAACCGGCTTGAACCGGGATTCATCCCGCTCAATCCACAGGTGCTTGCAGCTTTCCTCGGTACCGTCAGAGGCGGTAAACAGAATCCGCTCGGCACCGGACAATGCGAATTGCTGGTCTAGCTGAATGCGGTAATGCTCGTCCAGTTCGCCCGCGTCGATCTGCGCTGCTAGTGACTGGTTCAGCATTTTGTGTTCCCAGCCAATGTCGCCCAGCATGGTCAGGCCGTCCATCGACGCCAGAAAGCCGCCCTCGGCATCGTCTAGCACCACCGGGAACAGCTCTTCGCCAATGAGCTTTTCGGCAATCGGGCGGGCGGCAGCTTCCGCCCTATGACCGTCGTCAAAGATGCGCTGGGTGTGCGCGTCCACCTCGGGCACCAGACCGGTGGCTTTCTGCTTGAGCAGATCGTTACGGCTCTGGTACTTCGACTTGCCCATCATGGCCGGGGCTTCGCTGGCCGTGAACCGCTTGGCGCGCAATTCGAGCCATTCCGGTGAGCCCTGAATCAGATTAACGATTTTGCCTTGTGAAAATTTCATGCTTCTTCTCCTTGTGCAGCCAGCGCAATGATCTGTAGGCGCTGTTCGTCGGTCAGCACCGCGGCGCTTTCCACGGTGTCGATCACTTCTTGTGGGGTTTTTCTGCCGGCTTGAATGATCTGCTTCCACTTCGGCAGATTGGTGTCGAACCGGTCAGCGGGGTAATGTTCAAGCGCCGGGCGGGCTTCCTGTTTCGACTCCGGCGTTACGTCGCGCTCTTTCCGGTTGTTAAAGTCATACATCCAGTTGTCGTGCCCGAGCATTTCCATGATCTCGCTGCTGTTCGGCAGACGGCGAGCCAGACGGTGCAGGGCAGACTTCAGTGCCATGCGGTCGAACCAATCTTTCCATGGCCCAGCCCCGCTGGTTTTGCTGGACTCGCGGACACGGTTCACGTCGTCCATGGTCATAGGCTCCACAATCACGTCGCCGGCTTTCATCTTGGCCATGGCGTACACCAGAATCATCGGGCCGCGCTCGCCAGTGAACAGGGGGCGGTGTTTGAGGTGTTCGCCGTGTTCGTCCACCCAATAATCAAACTGGTCGTTCTGGTACACCGCGCGAGCGGTAATCAGCGCCACCTCGCCCGACTGACGGGCGCGCTTCAGCACGCCGTCAACCATGGGCATGTACTGAATCTTTTTGATCCACTCGTCTCTCCCGTTGACCTTTTGCTTGGCATTGAACTCAACCAAGGCGGCCTCGCGGTTGTCCGGCACCAAGCCGTCGGCGGCGCACCGCTGCAGGCTGGTGAACAGGCTTTGACGGTCAGCGTTCAGCAATGAAGGGTTGCCTTGAATCGCCATCATGGCGGTCTTGATGAATCTATCGACCGACAGGTGGTCCGGCAGCACCGACTTCAGGGCATCGCTTTGCGCTTGCAGGTCGTGCTGAAATTGGCTAACAGGGGTAAGAGCGTTCATCCTAGTTCTCCCTCGCCGCCGCACACATGGCAGCGGCTATCAAATATCGGTCCCATGCCAGAGCCCTCGCAGCTCCAACACTGACCAGGCTCATTCTCTTTGGCGCGCTCTTCGATCACGTCCGCCTGGCGGGTGGCCTCGGTGGCCAGCTCGCGCACGTCGTCCAGGTTGTCGAAGAACAGCTCGATTTGATTGCCGTCGCGGTCTTTCAACGAGAGCTGAATGCTGTCCTCGTCAAAATCGGCGGACTCGAACGTGGTGCCGTGGGCGTAGAGTTTCATGCTACCGCCCTCCGGCTCTGTTCCATCGTGTACTCCGCGTCCTCGTGCAACTTGGCCAGCCCGATGAGTTGTTCCACGGCACGAGCCTTGAGGTTAATCAGGCGCTTCACGCCTTCGGCCTCTCCGAGCGTTATCATCATCACGGCGATGTTGAAGTCGTCACTGTCCAGCTCGATCATCTGGTCAATCACGGTGTCGCGGTCGTACACAGTCTTCACCACCCGGAAGTCTTCGCGGTATTCCAGTGCGTAGTAGCCACCGGCCCGCAATTCCTCGCGCATGGCGTCGGTGTTGCGCTCAATCAGCCGCTCTAGGTCGGCGGCGTCGTCGAGTTGCTTCTGGTGTTGTGCAGCGCTTGGTTTCATGGTCGTTCCCCCTTGGCGTCGGCGTTAGGCCGCCGCCTGCAATGTGGCGCGCACCCGGTCGGTGTACTGCGCCAGTCGGCATTGATTGTCGAAATCCGTCCGCACGGCTTTTTGGCGCCACAGCGCAGGTACGTCGTAGAACGCCCCTTCGCCCGGCCCGGGGCCGAAAAAGCGGGCGTCAATCACCCCCGGTGTTCCGGTGCGCGACGGCTGACTACGCAGGCGGGCTTGAGTGCAGTGAAACAGTTCGGTCAGGTAATCCATGGTGTCGTGATCCTTATGCAATCGACTGAAACGTGGGGTTCCGTCCAGCGTCAGCCAGCCGCGCGCCACCAGCGTCAATACAAACTCGCACTGGTTGCTGGCGCCGACTTTGGCTTTCGCCGCCGTCCGTTGGCTTTTGCAGGTTTCTGGACTGACGGCCCGCAACTTCGCGGACTGTTTGGTGGATCGGCCCAGGCAAATCGCGGCCGCTTCGATTTCTTCTTTCGGTGACAACTGGCCGTCCGAATCAATCGTGAGCAGGTGAGTATCGTATGGCTCGCGGTGCATGAGAGTTCCCCTTTGTGGGTGGTACAGCTAGCACTGTAGTACTAGCTGAAAGGGGAGTCAAGTAGTTTAAGACTAGTCTGACGAAAAAATACGGTCAGCGGCGGACGTTGGCGGTTGCGCGACTTTTGTCGGGCAGTTCAACAATCATGAGGGAATCGGCTTGTGCGGCTTCCATCTGTTCGCAGATTGGGTAAAGATGGTCCAGGTTGCGCTCGGCCAGCATTCTGGCCAGCGTGAGCTTGTCGTCGGAAGCCAGGTTGCGCTCGTCGGACAGGAATTTCAGCAGGATTTCCAGATCGAAGGCAAAGCTTTGCCAGCGGGCCAGGTCGCTGGCTGGGACGAGGTAGTGGGGTTCGCTTGCAGGTTTGGGTTGAGGCATCAGACTCTCCGTCGCGTAAAGTGCGTTCCGTTGTCGCACGTCGAGCTAGACTGTCATTATTGTGGTCATGTCTAGCCGGTAAATGACGAGATTAGATCAGCATGTGATCAATAACAAGTGTAAAACCGTCCAATTTATAAAAATCTGAGATAAACGTATGGCCGTCTTAAATCAACACCTGTTTGTGGATCGACTGAAAGAGTGCATCAGCGCGTCAGAGTGGTCGCGCGAGGCGCTGGCGCAGGAGCTGGGAGTGTCCATGGCGACGCTGGGGCGCTGGCTCACGCAAGGCAAGACGTTCCAATACCCGTCGCTGCCGCAATTCGTCGAGCTGTGCGACCGGCTCGGGGTGTCGCAACAGTACATCACGCTGGGAGTGGGCGGCATGTGCGGGCCGCACGACGGGCGTTATCGTGAAATGTACCGGCGTTACGTTGAAGACCTGGAGATGGCGCGAGCGGTACACTTGCTGGCGGCGCTGTCGCCCGAGGTCTTGCGGGACGTTACATCGGTTCTGGCTCATTTGCCGCCGGCACCACCGACAACTGAGTAAAATCCGCAATCAAATCCTGAATGCGCTTCTGGTACGCATGATCCAGGCGCGCAAACTGCACCATCATATCGCTGACCCGTCCGTTCGCCAGCGCTTCGTCCGGCAAGTTGTCAATCAACAGCAAAGCCGGGTGCACACCAAAGTACCGGGCAATCTTATCGAGACTTTCCGCACGCACTGAGCCGGCTTCGCCGTCGCGCTCAATGTTGCTCATGGTTTTTTGGCTGATGATGGAGCTTCGGCCGACCTCGGCCTGACTGACGCCGCGCAGCGCTCGCAGCCGCCTCACGTTCCGCCCAATCACCACCTCAATTCGTGGGCTCATTGTACTTTCCTCAGTGATTTCAGTGCCTGACAACACCTCTCCATTTTAAGTTATGAGGTTAGTATTGTTGTGCTAGAATGTGCTTGACGATCCTAGCAGCATACTACTAGACTGGATGCCATGACGACACCGATACCGACTTTGAAAGATCGCACCATCGCCAGCCTGAAAATCGCCAAGGGCCAGTGGCCCGCCATCCAGCGCGAAACTCGGGTGTCCTATTCCTGGCTCTGCAAATTGGCCCAAGGTCAGTTTGCCGACGCGTCCTCCGACAAGATCGAGCGCGTCTATCGCGCCCTGGTTCGTCGGGGGTTGGCCGAGCCGCAAGTGGACTTCAGCGACTGTGCTTAGTGTGAACTCAGTATGCGCAATGCGCATACATTGCGCCATCACCCGAGCGGGGGGTGGCTGGACATACAGCAGTCGCGCGAGCCGGAGCGCGTTTAGAAGCCGGCGGGTTCAGCGGTCTATTGCCCTTCATTGCAACCGGGGGTTTGGGTTCCCGGCCATAGAGTCAAAGCCGCAGCACGCGCCAAAGGTCCCGCTCTCGCCGCTGTACCGCGAGGTTCCCGCCGCCCAGGTGAGCGTGTGGAGTGACTGCCCTAAGCAGTCAGTATCTGGATGCCCTTTGCACGGAGCAGGCTCTAACCACTGAGCATGTAGCCGTGACCACAGAGAGCATCGCAGATGCGGTGAATTGAATGGTGAGAACATCCCGTCGTGACGTGTAGAGCCGGGTAATACCGGGAGTGCCATTCAATACCGGGGATCACGACCGGGCGCCGCAGCTTTCAACCAAGAGGGTGGACTATGACACGGTTTGGATCATCAGAGTATTTCGAGCGTTTGGACCAACAAGTACAAGCGCACCTCGCGCCGCAGGTGGTGGCGGGGGCATTGTCGGCCAACCAAGTGCAAGAAGCGCGGGCGCTGGCGCAGTACCGGGCACAAAAGAAGGTGCGCAAGTTCTACGGACAGACCAGCAAGTACGACGGGCAGGGGCGCCTGAAAGCGAACTGACGGGCAAAAAAAGCCCCGATCAACGGTGCGGGAACACCTACGGGGCTGTCATCTGAATATGAGGATTACACCATGAAAACCACCGAACTGCAACGCAAAGCCACCATCGCGTACTTCAATCTGCACATTTGGATTCTCGGCTTGCTCATGCGCCTTGAGGACGCGGGACCGGTCACAAGCGAGTGGAAGCGACTGGCGTGCCGACAAGGCTGGTACATCCAGCAGCGCAACAAGCTGCGCACCCCGGCCGAGATTCGTAAGATTGAGCGCAAGCGGGGGCTGGTATGAGCGTAAAGGTATCGTCACTGGTGTGGGACAACTTCCCTCATGGCGGCTCAAAAATGCTGTGTATGCTGGCCATGGCCGATTGGAGTAACGATGCCGGCGGCTCCATTCATCCGTCCATTGCCACCTTGGCCAGAAAAATGCGAACCAGTGAGTCGCAGGCTCGCAGGGTATTGCATGGTCTGATTGACGAGGGCTATGTATCCGTAGTCGGCAACGAATTTGGCGGCGCACCCGGTGCAACAAGACTGTATCAAATATGCATGGAAGCCATCGCCGCACCGCGCACCGATGCGACCCCTAGCGCCCATGCGACCCCTAGCACCGATGCGCAGAGACGGGTAGCACCCATGCGCGAGACGGGTAGCACCCATGCGACCCAAACCGTTAGTGAACCGTTATATGAACCACCATTAGTCGTTTCACTTCTTTGCAAAGACGGTACGGAGTTCCAAGCGCCCGCCGATTTCGTTAAAGAAATGGTGGCCCTTCACCCCGGCAAGAACATTCCCGATCAGTTTATGGCCATGCGCAACTGGCTGGTCAGCAACCCCGGCAAGCGGAAAACTCAGGCGGGCATGAAGCGGTTCATTGGTGGCTGGCTGTCTCGCCAAAGCACCAAGGCGCAAACCAGCAACGTCTACACTGCCGACAACTACCGTCAACCCGTCCGAAAGCTGTTCCCCGGAATCAATCACGCCCCTGCGCCAACCGGCACGGGAGGTGAGCTATGAGCCTGCAAGCCGAACAGGAAGTGATTGCCGCCATGGTGCGCCACCCGTTCCTGGCGAAAGAGTGCGACCTGACCCCCGACGAGTTCCTGAACGATGCGTTTCAGGACATTTACCGAACCATGCAGCACATGGTTGCGCAGAACCGGCAGTTTGACGCGCTGACGCTGGCCGACGAACTGAACACGCCCGCCTTCGGGGTTGGCATGACGGAAGTGCTGGGCAACGTGGTGAGTAACGCCACCGGCAGCAAGGCCATGTTCAAGGACTACTGCGCGATCATCCGAAAGGATTTCCGGCTGCAGCAAGCCGCGAGCATTGCCCAAAGCCTGCTGTTTTCCGTTCAAGAAGACAAAGACCTGAACGCCACCGACGCAGCGATCAGCCAGCTTATGCAGTTGGGCTCGGTCGGTCGCAAGTACGAGTGGACCATGCGTGAGGCGCTGCGCAACGCCGTCGAGCTGGTGGAGCGGGCGCACGAGAGCGAGGGATTGGTCGGCGTGGAAACCGGGCTGGATTCCTTGAACGAGGCCACCGGCGGCTGGCACGACACCGATCTAATCATTGTCGGGGCACGTCCAGCCATGGGCAAGACCGCGCTCATGCTGAACTTTGCGCACGCCGCCGACCGTCCCGCCGGGATTATTTCATCGGAGCAGGGTAACGAGCAGATTGGTCTGCGCATGATTTCCATGCAAGGCCGGCTGGATGCCCAGCGCCTACGCACGGCCAAACTGCAGGAGGACGAGTGGCCCCGACTCAGTGCCGCCAGTCGCGCCCTGATGGACCGTGAAATCTTCATCAACGACGAGCCCAGTATCAACATCGTCGGCCTGGCCCGACAAGCTCGTGAGTGGAAGTACCGCTACAACATGGGCGTGCTGTTCGTGGATTACGTGCAGCGGATCAAGGGCAGCGCCAAAGGGCAGAACAAGTTGGAGCAGGTCACGGAAGTGGTCGGCGCGCTCAAGAGTCTGGCGAAAGAGTTGGGCATCCCCGTGGTCGCCTTGGCGCAAGTAAACCGGAGCGTGGATTCTCGCCCGGACAAGCGCCCGAACATGGGCGACCTGTCGGACGCCTCGGAGATCGAGAAAGAGGCGGACATTATCATCATGCTCTACCGCGACGAAGTTTATAACGAGGACACCCGAGACAAGGGCATTGCGGAGCTGGCGTTTGAAAAAAACCGCCACGGCCCGACCGGCGTTGTGCGCGCCGCGTTCCAAGGTCAATTCATGCGCTTCCGAGAGTTGTCCGCTCAGTCCTACCAAGAACAATACGGAGATTACTGATGAGCCGACTACCAAGGAAAGACAGTGTGAACGGTCAGGTGTTGCGCCTGATGCTCGACGGCAAAGCCCGGACCAAGCTCGACATTACCCGCGCGCTCGGGCTGCACCCCGCCAAAGAAGTCACCGCCCGATTGCGCGACTACCGCAAAGACGCGCCCGAGGGGTACTGCCTGGACGTGCCTCAGTGGACGGAAAAGCGGAACGGGGTACTGGTGTACGTGTACCGGATCGACAACCCGCCGCAGTGGATGCTCGACGAGCTGGCGAAAGAACAACAGGAGGTGGCGGCATGATTCGGCCCACGCTGGAAGCGCACATTCACGAGAAGACCGGCCTCAAAGTGTACGAGTTCGGCAAAGCCACGGGACTGTCCGTCACGCTGATTCGCAAGTGGTGGAACACCAACCGGCTGGCGCTGAAGCTGCTGATCTCAGGCTACGAACGCGAAGTGTTGCGCAAGGAGGTGCAGCCATGACCCCGCAAGAAAAGATCGAGAGCGCGCTGTCCCTGACGGACCTTGGCGTCGAGCAGTTGGCTCCGATAGCCGGACTCAGCACGCACGAAACCGCCGTGTTGCTGCGAAAGCTGATCCGCGAGGGCGTGGCGCGCCGCCGGACCGATGGCACTTATGAGTTGGTGGGGGAGAGCGCGGCATGATTATCCATATCTGCGGATTCCGAAGGCCGCACCGACTCCGAACGCCTGATGGTGGTTATGTGTTCTTGTCGTGGCACCCCTACCTCGGGCCGGACTTTTACCGTGATTGGGAGTGCCGCCGAGAAATCAAAGAGTGGTGGAAGCAGCCGGGCATTTGCCGGGCACTGAACTGGTTTACGGGCAGAGGGGAGCGCGCATGACCTGCAAACACTGCCAAGCCGGCGTACCCGTTCAGCATGGCGTCCACATGGGCGAGCTGGAAATGCACAAGTGCGAGCGGGAGCTGGCGCTGGTGCCCAAAGAGCAGACCCCAAGGGTGCGCGAAGCCTGGTATCAGCCCAGCGCCCGAAAAGACCTGCCGTTTACCTGTGGAGGCAAGCCATGAGCGAGCAGCACGATTTCCGCATTGAGTACCGCGAGGCCGACCTGTTTCATCGCGTCGAGTACATCAAGGGCGAAAGCAAAGAAGGGGTGCGCCAAGAGCTGATGCAGACGCGCCCGTATATCTTTCCGGTTCACATTACCCGGGTGAAAACGTGGGCCGAGCTGGGAGAGGTGGCATGAGCGAAATCATCGCATCGTACTGGAGTCACCTGAACATTCGTAGCCAAGCCGGAGCCACCTTCCGTTCCCGGTGCGCGTGGTGGGTACGTCGCCTGGCGTCTCGGATTGACGGGGAGTACGGATTCACCGTGACCATGGAGAGCTCGCACGACGTACCGCGGGAAGATCGAACCGCGTGCCTAGTGGCCGGCTTCACGCTCGCCAAGAAATTGTACGAGGAACGGGTGTTGCATGAAGCCATCGAGGAAGTGATGGCCGACGTGTACCCCGAACTGCAGGAGGACGACAATGACGACTGTTAGATTGTCCGACAATCTGGTAGTAGAGACTAACCGGAGCTGCCACAACCGCAGCCGTTCAGCTCTCAGTGGCCCCGTGATCGTGCCTGACGGCTTCAAGGCGGACGGTTCCAAGCGATTCCGGACCATCCGTACCGAGTGGAAAGACGCCGACCGTGGGCTGTGTCAGTACGCCCTGACGGACGAAGGCAAAGCCGACGCGGGGTGTTCGGGCTGCATTTGGAGGAATAAGTAATGTCGATCAAAACGGTCAATCGAAGGTCACCGCGCCGCGTTGGCCGATTCCGTTTGGACGCGCGGGCTGTGGAGCATGCATGCGTGGGCGTTAGCCGAATCATGAGCCAGTGCATCATTGTGCGCGCGGAAATGAGCTATCTCCGGGGCGCGATTGAGTACGAGGCAATCAGCTGGCGATTCCGCGAGGTTGAGCAAGGGTTCGTCCTACCAACGTACCAGTGGATATACAACGCTGAAACCGGCGAGCTGGACGTACAGGAGGTGATGCCATGAGGTTGTTCAGCAAGCGCAAGCAACCCGAGCCCGTGGAAACGCCGCCCGAGCCGGTGATTGGCCAGCCGGTACGGGCAATCATCAACGCCATGCGGGAGCGCCCGCACACGTTTGGGGTGAAACAGGTTTACACCCGCAGCCGGTTATACACGGACCAGTTCGTGGTGCGCGACCGCGTGACCGGGCTGGTGGTTGCTGTGGACTGCAAGTGGTATCCGAACACCGAATGCCGTTTCGATTTGCCGTTCCCAACCAGTGCGGCCGAGAACCTGGCGCTCGCTGAAGCCGGGGAGGCGCTGTCGAGGGCCAAGTACGAGCGCTTGAGCGCACACAAAGCCGCAAGGCGCCAGCGCAAAGAGGCCGACGCCCGCCGCGAGTGGTGCGCCAAGTACAACGTGAGGGCGGAGTCATGAACGAGGTACTGATGCAGGCCATTCTGCGCGAGCTGAACCGCGGCCCCATGAGCCTGGCCGGTCTGGCGCTGGCGCTGGGGCGGTTCCCGAAAGACGTGCGCCCCGAGCTGGGCGAGCTGGTGCGCTTGGAGAAAGTCGAGCTGCACCGCGACGGTCGGCGCTACGTGCGCGCCGGCATGTACCCCACCAACCCGACCGGACCGGAGGTGGCGTAATGGGCAGCGACTTCATCGGCGGCTACAAGGTCTGCAACCGCCACGGGCCACACAACGAGTCGTCCTGCCAGAAGTGCCAGGCCGAACTGAATCAAACCATGAGCGCGATAGCCGACAGCATTGCCGAGCAGGCGCACGCGAAAGAGCAGGAGAGGGCCATGAACACACCAACCGAAGCACAGCTGAACGATCCGAAGTGGTGGGCTGCGAACGCGCCGGAGTGGGCGACCATGGTAGGCCGCATAGGACCGGGGCGGCGACTGGCGTGGGCCAATCTGAGGCAGTACGGGTACAAGGACCACCTTGTCTTCTATCTCTTTGCGAGTGGCCAGAACTTTGCTCTGTGCGACTTCCGTGCGCTTGCCAAGCGCCCCAAAGCCGATGAGCCGCCCATGTGGGACGGCAAAGAAAGTCCGCCCATTGGAGCCGTTTGCGAAGGCGATGCGGACGAGCGCCCGGGAGGCTATGAGCCGTGCCTGGTGATTTACCACGACAAACACGCGGCGGCAGAGGGTCACACGCACGTTGCGCTGTTCATGGCGTACGGCAAGTTCATTGAGCCGCACTGGTGTTCCGACTTCCGCCCAGCCAAGACCGAGGCGCAGCGGGAGCGGGACGAGGTGGCAAAAAAGGCAGCCTTTATCCTTGAGATGAAGCACGGTTCGCCCATCACGCTCTACACCAAGTATTGCGAAGACCTCTACGACGCGGGAATGCTGCGCAAAGGGGGGCCGGAATGATGCAAGTAAATTTATGGATTGGTCGCTTGACGGTGCTTGCCAAAACCAACGAGTACCCGGCACCCACCACCACGCTGATCGGGTGGCACCCGGCCCGTGGCCCGCAATGGAAATGGGCGCTGCAGTATAGCGCGCGAAGCATCTACGGGAAGCGGCCAAGAGCCTTTAAGGCGCTGGTTTACAGTAGCGACTTTACATCTGTCCCGCTGCGAACCGTGTTCTCGTTTGGGCGGCTGCGCTTCTATTGGCAGGAGAGCGATCAATGACTGACACGGTAATCAATTCCGAGCCCAGCCTGCGCAGCGCCGTGCGCAAATTGGAGGCTGAGTACCGCGAGCACAAGTTTGTGCGTATGCGGACCAAGCCGGGCGTTGGCCGGTCACTGGATCAGAACGCTATCTCACACGCTTGGTACAACGACATTGCGCTGCAGATTGCGGACACGCCGGAGAACGTCAAGTGCGAGTGCAAGCTGCGCTTTGGTGTGCCCATCCTGCGCGCCGAGGACGCAGAGTTTCGCAGCCTGTACGACACAGCCATTAAACGGCACCTGACCTACGAGCAAAAGCTGGTGGCCATGCGCTACCTGCCGGTGACCAGCAACATGACCAAGGCGCAGTTGTCGCGCTACCTCGACCACATACAAACGAGTTACGCCCAACAAGGCGTGATCGTGACGTTCCCGAACGAAGCGGAGACAGCATGAGCCAGAAATTTGAACAAGCCATGCGGGGCGCACTGTTCGGTGCCCTCGCCATCTTCGTGCTGGTGCTGGCGGCCAGCCTTGTATCCTGCAACTTTGGAGGCTGACCATGGCCCGACACCCGAACCACCAAGCGTTTGAAATTAACCGCGGCGACCCCCGACCTCGACGCACCGGAATCACCCGCAAGCGCGAAGAGCAGGCCGAGCTGGCCCGGCAGATTGCTGAGTACCAGGCGCAAGGCGGGATCATCGAGACGCAGCCCGAGCCCGACGCACCCCCCAGCCCGCGGCGACCGGCGTGGCTGAACTTATCCCCGATGAGCTTTGACGGTTGAATGGGTGTTTTTTTGGCCTCAAGGTAGTAGAATGCTACTAGGCTTGAGCGGCGACCGAGGTGACCGATGAACGTGCGTAACCCGAAGCGACGGCAACTGAAACGCGGGCACTGCGCGTGCCTGTGGTTCGCCTTGGCCCTACTGCTCGCGGTGCTGGCCCTGCACGCGAAAGCCAACACCGGCCAGCCCGGAGAGTGCAGCCTGACGGCCATGGCGGCGCTGCGGGTGGCGCAACTGCCCGCGCTGGCGACCACCAACCGGGCGGACGCGGTGTTCGTCGCGTTCAGTCGGTACATCTGGCAGCACGCGGCCGGCGACAAGGTGAAGTTTTTGCGCTGGTATCGCATCGCCTGCGAGCAAAACCGAGTACCTCGATACTATCGGGTGCGGGATGGCAAACTGATTCGGGGGATGGCGGTATGACGCGGAAGTGTAGGTATCAGCTTTGTCGTCAAGAGCTGCCGCCGGCGAAGCTGAGCGCGCCCGTCGAGAAGGCCGGCTTTTGCGGTTACGACTGCATGGCCCAGCACGGGCTGGCGAAAGCACGCGCGCAGATCGCCAAAGAAACCCGGCGCTGGGTGCGCTCGGAGAAAGAGCGCCTGAAAACCAAGGGCGACTGGACCAAAGAGGCGCAAACGGAATTCAACAAGTACATTCGCGCCCGCGACAAGTACCAGCCGTGCATTTCGTGCGGGCGCTTCCCGAGCGATGCCGACTTGCTCACCGGCAGTCGTGTGGACGCGGGGCATTACCGCTCGGTCGGTTCGTGCCCGGAGTTGCGCTTCGAGGAACTGAACTGTCACGGCCAGTGCGTCAAGTGCAATCAACACCTCAGTGGCAACACCGTGGAGTACCGCATACGACTGGTGCAGCGCATTGGGCTGAACGCCGTAGACTGGCTGGAAGGCCCGCACGAGCCCAAGCGCTACACGATTGACGACCTGAAAGAGATCAAGGCCGCGTACCAGCGCAAGGCGAAAGCGTTAACCAAATCACAGGAGGCGGCATGAGCAAACGATTCGGACGCAACCAGAAGCGCAAGCTGAAAGAGCAGGCCAGGGCCGCCGAGGCGCAGTGCGAAACCTATCGGCAGTGGTACGAGCAAAGCGAAATGCTGGGTGCCCGTAACCGGCGCATTGTTGAGGCAACAGCCGAAGTGCTCGGCAATCACTTTATAACCCTGCCGCCCGACGAACTCAGCATTTCCAGCCTCGATCTACTGCAGACCGGCCTGCGCGTTTCGCACCAGTCGTCACTGCCACCCTGGGACGTGAACGCGTCGCTGGACCGGATGCAGACCTTCTTGGAGCGCACACTGCCCGCGCTTTACGGCACAGTGCATCTGAACGAGCTTCAGCAGCACACTCACTTCCGCCTGACTTACGAGGGCCGCCCCGTTGGCTACACCATCCAGCAGAGCAGCCTCGCCCTGCTACCGAAAGACGTGGTGATTGAGCGCGTTGCCACGGAGTTGGCGCAACACTTTCAGCACGAGCTGAATGGCAAACAGGAGGCAGCATGACCGACGGTGCCGACGCGCGCATGAACGCCATCGTCCTGAACGGCAACGACGGCTTGCATTATGAGGCCGAAGCCGTTGAATCGACGCGGGAAATCGGCAACGATAGCAGTCTTCCTAACACCAACAAGGACGTGGGCATGACCCCCGATTTTACCCAACCCCGAACCGGCTGGCGCCGCTGCACGGCCAACGGCCACGTACTGTATTTGCCTCGCGGTATCAGCTACGTCAACGGCCTGTGGCGCATCACCGTCTACAACCGGCAGCAGTACGAAAAGACCCTCGACGCGGCGTGGCGCAACCTGATCAAACGGCGCAACGGCGATTTGTCGATCCCGCCCACCGAGCGCGGCCCGACCAAGCGCCTCGACACCGGCGTGATTGGTGTGTGGGTGCAGATCGACCGCAAGCAGGGCGAACCGTATGCCGTGCTCAAAGCCACCATGTCGTGGGGCTCGGGTGCCCGCGCGGCGTGGATTGGCTCGCGCAAGCTCGAAAACCTGACCCAAGACTGGCTCGACCAAACGCTCTGTAAAGCAACTGGCTTTCGGTGGTATTTCCTGCACCTCAAGCGCACGGGCGCGTTGACCGGTCCGGTGCGCGTCAAAGACCTGCCCGACGAGTGGATTCCCGAACAACCCGTCCGCCGGGTGCTGACCGACGAGGTGTTCGCTTTGGAGGGGAAAGCCCATGCCCAAAATCCGTTGGCCGGAGCTGACGCTGCCGCCGATCAATCTGTGGAATGCGCCACGAAGGAATGAGCCTATGAATTTGACCAAGACAAAAGCTGAGTTGACCAAAGAGTTTGAGCAGGAGCTGCCAGCAACGGCAAGGCCGCTGAAAGTGCTCGTGGAGTTGAGCTACGACAAGCTTGCGCACTGCTGGGTAAAGCTGTTGTATCGCCGCCCCGGCACCGCCCTTAGCTCAGGCTCTCAGCGCTTGGCCGGTCAGGAGGTAGCGCTGTCTGTGTTGGACAACCCGGCCCGACGAGCGGAATGGCTGGCCCAGTTTATAGGCGCCGTCCGCCTGGACTTGTCGATGGCGCAGCCGACCGAATGACCGACCGCGCTGCCGACACCCTGCGCCCCGAACACGTCGAAGCCAACCGGCTGATCGACCTGGCGGAAACGGGCGACCGCGAGGCGTACCGGGCGGCGCTGAAAGCCTTGGAGCAAACGCACAGCGCCGTGATGTACGACGCCATCAAGCGACTGGCGGCACGGCAGTACCGAATGGCACAAGATCACCGCTTCTTCACATGGCGAGCGGATTGGGTAAGCGAGCAGCGAGCGAGGGCAGGCGATGAGCGCGAATAAGGGAGCGTACTTGATGGCACGACTGACGACCAAGGGACTGCAACCGGGCATGAGCTTCGGCGGCAAGCCGGTGATTGAGCGCATGGACATAGCGGCGGCGTGCAGCCGATTGTCGCCCCTGACCTTTCATCTGGTGATGGCGAAGTATTGCGACGACGTGCACAGCGCGCTGGAGGCCATGACCGAGCTGCAGGCGGTGATGGCCAAGAAATCGGCCGTGTGGGCCGAGATGGGCGTACTCAAGCGCACCGCAGTGGCGGCGGCGATGATCCAAGAGTTTGTCAGCGCGCGCAAGTGCGGCAGCTGCAAGGGCACCGGACAGGTCAAGCGCGGCACCAAGATCGAGGACTGCCGGCCGTGCTCGGCCACCGGGGCCAAGACCATCAGCGCCAGCGCCCGCGCCCGAGCGTGCGGCATCCCCGAATCGACGTTCCGGCACCAGCGCTTGAACGAACGCTACAACGACATTATGGACCTGCTGGCGCGCGCGGAGATTGGCGCGCTGGAAAGCATCAGCCGGAAAGCCTCGTAACACACGGTTAGACGTTCGTATTGTTTGACAATCGTTGACAGCTTGCGCGCTTTATGGCCCAATATCCCTAGTGTGAATAACTGCCCCCAAAAACCGCCCTCGTTCTGAGCTGGCGGTTTTTTTTGTGCCCGTTTCTTAGCTCTCCACCCGAGAGCCCGCCCACCGTCGCGTGGGCTTTTTACTTTCTACGCCCGGAGGCGCTATGAGCATCCACCCTGGACAGCTCCGCGAATACGTCATACGTCCGGTGCTGACCAGTTTAGGCTTGTATTCCGAAGCCGCTGTTGAATTGCTCATGCTCACCGCCGCCACCGAATCGCTGTGTGGCAAGTTCGTACACCAAGTCGGCGGGCCGGCGCTCGGCATCTTTCAGATGGAGCCGCGCACCCACGACGACATTTGGACGCACTATCTGGCGTACAAGCCGGAACTGGCCGCCCGCGTCAAGCAACACGGCCGACTGGCGGCACAACTGCCCGGCAACCTGTACTACGCCTGCGCCATGGCTCGCGTGCATTACCTGCGAGTGCCGGAGCGTTTACCGTCCGCCGCCGACGTGGACGCGCTGGCCCGTTACTGGAAAGCCCACTACAACACCCATTTGGGTGCCGGCACCGTGCGCAAGGCCATTGAGAATTACGCGCAGTACGCGGAGGTGGACTGAATGCCGAACACCCAGCCCCCGGCTCACTCACTCCCGGCGCACAGTTGGCACCTATCCAAGGCGGTCACGGTCGGCAACCTGATCGCCGTTTGGGCGCTGGTGTTCTCCGGCTTGTGGTATTTGGCGGGAGAGCGCAGCCGGGTAGACGGCTTGCAGCTCACCGTGGAGCACCTGAAGGAGTCGCGCCTGCAAGACCAAGCGCGCAACGAAAAACGCTTTGACGAAATCCGCGCCACCATGCAGCGGATCGACAACAAGCTTGACCAACTCATTATGGCGCGCGCCCGTGACTGAGCCGCACCCGAACCCAAACCAGTGGTGGTTTCACCGCCGGACCATGGCGTATGCCAGCCTGCTCGGCCTGTACGTGATCCTCGGGCAAATCCTGCTCGGGAGCATCACCGCCGACGTGGTGCCGCTGGCGCAGACGCTGTGCTGGGTGTTCAGCGCCAACTTGCTCTACTACTACGGCGGCAATGCCGTCGAGGCACTGCGAGGTAAGCCGTGATTCTGGACCTGAAAGCCAAGCTCATCGGTGCGGGCGTCGTTGGTTTGGCGTTCCTGTCCCTGCTGGCCGTGACGGGCTGGCTGCTGAACAGCCGCGACCTGCTGCAGCAAGAAGTGGGCGAACTGGAACAGTCCATTGCCCAGCTGACGCAAGCGGCGGCCGACCGCGAGGCCGAGAACCACGACTTGCGCGCGGAAATGGCCGTGCGCGATGCCCTGGTGGTGCAGGCGCAACGCGACCGCCAAGCGGCCGATGCGGACGCCCGCCAAGCCCGAGCCCAACTGCAGGAGGCGCTGACCCACGATGAATGCGCTCACACCGATCACCCTGATGCTGTTACTGACAGCCTGCGGCGCCACCGCTCCGGTGGTGAAGACTCAAACCGTGTACCGAACGCCCCCGACCGCCCTGACGGAGCCCACCCCGATGCCTGAGTACACCGGCAAGCGCTGGGCCGACCTGGCCGACCACGCACTGCAACTGGATTCTTTGCTGCAGCAATGCAACGGCGATAAGGCGTTGATTCGCCAATGGGCTGACCACCACAACGAGGCCGCGAACTGATGCCCGCACCGATTGTACTAGCCAACTTGACCCCCGCCATCGTCATGGGGAACGAGTCGCCCAAGATTTCTTCGCACCCCGACCTGCGGGACGGGACGCGGGGCGATACGTCGGGTGGCGGCGGCAACCCCGATCCAGACCCAAATCCAGGCCCAGGCTCCGGCACCACCGGGCAAATCAGCTGGAACGGCGTGGTGGCGCACGGTGGCGAGCTGACGATCACCGACGGCGAAAGCCGCTTTGGCACACGCCAGAATGTCAAGCCGCTGTATGTCAATACCGGTGGCGGCAAGACCGATACCGCATTGGGGCGGGATACCGGCAACAAGTTTGCGGCGGCGGCGGTGTACCAGACCACGCAGAAAGTGGGCTCAATACCGGGAGCCGTAGGCACCGACCATTACAACAATTCAACTGACGCGGCCTTTGACGGTTTGGTGATAGACCCCGACAAGCCGGTGGTGTGCTACGTGGAGCGGTACTACGGCTACGACGTAACCGACTCGGCGTACCAAAACGGCAGTGGCGGCTTCAACCACAAAGCCTTCCGTATCTGGGCGCAGGGCGACAACAACAACCTGTATTACACCAACCGCGAGGACGGCAGCGCCTCCTACTTTGTCGAATATGTGTGGACTGGCGGCTCGGATTGGTTCTCGCCGGTAGGGGTATGGTTCCAGTGGCACGCCGCTGAAATCCTGTTCAAAAACTCCGACCTCGACCAGTCCAACGGCATTTTCGAATATTGGGCGGATGGCGTCACGCTGAAGAACGCTGACCCCAACGACAACCGAACGCCCATGACCCGCAAGGCCGGGAAGCCGAACCCATTGGTCAAGCTGAACCTTGACCAAGTGTCCAACAACACCGGTCAGAGCAGCATTACCTACGTCGGTTACACCTGCATTGATGATGAGTACAACGGCGTCTACGTCGGCAATGCTTCTACGCGAGGCGCTTGCACCAAGTTGGTCAGGCAACCACAGACCGCGTGGGCACCAGGCCAAATCAAAATCCAACTGATTGAAAGTCTCGTTCCAGTCGGCGGCAGCTATCTGTATTTCCGCACCGGCAAAGATACGTGGGTTTCTGATTCAGGAGTCATTCTGTCATGACCGTTTTTGCATCCGACGTATTTGCCCGCACGGGCGGGACCAGCACACCACCGCAACTCAAGCTTAACAGCAACACGTCCGCCTCCGGCCATACCTGGATTCAGACCTCGGAAGGCTTGGCGATTCGCACCGACTTGGACGAGCTGGGCGGCACGGCCTCGGCAGCCGGCGGGAATACCCGAAATTTCGCGGGCCTGAACGGCGCGCCATCCGTCGCGGATTACACCGTCGAGATGACGGTCAAAGTGTTAACCACCGTGGATTTCACCGAGGGCGGCCCTATTGCGCGGCAGCCGACCGCCGGGGCCAACTCCGGTTACGCGGCGGTGGTGAACCCGAATGACTCCACCTTTTACCTCGAACGCTACGACAGCGGCACCGGCACCAAGATCAGCGGCGATTACGCGATTGACCTGACCACGCTGCCGGCCACGTTCAAGGTGGCCGTGAAAGTCGAAGGCAACCAGATCAGCGGGCTGCTGGACGACGTAGAAGTGATTGCGCCGGTCACGGACAGCACCCACACCGCCGCCGGTTTTGCCGGGCTGTACCTGCGCATTAAGACAGCAGCGTTTGATGACATTGTGGCGAAGGACTTTACCGCCACCGAGGTCGCTGGCCCCAGCGTGACTATTGGTGACGATCTGCAGCCAGGAGCCAGCTTCACACTGACCTATGACGGCTTCGACGCCGCGCCGGTCAGCCCGGCCACTTTAACCGACGCGCAAGGTAACAGCATTCCCGTGGCGGTGACCGTCACAGATACCGACACGGCTGGAGTGCACAGCGGTACAGCGGTCGGCACCTACCCGGCACTGCCGTCGTCCGGCACCGCGACCGGGCTTCTGTTTGGTGACGTAACCGTGGAGCTGGGCACCTGATGGCTACTGTGATCGCAAGCTACATCCCGGCGGCAGGTCGGGCCTATGTGACCCTGACCAGTTGGGCCGGGACCACGGCATTTACGACCACGCCGGTCGCTGGCGATCAGATTGAAGCCCCGAACGGCATCACCGTCGCCAATGACGGCACGGTGACCGGCGCGGACGGGGTGTACACCCTGCGCCATATTCGCCAGACCGGCGGCGGCATCGAGGCGGTGGATCACACCGTCGGCAGCGGCGATGCGGTGGCCCCGCAACTGACCAACCCCGTCGCCACCCGCACCGCGCCGGACAGCATTCAGGCCACGGTCGATACCGACGAAGCCAACGGCACGCTGTACGCGCTGCTGTCCGAGAACGCCACCGAAACCAACCCCACGATCAAAGCCACCGGCGACGCGCAGGTGGTGAACGCCCTCGGCACCCAAACGGTGACCTACACCGGCTTGCCGCTGGGTATGACCTACTACGTGCATTTTGTCCACGTCGATGCGTCGAACAACGAATCCGCGGCGGTCAAAACCGCGGCGGTTCGGACCCGACAAACCGCGACCACGACAGCGACGGTGGTAGTGGGCAGCAGTCGCAACTTGGCTACTTTGGTCGATCCGATCGAGCCGTACCTGTTTCAAGAATGGAGCCGCAACCCGGTGGCCTCCGAACAGTTGATTGCGCAAGCGTCCTCGGGCAGTTTTGATCGGTACGGCAACTTTGAAACCGAACTGGAAGCGATTCTGCCGATCTGGTTTGTCGAGCTGGACGGCACCATTCACCGGCTGACCATCGACACCACCGGACTGGCCAGCGCGCAGGACACCAAACCGGCGCCCTTCAGTTTCACGGCCAAAACCGACGTGGCCCGCAGTCTGGCGCAAACGTCGAACACCATCACGGTGCAGGACATTGACGCGGGGCTCGATATTCCGGTGTCCGTGACCGGCGGCACTTACTCCGTCTCGGTGGATGCCGGCAACACCTGGGGCTTGTGGACCAGCGACCCGGGCACGGTCAAGCTCAACGACCGAATCCGGGTACAGCACCCCTCGGCGGACACCTACAACACCGCCAAGAGCACCACGCTGACCATTGGCCCGACCGGCAACAGTCAAAGTGCGACCTTCACCACGACCACCTTAGCCGATACCGTCAAGCCGACGATCTCACTGGTGGGCGGCAACGTCACGCTGGTGCAGGGTACGCCCTACGACGAGCCAGGGTACACCGCCAACGACAACGCCGACGGCAACCTCACCATGGCGGTGGTGGTCACCGGCACGATTGATGAGGACCAGCTGGGCCCGCAGACCCTGACCTATACGGTGACGGATGCGGCCGGCAACTCAACCAGCACCACCCGAACGGTGACCGTGGTCGCCTTTGTGCCGGATGACCAGGTGCCCCCAACGATCCAGCTGACCGGCGGCAACCGCACCATTGACGTGGGCGAGCCGTGGGTAGAGCCGGGGTATTCGGCCTACGACGCGGTGGACGGCGACCTGACCGATCAAGTGGTCATCACCGGCACCGTCAACATCAACGCGCCCGGCCCGTATGTGCTGACCTACCGAGTCACCGACGCCGCTGGCAACGTGACCACGGCCACTCGAATTGTCACCGTGGTGGCGGGGGTGGATTACCCCTTTACCGCTGCAGCCCCCGCCTCCCGCACTTACGTGTGCGAGCGCACCTACCGCCCGGAATTGGGCGAGGGCGTGTTCATCTTGAAGGCTGGCGAAACCCTGGACTTCGATTTTGATTTGACCGCCTGGCTGGCCGAGCAGGGCGATGCCTTGGCGGCGGCCCCGGTGGTGTCTGTGCCAGACGACACGCTGGCGCTGGAAGCCTACGAGCAGATCGGCGGGTTGGATCGCGTCAAGGTCTGGCTGGGCGACAACAATGCTCCGACCGGCAAAGCGTACCCGGTGCGCTTGAGCATCACCACCGCCACCAACCGCACGGCGGTGTTCCAGTTCCGCGTCGTCACCTTGGACACGTACCAGTAATGCCGTTATCCGACAACCCTCGGGCCTCCACCAAGGCCAAATTGCGCGAGTTTGCCGACCTGTACCGCGGCGGTCCGAGCGACGTGCGCGGCAACGCGACGCAGTGTTATCAGGCGCTGCACCCCGGCGCCAAAGGCAAGGCCGCGACGGTCAACGCCACCGAGTACCTGAACCACCCGTACACGCAAGAGTACCTGCGCGCGCAGACCGACGCGGTGGCCGAGTCGGCCGACATTCGTCAAGAGCGGGTGCTGAAAGAGATTGCCAGCATTGCGCTGTTCGATCCGCGCAAGCTGTTTGACGACGCCGGACACCCGAAAAAGATTTCCGAGCTGGACGACGCCACCGCGGCGGCGATTTCCGGGCTCAAGGTGACGCACATTGGCGCCAAGGGGCAAGAGGTCGGCGCGGTTGTCGAGTACAAATTGTCCGACAAGAACAGCGCGCTGGAAAAGCTGATGAAGCACCTCGGGCTGTACGAGCAGGACAACAAGCAAAAGAACGAGTCGCTGGCCGACGCCTTACTGGCCGGTATCCGCCGAGTGAAAGGCTTGGATGAGTGACGCTGCCGAACGCCAGTTGCGCGCGGAAATTGCCCTGTGCTACGACGACCCGCTGCGCTACGTCATGCTGGCATTCCCATGGGGCGAGCCCGGCACGCCGTTAGAGCAGTTTCCCGACGGCCCCGACGCGTGGCAGCGCGACCAGCTCAACGCCATTCGGGACCACATACGCAGTGGCGGTGAAGTCTCCCTGCGGGACGCCACCACCTCCGGCCACGGCATCGGCAAGAGTGCCGAAACCGCGTGGATCATCCTGTGGTTCTGCAGCACCCGACCGCACTGCGCGGGCCGGATCACCGCCGGGACGCAGGCGCAGCTGATGAGCACCACCTGGCGGGAGCTGTCGGTGTGGCACAACCGGGCCATCAACAAGCACTGGTTCAAGTGGACCGCGACCCGGTTCTTTGCGGTTGAGTACCCGGAAACCTGGGGCGTCACCGCGATTGCCTGGAGCGAACACAATTCCGACGCCTTCGCCGGCTTGCATGCCGAGCATGTGTTGGTGATCTACGACGAAGCCTCCACGGTGGCCGACATTATCTGGGAGGTCACCGAGGGCGCGATGACCACGCCGGGCGCGTTCTGGTTCGTGTTCGGCAACCCGGTACGCAACACCGGCCGGTTCCGCGAGTGTTTCCGCGCCATGCGCCACCGCTGGAACAACCGACAGGTCGATTCGCGCACCTGCCGGATGACCAACAAGAACGAAATCGACCAGTGGGCCGAGGACTACGGCGAGGACTCCGACTTTTTCCGGGTCCGCGTCAAAGGCCAGTTCCCGCGCGCCTCCAGCAGCCAGTTGATGAGTGAAGAAGTGGCCGAGAACGCCCGCTTGCGGGTGATCCCGAAACGCATTTACGAGCGTTACCCGGTGATCCTCGGGGTGGACGTGGCCCGCTTTGGCGACGACCGCTCGGTGATCATTCGTCGCCAAGGCCCGAAAGCCTGGACCCCGGACGTGTACCGCGAGCTGGACACCATGCAGTTGGCCGCCAAGGTGTTTGAAGCCTGGCAAGAGCACCGAGCCGACGCCGTGTGCGTCGATGGCATCGGGGTGGGCGCCGGGGTGGTGGATCGACTGGCCGAGCTGGGCGTGCCGGTGGTGGACGTGCAGAGCGCCGCCAAGGCCGAGGACCAGCGCAAATACTTCAACGCGCGCTCCGAGCTGTGGTGCCGAACCGCCGATTGGTTACAGGACGCCTCGCTGCCGGACGACAAAGAATTGATCTACGAACTCACCGCCATCGAGTACGGCTACAACGCCAACATGCAGATCGTGGTGGAGAAAACCGACGACCTGAAGAAGCGCTTGAAAGTGTCGCCCGACTTAGCCTCCGCGCTGATCATGACCATGGCCGACAGCGACAAGATTGCCCGGGCGCTGGCCACCGACCAAAAGGCTGCCGCGCGTCCGGTGCGCCACACGAATATGGGAGCTTGGACCTGATGAGCCAGAACATCGACGGACAACTGGGCAGTCTGGTGGACGCCCTGAAAGAGCTGCTGGGCAAGTGGGCCGACCACAACGGCGTGACCGTGAAGTACCACCGCACCGAGCCGGTGCTGATGCTGTCCCTGCGCACGCCGGACGACTTGGCGATTGAGGTGACTTACCACATCAACCACACCAGCAAAGCGTACATCGACAACATGGTGCAAGGCATACGCGAGCACCTGTTCAACGAGCGCCAGGCGCGCCACCACAACCCGATCATCGTGAACACCAGGAGAAGCCTCAATGCCTAACGTCGGCCTGGTTGTCGTCAAGTCCAACGCCGAGCTGGAGCGCGAAGAAGCGGCCGAGGTGCAGGCGCAACGGGAAGCCGAGGAACGCCAGCAAGCGGCGCTGGAGTCGAGTCTGGCGGGGCACATTCGCCAGTTTTGGGAAGTGGCGTACCGCCACAAAGAGCCCATCGAGCAGCGCATGTTGAAGAACCTGCGCCAGATCGCCGGCCAATACAGCGACGACAAGCTGGAGAAGATCAAGCAGGCGGGGCTGCCAGCCATTTACATGGCCATCACCGCGACCAAGTGCCGGGCCGCGAAGTCGTGGATTCGGGACGTGCTGATGCCGGCCGGGGATCGCCCGTGGCAACTGAACCCGACCCGTGTGCCGGAGCTGAACCCGGAGATCAAACTGCGCCTGATGCAAAAGGTGCAGGCCGACGCTCTGCAAATGATGGCGGCGACCGGTCAAGAGATTGGCCCGGACCAAATGCGGGCGGCTTACGACAAGCTGGAAGCGCTCATCAAGAAGCAGCAGCGCGACGACGCCGAAACCAAGTGCGAGCGCATGGCCGATGAGATCGAGGACCAGTTGATCGAAGGCGGCTGGGATCAGCACTTTGACGACGTGCTGTCCGACGTGGTGGATTTCCCCGCCGGCATTCTCAAAGCCCCGGTACTGCGCCGCAAGAAAAAGCTGGCGTGGTCTGCGCAAGGCCAGTCGGTGGAGGTGGTCGAGAGCATCGCGCCGGAAGTG
The DNA here is from genome assembly GCF_048259445.1 of Marinobacter sp. Classification (GTDB taxonomy): domain Bacteria; phylum Pseudomonadota; class Gammaproteobacteria; order Pseudomonadales; family Oleiphilaceae; genus Marinobacter. The sequence continues at coordinate 19,851 of NZ_JBLXHQ010000027.1, read as the reverse complement.
TACCGCGTCGATCCGTTCGCTTTTTACCCGGCCCCCGGTGCCGTGGAGCCGGACGACGGCGACTGCATCGAGGTGCACGAATACCAGGCGGATCAGATTCACGACCTGATCGGCCTGCCCGGTTACGACGAAGGCAAGATTCGCGCCGTGCTGCGAGATCACACCCTGCACGGCCTGAGCAACTGGACGCGCGAAGCCCTGCGTTCGGCCAAGAACCGCGCCCGCGGCCAATTCAACGGCCACCACAGCGACGAGAAAACCATTGAAGCGCTGGAATTTTGGGGCTCGGTGCAAGGCCGCAAGCTGTTGGAGTGGGGCAAGAGCGCCGAGGAAATCCAAGACCCTGACGCCCTGTACGACGTGATGGCGGTTCTGATCGGCCAGCACGTCGTGTGCGTGCGCCTGAACCCCGACCCGCTCGGGCGCAAGCCGTACCACAAAGCCTGTTTTGAGAACATTCCGGGCGCCTTCTGGGGCAAGGGCGTGCCCGACCTGATCGAAGACTGTCAGGACGTATGCAACGCCTCGGCCCGCGCCTTGGTGGCCAACATGGGCATCGCCTCCGGCCCCCAGGTAGCGGTGAACACCCAAAGCCTGCCGCCGGGCGCCGACATTGAACAAATGTACCCGTGGAAGATTTGGCAGCTGGATTTCAGCAAGACCGGCGGCAACAGCCGGCCCCCGATTGACTTCTTCCAGCCCAACGGCAACACCAGCGAGCTGATGAACGTGTTCAAGGAGTTTTCCTCGCTGGCCGACGAGTACAGCGGCATCCCGGCCTACAGCTACGGCGTCGGCCAATCGGTCGGCGGGGCGGGCAAAACCGCGTCCGGGCTGTCTATGCTGATGAACGCGGCGTCCAAGTCGATCAAGAACGTCATTAAGCACATCGACTCGGGCGTGATCGCCCCGGCGGTGGAGAAGTTCTACGTCCACAACATGCTGTGGCACGAGGATCAAAGCCTGAAAGGGGACGCCCAAGTGGTGGCCCGCGGCGCCTTGTCGCTGGTGGCCAAAGAGCAGAACCAGTTGCGCCTGCAGGACATGCTGGCGCAGACCGCGAACCCGCTGGATATGCAGATTCTGGGACTGGAAGGGCGCGCCGAATTGCTGCGCAAAGCCTTCCACGGCGTTGATATTGGCTCCGAGTTCGTGCCCAGCGAAGAAGAGTTGCGCGCCAAGCAGCAGCAACTGCAGCAGCAGGAGCAGTTGCAGGCGCAAGGCGGGGCCCCTCAGTGATTCGTCAGCCGACCCAGCACGAACTGGAAGCGCTCGCCGTTCTGGAGCACAACCCCAATTTTATCGCCCTCCGGCAATGGCTGGAGGACAGCTTGCGCGCCACGCACGAACGCTGCGCGCAAGAACGAGACGAGGTGACGCTGCGCCAAGCACAAGGCGCGGCGATGGACCTGACCGATTTTCTTGAGCACGCCCGCACCGCGCGAGGCACCGCCGAGAAATTGAGAAAGCGGACACCGTAAGGCCCGCCTTTTCACGAACCCCGAAACCGCCCGCGAGGCGGTTTTTTTGTGCCCGATTCCGACACCCGCGCCACGGGCCGGAGTCGATCAAACCCGCGATACCCCAGGAGGGCCGCACCCATGGCAGCACCACGCATCGTGCAAGAGCAAGCCGCGAAAGCGGAAGAACTGCATCAGCAACTGTATGGCACCCCGGACACTTCCAGCGAAGCCCAGGACGACGCCGCAGACGCCGAGCAGGCCAGCGACACCCCAGCCATCGAACCCGAAGGCACTGCGCCCGAGGCCGACGCCGCCGACACGGCCGCCGAGGACACCGGACACGCAGCCGACGAGAACGACCTGAACGAGAAGCACCGGAGACTGGAAGCCGCCTACGCCACGCTGCAAGGCAAGTACCGAGCAGAAGTGCCGAGGCTGCAAGAGCAAGTCCGGACGCTGCAAGCGCAACTGATTGAGGCCCAGCAGGCCAAGGCCCAAGCCGAGCAATCGGAGCAGGCCACCCAAGCCGAGCTGGACACCGTACAGGCACGCTTGAAAGAGGAAATTGGTGACGACGCGTTCGACGCCGTGAGCGAGTACACCAAACAGTTGGTGCGCTCGGAAATGGGCGACCTCAAAGCCAAGCCCGCCGAGAAGGCCGAAGGCCCGACCGACGTGGAGCGCTTCTGGTCAACCCTGCGACGCCGTGAGCCGACGTTCGATCAGATCAACGAAAGCCCTGCCTTCCTGCAGTGGCTGCAAACCCCTGATCCCAGCACCGGTTTTCCGTATCAGGACAGCCTCAACGCCGCCGGACAAGACCTCGATGTACTGAGTGTTTTGGATCTGGTTAAGCAGTTTAAGCACGACACCCAACCCAAACCGAAACCGGAGTCTTCGACCGCGCCTGCCCAGCAGGTCGCCGCGCCGAAAGCTGCCCCGCGCACCGTGCCCAACCAACAGCCCAGCTACACGCCGCAGGACTATGCAGACCTGCAAGAGCAGAAGCGACGGGGCATGTGGGCCGGCCGGGAGCAGGAATTCCGGGCTCTGGAACAAGAAATCCATGCTGCGCTCATTGGCGGATAACGGCCCATCCGGGGCCGTTCCAATGCCGCGGCTACTCCCGACGAGGTATTGAATCATGGGATTACCCATTGCGAACGGCCCCAACTACGCGAACCGCACCGTCAGCGCCAAAGCGGCTGACTCCCGGTTCATCCCTGAACTGTGGTCCAGCAAGCTGAACGTGAAGTTCTACGACAGCACCGTGCTGGCGGCCATTTCCAACACCGACTACGAAGGCGAGATTTCCGCCTACGGCGACAAGGTGCACATCCGAACTGTACCGACCATTCAGGTCTACAACTACAGCAAGGGTAAGGACCTGACGTATGACACGCCAGAAAGCACCAGCGTGGAACTGGTCATTGATCAGGGTAAACACTTCAACTTCACCTGCGACGACGTGGACAAGCACCAGTCCGACCTGAACCTGATGGATATGTGGTCGAACGATGCGTCCGAGCAGATGAAAATTGCCATCGACACCGACGTGCTCGGCAGCATCTACGGCGACGTAGCGGCGGAGAACACCGGTGCCACCGCGGGCAAGATCAGCGGCAACATCAACCTGGGTGCCGCCGGCGCGCCGTTGTCGGTCACCAAGGACAACATTCTGGATTACATCATCGACTGCGGCACCGTCCTTGATGAGCAGAACGTGCCCGAGGAAGGCCGCTTCCTCGTACTGCCGGCATGGGCGTGCGGCCTGATCAAGAAGTCCGAGCTGAAAGATGCGTCCATCACCGGTGACGGCACGTCCATCGCCCGGAACGGTCGCCTCGGCATGATCGACCGCTTCACGGTCTACAAGAGCAACCTGCTCGCCAAGACCGACGAAACCGGCACCGATGCGTTCCACATGCTGGCTGGCCACAAGACCGGCCTGACCTTCGCCAGCCAGATGACCAAAATGGAAACCCTGCGCAACCCGAATCGCTTTGGCGATTTGATGCGTGGCCTCCAGGTCTACGGCTACGAAGTGATCAAGCCGGAAGCGCTGGTGCATTTCTACGGCAAGAAAGGCTGATCCAGCCCCCTGAGCGGGCACCTTCGGGTGCCCATTGCTTTTCCTTGAGGATTCATCGCTATGAAATTTCTTCGCAACCGCAAGACCGGTGTTGTGTTTCCGGACCACCCGAAACTGCGCGAGAACAAAAACATGGAGCCGTGCAACGCCGACGGCGAATCGGCCTTTGAAACCGTGGACGCGCCGGTGGCGCCGGCCGCCCCCGCCGAGCCGGCCGCCTCCGCCAACGGCATTGTGCTGAGCAAGGCCACCAAAGCGGAAATGATCGCGTTTGCTTTGGAGAACTTCGGCGTGCGCCTGGAAGACTCGCAGACCGCGGCCGAGCTGCGCGAGCAAGTCAAAACCCTGATTGACGACGAGGCGTAAGCCATGACCACCGCCGGAGACATTATTAACCGCGCCGCGACCACCCTGTTTGACGACACCAAGCTGCGCTGGAGCGAGACGGAGTTGCTGCAATGCCTGAGCGACGCCCAGCGCGAAGCGGTGTTACTGAACCCCTCGGCGTACACCAAGAACGCCGCGGTGCAACTGGTGCCGGGTACGGTGCAGAGCTTGCCCGAGGAAGGGCTGGCGCTGGTGTCTCTGGGCGGCAATCTGGGCGCCGACGGCAACACCCCTGGTCGCAGCGTGACCCAAGTGGGGCGTACCGATCTGGACGCCTCTCGACCCAACTGGCGCGCCATGCCAGCCACCGGCACCGCGCAACACTTTCTGTACGACGACCGCGATCCCTTGCGGTTTGAGGTCTACCCGCCGCAGCCGGACCCGGCGCATTACGTGCGTCTGGTGTACGCCGCGGAACCGCCGGCCATTACCGACCCCGGCGACCCCGTGGCCTTGGCGTCGATGTACGACACCGCGCTGTATTACCTCGTGCTGGCGCGGGCGTTCAGCAAGTCCAGCGGCACCCAAGACTTCACTAAGGCGGCCGGCTACCAGCAAATCGCGCACCGCCTGATCACCGGGCGCAAGGTGACCAAGCAGGAGCTGCACCCGACCCAACTGCAGGAGCGGACTAAACGATGATCTGGAGCGACCTGTACCCGTTGGTCCTGCCGCATGTGGCGGGCTGCCCTGAGCCGATTCTGGAGGACACCCTGCGCCGCACCGCGATTCGGTTCTGCCGTGACACGCACGCGTGGGCCGAGGAACTGGCCAGCGTGTACCCGGCTGAAGGGATCACCCGCTATCAACTGACCTTGCCCGAGGGGAGTGAGCTGTTGTCACTGGCGCATGCGGTGCAGGCGAACAACGCGCTGTGGCCCCGCGTCAACGTCTTTGGCTTGCTGCACTTCGATGCCGCCCCGAACCCCGACAACGGCCCGATTGAGATACGCGCCGTCCTGCACCCGTCCCGCGACTCGACCGGGTTGCCCGACCGTCTCGGCCTTGGCTACGACGAAGCGCTGATTCACGGCACGCTGGCGACCCTGCAGGAAATGCCGGGGCGCGACTGGACCAACCCGCAGCTGGTGGCCTACCACCGGGCGAAATACCTGGAGTCGGTCGCGGAAGCGCGCACCCGGTTGTCCCAAGGCGACACCGAGCGCCCCTTGACCGTCCGTCTCCCTTCGTTCCTCTAACGGATCGCCGCCATGTTTGACATTGCCCTGTTTCGAGGCGCTAACCCGAAAACCGAGCCGCACTTGTTGCAGTCTGGCGAGGCCCAGCGCGCCGTCAACGCGCGCCTGCAGACCGGCGGCCTGATGCCGTTTCGCGGTCCGACCACCGTGCAGGCCACCACCGTGCCCGGTGTGACCAGCATTCACCGCTTTGGCGACACCGCGTTCTGGTTTGAGTTTGCCGGCGACGTGGACGTGGCGGAAGGGCCGAGACGGTCCGACACCGAAACCACCACCTATTTTACCGGCGACGGCGCTCCGGCCATGACCTACGTGGGCCTGGCCACCGGTGGCGGCGGCCCTTACCCCAGCAACCGCTACCGCTTGGGCGTGCCCGCGCCGGCGGCCAGCGTGATCGCCACGGTTAACGGCACCGCCGACCCCAACGACACCGAGGCCGACAGCCGCGTGTACGCCGTCACCTACGTGTCGGCCCGGGGGGAAGAAGGCCCACCCAGCCCGGCCTCCAATTTGGTGGACGTGTACGACGGGCAAAGCGTGGTGTTGAGCAACCTGCCCAGCGCCCCGACCGGCAACTACAACATCACCCTGAAGCGGATTTACCGCACCTCCAGCGCCGCCGGCGACACCGAGTATTTGTACGTGGCCGAATTGCCGGTCGGTCAGGCCAGCTACACCGACACCACCGCCGCCGACCAGCTCGGAGAGGTGCTGCCATCCTACGACTGGAACCCGCCACCGGACACCATGGCCGGACTGATCGCGCTGGAAAACGGCGTGATGGCCGGCTTTGATGGCAAAGAGCTGTACTTGTGCGAGCCGTACATGCCGCACGCCTGGCCCTATTCGCTGACCATGGATCGCCCGATTGTGGGGCTGGTCGGTATCCGCGGCGGCGTGGTGGTGGCGACCCAAGGCCAGCCGGTGATCGTATCGTTCACGCACCCCGGTTCAGCCAGTCAGAGCCCGATTGAAAACCCCCGCGCCTGCGTGTCCAAACGCAGCATGGTCGATATGGGCGATTACGCCCTGTACGCGACCGCGGACGGGCTGGTGGCGGTGGACGGGGCGGGCAACGCCCCGGTGATCAGCGCCGCGGTACTGGACCGCTACCAATGGCAGCGCTTCAACCCGAGCACGATGCACGCATACCGACTCGACGGATGGTACATCGGCTTTTACCAAGGCCAGGACGGCAACGGCGGCTTTGCCATCAGTGCGCAAGGTGACGCATACGTGGCTCTCGATTTCTACGCCGACGCCGGCTACACCGATCCCAACGACGGCGGCCTGTATCTGGTGATTGATGGCAACTTGGTGAAGTGGGACGACGACGCGGCCAACCCGTTGAGCTATCTCTGGCAGTCCGGCGTTACCCTCACGTCGCAACCGGCCAACCCGGCGGCGGCCCGTGTCGATGCCGACGATTACCCCAGCCCCGGCGACGCCTCGCTGGTGTTCAAGGTGTACGCCGACGACGCCCTGATCCATACCCAGCTTGTGACCTCCAGCGCCCCGTTCCGGTTGCCTGCAGGCTACCTCGCGCGGCGCTTTTCGGTTGAGCTGTCCGGCACGCGCACGGTGCGCCGGGTGACCGTTTCCGAATCCATGGACCTCTTAACATGAGCCGTTTACCTGCCATCCCGCCGTCGCGGGAAAAGAATCTGACGGTCGAAAAGCTCAAAGAGCTGGTGGAAATCTGGAAAGGGGATCGAGGCGATCCGCTCGACCGCGTGGTGAGCTACCGCGATCTGGTCAACCTGAAGCTCGGGCGCGTGTCGCCGGGCCGCGTTCTCCAGGCAGGGGACGCAACCTCGCCGCCACCCACGTCGGTCGGCGCACTGACCAACCTGACCGCTTCAGGCGGCTTTCACGTCATCTTTCTGGATTGGGATGGCGTCGATCAGCCGAATTACAGCTACACCGAAATCTGGCGCTCGTCCGACGACAACCTGGGCAACGCCGTACTGGTGGCGACCAGCCAAGCCGGCCTGTACCCGGACGTGGTGGACGGCAACACCGGCTTTTACTATTGGGTGCGCGCCGTCTCCACCACCGGCCACCCCGGCCCGTACAACGCCACCGCTGGCACTTACGCCCAAAGCGCCATTGACCCCGATTACGTCATTGAGCAGCTGGCCGGACTGATCAGCGAGAGCGAGCTGGCGCAAGAGCTGCTAACGCCCATCCAAGCCATACCGGGCATCCAGCAATCCCTTGTCACCCTGAACGATGAGCAAGGGGCGATCTCTGGGCGCATCGACACGGTGGCGGCGATTGTGGACGACAACACGGCTGCAGTGGAAACCAAGGCATCGGCGCAGGTGGTCACCGGCCTGCAGGGTGAGGTTCAGTCCATTCAGTCGAAGTACACGATCAAGCTGGACGTGAACGGCTACGTCTCCGGCATCGGGCTGATGAACGACGGGGCGACCAGTGAGATGGTGGTGGCCTCCAACGCGGTCTACTTCATCGACCCCGGCCAGTCGATCACTGCCTTTAACCCGCAGACCGACTACTCAAGCCTCGACGCGCTGCGCAACACGCAATTTGTGTTCGGCTACGCCACCGTCGAAGGCCAGACCCGCTTTGCCATCAACGTGCCGGCCTACATCCCGGAAGCCACCATCACCACGGCGATGATTAAGGATGCGGTCATCACTGGGGCCAAGATCAAGGACGCCACCATCAACGGGGCGAAGATCAATCTGGCCGACATTTGGGACTTGAGCATTGGCAATGAAATGCGCTCGGCCAACTACGTGGCGGGGCAGTCCGGCTGGCGCGTAACCCAAGGCGGCTTTGCCGAGTTCGGCAGCGGCACCTTCCGCGGGCACGTGGAGATGCAGTCGGGCTATATCTCGGACTCGGTGCAGATCGGCGGGGTGCTGCAGTACAACGACTTCAGCCCCGGCAATTTTATCCGCAACGGGCAGGCCACGCTGTCGTACTCTGCGGCCATGACCAACGCGCAGTATATGAACGACGGCGTGCGGTCGATCTCTGGTAACTATTGGGAAATCCCCGGCGGCGTGCAGTACCTGCAGGCCGACTTGGGCGAGGTGCGCTTTGTCAACGAGAGCCGTATGTTCTTCTACGCGCTGGACGGTCGGCGCTACAAGTACGCCGTGGCCGTCTCCGACGACGGGTTGACGTGGGACTACCTCACAGGCTCCGGTCCGAGCGACGGCAGCAACGCCACCGGCTTCGTCTGGTCGCGCCCCCCGACCGGCGGTTACTTCGCCGGGTACGAGTTCCCGACCATTATGCCGATTGGCACCTTTACCCGCTACGTGCGGGTATGGATGGGCGGCAACACCGTCAACGCCGGCAACCACGGCTACGAGTGGGAGCTGTACGGCGCCGGCGGTGGCGGGGAAGACCCGTACACCGCGAGTGTCGGCACGCACGTTAAAGATTGGGTGCGTCCCGGCAGTACGCTGATCAATGGCAACAAAATCTACACCGGTGATGCCTATGTGGATACGTTGCAGATCAAAGGGCAGGCGGTGACGTTTCCCTCATGGGCGCAAACAGGATCGTCTGTTAGCAATGGCGGTTCCTGGACCACACGCCTAACCGTCAACGTCCCGCGGACCGGGGCGCCTGTGGCTGTTTTTGTGCAGGTTTACGGCCATATAAACAACTCCTACTCATCGGGTGGGGCTGTTCAGGTTCGCGTTCTCAGAGGATCAACAGTAATCGGGTCATTTACTGCAGCTGACGCGAGATTTCTAGCGACGACCGAGGCTGGAAACCTCTACGGAGGGGGCGACTCTACCGCCAACTTCTTTTTGGATACCAGCAACTCATCCGGCAACACCGCCTACAGCGTCCAGATTAGCCACTCCGGCCCTTCAAGTTCCACCACTGGTTTGCGCCGCATTATGGTGATCGAGATGAAGCGATGATTATTGGGTATGCAGTTTACGACAGTAGTGGGGCCATTGTGGAAGTGGGGGCTCAAGACGACCGTTTTCTAGTGGAGCGGGTAGTGGCAGGGGAGCGCATTTTCAGCGGTCACTCAACATTTAACCAAGACACGCAGTACGTCAAGAACAGCGCGATCACGGAGCGCCAACCGTTCCCCTTCGCTATCAGTGCCACCCAAATCGCCGCCAACGGCGTGGACGAGTGCGTGATTACCGGCGTTCCCGCCGGCACCACCGTGGCGTGGCCTGATGGTCAGATCGACACCGTGACTGACGGTGAGGTACGCTTTTCGGTCGATTTGCCGGGCACCTACACCTTGACGTTTGAGGCCGTGCCTTATTTGACGCAGGAGGTGACCATTGAAGCGGTCTCTGCAGCTTAACCCGGATAACCGCCCGGCGAATTGGGCGCAGATCAAACACTGGCGCGACACGCTCGAAATCGCCCCGATCCACACCGGCTTCGGCGTGTTCGATTGCGACGAGCGCAGCGACGCCCGCATGGCCGGCTCCCTCGAACAGTTCGATAACCTGCCGACCCTGCAAGACGGCAAGCTGACCTGGAGGCGGGCGGACAACACCTACATCGCACTGACCAAGGCCGAGTTGGCGCAGGTCTACGCGGACGTGAAAGCCAACCGGGCGGCCCGGGGGGCGGTGCTGCACGTGAAAGCCGAACAGTTTCGGCAGATGGACCCCGCGCCAACCCCGGCGCAGTTGAGTGACCTTGCTTTCTGGCTGGAGGATTGACCCATGCGTGATTGGCTCTTGGGGATTGCCGCGTGGCTGTCCCAGGGATTGAACAAAATTCTGCTGAACGGCAGTCCCGATATGACCGTCTCCGCGCGGTGCCACTTAAACCGACACCGACCGAATTGGAACCGAGCCCGCCGCGTCATTAACGCGGCTTTTTTTTGGCAGGACGACCACTGCAAAGCCAGTTTTCAGTCGGACGTGAATTACGCCGTCCACGTCCTGACCGCTCACAACCACGGAGACTTGCTGTGATTCGAGCCCTGACGCAAGACGACATTCCCACACTGCTGGCGCTGTTTGAGCAGGTCGGCCACGAAGCCGGCTGGATTCCGCGGCTGGAATTCAACGCCGAGCACATCGCCAACCACCTCGCCACCTTCATTCACCGCGACAACGTGCTGGCCGTCGGCGCTCAGGCGGGGCCGGGCGAGCCGTTGTGCGGCCTGCTGATCGCGGAGGTCGGTTCGCCGTGGTACTCGCCCACGCGCATTGCCAGCGAGCGGGTGTTCTACGTCCACCCCGTCTACCGCCGGCACGGGTTCGCCAGCGCCCTGATTACCTGTTACCGCGAGTGGGCGGACGCGCAGGGGGTGGCGGAGAAAACCATTGGCAACGGGCTCGGCCTTCAGCCGGACGGCGTGCGCGCTTTGTGCGAAAGCCAAGGCTTTACGCCCATCGGCTACATCTTCAAGCAATTGTAGGAGGCACCTATGTGCGGCGGCGGCGACAAACCCAAACAAACCCCGGAAGAAAAAGAGCTGGGGCGCATCGCCATTGAGCGGTGGAACGATTACCAAAGCCGGTTCCGGCCGGTGGAAGACGAGTACATACGCTCGGTGCAAAAGACCGGGGCCGACTTTGATCAGGCACGCGGGCAGACCGCGGCGGGCGTACAGATGGCCTTTTCCGGTGCCGAGAACGACCTGCGCGACAACCTGTTCGCCAACGGCCTGGGGCCGGACGACGGCAATTTCCTGAAGGCCATCGACGGGCTGGGCACCGACCGAGCGCTGTCCATGGGCACCGGCCTGAACGAAACCGACGTGGCGGTGGATAACCAGCACTTGCGCGGCCTGCAATCGGTGGTGCAGATGGGCCAGGGGCAGGCGGGCGAGGCTTTGACCGGCTTGGGCAACGTGGCGGCCGACGCCACCCGAGACGCCATTGACCGCGCCAACCGATCCTTCCAGAACCGCCAAGCGGGCCTGCACTTGGTCGGCAGTGTGGCCGGTGCCGGCACCGCGGCGTACATGAACGGCGGCTTGAGCACCGGTGGCACCAACACCCAACCGGGCACGTTCGCGCGCACCAATTACAACCACACCGTCGGCAAAGGGGGATTCTGATATGTGCTTAGACAGCCTGATTAACCTGGGCGACGTTGCGCCCACCAGCGGCCCCGTTCCCGGCCCCTCCCCAGCGCCCGGCCCGGCCTTCGGGGCGGATCAGGTGTACGACCCGCAATCCAGCGGCCTGATGCTGGGCACCGCCACCGGCGGGCGTTTCTCGGGCAGCGACAACATGGCCAAGGTGCACCGCGCGCAGTGGGACGACTACAAGGCGCGTTTCGCGCCGGTTGAGAACCTGCTGTTCAGCCGCTTCAACGACAGCACCAACACCGACAAGGCGGTGGCGTCGGCGGCCAACACCATGAATCAGGCGTTCGACAACAGTCTTGCGCAGACCAACCGCGGCCTGAGCCGGTACGGCATTGCCCCGACCGGCGCGCAGGCCGTGCAGCGCGAGCGCACCCACGGGCTAAAACAGGCGGCCAGTGTGGCGGGCGCGAAGAACGCCATGCGCACCGCCAAGAGCGACCAGAAGATGGGCCTGATGAACGGCGGCCTGTCCGCCGTCGCACAAAGTCGGAGTAACTGATATGGCCGGATTGATCAACGTAGGGCGCCAGTACCAGCAACAAGCCACCCAAGGGCTGCAACGGGCCGAGTCGATGGCCAACGCCCGCGAGCAGACGGGGGAGAACCTGAAGGCCGCGGAGAAACAGCAGAAGATGAGCGCCATGGGCACCGGCGCAGCCATTGGCATGATGGTCGGCGGTCCGATAGGCATGGGCGTGGGTGCCGGCATTGGCCTGTTGGCCTCCAGCATATTTTAAGAGGATCGCTTGATGAACGGACGAAACGCAATGGGCCTGTCTCACGGTTTCCTGCAAGGCTTCCAGGTCATGAACCAGTACCAGCAGGGCAAGCAGCGCATGGCGCTGGCGGAGCAGGCCAGCGAGCGCGCCGACCAGCGCCACCAATGGGACTTGGATGATCGCGACCGGCTGGACGATCAGCGGCTGGTGCAAGCGATGCACCAAGGGGTTGAGTCGGGGCAGATTGATCCGAAGATCGCGATGGAGTTTGGCAACCGGTTCGACGTGGACTGGAGCAATTACGTGGACCCCGAATTTGGCAGCGCGCTGGGCGTACTGGAAAGCACCGTGCAGGGACAGACCAGCATGAAGTCGCCGGAGTTTAACCAAGCCTTTGAGCGGGTGTTCCGCACCGAAATCAACAAGGGCACCGGCGAAGAATACGACGGCCCGGACGGCGCGCACCGCTTGGAGCAAAAGCGGCTGGCGGGCGTGTACCCCGGTCCGGACGGCAAAACCCTGATGGTAGACCTGGAAGTACTGGATCAAGGCCCGAACGGCCCACAGTGGCGCAGAGCGCCGGTCACCAAGAACCGCAGCGCGAAGGACGACGAGGTGCACGCCATCCCGCTGGAGGCGGCGCTGGATAAGCTCAAAGGCCACCAGATCATGTACCAGTCGGTGCAGGCCAGCCCGCAACTGAAAGCGGTGATCCAGCAGTACGCCGCCCGCACCGGCGCGCAACTGCCGAAGGCGCAGACCAGCGAGGCGTACCGCAAGGCGCACGAGTTGCAAGCGCTGGGGCTGGACCCGGACGCCGCGCGCAACACCGCATACGGCATTAAGCCGAACGGTGGCGTGAAGGGCGTCAACATCAACGGCTTTCTGGTGGACCCGCGAACCGGCGCAACGATTGGCGACTTCCGCACGCCGGATCAAAAAACCGGCCGAGCGAGCGGTAAAGCGCCCGCCGACGTACAGACCGCGGAGTGGCTGGTGGAGGCTGGCATTGCGCCGGACAACACCGCCGCGTGGAACATGCTGTCCATGGCGCGCAGCGACCCATCCCGTTTTGTCAGCAGCTACGTGACGCAGGCCATGAAGGCGCAAGAAATGCTGATGCCGGACGAGCAGAAGTCTCAAGATGAGTTGGTGAACGAAGCCATGGGCGCGTACCAGACCATCATGGCCAGAGCTCGGGAAGGGCGCTCGGACGGCACCCCCGCTCCGGCCGGGCTCGAATTGCTCGATAGCCACGTTCAGGTGTTGCCGCAAGACGGCAGCGCCGTACCCCAGCCGGACGGCAGCTACAGCGGCCAGGTGAACCGAAGCGCTGGCCTTTCGATCCCGGCTCAGGCAAGCTCGGAACCTAGCGCAGCGCCCGCGAGCACTGCCCCGAACGAGGTAACGCCGGAGCAGATCAAGGCCGCTTACAAGGCCGGCCAGATCACCAAAGAGCAGGCCATAGCCAAACTCAAAGCCATGGGATTTGAATGATGCGCGCAGATGCCTTTTTGGACGACACCCCACAGAGTGAACCGACACCCGCCAAGCCATCGGCGGCGGCGTTTCTGGATGCCGAGTCGTTTCTGGACGCGGACGACACACCCGCCGTCGGTTTGCAGACGGTCGGGGCGAAACCGGAGCAGGACCGCTCCGTGCTCAAGGATTTATGGGGCAATTTCGGCGTGGGTGCCGGCAACCTGGTGTCTGGCGCGGGCTGGCTGTTTGGCAGCGATACTCTGTCCGAGGTGGGGCGCGATACCGCAGAGTATTGGGAGCGCACCCTGTCTGACGTGCAGCGGCAGGCGAGCCAGAAACGGTTTATCAACGACGACTTCACGCCAGGTGCGGCACTGACCGACCCGAACAGCTGGGCAGGGCTGATCATGCAGTCGCTCCCCGCCATGGTGCCGGGCATGGGCGTGGCGGGCGTCGCCACCAAGGGCGCGGCCGCCGCAGGATTGAGTCGTGGTGCTGCGTCGGCAGTCGGCGCTGGGGCTGCGTCCGGCACAGAAGGCGCCGTGATTGCCGGCATGGTCGGGGATGAAACCCATCGCGCCGTCATTGAAGCGCCCGAAGAACAACTGGCGCAATCGCCGTACTATCAGGACTTGCTCAAGGCGGGCAAGCCGGCCGACGAAGCGCGGCAACTGGTGGCGGAAAAGGCGGCACAATCGGCGGCACTCCCGGCCGGTGTAGGCGGCGCCATCCTCGGTGTCGCCTTCAACAAATTCGTGGGGGATGCCGTTACCGGCAATTTGTCTAGCCGAGTCTTGCACGAAGGCAAGCGCGGCATGGTGCTGGAAGCGGGCACTGAAGCGGCCCAAGGCGGGCTGGAAGCTACGTCAAAGCAGGAGGCGCTGAACGAATACGCCGCCCAGCCGAGAGATTGGGCTGGCGTGGCGAACGAGGTGGTGGCCGGCACGGGTGCCGGTGGCGCAACAGGTCTTGTGGTAGGTGCTGCGGGTGGACTGGTCGGGCAGGACGCTCCGGAAACAGCCCCGCCCGAAGCCGCTCCACCGATCCTGCAGGACGAAGTGCAAGACGTACCGAATCCCGTGCAGGATGCGTCCCGCAACTGGACCGACGAGGTACTGGCCGAAGCCAATCAAGCCGCCCCACAACCGACCGACGACTACGCTCCGGTCAACGATTACGAAGGCCGCCCCGAGTGGGCGACCGACCAGACCAACATATTCCGCGACGGCGTGAAGCCCGAGGTCACGGTAAACGGGCAACCGGCCGACGCGCTCGGACTGAGCGTGCCCGAACAAATCGCCGCGCAGCCGCCCGCCGAAACAACGCCGGCCCAACCGCAAACCGCCGAGGACTTCCTGAGTGAATCCGGCACTGGCGTGTTCCGCGTGCCCGTGGACAAGATCAAAGTCGATCCCGAGCAGTACCAATTCCGCAGCCGTGTCAACGAGCAGGGCGTGGACAAACGCCTGGAAGGCGTCACCAAATGGGACGACGACCGCGCCGGCTTTGTCATGCTGCACAAGCGCACCGACGGTTCGCTGTACGTGGCGGACGGCCACCACCGTGTCGATCTGGCCAAGAAGCTGGGCCAAGGCGAAATCAACGCCCGCGTCATTGACGAGGCCGATGGCGAATCCGTGGCCGACGTGCGCGTGAAAGCCGCCATGGCCAACATTGCCGACGGCAAGGCCGAGCCGCTGGACGTGGCCAAGGTGTTCCGCGATTCCGAGGTGCCGCTGGATCAGGTGCGTTCGCGGTACGACCTGCCGAACAACCAAGTGTCCCGCGACGGCGAAGCGATTGCCAGATTGTCGGACAATGTATTCGGCATGGTCGCCGCCGGTCAGTTGAGCGAGAAAGACGGGGCCGCCATTGGCAACGCGTTTGACGGCGCCCGACAGCAAGAGGCCGCCGTTAAAGCGTTCCAGAACCTGAAGCCAACCAAAGAGTACGAGCGCGAGCTGGTGCTGAACGAGGTGCGCGCCGCCGAGTTTGTCGAGAACCAGGGCGAGCAGGGCGGCCTGTTTGGTGACGACCCGCAGGAAATCAGCCTCATGCAAGAGCGCATGAAGGTGCTGGACAGTTTGCGTCAGCAACTGAACGCCGATAAGCGACTGTTTAAGTCCTTGAATTCTAACGTCGATCGCGCGTCAGAAGCCGGCAACAAGATCGCCAAGCAGGCCAACGCCGAGATCACCGAGCGCAGCGCCCGCAGTCTGGACCTGATCGGTCGCGTCACCACCACCCCCGACCTGAACGCCATGGTGAACCGAGCGGCCAAACGGGTGTACGATGGGGAAAACCGCAGTGCCGTTGCCAAGGCACTGAAACAGGAGCTACTGAATTATGAACGAGGATCAACTGAACCGGGCCGCGGACGACCGGCAGAAACACCAAGCCGCGGAACGCCTGTTGCGACAGGGCAAGAGTCTGGACGAGATCAACCAGTATCTGCGCCAGACCCCGTTGACGCAGATCAAAGCGGACAACCAGAAGGCGACGTAGCGCCGACCCTCGACCTCGAAACTCAGACCGAGGCCGAGCTGGCCCAGCAAGCCGCCGACCGCCGCGCCGCCGAACAGGCCGAGGCCGAGCAGCGCAAGCAGGCCGAGCAGAAAGAGCAGGCCGACGCTCAGGTGGACGACTTTGTGCTGGCCGGCAGCAACAGCCCGATTGACCAGGCGGAAGCGCGCGGCCAGGGCAATATGTTTGATGTGATGGGCCAACCGGAAGCTGCAGCTGCGCCCGCCGCTCAAGTCGAACAGGCCGCCGCCGAGGTGGACACTCGCCCCACCGAGGCGCAGAAAGAAGCCGGCAATTACAAGAAGGGGCACGTCACCGTTCAGGGGCTCAACATTACCCTGGAGAATCCGCGCGGCGCCACCCGCTCGGGCACCGACCCTGACGGCAAGCCGTGGTCCGTGGAAATGGCGCACCATTACGGCTATATCAAGCGCACCGAAGGCGCGGACGGCGACCATGTGGACGTGTTCGTGGGACCGGACGTGGACAGCGACAAGGTGTTCATCATCGACCAAGTGAACGCCGACGGCACCTTTGACGAACACAAGGTCATGCTTGGGTTCAAGACTCAGGCCGCCGCTCGCAAGGGGTATCGAGACAACTACACGGACGGCTGGAAGGTGGGGCCGACCACGGCGCTCACCATGGACGAGTTCAAGGCGTGGCTGAAAGACGGCGACACCACAAAGCCGCTTCACGATGGCTTGCAGTCTACTCCGGTTGAGCCGACGACCAAGCCGGAAGCTGGAAAGGCCGCCGAGTCAGGCCAGCCCCAAGCCCCCATTGACGACTTTGGCGAGAAGATCGAAGGCGCGCGCAAGGACTACGCCAGCAAGCTGGCCGCCGCAAAGGACAAAGACGTGGCCAGCGTGCCGTTGTCCGAGTCGTGGCCGGAGCCGGATTATCAGAAGCTCTTGGATGCTGGCATCGACCCCGACGCGGTAAGTTTTGCGCACGCCGCCCGCGACGAGGTGCCACCCAAGCCTCGCGCCAAGTGGAAGCTCAAAGGCTGGGTGCGGCAAGTAGAAGCCTTGCGCAACTTTACCGAGTCGGTGCTGGACGGCGACGTGTCCGTGGCCGATCTGCGCGACTTCGCCAAAAAAGACCGGTATCACGCGGTGGAGGTTCAGGTGTTTAACCGCGCCGACTTGTACGCCGCCGTGGGACACGACAAGAGCCTGAAAGGGCTGCGATTCTACCCCGCCCACTTCACCATTTACGAAGGTGAGCACGGCAATTTCAACAAGTGGCTGGTTGAGCGCGTTGCCAAGACCGGCTCCTTCGGCAACATGCCGCGCAAACTGGTGGCCGAAGACACCAAAGAGCAGGCCATTGAAGCCTTCCGCAAGGTTCACGCTGAACTGGACGGGAAAGACAAGACAGCGAAGCATACGCGGTTTGATATTTATTCCAGCCGCTACGACCGCAACGACGTGTTCATTGGCAAGAAAATTGGCCGAGACGTGGTGCGGATTAAAGAGGGGTTTACCACGCCGACCGAAGCCCGGGCGTATTTGGCCGAGAATCAGGCCGAGCTTGAGCGCACGCTGGACAAAATGAAGCACATTCCGAACCACCGGAAGGCGGGCAACTCGCCCCGAGTGGGTAAGGATCACCGTAACGGCGGCGACGTAACGCCCGAGGCGTTTGCGGAAGCCTTTGGTTTTCGCGGTGTGCAGTTTGGCAACTACGTGGAGCAAGGCCGCCGCCAACAAGACCTGAACGAAGCCTACGATGGCCTGATGGACCTGGCGGGCATTCTCAATTTACCGCCCAAGGCGTTGTCGCTGAACGGTGAATTGGGGCTGGCCTTTGGCGCGAGAGGTAAGGGCGGCAAGAATGCCGCAATGGCGCATTACGAGCCCGGCAACATCGTCATTAACCTGACCAAGAAGCAGGGCGCAGGCAGCTTGGCGCACGAGTGGTGGCACTCGCTGGACAACTATTTTGGCCGTGAGCGCGGCGGCAAGCCCGTCGATAAATACGCCACCGCTGGCCGGCCGGACGCGGGTGTGCGCCCGGAAGTAGCGGAAGCCCTGGCCGCCATTCGAAAAACCGTAAACCGCATCGGTATGCGTGAGCGCGCCAAACGGCTGGATAGAATGCGAACGAAAGCGTATTGGTCCACCGACGTGGAAATGACCGCCCGCGCTTTTGAAAGCTACGTGATCGAGAAGCTGAAGGACCAGGGCGCAGCCAACGAGTACCTGTCCAACATCGTGTCCGAAGAATACTGGAAAGCGTCGGAAGCCCTGGGCATGGAGGACAGCGACAGTTACCCGTACCCGGAAGCCGCCGAACTGCCAGAGGTTCGGGCCGCTTACGACCATCTGTTTCAGGTGATCGAAACGAAAGAGGGTGCCGATGGCAGCGTGGCCATGTTCTCGCGCACCGATCCCCGTTTCATGTTCGCCGGGCCGCAGGCCGAAACGTCCGACCTGACGAAGTTGGAACGGGCGAGAGCGATGGCCAAGGACGGGCGGCCAATGCCGGCAATCCGCCGGGAAACCGGCTGGTCCCGAGGCGTTGATGGTATGTGGCGCTACGAAATCAGCGACGACCAAGCCAAACTTCTGCAGCCGGTGAGCGGCGAGCATAAGACAACAACGCTGGACGCCTTGCTGGACCACCCCAAGCTGTTTGCCGCATACCCGAGATTGGCGAACATTCCGGTGTATCTGGACGCCATCGCTGAAGATGGCTCATACGGAACCTTCGTTTACGGTCGAGGCATTACCCTCAACACCACGCGCACCGACGAACAGATATTGTCCACGCTGCTGCACGAAATCCAGCACGCCATTCAGGATTCTGAAGGCTTTGCGACGGGCGGCAATTCGGATCGAGACTTTGTAGAAGCCATTAAAGATGCGCTGTCCGGCCAGTCAGATATGTGGAGCCGGCGACTGGAACGCTGGTTTGACGACAATCAAGACTTGATTCAATACGTGGATGAGCAGGCCGACCTGGCCACCTACGCGCTCATGTACCAATCGTCCAAGCGCCTAATGGACTACGCCAACAGTGACCGGCCGAGCGGAATGCTGCGCCACATTAAAAACGAAATGGGCTGGGTGTATAGCGACAAAGTGCGCCAAGACCCCGACCTAGCGCGGCGCTTCGATGAATTGGAGCGCAACTGGTACAGCTTGCCAAAACGCCACAAGATGCGGGAGCGCAACCTGTTTTTGCGGGATCAGGCCGGCGATGCCGCCATCTTGATTCGAGAGGCCATCCCCCGCGAAGTGATCCGCGAGTTTGATGCCGATACCCGCAAGCTGCCCAGCATGATAAAAGCGCTGGAACGGAGTGCGTCAAAGGCGCGCCGGCAGTTGGAGCCGATGCGCGAACTGCAAAGCAAGGCGAAGGCGGCGGAAGCGGTGGCCGAGCAGCACCGATTCAGTGGCCCGTATGCCGTGTACCGTGCGCTGGCCGGAGAGATTGAGGCGCGCAACACGCAGGCCCGTCAGTCAATGACCGATGCCGAGCGCCAGCAAACCCCGCCGTCCAGCACTGCCGACACCGCAGACGAGCAGGCCATCGTGGTGATGAAGGGGCGCGGCGGCCTGACGATTGAAGTGCCGTACCGCATGGAAAGCGCCGGCTTTCGCCGCCCCCCCACTCAAGCCAGCCCGAACCTGACTGCCGCCCAGGCCGAGAGCATCACCGACACCCTAATGGCCGACTGGAAAGGCAAGCCCAAGGTGGTCATTGCCGACCGAATCAGCGAGTTCCCGAAGCGGTTGCGTGACGCGATCCGCAAGGCGCAGGCCGAGGGCGATATGCGCGGCGTGTACTTCGAGGGCAAGGTGTATATCCTGGCCTCCCGCATACCCTCCCGCGCCGCACTGGAAGAAGTCGTGCTGCACGAAGTCGTGGGCCACTACGGTCTGCGCACGATGCTGGGCGCTGAACTGAA
>NZ_JBLXHQ010000026.1:0-55443 GCF_048259445.1 Marinobacter sp. | reverse complement strand
GGTTTTATTATTGCGCTGGCGGTTTTGCTTTCGCATTAATTTGTCATGCCTTCCGCTTTTGAGTCAATATAATCGGAAGTAAATTTCACTAGTCAAAACACCATAGCAGCATAAGGCACAAAAATGAAAAATAACCTGAGCGACATGCCGGTGTACGCACCTATAACCCAGAACGAACCCATGGAGGCCATCGGACACCGGATACAGGCGTTTGCGTTCTCCCGCCCAGACCACCCGGCATTGATCAGTGAACAGGGCACGGTGAGCTGGCGAGCCCTGCTGGACCAGACCAACCAGATCGCCAACCGCCTGCGAGATGCCGGCCTGCAAACCGGCGACTCAGTTGCCGCGCTGTCGGAAAACAGTGCTGACTACGTTGCGCTGTATCTCGGTGTACTGACTGCCGGCGGCTGCATGGTGCCGCTTTCAGGCATGGCCAGTGCGGAAGCGCTGAACCTGATGCTGTCCGATTGCAGCGCGCAATTCCTGTTCGTGTCGCGGAAAAATCAGGACCTCCTTCGCAGCTTCCGGCCCGGACTGAAGGGATTATCGGGCGACCGCATTATTGCTCTGGATGAAGAGGGGGACGGGATTGGCGAGACACTGAGCTCCTGGTCAGGCCATGCCTCAGCATTACCCGCGCCCGCGGAGGTAACAATGGACGATGCCTTCAACATCATCTACAGCTCCGGTACTACCGGCACACCGAAAGGCATCCTTCACGATTATCGTTTCCGGCAGAGACAAATGGTACGCATGAGCCGCTTCGGGCTCGATGGGGAAGCAATTAACCTGGTCTCAACACCGCTGTACTCCAACACCACACTGGTTTCGGTATTACCCACGCTGTTCCATGGCGGCACCCTGGTCATCATGGCAAAGTTCGACGCCCGGCGGTTTCTGGAACTTGCCGAGGAACACCGTGTGACCCACGCGATGCTGGTGCCCGTTCAGTATCAGAGGATTCTGGCTGACACGGAGTTTGAGCGATTCGATCTCTCCAGTTTCAAACTGAAGCTCTGCACCAGCGCCCCACTGAGGCCGGAAGTAATAGCGGATGCCATGGCGCGCTGGCCCGGCAATATACGAGAAGTGTACGGCCTGACTGAGGGCGGCATTTCGACCAGTCTTGACTGTGCTGCGCACCCGGACAAGTGGAACACGGTAGGCGTACCCACAGAAGGTGCAGAAGTGCGGGTTATTGACGACGCTGGTCATGAGCTACCGCAAGGCGAAACCGGCGAACTGGTCGGCCGCGCCATTTCAATGATGCGGGGCTACGTCAACCGCCCTGAGCAGACCCGGGAAATGCTATGGAAAAGCCCTGAAGGTGATGTGTTTTATCGCAGTGGAGACATGGGGCGGATCGATGAGGACGGCTTTATTCATATTCTCGATCGCCGGAAGGACATGATCATTTCCGGCGGATTCAACATTTATGCGGTTGATCTTGAAAAGGCACTGCTGGCGCATCCGGCGGTGGACGATGCGGCGGTTATCGGCATCCCGAGTGAGCAATGGGGTGAAACACCTCTCGGCCTGGTCGTTCTCAAGCCCGGACACAAAGACTCCGGGCCGGCGATACTGGCATGGGCCAATAACAAACTGGGCAAGAGCCAGCGCATCTCTGCTATCGAATTCCGGGAGGAGCTGCCCCGCTCCACCATCGGCAAGATCCTCAAACGGGAGCTGCGCGAGCCTTACTGGCCAGCTATCCACCGCTAGTGTCCCGTCTGGCTAATTCCTTAATCTACTGAGCCAGTGGGAGCTTTGAGAGCTAGGCGTGGTGGCGAAGATTTGGTGGTTCCAAATCGAGACGACGCAACGCGGCTATCAAAGCTCCCAGTGGCTCCCGAAGGGCGCAGCGCTGAGGCTTCTGGCCGGTGTTGCCTGGCCTTGATATGGAGCCACCATACCTGCGGACAGGCGCCTTGGCCAGAAGCCTCAGCGCTACGCAGTAGGTTAAGGAATTAGCCAGACGGGACACTAGCCCACACTCATTCCGCTCAGCGCCGGGACAGCCTATTCAATGCGGCCCGGCAATCCTCGGAACGAAGCCGCTCCGTAAACACCGCTCTTTCCCGCTCCAGCGCTTGCTCTATCTGCTCTCGCCAAGGCGCCCGGATCAGTCGCTTACTGGCCCGCAGAGCCTCGCGGGGCTTACTGACCAGGTTTCCGGCAATCGCCAGCGCTTCAGACAAAGCCTGTCCATTACCCGCAATACGGCTGACAAGACCGCAATCCCTCGCGTCACTGCCGCTGATCACCTCACCCAACAGTAAAAGATCGGTGGCTTTGCGAGCCCCCAGATGCAGAGGCATGGTGACTGTTGAAGCAGCTTCGGGTACCAGCCCGAGATCCACAAACGCTGTCTTGAATTTTGCATTTTCTGCAGCGACCACAACATCCACGTGCAACAGCAAAGTGGTGCCGATTCCTATCGCCAGGCCTTCAACAGCAGCTATAACCGGCGTGTCGCAATTCATCAACGCCGTGATGAACGCCAGCCCCGCAGAGGGCTTTGGGTATTTATCTGTGGCGCGAGCCCGGAAATCATCCAGATCGTTTCCCGCCGTAAATACGCCACCGGCTCCGGAAATGACAATAGCGCTCACGCTCTCATCCTCGTTGGCACGGGTTACCGCGTCACTCAGTTGCTGGTACATATCCCGTGTCAGTGCATTTTTCTTTTCAGGGCGATTTATAACAAGCTGGAGCACGCCTTGAGACTGCTGAATGTCAATCATTGAACTATCCTTTTAAGAATATTCTGCTGCCTACACAGCAAACATCCTATTGCAAAAGTCCGATCTTGTGTTAGATTCAGAAAACATAAATTCACCCTGCAGTCGCCAGTTCTGCAGAGCGAAACAACAAGAAGCTTCACTACAACAACGAACGAGGCACAGTCATGAATCTCTTCGCTAAAACACGTAAATCCTTCACCATTTATGCGTCAGCCCTTACCCTCGGGGTTTCTGCCGCCCTAGCCGCTGCTCCTGCCGCAGCACAGGAAACTTTCACCTGGAAGGTACAGTCCCACTGGCCGGGTGCCAGTAGTTCCTACACTGACAGCCTGGTGAGACTGCAGCGAGTTCTGGACGAGCGCACCGACGGGCGCCTGAAGCTCAAGCTTTATGAAGCCGGCGCGCTTTTCAAGGCTCAGGAAACGTTCAATGCCGTTAGTCGCGGCATCCTTGAGATGGGCACGATTTCACCATCTTACGCTCAGGATAAAATCTCCCTTGCCGGCATTGCCTCCGGTCTGCCTTTTGCGTTCCGCAACGTCTGGGAAGCTGAGTACTTTCATCAGGGCATGGGTTTTGAGCAGATGCTCCGTGACGAAGCGGCAGAGCACAACGTCTACTGGGCGACCGACAAGGTCTACCCCACCGAGATGGTGATCAAAAAGCCCATCAACAACTGGGAGGATTTCACCAGCCTGAAGATTCGCTCCTCGGGTGTTCTGCAGAAATTCCTGACCGAAGCCGGTGCTGCTGCGTCTTATATTCCAGGCAGCGAGCTATACTCGGCACTGGACTCGGGCATTGTTGACGGTGCCCACTGGGGTGCTGCTCAGGGCGCCGCCAGCATGGCGTTGTATGAAGTGGCCAAGTACCACGTTCAACCAGCCCTTAATATCGCGGGCACTGACGTCATCATTGTCAGCATGAAGGCGC
This sequence comes from Marinobacter sp., assembly GCF_048259445.1. Taxonomy (GTDB): domain Bacteria; phylum Pseudomonadota; class Gammaproteobacteria; order Pseudomonadales; family Oleiphilaceae; genus Marinobacter. Next base: position 51,763 of record NZ_JBLXHQ010000026.1, on the reverse strand, counting down.
TGAACAAGCTGCCGGAAGACATGCAGAAGATCGTCAAGGATGCTCTCGATGAGCAATTCTGGATTCGTACCAACGAATACCTTTACAAAGAGCGCCTTACCCTGGCCAAGGTCATCGCAGAACAGGGTGTGCAAGTGAACGTTCTGCCCGATGAGGTTCAGGACAAGCTGGTAAAGGCCGCTCAGGGAATGTGGGACGAGGAAGGCGAGCGCAGCGACAACGCCAAGAAAGCGCTGGACATGCTGAAGGGCTACCTGGCCGAGCTCGGCTACCTCTAAGCCGCGAGATCAGATAAGTGACACAGGCCGGAGTCTTTGACGTCCGGCCTTTTTATCCCTGAAGAAACCCAACATCCTCCTGGAGAATGCCATGAGTGTGCTGACCGCATTCATAAGCGGGGTCACCCGTCTTAACGACTTTGTCGGGCGCTGGATAGCCTTGCTCGTTTTTGCAATGTTCGCGTTCCTGTTGCTGGAGGTGGGTTTCCGCTATCTGCTGAACGCACCCACAGTCTGGACCAACGAGCTCACCCAGATGGTGTTCGGCGTTTATGCGGTCATGTCCGGAGGTTACATCATGGCTCATCGGGGCCACGTCAATGTCGATCTTCTGCACTCGCAACTGCCCCCTCGCAAACGGGCAGTCATGGATATATTCACCTCACTGATCTTTTTCATTTTTACCCTTGCCCTGCTCTGGTTCGGCATTGATATGGCCAGCGAATCCATATCGAACTGGGAGACCTCCTACTCAGCCTGGAACCCTCCAATCTGGCCAGTCAAGCTGGCCATACCCGTCGGTACGGGGCTGCTGGTATTGCAGGGCCTGGCCAAACTCCTTGAAGACATTGCCATTGCCTTCAACCTGGACTACTACCGCCCTGATCAGAGCACTACCGAAGGAGAGCAGTCGTGAGTATTGAAATCCTGACCCTGCTGTTTTTCGGCTCGCTGCTGTTCTTCCTGATACTGGGCTTACCGCTGGCTTTTGTGCTCGGCGGCGTTTCGGTGATCTTCCTGTATTTCACCTGGGGATTTGATTCCTTCTACATGGTGGCCTCGCAAATCTGGGGCACCATGGGCAGCTTTACTCTGGTGGCCATACCCTTGTTCGTTTTCATGGCCATGATTCTGGAGCGAACGGGTGTCGCAAGGGATTTGTACCGGATGATGCACCTTTGGTTTGGTGGTCTTCGCGGCGGCCTGGCCATAGGAACCCTGGTTATCTGCGCGATATTTGCTGCCATGGTTGGCATCAGCGGCGCAGCCGTGGTTGCCATGGGGACCATCGCACTGCCCTCCATGCTGGAGCGGGGCTATGACCGCAAGATGGCACTGGGCGTAATCAATACCGGTGGCGGCTGGGGCATTCTGATACCTCCCAGCATCCTGATGATCCTCTATGCACTGATTACCGGCGTATCCGTAGGCCAGATGTTTGCTGCCGGCATCATGCCGGGTGTGCTGCTGATGGTCATGACCGTTATTTACATTCTCGTGCGATCTACCCTCCAGCCGCACCTGGCGCCCGCACTGCCGCCGGAGGAGCGTGGCACCTGGCCCGAAAAACTCCGGGCTCTGAGGGCTGTACTGCTGCCCATTGGTGTTGTTTTCATGGTGTTGGGCTCCATCATTGGCGGCATTACCACGCCAACGGAAGCCGCGGCCATGGGCGTTCTCGGCTCGCTGATTTCGGCGGCTGTTTATCGCCAGCTCAAATGGAGCATTCTGCAGGAAGCTGCCATACGCACGTTCAAGCTCACTGGCATGATCATGTGGATCCTGTTTGCCGCTCACGCCTTCAGCGCGGCATATCAGAGCATGGGTGCACAGGAGCTTATAGAAGGGTTGATGCAATACATTCCCGGCGGACCCTGGGGCATCATCATCGCGATGATGGTGATCATCTTCTTCCTGGCCATGGTGCTCGACCCGGTTGGCATCATGCTGATCACCCTGCCGGTATTCATGCCGATCGTGAAATCCCTTGGCTTCGATCCGATCTGGTTCGGCATCCTGTTCGTGATCAACATGGAGATCGGCTACAAGACGCCACCTTTCGGTTTCAACCTGTTCTATCTGAAAGGCGTGGTACCACCGGAAATCACCATGAAGGACATCTACACATCAGTGGTACCCTTCGTGATCATCGAGATCATCGCCATCGGTATCATTATGGTGTTCCCGGAAATTGCTACCTGGTTGCCAGGTGTGTTTTTCTGACCAGGCCTCAGACCAAAGGCAACAAAAGAGCTCTGGTCAAGGGCTGAACCGACAGCAAGGATGCCGTTCCAGCTGTGGCAAATAACCTATTTGTCGCCGGTCACGTAGTTTGAAACCTTGGCATGCCGATGCCAGGGTTTACTGTCAATAGCAGGTTGCACTGGCAAAGGCGTCCCGTGAACAGCCCATGTTTTTCACCCCCCCGCTCCATAAACATCCGGCGCCTGGATCTCGGCAATCAACCACTCTTTAAACGCTTTCATAGCCGCCGTTAATGGGCGGTGCTTCTGATGAACGAGGTAGAAGGCCTTCCGGGTGTCGAGGGGGATATTAAAGGGCACCACCAAATTCCCGGAACTGATTTCTCTTGAGGTCAATGTGAGGTCAGCAAGAGCAACGCCAAGATTTTCTTGCGCAGCGGCAGTAGTCAATTGGCTGCTAGACAGTTGAAGGCTGTCTTTTGGCGTAATGTATTCCGAACTGGCCACCTGAAACCAGTTCTCCCACTCCCACATGCGGGTGCTGACATAAATCAATGTGTGATGTCGCAAATCGGCTGGATCCAGCAAAGGATTTCTTCCTTCCAGGAGTTTGGGGCTACACACAGGTACGAGCATTACTTTTTGCAGGAAGTAGACCTCAATGTCGTCCCACTCCCCATTGCCGTAGTAGACCGCCATATCCGTACTCGACTGATTGAAATCGAGCAATCCTACAGAGGCACTTATCCGTAGCTCAATATCCGGAAACATCTCTCTGAAACGCGACATACGGGGCATTAGCCAGCGCGTCAGGAAATTGGGTGCGACGCTGATCTGGACCACATTCGTTTCTTTGCTGGCCGTCAGCCTGTGGGTTGCCACCTCAATTTCGTTCAGCGCATGCTTCACAGACACCAGGTACTGTTTTCCAGATGGCGTTAGCTCAACCGTGCGTTTGCTCCGGGTGAACAGTTTTATCCCCAAATACTCCTCAAGAGTCTTTATCTGGTGACTTACTGCGGATGCCGTGACAAACAATTCTTTTCCAGCGGCCGCAAAGCTGCCGTTTCTGGCGGATGCCTCAAACATTCTAAGGGCGTTTAGAGGGGGGAGTTGCCTCATAGGGCTTACTACCTATCATGAGTTTTTCTCAGCATTTTCGTTAGAAACGATCGCTTTCCCAAATATTAAGACTTAAGTAGCCTACCTCCCATAGCACTAATGTGGTGAAAACTCAGGAGACCATACAAATGAACACTCAAGCATCACACATTCCCAGCATTACAGAAATCAATCAGGCTGTAGAACTGGCTAAAAAAGAGCGCAGCGAATACATGGCAGAGCTGATAAGCGCGTTGCCTGCAAAGCTGAGCGCGATCTTTCGCTCTTTAGCTCAATCTGCAGCGTGCAAGGTTTCTCACAGCCACTAATAACGACAATCTCAGAAACTGAGTTCGTCCAGCAACTGGATGAAAGTAAATTTCATGTTGCGCGGCTAGTTGTTTAAGCTCGCCCTTTCAGGGCGGCATGCATGTTCAAAGTGACCAGCACCGTGTTCAGGTGTCGCTCTGCAATACCACGGTGCTTGGCTATGGCCGCCGCTACCTCCATAACCTCGCGCATCATTGCCCGCATTAGCTCCGCGCCTCCATCTGTGTCTACCAGGGTTCGCGTATCCGCACCATTGGCGATGACCGACAAGGTGTTAAACGGAGCATTCCAGAGACATTTCCGCCAACGCTTGCCCACCAGGCGCTCGGGCAGCTCGACATTGATCCCGCCATAACGAAACAATTCAGCATGCTTGGCTTTTTGGTCTTATTTTTTCACCATTTCCACAGCGAAGCTTGAGGGAGGCAAGGGGCCCAGCCTGCAAACGAAAGCCTTACACTGCCTGATACCACCGCACCCCTTCTGCATCAACCGAACAGGTGATTTCACCCAGCTCATACAAATAATTCAAACATGCTACGGCTTCTCCGGTCGCAAGATTAAGAATCAGAAGATTGTCTTCAGCTATGGGCCTTGAAAACAGCACTTCGAATAGGTCGTAGGCGCGTTTCGGGGACTCCTGGAGTGATTCCAGCAAGGCAGCAAACACTCGCGTCTGGGAATCAATCAATTCATCAATGCGGGCGTGCAGTCCGATAAAGCACTCTTGGTGGGCGGGCAGCACCATCACGTCATCCGGTATTTCCGTTTTCAGCTTTTTCAGTGAATCAAGCCAATCCGCCATAGGGTTAGCGAAGGGATCCAGTGGAGTGACGGACACATTTGAAGAAATTCGCGGCAGTACCTGATCGCCGGATATAAGCAGTTTTAGCTCCTCGGAGTAGAAGCAGGCATGCTCGGGAGAGTGACCGTTACCGACGACGACTTTCCAATCGGTGCCGCCGATTGCGTGGCGCTGCCCTTCAACCAACCGGCGATACGAAAAGGGAGGTTGGGATACTCTCCTCCGGTAGGAGCCATACCCCCGGGCGTAGGTTCCGATCGCTTTCTCGGGCCAGCCTGCACTGCGGTTAAACGCATCAAACTCCGGGGGCACACCGTCCTCGTTGATCTGGCTATACACGATGCGACATGTCATGTATTCCAGCTGAGTCATCCAGAACTGCCCTGAGCCTTCACGCACCAGCCAGCCCGCCATACCCACATGATCCGGATGGAAGTGCGTTGCATACACGGTTCGGACAGGCGCATTGTCAGGCAAATTACTCATCAGTTGTTGCCAGGCACTCACCGCTTCCTGGGTGTACATTCCGGTATCAATTACTGCATAACCGTCATCATTTTTCAGGAGCCAGATATTAATGTGATCCAACCCACCTGGCAGAGGCATACGGCTCCACAGCACATTGGGTGCGACTTCCCGCAACTCTCCAATATCAGGGGCGCGTTCCAGTGGATAGGCTATTCTGCCAGCGGTGATTATGCTCAATGCAGGTTCCTCTATAACGGTGTTCAGTGTTTTGCGCGTGCCTGATCCTGAAGCTTGCGCCACAGCACTTTTCCAGCTGCGGATTTGGGTAGCACATCAAGAAACTCAACGTGCGTGGGCACTTTGTACGTCGCCATGCTCTGTTTGCACCAGTCAATAATGCTCTCTTCCGTAATCGCAGCGCTGGCTTCGGGCTTTAATACGATCAAAACCTTGGCCGTTTCCCCGCGCTTTTCGTCCGGTATGCTAATCACGCAGGCCTCTTGAATATCAGGGTGGCCGTACATAATGCTTTCGACTTCGGCAGGCCAAACCTTGTACCCGGAGGCGTTGATCATGCGTTTGAGGCGGTCGACCATAAAGAAGTAGCCTTCTTCATCCAGGTAAGCGAGATCGCCGGTGCGCAGATAGCGCTTGCCATCACGGTGGATAAACACGCCTTCATTCGCCGCTGGCTTTTGCCAATACTCAAGCATCACTTGCGGGCCATTGAGGATGATTTCGCCGGTTTCCCCCTGGGGTAATTCCTCAAACGTGGCAGGGTCTATGATGCGGGCATCCACGTTAAACGTGGCGATACCCAGGCACTGCCGCTTTCCTCGCTCCACCGGGTTGGCGAGCACAAAGCCTGCGCTTTCGGTTAGCCCGAAGGCCTCGTTGTAAGTGAGCCCATACTCTTCGTTGAGCCTGCGGGATACAGCTTCCGGCATCGCCGCGCCACCGCCCATCAAGCGATGAAGGCTCGAAATATCGTGATCAGCCAGCGCCGGGTTGGCAAAGAATTCAACAAACATGGCCGGGGTTCCCGACCAGCTGGTAACCCGGTATCGCTCGATGAATTCCAGCGCCATTTGTCGATCCCAACGCTGCATGACAACCACCGTTGAGCCGCAAAAAATTGGCGTGTTCATTCCTGCCTGCATGCCCAACACATGGAACAAAGGGGCTATCGCTAACACAGTGGTTGCCGGGCTGTTGCCACGCCAGGCAGACGTTCCTGCGACAGCGGCCAATATCGTGTGATGGTTATGGACGCAGCCTTTCGGATTGCCGGTTGTTCCTGATGTATAGGCAATCAGGCACACATCTTTATGAGTGCCGGTGTAGGGCAGAGGCTGGCGCCCTGAATCCAGCGCGTCGCCCCAACCCACAACATTCTCACGAGCGGGGATGTTTCGAGGCTCGGTCAAGCTACCCGGTAGACGCGTCGCTTCCTCCGCACTCAGGTTGCCCAAATAGTCTGAGTATGTGTGAATAATCACACGGTCCAGACTTCCCGAATCCAGCACTGTCGCTGCATTCTTGTGGAGTTCCTGAGCTGCCAGAAGTGTCCGGGCGCCACTGTCAGTAATGCAATACTCGAGTTCGCCTGCCAGGTTCATCGGGTTGACGGGTACAACCACGCCCTGGGCACGCAAAATGCCATAGTACCCAACCACAAACTGGGGGCTGTTCTGGGAATAGAGCGCTACCCGATCACCTGGCTTCACCTTGCATTCTGCCTGCAAATAACCCGCTAAAGCCTCCGCCTGTTGCAGTAACTCGCCGTAGGTAAGCACTGAATCGTAGAAAACCACCGCGGGCTTGTCCGGATAACGGCTTGCGGACACTTCCAGGTTGTCGAAAAGGCTCGTCTCAGGAATGTCTAAAACGTGGGGAAGTCCTTGGGGCCAATATTTCTTGTCGCTCATTGCGTCTTATTCCTAAAGTCAGCAGCACAACCAGCACGTTGTTCAATGTCGTATGGAACTGTTTGGCAAACGGCACTCCAAGAGCTCACTGAGTGGTTTCCGATCAAAGCCTATAAAACGTGCCATACAAGTTATTAACTGGGCAACCGGAAAAATAACCGACCACTTGTTTTCACTGTTCAGAGCCCCTGATTTCATTCACTGAATAAAAGGTTTAACACTTTTAATTCAGCACCTTATATTACGCATGCAACATAAACTTGGTCGAGATATACAATCTGAACATAAGCTCTATCTAAATTGTGCTTTTCTCACCTTGTAACCAACTTGCTATGGTTTTGACTCAAAACATAAAAACTGACCAGCACCAGCCGAGCACAAGCACCCCAAACGAACTCTATACCTTCGGCTTTTTTCGGAGCCTCAAATGAATAAAGCTAACAATCCGGCGATGTCTTTGGCAGACGCAATCAATCACAGGCGTTCCATACGAGGCTTTCTGCCAAACGCGGTACCGGCAAAAACGATGAAGGCAATATTCGAGCTGGCACAAATGGCGCCATCCAATTGCAACACGCAACCCTGGCAGGTAGCTGTCGCCTCTGGCGGGTTGCGCGACCGGTTGCGCGACCAGTTCGTGGAGCGTGCCAAGTCAGGCACCCCGTCGACACCGGATTTCAATTACGTGTCGAGGTTTGAGGGTGACTATCGCGGCCGGCAGGTTGAGTGTGCTGCGGCGCTGTACGGTGAAATGGCAATTGCCCGTGACGACAAAGCAGGGCGCAATCGCGCTGCCCTGCGCAACTTTGAACTTTTTGACGCGCCACACGTGGCTTTTTTGTGCATGGACCGTTCTTTTGGCGCCACCATCGCTGTGGATGTGGGGATTTATGCACAAACCCTGATGCTGGCCATGACAGCCCATGGTGTGAGTTCCTGCGCCATGGGTAGCTTACGCTCGCACCCTGATCTTGTTCGCGACGCATTCGATCTCGATGACAACATGGGCGTGCTGTTTGGTGTGTGTTTCGGCTACGAGGATCCTGAAGTCCCAGCCAACAACACCCGCACCAGCCGGGTTCCTGTCAGTGAAGCCGTTACGTTCAAAGATCACTGACAAAGTGTTTTCCATGATTTTTAAACTGCAGTCATGCAACCGAGGGGCTAAGCAATGGATATCTCATTTTCTGCGGAAGAGCTGGCGTTTCGCGATCAGGTTCGGGACTTTTTCAAGCAGGCCCCTGTATCGGAAGTCACCGCACTGATAGCCCAGCCAGATACCTACAAAGAGGGAACAATTCGGTGGCAGAAACATCTGTTTGCCCAAGGCTGGATTGCCCCCACATGGCCAGTTGAGTACGGCGGGGCCGGGTGGACGCCAACCCAGATGCACATTTTTGAGAATGAGCGGGTGGCTGCCAATGCTCCCGATGTGCTGCCCTTTGGCCTGAAAATGGTCGGACCGGTCATCTACACCTATGGCACTGAGCAGCAAAAGCAACGATTCCTGCCACGCATTCTCGAATCCGATGACTGGTGGTGCCAAGGCTATTCTGAACCTGGCGCCGGCTCCGACCTGGCATCCCTGAAGACCCGTGCTGAACTGGACGGTGACCACTACGTTGTTAACGGATCCAAAACCTGGACCACTGGCGCGCATCATGCTGACTGGATCTTCTGTCTGGTCCGTACCAGCAACGAAGGTCGCCCCCAGCAAGGAATTTCTTTTTTACTGATCCAAATGAAAAGCCCGGGAGTCACGGTTCGCCCCATTCACACGATTAACGGCGAGCACTCACTCAATGAAGTGTTTTTCGACAATGTTCGGGTACCCGTGGAAAACCGGATCGGTGAAGAGAACAAAGGCTGGACCTACGCCAAATCCTTGCTGGCACACGAACGAACGGTTATTGCCCGGGTTGCCGATTCCAAACGTCGTCTTGAGAAGCTCAGACAGTATGCACTCAAGGAAACAGAAGGCGGCCAGGTTATGGCACAGGACCCGGTTTTCAGAGCCCGTTTTAGTGACATTGAAGCCGAATTGATGGCGCTGGAATACACAGGGCTGCGGGTACTGGCGGCCCAGGCCAGTGGCCAGGGGCCGGGAGCAGAGTCTTCATTGCTGAAGATCAAAGGCACGGAGGTTCAACAGGCCATTCATGAGCTGACCATTGATCTGGCTGGCCCCTATGGCGGCATTATCAATGACAGCCTTAGCTCGGGCGACATTGGCCACGAATTCGGGGATCAGGCACGGAAAGATTACATGTATGGCCGGGCCACCACTATTTACGGTGGCTCCAATGAAATTCAGAAAAACATTACTGCCAAGCACGTGCTTGGCCTGTAACCGGACTGATCTAACGCTGAGGAGTCATATCCGTGCACTTTAACCTTTCTGAAGAACAGGCAATGCTGCAGGCCAGTACTGCTCGTTTCATTGATCAGCAGTATTCATTTGAGGTCCGCGAAAAAGACGTAAGGCTGCCCGAGGGATTTAATCGAGATACCTGGGCAACGTTTGCGGAGCTTGGCTGGCTATCCGTGCCTATTTCAGAAGCCGGCGGTGGGTTCGGCGGAAACGCAGCAGACACCATGGTGATAATGGAAGAATTGGGCAAAGGCCTGGTGGCGTCGCCTTATATTCCTACGGTTATGCTATTCGGCAGCCTCGTCGATCTTGGTGCGCCGGAGGCATTGAAGCAAAACCTGCTTGAGCCCCTGATTGCCGGGCAACTGCAAGGCGCCTTCGCCTACCAGGAACGCCAAAGCCGTTACAGTATTACCGATATCAAAACAGCGGCCACCCGTGAGGGTGAAGGTTATGTGCTCAATGGTGAAAAGACGCTGGTAATAAATGGTGCTGCAGCAGATCAGCTAGTGGTCGCAGCACGCACAAGCGGGGAACAGTTCGACACCGCAGGCATCAGCTTGTTTGTGATTGATGCCAATGCCACCGGTGTACATAAGACAGCTTACCGGCTTATGGATGGGCAACTGGTTGCCAACATCCGGTTTGAAAGCGTGAGTGTAGCCAGCAGCCAGTTACTTGGCGATGAAGGCGACGGTTACAGCCTGATTGAAAAGGTCGTCAACAGCACCGTTCTTGCCTTGTGCGCCGAGGCGCTGGGCATTATGAACAAGCTCACCGACACCACACGGGAATACACCAAGGCCCGAAAGCAGTTTGGTGCGCCTATTTCGTCATTCCAGGTGTTGCAGCATCGCATGGTGGATATGTTCATGGCCTGCGAGCAGGCCCGCTCATTACTCTTCAGGGCTGTTTGCTCGGTAGGGACCACCGATGCCGATCGCAGCTTGCACGCCTTGAAATACATGATTGGCCGCAACGGCCGAATGGTTGGCAATGAAGCGATACAGTTGCACGGAGGCATGGGCGTTACAGATGAACTGGACGTTGGTCATTACGTAAAACGCTTGATGGTGATCAACACCTTGTTCGGTGATGCGGACCATCACCAACAGCAACTTGCTCAAATATCCTTACCCACGTGAGCACAACGACGGCCACCATAGAGAAACAGAGCGGCACTCTATGGCCTCTTAACCTCTCTGCCTTGTGTCTGGTGGCCGTTTCCCTGAGTGCCGTCGTTAGCGAATTCGGCGCCTCGCAAAGGGCTAGCCCCCTTGCAGCCGCATCTATTCTGTTATTTCTGGCACTTCAGTGGCGGCAAATACACAGGACCTTTCAGTTTTTTGTGGTGCTGGCGATAGGCCTTGGGCTTACACTCTGGTTCAATCATGACATCACTTGGCAAGAGCTGGCGGCAGCCATCGACCGAGGTGCTTTCTTTACATTTTTCCTGACATCCCTCGCGGTGCTCAGAGAAGCCGCAGGTAGTTCGCCCTTGGTGCGCCGGTGCGGCATTATTATGGTCAACCAGCCACCGGGACGGCGCTACCTGCTGATGTCCTTCGGGTCTCACTTGTTCAGTGTAATGCTGAATCTGGGCGCACTGAACGTGCTCGGCACCATGGTAAAGCGCGCCATTCACTATGGTGATACAGACGAGCAACACCGCATTGCCGGCATTCGCAGCCGGCGAATGCTGACAGCAGTACTGAGAGGCTTCAGCAGTATCCCACTGTGGTCACCAACCTCCGTTACCATGCTACTTGTGTTGTCCGCTATTCCGAGCCTGCAGTGGGAGCACTACGCGCCTGTGGGGCTTCTGTTAGCCGCCGTGTTTATTTTGTGGGGCGCGGTCCTTGACCGAATTTCCTACCCCCAGCGCAAGGTTACTCCTGGCGCCAATCATCGGCTGTACTATTTACTCCCTCTGGTTCTGTTGGTCGCCCTCATACCCGCAACTGCCATTGTCGTCTCAGTCCTCACAGGGCTACAGATGTTTTCTGCACTGCTCATGTGTGTACCCTTTATCGGAGTAGTCTGGATCACCTTCCAATACAGGCGCGCAAGTCCGCGCGTTACTGCAGCGCTGACTGCCAGGCGAATCACCCGTTCATTTCCTCTGACCTTCACTAACCAACGCAATGAAGTAGCCCTGTTTGCGTCTTCCGGTTTTATTGGCGTTATCCTTATTCCGCTGATCGATCCCGTCTGGATAAATAACTGGATCGAACACGCCAATATCGGAGATGCCTGGCTGATGATCATAATATCCCTGGCCATTCTCCTGTCATCTTTACTAGCCATTAATCCAATCATTACGGTCACACTCATTCTGGGTGTCTTGCAGCAACTACCGGATCTGACAATACCGCCAACCGTTCAGGTAGTTGTCATCTCGCTTACTTGGGCGGTGTTTGCCGGCTTGTCGCCCTTTACCGCTGCTTTGCGCTTTATTTCAAGTTTCTCCAACGTCTCACCTGCTGTTTTTGGATTTGTCTGGAACGGCATATTCAATCTGACGGTGCTAATTTCACTCTACGCAGCCCTCCTTATTTTCCTGTAATCATCCGAGATAAGAATATAAATAAGACTCCATACCGAAAAAGCCTACGACATAGAAAATAACGATAATAGCCAGCTAATTATTATTTGATAGATTGTAATCTGAAAATAAAATCGAGACAGGAGAGGAAGCTAAATGAGCCTACCGAAAATAATTAAAGACAATATAACCATACCGGTTATAGGGTCGCCTTTGTTTATTATTTCCAACCCCAAACTGGTGGTTGAGCAGTGTAAGGCCGGTATTGTTGGCTCTTTCCCTGCGTTGAACGCCCGGCCAGCAGAAAAACTTGACGAGTGGCTGACAACCATCAAGCAGGAGTTGGCCGCCTATAAAGAGCAAAATCCGGATGCCAAGGTTGCTCCCTTTGCCGTCAACCAGATTGTTCATCCTTCGAATGACCGTCTTGAGCATGACATGGCCGCTTGCGTAAAGCATAAAGTGCCTATCATCATCACCAGCCTTCACGCCCCGACAGAGGTTGTAAAGGCTGCACACAGCTACGGCGGATTGGTTTTCCACGACGTAACCAACGTGAAACATGCCAAAAAAGCACTCAGCGTAGGCGTTGACGGCTTGATTCTGGTGGCTGCCGGAGCCGGTGGGCACGCAGGAACGACCAACCCCTTTGCCTTGCTGACGGAGATTCGGCAATTTTACGATGGCACGATTATTCTGGCCGGCTCGATTACCCGTGGAAATCATGTTCTCAGCGCGGAAGTTATGGGGGCAGACCTGGCCTATATGGGCACACGTTTTATAGCGACTCACGAAGCTAACGCTGATGAGGCCTATAAACAGATGGTCGTTGATTCCACTGCATCCGATGTTATCTATTCAAACCTGTTCACCGGTGTTCATGGCAACTACCTGCGCGGCAGTATTGAAAACGTGGGGCTCGACCCGGACAACCTGGTTGAATCCGACAAGAGCAAAATGAAGGTTGGCTCCAAAGGAAGTGCCAAGGGCAAAGCATGGAAAGACGTTTGGGGCGCTGGCCAGGGCGTGGGTAACATTACTGCCATCTCCTCGACAGCCGACGTGGTATCGCAACTGCGGGATGAATACGCCGAAGCTCGCAATAAACTGAGCACTGCCCGTTAAAACGGCTTCGAGGGCAGCGATTCGTGAAAACGAATCGCTGCCCTCTCTTCTTTCTAACAAACCAGAACTAAACTACCTCGAACAGACCAGCCGCGCCCTGCCCGCCACCAATACACATAGTGACAACCACCAGCTTCGCACCGCGACGCTTGCCTTCCAGCAGCGCATGCCCTGTCAGGCGTGATCCGGAAACACCGAACGGGTGACCAATGGCAATGGCGCCACCGTTCACGTTCAGCTTTTCCATGGGAATACCCAGACGATCACGGCAATACACAACCTGCGACGCAAAGGCTTCGTTGAGTTCCCACAGATCGATATCGTCCATGGTCAGGCCGTTACGCTCCAGCAAGCGTGGAATCGCGAACACCGGGCCGATGCCCATTTCGTCTGGCTCACAGCCCGCCACCGCAAAACCACGGAAGATGCCGATGGGTTCAATGTTGTTCTTTTCCGCGTACTGGCTGTCCATAACCAAACACACCGAAGCGCCGTCAGACAACTGACTCGCGTTACCCGCTGTAATAAACTGGTCGGGACCGCGCACAGGCTCCAGCGAGGCCAGACCTTCCGCTGTTGTATCAGGGCGGTTGCACTCATCGCGATCCACCGTAACCTGCTTTTCGCTCATTTCGCCCGTTTCCTTGTCCTTCACCAGCATGGTGGTTTCCATGGGCACGATTTCGTCATCGAACAAGCCATTTTTCTGGGCAGCCGCGGCGCGCTGCTGGCTGATCAGAGAGTATTCGTCCTGGGATTCACGAGAAACACCGTAGCGCTGGGCCACAATATCCGCAGTTTCGATCATCGCCATGTACAGCTCAGGCTTGTGTTTCATCAGCCATTCGTTGGTAGCGCGATACTTGTTGAGTTTGTCGTTGATGACCAAACTGATCGACTCAACACCGCCTGCCACCATGGCGGGCACTTTTTCAGAAAGAACACGCTGCGATGCCAGAGCGATGGATTGCAAGCCAGAACTGCAGAAGCGGTTGATGGACAGACCAGCAGTCGTCACCGGTAAACCGGCCCGGATAGCCGCTTGCCGAGCCATGTTTTTGCCCTGCATACCTTCGTGGTACGCCGCGCCCAGGATGACATCTTCAACGACACCCGGATCGATACCGGCGCGCTGCACAGCATGTTTGATGACATGGGCTGCCATATCAAGGCTGTGCGTGTTGTTGAAAGAACCCCGGTATGATTTAGCCAGGCCGGTACGGGCTGTGGATACGATAACTGCATCTGCCATTATAAAATCCTCTTGCTTGAACGTTGATAACCGTGAATTCGGCTAAGTAAGCTTGAACTCACCCAATCGGCGCTCACCTACTGCACGCACGCCTTCCAGGTGGTCTTCGGTTTTTGCCAGCCATACCTGCCAGGCAAACTCGTGTATTACTCTCTCCCTGAACTCTTCAACCAGCCCAACTCGTGCAGTTGCACGAGTTGACTCCACGGCCAGAGGCGCACATTCGGCAATCTGCTGAATCAATAGGCTCGTGCGATAGAGGCCCAGGCACTGCCTTCATCGGTTGTGTGGACTTTGTTCGCAACATACTGCCCCAACCATTGGTTCCAATAGAATTCGGAGCCAAACTCCTCGCGCCAGCACCAAATCCGACGACTGTATTGCTGCAATGGGTATTCGTGACTAAAGCCCATGGCTCCATGGGCCTGATGCGCCAGTTGCGCGACTTTCCCGGCAGCTTCGCCGGTCACAGACTTTGCGGTCGCAATGGCCATTAACGCATCGTCCAGCTCACAGTGAGACTGAGATACCATTCGGGCAGCTTGCTCGACAGCCGCGTTTGCCAAAGCACTCTCACCGGCAATATCCGCAACGCTGTGCTGAATTGCCTGAAACCGTGACAAGGCCCGACCAAACTGATTCCGCTCCTGCACGTAATTTACGGTGAGTGTCACAATGTGCTCCATGGCGCCTGCAATCTGATGAGCCCTGGCGAGTGCGGCAACGCCCCGCGCCAACTCAATTGAAGCTCCGCTGTGAACCGCCCCGGAGACAAGAGGCACTGCACCATTAAAATTAACAGTATTCCGGGGTTCCCCCGCCAGACTCCGCTGCTCGCTGATCTCGCAGGCATTAACGTCAACCAGCGCAATCGTCAACTGACCAGATTGCAGGCAGGGCACAACCAGTTGCGATACCTGAGAGGCAAAGGCTACCCCTCCAACAACGCCGTGTAGCTGCCCATTATCCAGAACGGGCAAGGCTTCCATCCCTAACGCAAAACCACTGCTCTGTCCTGCATTCGCAAGCCCTGCCTGGGCCAATAACCAGTTGGCCACCAGAGATTCGGCCAATGGCACGGGTAAGGCATAGCGAGCGGCCTGCCTTATGAGCAAGAACCCAAGCCCCATGGAACCACCCACGCCACCATCTGCCTCCGGCATCCAGACCAGCAACAGCCCCGCTTCATCCAAGGCCTGCCACAGGGCGTTCGGGTAGTCTCCCTTATCGGCTGCATTCACCACGCCAGAGCTGCAGTGGTCGGCAAAAATACGCTCTGCGGTATCCAGAATTAACTGATAAGACTGCTCCATCGGATGGCTCTCTCATAGTCAGTTTTCACTTACGGCCTGCGCCTTTTATAACACCTCAGCGCAACCCTAGGCCCCGCGCAATAATGCCTTTCAGAATTTCATTGGTACCGCCGCGAAGCGTGAACGACGGTTGCCGCAGCAGGCTCTCCGACAATAGATTCTGAAATTCGTCGCCGCTGGTTTGCGACATAGCGATTGGCCAGAATTCCCTTAATTTGTCGATGATCTCCTGCTCAAACCGAGTACCCAGGTCTTTTACAATTGCCGCTTCCACATCCGGCGACTGTCCATTTTGCAGCAACGTCGCAATCCCCAGAGACATAGTGCGCAACGCGCGAATCCGGGCCACCAACCGACCCATCACGGCTTGCTGGTGAGCATTTTCCGGCATTGCAGCCATTTGGGAGAACGCCCTCTCCAGAGCTATAAACGTACTCAAAAAACGTTCAGGGCCAGAGCGCTCCATAGCCAGCTCCCCGGTGATCTGCTTCCAGCCATCACCGACAGCACCCAGCACCGCATCTTCCGGAACAAAGACATTTTCAAAATTGGTTTCGTTGAAATGCTCAACGCCACTCATATCCCGGATGCCGCGAATACTGACGCCGGGAGAATCCAGTCTGACGAGAAACTGTGTCAGCCCTGCATGACGATGCTCTTCATCAACCTTGCTGGTTCGGGCCAATACCGTCATGTATTCGCAAACCTGGGCTCCCGAAGACCAGAGTTTGGTTCCGGTAATACGCCAGCCCCCTTCGGTGGGTACCGCCCGCGTTCTGACTGCCGCCAAATCGGAGCCAGCGCCTGGCTCGCTTAGTCCGAGCGCAAAGTAACAGGTGCCTTCGGCGATGCGTGGCAAGATTCCTTCCTTCATGGCTTTGGTGCCGGACTGCAGGATAAGCGGGCCACTCTGGCGATCAGCAATCCAGTGAGCATGCACAGGGGCACCTGCCACCAATAGCTCTTCGGTGATGACGTATCGATGTAGAGCAGTTAATTCCTGGCCCCCGTATTGTTTGGGCCAAGTGACGCCAATCCAGCCTTTTTGCCCCAGCCTGTGAGTAAAGTCCGTATCAATGCCTGCGCACCAACAATCCGCTCCCGGTTGGAACGTGCCCTTACGTCGCTCATCCGCGAGAAAATGGCGTACTTCCATCCGTAGTATTTCAACACTCGGATCAACAATCGGTGCAGGAAAATTAAAGTTGATGCTCTGCATATCGAACCACCCCTGAACCAACCACTAGAGGATCTGATGCTATAAATAAAAAAGGGTTTTCTTTTTCAAGAAAACCCTAACCCGAAGTACGGAGAAAACTTCAACAACCTACAAAATCAATAGTATCAAGAATAAAAATAACAACAAATACACTTTATATATACCACGGATACCGTAAACATATATGACAAGTTACACCGAGATTATTTATCGCCATAACTTTTTCTAAGTTCAGTT
The DNA here is from genome assembly GCF_048259445.1 of Marinobacter sp. Lineage (GTDB taxonomy): Bacteria > Pseudomonadota > Gammaproteobacteria > Pseudomonadales > Oleiphilaceae > Marinobacter. The sequence goes on along the minus strand of NZ_JBLXHQ010000026.1, from coordinate 34,866 downwards.
TTAAGTATCTTGTTAACACCGGACATTGGCATGGGCTCTTCCCGAATAGTAATCCCGGTTGGGCATTTATAATGTGCAATACGGTCGCGGCAATACTGGATCAGCTCTTCTTCTGTCACTGAACCGCTGCCATCGCGCAGGCGAACAACCGCATGAACCGACTCACCCCAAATTTGATGCGGTACGCCAATAACAGCGCACTCAATAATCGCAGGGTGATGGGACAATACGTTCTCAACTTCAATTGGATAGACGTTTTCGCCACCGCTGACGATCATGTCCTTTATTCGACCCGCCAACACCAGGTAACCGTCTGCATCGAAATAGCCGCTATCTCCAGTGTGATACCAGCCATCACGCAAAACAGCCTCTGTTTGCTCAGGTGCTCGCCAATACCCCTTCATTATGTTTGGCCCACGCACCACTATTTCACCTGTTTCTCCCTGGGGTACGCTGCGGCTCATGGCATCAACAACCTCCAGTTCAACGTAGGCTGTTGGCCGCCCCACGGTATGCAATTTCGATTCGCCACCGCCGGAAATCACATGGTCCTCGGGTCCAAGGGTTGTAATAACCGGCGACGCTTCCGTCATTCCGTAGGCCTGACAAAAGCGAATGCCCGGAAATTTATCAATGGCGCGTTGCAGTAAGGCGACCGGCATAGGCGATGCACCGTAGCCAACCATTTTCAAAGAGGACAGGTCGAATTCATCGAGTTTCGGGTGATCCAGAATCATCTGAAACATGGTAGGCACTAACTGCAAGCCATTGATCTTGTACTTCTCAATGGTCGCCATCACCTCTTCGACATCAAACTTCGGCAGCAGAATCGTATGGGTACCCAAGGTTACTGCGGTATATACCCGGGAACCGGCTGCAGTGTGAAACATCGGGGCAACCAGCAAGTAGCGCCCAAGCTCTACCAACTCATACAGAGGAATGGTGCCACGGCTGTTTGCCAGCAGGTTAGCGTGGCTCAGCATTACGCCTTTGGAGCGCCCGGTGGTTCCACCAGTGAAAAACAGCACAAGCGTATCTTCACCGCCACTGCGCTCGCCCATAGGCTCGGCGCTGGTTTCTTCAATCAATGCCTCATACGAGAGCTGGTTTTCCGGCGTGCTCAACTCACTGGCATTAATAACGATCTCTACCGCGGGGCAAGCCGCAACTAACGCCTCAGCCTGACCAAGATGATGTCCATCGACAACCAATACCCTTGGCTCCGAGTCTTCAAGGCACTCAATCATCTCCCTCTGCGATAAGCGGAAGTTGATCGGCACCACAATGGCGCCGATAAGGGATGGCGCAAAGAACATCTCGAACAACCGGTGTGAATTGAAACCGAGATACGCAACCCGGTCTCCGGCCCGGATACCTCGCAGAGCCAGCGCGTTAGCAAGGCGGCGGCAACGATCAGCGGTATCTTCCCAGGTATAGGTACGACCTTCATCCGTGATTGAAGGCGCATCTGGCCAGCGCGCAGCTGTGGTTTCCAGAATCTCACCAAAACTCATGGACGGTTCATCGTTTCGCGTATTAGCCTTGGCCAACATAATAACAACCCTGCTCTATTCTTATAGATTTACAATGTTCAGTGACGATCGCTTCCAATCGCTATGACATGCTCATTGGCAATAGCAGTGAAATAATCGGGAAGGCTAACAACAAGCCCACCACAATCAAATCAACAACCATAAACTTCATTACACCGAAGAAAATCGTATGCACTGGTATCTCTCGTGAAATCACGCTTTTAATAACAAACACGTTCAATCCAACCGGGGGTGTTACCAGTCCCACTTCCAGCAGTTTGATAACAATGACGCCAAACCAGATCAGGTCGAGGCCCATGTTTTCAACCAGTGGAATGACGAACGGCAGGGTCAGCAGCATGGTGCCAAGTGGGTCAAGGAACATACCCAGGCCGACATAAAGCAGCACGATGCACAGCAACACCATCCAGTTTTCAAACCCGGCCGCAGCTACCGCTTCTACAAGCACGCCGGTCACGCCGGTGAGCGACACAAAGGAAACGAAAATCTTGGCACCGACAGCGATAAAGAAGAGGCCTGCAGACTGATACGCCGTCTCACGCATAGACGCCATAAAGTCAGCCCAGGTCAGGCGACGGGAAAGAACACCAAACCCCAAAGCAAACGCCAAACTGATGGCGGCGGCTTCTGTTGCCGTAAATAGCCCACCGTATATGCCACCAATGATGATGATCATCAGCATCAGAGCAGGCCAGGCCTTAATCGCGGCGTTAAGCCGTTCTTTGCGTGTGAAGTTCAGATCTTTTGGAACAGGCGCGGCCGAGGGCCTTACCAGCGACCACACCACAACCACCAGAATAAAACCAGCCAGGCTCAAAAGCCCTGGCAGGATACCGGCCAGAAACAGCTTGTTGACGGATTGCTCGGTGAACATGCCATAAATAATGAACAGTACACTTGGCGGAATCAGTGCGCCCAAGGTGCCGCCCATGGCAACAGTAGAGGTCGCGAGTTGCTGGCTGTAGCCGAAACGCAACATTTCAGGAACACAAATCCGGCCCATAGAGGAGGCGCACGCAAGACTTGAGCCGGTGATCGCGGCGAAGCCACCGCAACCGAACAAGGATGCAATAGCGAGACCGCCCGGAAGCTTGGCAAGCCAGACTCGCATGGCTTCATAGATATCCGTGGTTATGCGCGAATGATAGGCAATGTGCCCAGCGGCAATAAACAGCGGAATCATGCTCAACGGGTACGAATGGATAAAGTCGTATGCGTTGGACTCAATCAAACCCAACGCCGGCCGCAGCCCGCGCATGAAGGTAAAATCACCACCAGGACGCCAGGCGTAAGCCACCAGTGAGCACACGGAAGCCACGCTTACCAGCACATACCCGATGGGCACCCGCATGGCTAGTAGCACAATCGCGGCACTGAAACCGTACATGCCAATTACTGAAGGTTCCATTGTGCTTACTCCTCCGCCTGCTCAGCACTGTGTGGACGAATTACCCCACACAAAACCAGTGTTTCAAAAATCGCCAGATCAATAAGCCGAATAAAAAAGAGGCCATAGCCGATGAAAAACGCGATGCGTCCGGGCCATTTCGGCAACTCCAGCAACCCAAAGAAATAAGAACCACTATCGATGGCGTCGACCATCGATATGTATGCGGCGTATGCAATTGGCGCCACGGCACACAAACCGACGACCGCACTCAGAATGTTCAACGAAATCTGGACCCGCGGGCCGAAGCGATTGGTAAATACTTCTACCGCAATAAACCCGCGGTCCGCCGCCACGTAGGCCAGCGGCAAAATTAGCGCACCAATCATCAACTCCCCAACGATAACGACCTCATCGGAGACGCCTGAGTAGCCCAGCTCGCGCAACACAACGCTCGCCAAAATGATGGCGCCAAGTGCAAGAATGCAGAACACGGCTATGTACAACAGTATGTTTTCAAGGCCAGCCAAAAATCCCCGGGCGCGCGTTACGCCCTTGGAACAGGCCATGCCTATACTGCGCCCGTGATAACCCTCTAACGATCCCATGGGTAGCCTCGCTCATCTCGCTCAGTTTCATACTTTTCCAACAAAGCGGTGTACTGATCCCAGATTCCCTGGCCATCCAGGCCCATCTTGTTGGACTGCTCGATCCACTCACGAACGTACTTTTCAGTGGCGCCGAACAGCTTCTGCCGATCCGCCTCAGGCAACTTGATCATTTCGATTTTGTTGCCCAACTTACCTGTGGGCAGGTCAGCGGACACTTCATCTATTTCTTCCAAAAGCAGGCGAGCGTAATGGTCCGTCATAGCGATACCGGCATCACGGAAAACTTTCTGCTGTTCGGGCGCGAGGTCTTCCCAAACGTAACGGTTCATCACCAGGGCAAACCCCATGATCTGGCCCCAGTCGACCCTGGTAACAGAATGGGTAACTTCCGGCGTTTTAAAAGCGCGCATGGCGTAAAAATACGCCGCAGAACAATCTGCAAGCCCTGTTTCAAGTGCCTGATAGATGTCTGAATAGGTCATATTGATTAGATTTGCACCCAGATCCTGGAGAACCTTGGCGTAGGTCACCGAGGCCCGCATACGCTTGCCTTTCAAGTCCTCGAGGGTGCGGATCTCGTTACCTTCTGTACACTCGAACTGAACACTTGTGGTGGTGTAGTTGCCAAGGTAAACCAGGTCATGCTTGGCAAGCGCCTGCTTCATCTGCTCATTTTGGGTCATCAGGTCGTACATCGCATGCAGGCCAACCCATGGGTCCGAATTGGCCAGTGGCAAATCGCCGATGGCCAGCGCTTGCAGCTTTTGTGGCTGGTAAGCAGCCAGCACGGTGCCAAGGTCTGCGGTGCCCGCTGTCACGCCGTCCAGGATGGCGCTGTACTTCAGCAGCACTCCGCCCCAATGGATGTCAATCCGCATCTCCCCACCGGATTCACGCTTGACCTCTTCCGCGAAAAACTGCAACGCTTCGGCTCTGGTGCCGCGATTTGGTGTGCCCTCGGCATAGCGGAACGTGGTTGCCGCTACAGCCTGACTCACTCCAACCAACCCCAGCGCCAGGCAAAAAATCATTTTTTTCATAGCTTTAACAAGCTTCATTGTTATTGTCCTCTCGTGTCTATGATGAACAGCTACCCCGGCGACTCAGCGCTCCCAGGGGTAACCATCCTGATCCCGTTCCTGCTCATACTTCTGCACCAGCGCCAGGTAGCGATCCCATATTCTCTGCCCATCCAGCCCGCGCTCAGTCGCTTCCTTGATCCACATATCACGATACTTGGTTGTCGCATCCAGAATTTTTTGACGCTCTGTCTCATCCATAGCAGTCACCGGAATGGTAGGACCCCACTCTCCGGACGCCAGGCTTTTGGCAGCCACTTCAATCTCTTCAATCTGCAGTTGCGCAAAATGATCCACCATGCTGGAACCCGCCTGGCGAATAACATCCTTCTGGTCGTCCGTCATGTCCTCCCAGGTGTACTGGTTCATGGCAATGGCAAACCCCATTAACTGACCCCAGTCAGCACGGGTCACTGTGCTGATCACTTCATAGGTCTTGTAGGCGCGCATGGTGTAGAAATAGCTGCCCAGGCAATCCACCAGCCCGGAATCCAGTGCCTGATAAACATCGCCGTAGGTCATGCTGACCATGTTGGCTCCAAGGTCACCCAGAACGTTGCCGTAGACTGCAGACGCGCGCATGCGCTTGCCTTTAATGTCCTCGACGGTACGGATTTCATTGCCCTCGGTGCATTCAAACTGCACGCCTGTGGACGTAAAGTTACTCACGTACACCAGGCCCTGATTCATCAGAGAGTCCTTGAGCTGTTGCTCTGTGGTTTCCAGCTCATACATGGAGCGCATACCCACCCAGGGGTCAGAGGTAGCCAGAGGAATGTCCCCAATACTGAGGGCACTGAGCTTGCGCGGATTATAGGCAGACAACACTGTCCCCATATCAACCGTGCCTGAAACAACGCCATCCATGATGGCGCTGTACTTCAGCAGGGCACCGGCCCAATGTATCTCAACCGTCATCTGACCATCAGACAGCCTCTTTACCTCACTGGCGAAGTATTCCAACGCCTCTGCCCGCGTCCCACGGTTCGGGCTGCCGTCGGCATAACGCAAAACCAGTTGGGCCGAAGCCTGGGCGACCAGAGCAAAGACAAGAACTAAAACGATACTGACGAACCTGAAAGGGTGTTTCATGGTCGTGACCTCATGCGATTGCTTAAAATTTTTTGTTGTCACCAGGGTTGCCAGAATTGGGGATTTAGCGTTCCAACAAATGAAACTCACCTACCGACGCTATTCGCCCTGCTCTCCAACCCACTCTTTAAACGACACTAGCACCGGCAAAAACCACTAACAATTATATATATTTTATATAACGTATACTTTTATTCGATAATGTCGGCCCGCAAGCTACTACACCGGCGCCCCTAGTTCATCTTCACCACCGGCAACATAGCGAAACGTGCCAGAGGCCGTTGCGACCAGTACCTCCTGATGAAGTACACGGGCGTCTACGAAGAAAATTTTGCGCCCACTGCTCACCACTCGCGCCTCAGCGCGAAGCACCCCTTCGGAGACAGGCTTCATGAAACTGGTATTCATTGAGATGGTAATGCAGCGCCGGAGATTGCCTGGCACCTCACAATACACACCACTAAAACCACAAGCGGTATCCAGCAGTGACATAACCACACCACCATGGACATACCGGTTGCGGTTATGGTGGGTTTCATTGAGCTCAAGTTCGACGACGGCCCAATCCTTGCTCCACTCGACCAGCTCAAAACCAAGCAGATCCCGGAAGCCCATGGAGGTCAATTTCGGAACGGCGGTCTTTTCAGACATCTGATCCTCATTAATCGGTCGCGTTGACATATCCGGCCCCGTCGAAGTGTTGTTTTTTAAGGACGTATCACGATAGCAGCACCAAACACCCCGAACCATTATCTATATTGGATGCAATCCATACAGAAAAGGCATGGCACATGTCAGCGGCAAATAGGGAGGGAGTTGCGGCGAGCCGTGTTTCTCGGCTCGCCTGTCAGAGCGGGCTCAGTTTGTGTCGTGGACATTCATCAAGCAGCATAAGACGGATCGATGCCGTCGAGCATTCGCAGCAGAGCGGGCCACTCACGCTTGCCCAACAGGCCTCGCTTACTCGGATGCAGCACGTCTGCCGTCACATCGCACGCTTGCTGGGTTGGCATGTTAAGCTTCCGCCCCATCGACAAGGCGTCGACCTGGGCTTTGCACGCCATTTCCAGCCAATAAATGCGACTGAACGCCTCTGCTACCGAGGGCCCAACGGCCAGTAGGCCGTGGTTTCGCAGGATCATCACATTATGTTCACCCAGATCCTGCTGCAACCGGGCCTTTTCAGCCGGATTGAGCGCCGGGCCTTCATACTCGTGATACGCCACTGCGTTGTAGAACCGCATGGCACTTTGGGTCAAAGGCAGCAAACCCTCCTCGATGGCTGACACCGCCATACCAGCGCGCGTGTGGGTGTGAATCACACACATGGCGTCATGGCGCACTTGATGCACGGCTGTGTGGATGAGCGCGCCGGCTTGATTAACGCCATATCCATGAGGGCTCTTTGGCTCCATTACCACATCACCCTGCAGATCGATGGTTACCAGATTGGATGCGGTAATTTCGTTATACAGATACCCATACGCGTTGATCAGCAAATGCTCTGTGCCGGGGATTCGTGCCGAAATATGGTTGTAAATCATATCGGTCATCCCACAGTGGTGGAGCAACCTGTAGCAGGCCGCCAACTCCACTCGTGCCGACCATTCTTCCTCAGATACCGCCTCTCGAACCTGCTCTATCGCTACTTGCACGGTATACCCCCGTTACCATCAAATTTCATCAGGCTCTTCATCCGAGCATCGCCACCTGCACGTCGCGACTTCCCTCAAACGGGTTGCGGCCATGCCATACCTGCAAATTATCGATAATCATCACGTCACCGTCCTTCCATTGCCAGGCTCTTTCTTGCTTATCGAGATGCGTAGTGAACTGCAAGGCTTCTTCTTCGGTGAGGGGCTCTCCATTACCCAGGAAGGTGCCCGAAGGGCGCTCCTGAGTTTCTTGCAATCGCTGGATGATTTCAGGGTCCAGGCCTGCCATATTGCTATTGACCCGGTAAATGTGGAGGTTAGACCTGTAGAGCTTTTGTCCCGTCTGGGGATGCTTAACCACAGCCGCAGTGTGGTTCACCATCGTCAAACTCCCGTCTTTGTTCCATATCGGCTCCAGCCCTCGTTCCTTACACCGCACTGTTACTTCGTCCCGGTCTTCCGTTTCGAAGGCAACATTCCATCCGCGCAGATCCACATGCGGAACCGACGCTTCCAACTGCCCCGTCGGAGCCGCAAAGTTGCGCACCGTCATCACGCCGTGGGTTTCAAGTTTTTCCTGCAAATCGGATGGAAGTGATTCAAATAAGCCTCGTGTATCCGCAACAATGGTTGCGCCACCTGTGTGCGCTGTTTTCTTGCTGAAAAAAGCAACCCGCGGCGGGAAGCTCTGCATGTAGGCCATTTCCGAGTGCAGGCGGATCTTTGCATTTTTGTCGAGCCGGGTTGCTTCCATCACTTTCCCTGCTATCTGACTTCGCGGCGCGAGCCCGCCCAGGTAGTCACCGTCGTACGACGGAAACACACCAACTATCGCGCCGAAGTCTTCGGTTTCGCGAACAGGAAAGCCGCGCAAGATAACTCCGCCATGGGTGATGATGAGCTTGTCGAGCACGTCGCGGTGAGACGCCACCCAATCAATGAAAGCGTGCCGAGACTGCAGCAGCTCTCCAGCTGGCTCTATAAACAGCAGGGGAGAACTTTCCTTGGGTGCATGGCAGATGACATCCTGGCCAAGCGGTTTCACGTCTTCCGAATTTTCGATGGTCATATTCATAGAAAAAATCCTTGCTCTATTGTTTTTATACAAGATAAAAGTGCGATCAAATAGCGTCACCCAGGCTTAATAAAATACTAAAACAATCTGAAAATGAGTTTTTAAATATTAAATTCCATAAAATCCGAGAAACCTTTTTCAAGTAAAAGCAAAAACCATTAAATACTCAACGCCAACCTGAAAACCAAAGTATCGAAATTAGTTTCTCAGCAAATTCAAGAATTCAGAAATACATTTTTGGCATACAGCATCAACAATATTTTTATCAGATGAAGTTCTCACACATTTATTTGGCAGACAAAAAAACAGACTAAAAAATTCAACATATAAAATCAGCATCGACCGTATACAACATTGCTATTTGCCGGTAAATATACGGGGTGATAGATTGCCTAATGCCTGAGCCCTAAAATTAAGATAAAAATGATAAAACTTAGGTATCCCGCAACACCCTTATACCAGTGCAATAAAAACAAAATGGAACATATAATGATAAATAAAGTTTCTGATCACATCGCAGCCGCTATTTCAAAGGTTCGTGACGGGGACGTTGTGGCAATCGGTGGGTTTGGTGGTGCGGGTGCACCGCTGACACTTATCAATGCATTGGTTGAACACGGAGCAAAAGATCTTACGCTGGTGAGCAACAATGCTGGAGAGGGTGAATCTGGCATTGCTGCACTGCTGAAAAACGGGCAAGTGTCCCGCTTTCTGTGCTCGTTCCCACGGGTAAAAAATGCCCATATTTTTGAAGGCTTGTACAAATCGGGTGCCGTTGAACTTGAGTTGATCCCTCAGGGGAATCTTGCGGAAAGGTTACGGGCTTCCGGCGCAGGAATTGGTGCCTTCTATACCCCAACGGGTTTTGGTACAGAGCTCGCGAAGGGTAAAGAGGTTCGCACTATTGATGGCAAGAATTACGTGCTGGAATTTCCGATTCATGTGGATGTATCACTCATAAAAGCCACGAAGGCCGACCGGTATGGCAATCTTGTTTACGACCAGACCGCGAGAAACTTCGGTCCGGTTATGGCTATGGCCGCCAAAATAACCATCGTTGAGGTAAACCGGGTCGTTGCCCTTGGTGATATACCCGCCGAAAACGTCATTACGCCCGGCATCTTTGTAGACCATGTTGTCGTGGTCTAACGAGCGCTCAGATCAACTATTCGCAGGTCTATTTCTATGAACAGTGCCACCCGCAATGAACTGGCTATACGAATAGCCAACGATATACCCGCAGGTTCTTATGTCAATCTGGGAGTTGGTATACCAACGCTGGTTGCCAATCATCTGACGGAGGAGAAAGAAGTCATCCTGCACACCGAAAATGGCGTGCTTGGCCGGTGGATTGACGCCCCTGAGGGCGAAGAAGATGGCAACCTGATTAATGCAGGAAAAGTTCCTATCAAGCTTTTCCCCGGAGCCGCATTTTTTCATCACGCGGATTCCTTTGCCATTATGCGTGGCGGCCATCTTGATATCTGCGTTTTGGGAGCGTTTCAGGTGTCAGCGCAAGGTGACCTGGCTAACTGGCATACCGGTGATCCGGAAATGATGCCTGCAGTGGGTGGCGCGATGGACCTAGCTGTCGGCGCAAAAAAAACCTTTGTGGTCATGGATCTTCTGGACAAACGAGGTCAGTCGAAACTGGTGCCATCATTGACTTATCCGCCTACGGGGCTCAAATGCGTGAACCGGATCTATACCAACTATGGAACATTTGAAATCCGAGACAACGACGTGCCGCTGGTTACGTATGTTGCTGAAGGGATAACAAAGGACGAACTGGAGAAAATAGCGGGCGTGGATCTCAAGTTTGTAGATTCATACTGAAATCCAGCAACGTGCAGACATCGCCGATGCCTGCACGTTACCGCTCATCCTGCCATTCGGTTTAGCGCTCCCAAGGATACCCCAGGGTATCAAGCTCATTTTGATATTTTGCCAGCATTGCGGTGTACTCATCCCAGATTTTCTGACCGTCGACGCCATCTTTATTTGCCCGGTCAATCCATTCTTGTATGTATTTTTCACCAGCTTCAGCAAGTAAGGTCCGGTCCTCTTCCGCCATCTCGTATACGTTCGCCTTTTTGCCGATGTCGCCTGTGCGCAGGCCGTCAACAACAAGAGCCATCTCTTCTATCTGTAATTTTGCAAAATAGTTGATGGCGCTGGAGCCGGCTTTTTGCAGAACGGCTTGTTGCTCTTGGGATAAATCATTCCACACATCAAGGTTCATCAGTGTTGCAAAGCCAAGGAGCTGTCCCCAATTGGCGATAGTATAATTGTCAGCCACCTCGAACGTTTTGAACGCTCTCATGGTGTAGAAGTAAGAAGCGCCGCAATCAATCAAACCAGTGTCGTAAGCCTGATAGGCATCGCCCTGGTTCAGGTTCACCAAGTTGGCGCCCAGATCGTCCAGAATCTTTGCATAGTTGCCAACGGCACGGATCCTTTTACCCTCGACGTCCGCAACAGTTCGGATCTTGTTGTCTCCGGCACATTCAAATTGCACCCCGGTGCTCGAATAGCCGGTCAGGTAAACGAAGTTGAGCTCCGCAAGCAGCCTTTCCATGTCTTCATTGGTTGTCATCAACTCGTACATGGCCCGCATTCCGACCCAGGGGTCGGAGTACTTAGTGGGTAAATCACCTATAGTCAGCGATCTGAGCTTCTGCGGATCATACGCAGCAAGCATGGTGCCCAAGTCTGCGGTGCCGACCGCCACTCCGTTAGCGACAGATTTGTAATCCAGCAGCGCGCCCCCCCAATGCATGTCAAAGGTCAAGTCACCATTCGAGAGCTTGGTAACGTCTTCCATAAAGTGGATAACGGCGTCCGCCCGGGCGCCCCGGTTCGGCGATGGCTCGGCAAATCGCAACTCTGTCGCTGCGGACACGGTGGTGGTTATCGCCAACGAGAGGACAGCGGTGGAAATCAGGGTTCTTATCATTATTGTCTCCAAAGATTGTGGTTTACAATAATGAAGTTAACACTCCAGGATTGGGACAACCAATACAACTATTGCATCCGTTGCATGCCACAGGTGTATATGTAAGGAGAGCATTATCGACTTACCAATATATAATGTCTTTTTAAAACATATATAATACGCAGCCTACATTTATAACAGTGAGCTGTTTTTCAAACGATTATCGCATAACAAGGGTCAACCGGTTAGCTATACCGGGGTCAGCGATGAAAGCTGGAGACCTTTTGATGAGCTGAAAATAAAGGAAATTGCCAACCCCTGGCCCACATCGGATCAGGATGCAACGCTGGCAAGTCTCGGGTTTGTGGATTCATACTGACGACCGGTAGCGTGCGAACAACACTGGTGCTCACACGTTATCACCTTTCGGGCTTAGCGTTCCCAGGGATAGCCTTTGGTATCACGCTCTTGCTCATACTTCGCTAGCAGAGCTTGATATTCGTCCCATAGCTTTTGGCCATCCACACCGTCTTTAGTAATGCTATCAATCCAGTCACGGGCGTATTTCTCAGCTGCTTTTTCCAGCTTGGCCTTCTCTTCTTCGGCCATTTCATAAACCGTCACTTTTTTACCGATCGATCCGGTGCGCAGGCCATCGACCACCAGTTCCATTTCTTCGATTTGCAACTTCGCTGCATAGTCGATGGCGTTAGACCCAGCTTCACGCATGATGGCCTGTTCTCCCTTGGAGAGATCGTCCCAGGTGTAGAGGTTCATCAATGTGGCAAACCCGTTAATCTGCCCCCAGTTCACCAGAGTGACGTTATCAATCACCTCGAATGTTTTCATGGTGCGTATGGTGTACAGGTAGCTCGCGCTGCAATCGACCAGCCCGGTATCAATCGACTGATAGAAGTCGCCAGCCGTGAGGTTGACCAGGCTCGCGCCCAGCTCGTCCAACACCTTGGCATAGGTCGCAATCGCGCGAATCCGCTTACCCTTGATATCCTCTACAGTACGAATCTCATTACCCTTACCGCATTCAAACTGAACTCCGGTGCTGGAATACCCTGTGATGTAGACCAAACCCTGACGCTCTAACAACCCTTGCATCACCTCGTTCGTCGTCATCAATTCGTACATGGCCCGGGTACCCACCCAGGGATCTGAAGAACCTACTGGCACATCGCCAATCGTAAGAGCTTTCAGTTTCTGGGGCGTGTAGGCTGCAAGCATGGTACCCATATCAGCCGTGCCACGAGAAATCCCGTCGGTCATGGTTTTGTAGTCGAGCAACGCACCACCCCAGTGCATATCGAACTTGAGTTTCTCTCCAGACAGTTGCTTCACTTCTTCCATGAAGTGTTCTACTGCCACAGCACGACTCCCACGGTTGGGTGAGCCCTCAGCAAAGCGCAGTACCATATCTGCAGATACCGTCCCTGCCATAGCACACATCAAAACTGCACCTGACGCCAATTGTTTTAGCATTATAATCTCCCCAGCGAATTTCATTCGACCATAGCACCGCCCCCACACCCGAACCATTACAACTTATGGCTACTGGCCATGCCCAATAACTATAAAAGAACACATTTTACCCGTGTGCCAAAATCCTCTTAACTGGTCATATATTAAAATCGCATACCCCGGCATAAATTTATCTATTGGTCGCCAAGCTGGCCACGTGCCAACCTTAGTACACTTCCTACGTTTAAATTGTGTATAGGCAAAATTCCAATGAGCGATTTATTAACGGAATGGCAGGACAACCTGCTCATACTGACACTTAACAGGGCAGATAAACTAAACGCTCTAACAGAGGAAATGCGCGAAGGATTGATTAGCGCACTTGCCGAGCAAAAAGATGAGCCGAAAGCCCGCGCTATCCTCATCCGGGCAGAAGGGCGTGGTTTTTGCGTTGGGGCCGATCTGCAGCCCGACAAGATTCTTGCCCGGAGAGACACGATTCAACAGGAGATGGAAGACGGTATAAACAAGCTTGTCTCTCTGATGCGCAGCCTTCCAATGCCAGTTATTGCCGCAGTAAACGGGCCCGCCGCTGGCGCAGGGTTCAGCCTCGCCCTTGCAGCGGATATTGCTATTGCCAATGAATCCGCAAACTTTAGTTTGGCGTTTGCGCGTATTGGTTTGGTTATGGACGGCGGCGCGTCTTTCTTCCTGTCACGAGCAATAGGCGCTGCACGTACCCGCGCTCTGGCGATGCTGGGTAAGAGCATTTCTGCATCAGAGGCTCTGGATATGCGACTCATTTACAGCATCAGCGAAGATGCCAGCCTTCAGGATGATGCCCTGGCGCTGGCGCTGAAGCTTTCCAAAGGCCCCACAGTGGCGCTCGGTTTGATCAAGTCAGAAATCGAGATGGCACAAACGGCAACATTGGAGGAGGCGCTGGCGTTTGAAGCCATCTGTCAGGGCAAGGCGTTCAAAACGGACGATTTCGAAGAAGGCATAGGTGCCTTTCAAGAGCGGCGATCTGCAGCGTTCAAAGGGCAGTAACCGACAAGCAGAGTCTTTTGAAAATGCCCCAACCCTGCTGCGATAGCGCCTTTAAGTATGCTATCGCAGCAGGGTTTGTTGGTTTTATTGTCAGATACTTCGCCCGGCAGCCTGCCAGTATTTATCTCTCAGGCGGCGCTTGAAGATTTTGCCTGAATCCTCACGGGGCAAGTCGTGCCCGACTTCAATATGCCTAGGTACCTTATAGCCAGCGAGGTGTTCACGCAGATAGGCCTCCACACCTTTAACGTCGATGGTATTGCCATCGTCGGTCTCGATAACCGCCATCACTGACTCACCAAACTCTGCATCGGGAATCCCGAATACCGCGCAATCCTTGATGCCCGGGCAGTTATGCAGCACCTCTTCAATTTCGGCCGGATAAATATTAACGCCACCGGAAATAATCATGTCCTTGATGCGATCGGCAATGAACAAAAAGCCGTCTTCGTCAAAATAACCCATATCGCCCGAGGTGATGTAGCCATCCCGGTCGATTGCGGCACGTTCTTCCGGTTTCCGGTTGTAAGTGAAATCCATATTCGGGAAGCGCGAGTAAATCTCACCAATCTGACCTGGAGGTAGAATATTACCCTCAGCATCCAGGATACGGACATCCGCTTCCGGTACTGTCGTGCCTACGGTACCCGGCTTTGCCAGTGCTTGCTCTGAGGTGCACGCCGTAACGCCACTGGATTCCGTTGAACCGTAAAACTCGTTGATAACCGGGCCAAACCACTCAATCATCCGGGTTTTTACGTCAGCGGGGCAAGGCGCGGCCGCATGCACAACAAACTCGAGACTGGAAAGGTCATATTTGTTACGCACATCGGCAGGAAGCTTCAATAACCGAATAAACATAATCGGTACCATGACCGCCGCTGTGATTGCGTACTCCTCAACCATTGTCAGAAACGACTCCGCATCAAAGCGCGGGACAATCAACAGCAGGTCTCCCACCCTGGACGACTGCATGGCGAAACCATTGGGCGAACTGTGATAAAGCGGGCCTGGCACCATGGCGCGCACGCCTTCTTTACAGCCGTATACACGAGACCGGAACGCCTGTAATTCTTTGGCATTTTCAGGCGGCAGCGGCTTTCGCCTTACGCCTTTGGGATGCCCGGTGGTGCCAGAGGTATAGATCATCGATGACGGCCCCTCCTGTGGAGGATCGGCAATCGGGTCAGATTCCGCCAGCCACTGCGCGAAAACGATTTGATCGCTTGGCACCTTGCAGTCTTCAGGTGTGAGATTAAACGCCTCGCGTAGCGCCTTGGGTGTCTCTACCAGAATGCACTGGACACCTTCTGGAATCTCGTCTTTGACCTTGCGCCAGAGGTCGGCGTGGATGACCAGAATTTTTGCCGCGCAGTCGTGGAGAATGTACGTCAGCTCTTCACCTACCAGGTGCCAATTGATTGGCACCGCATAACCACCGATATAGGCTGTGGCTCTGGACAGGGTCATAAACGGAATATCGTTGCGCATGAAAATAGCAACACAATCGCCCGGTTTAACGCCAGCCTCTCTCAGCCCACTTGCGGCGCGCTTGATATCGTGCTGAAACTCTTCATGGCTGAGATGCTCGTCTCCGCAAACTATCCCGGTCAGGGCACGTGTATGTTGTTTTTGGGTAGTCATAAATCCGGGGTCTCCTGTAACACTGCTGACTGGCTAGGAATAAGGTGGGGTTATTTACCGGTGTACTGAGGTTTGCGCTTTTCGTTGAACGCGCGCACCCCCTCCACCCAGTCATCGGTTGCAGTGCAGTCACCAAAGGATTCCGCTTCTGCTTGCAGTTGCGCTTCCAGCGAAGAACTCAGTGATTGCAGGATCAGGCGCTTGGTGTTGCCGTAGGCGTGTGTGGGGCCTTTTGCGAGACGCTCCGCCATGACTTTGGTGCGCTCTTCCAGGGTGCCTTCAGGCACTACCCAGTTGATCATGCCCATGTCGGCAGCTTC
Source organism: Marinobacter sp. (assembly GCF_048259445.1). Classification (GTDB taxonomy): domain Bacteria; phylum Pseudomonadota; class Gammaproteobacteria; order Pseudomonadales; family Oleiphilaceae; genus Marinobacter. The sequence goes on along the minus strand of NZ_JBLXHQ010000026.1, from coordinate 18,995 downwards.
TTGTGCCGAAAACCGATCACCCAGCAGCGCGAGCTCCATAGCTTTTTTTACACCGACAAGTCGTGGCAACTGGTAAGTCCCGGCGCCGTCGGGGGTGGTTCCTATGCCCGTATAGGCCAGGGTAAAGAACGCCTTTTCACAGGCCATTACCAAGTCGCAGCACAATGCGAGGCTCACCCCGGCGCCGGCAGCGGCACCTTGAACACTGGCAAGAATCGGTTTGTTCAGGCTGCGCATCAAATACATGATGGGGTTCAATTCCTGAACACGTCTGGTGAAGCGGGCCCGCCGTTGCTCTGGTGTCCATTCCGTAAATTCCATGAACCCTTTTACATCGCCACCGGCTATAAAATGCTTACCAGAACCTCGCAGCACTATGCAGCGAACCTCATCGTCGCTTCTGATCTGTTCCAGGCGCTGGCGTATCTGCTCACGCATTTCGGTGGAGAGTGCATTACGGGCTTCGGGGCGGTTCATGGTGAAGTACGCCACCCCATTCTCAACGCTGTAAAGTAAATCGCTCATTGTTTTTGTTGCCTCGCAATATCAGGAATTGCAGAGCGTTCTAGTTACACGCTTTGCCGACCCGTAGCTGACCAATCTCTTCCGCGCTGTAGCCGATCTCCTGAAGCAGAGCGTCAGTGTCTTCACCATAGGGTTTGGCCGCAAACCGGATGTGCGCTTCTGTACGGCTGAACCTTGGCGCAGGCGCAGGCTGCTTCATGCCGCCAATCTCCACGTAGGTATTGCGCTCAAGATTATGGGGGTGTGATTGCGCCTCGATCAGATCCAGCACCGGCGCAAAACAAATGTCGCTGCCTTCCATCAACTCACACCATTCATCGCGGGTTTTCTGTTTAATGGTGTCGGCGACAATCTCTGACAGCTCAGGCCATTTGCTCTTGTCCATCTGATCGGCAAACTTGTCTGCCGGCAGGCCGGCCACTTCGATCAGCTGGGCGTAGAACTGGGGCTCAATGGAACCCAGGGAAATGTATTTGCCGTCGGCGGTTTCGTAGGTGTCGTAAAAGTGAGCACCGGAATCGAGGCGGTTTACGCCACGTTCAAGGCTGTGGGTGCCGCGTTCATGGGCCGAATTGAACATCGACATCAGCACCGCGGAGCCATCGGTCATGGCGGCATCAATCACCTGCCCTTTGCCGGATTTTTGGGCTTCCAGCAGCGCGCATACCATGCCGAACGCCAGCATCATGCCACCACCGCCAAAATCACCCACCATGTTCAGCGGCGGCACGGGCTTTTCTCCCTTGCGACCGAATGCGTGTAACGCGCCGGTCAGCGAGATGTAGTTAATATCATGGCCTGCCGCCTGCGCCATGGAACCGTACTGGCCCCAGCCGGTCATACGGCCATAAACGAGCCGCGGGTTTACCGCCAGACAGTCATCTGGCCCAACACCCAGCTTTTCAGTCACGCCGGGGCGAAAGCCTTCAAGGAGGGCGTCGGCGGTCTCAACCAGTTTCAGCAGGGCTTTAACGCCTTCGGGGGTTTTCAGGTTGAGGGCTACCGAACGCTTGCCGCGCCGGCTGCAATCCAGCTCCGGTTGGTCGGCGGTCACGCCAACCCGCTCCACACTGATCACTTCCGCGCCCATGTCCGCCAGCATCATGCCGCAGAAGGGCCCCGGGCCTATGCCCGCCAGTTCAACAATACGAACGCCGTGTAATGGCCCCATCAACTCTGTCCTCCTGATATCAGCCAGCCCCTGCAGGCCTGGTCAACCTGCGGTATGCGCTGCGACGATTTTCTGATCAAACAAGCGCCCGATTTCGGTGTTACTCAGCCCCAGGGTTTCGGCGAGTATTTCTTCGGTATGCTCGCCCAGATGGGGCGCCCTGCGTACTGGTTCCTTTTCGACGGAGGTAAACTGCAGAGGATTGCCCGGCATCAAATAGCTGCCAATACCCGGCTGCTCCACCATTTCAAACAATGGGTTATCCACCGAGCAATCGCGGTCGTTCTCCACCGCTTCTTTTACGGTCTGGTATTTCCCCCAGCACACACCGCCGTTATCCAGCGCGGTTTGTACGTCGGAAAAATTGCGGGCGCGGAACCAGGGCTCCAATATCGAAGTAATCTCGTCGCGGCCTTTGTAGCGGTCTCCTTCCTTTTTGAAGTTAAGACCGGAACGCGCCTCCAATTCACTGATCTGCGTTTCCGTTTCCGTAACACTCACAATGGCCCGCCACTGGTTAGGGCTAACGCCAACGATCATGATCCGCTCACCGTCTTTGCACTCGAAGTCGTGGCCATAAGTGCCGTAGATATGATTGCCAATGGCATCACGGTCGGCGCTGTTGATCATGGCTTCAGCGATATACCCAAGATTACCGAGGGTTGCCCAGGCCACGTCGGCCAGGGCGATTTTCACCAACTGGCCTTGCCCGGTGCGGGAGCGGTGCCGCTCAGCAGCCAGCAGGCCCAGAGCAATCTGCTGGCCGGTAATCACATCCCACGCCGGCATTGGGTTATTCAAAGGCCCGGCCTTGCCATCTCCTGTCAGCGAAGGAAACCCGACCTTGCAGTTCACCGTATAGTCCAGTGCACTGCCGCCGTGGCGATCGCCCGTGAGGTTCAGGTAAATCAGGTCTTCCCGGTGCTGGCGCAGGCGTTCATAGGCCATCCAGCCTTTCGCCGGGAAGTTGGTCAGGAACATGCCGGCCTGGTCACCCGGAGCAGCCACCAGCCGTGTAAGCAACTCCTGGCCTTCAGGCTTACGGAAGTCCACCGCAATCGAACGCTTGCCTTTATTCAAGCTGTGCCAGTAAAGGCTGCGCTGATCGGATGTGACCGGCCACCGGTTGTAGTCAATGCCACCGCCAATTGGATCAAAACGAATCACGTCGGCACCAAGCTGAGCCAGTGTCATGCCACCTGAAGGCGCGGCTACAAAAGCGCTGCCCTCAATTACCCTGAGTCCCGACAAGATGTTCTGCATATCCATGCTCCGTGTTAATACGTTATTGCTAATGCTCAGCTAACTTCGGCGTAACCGTTGTTAATCACCACGATATCCCGCTCCACAGAGCGGCAGCGGAAGGCGATCTTGTTGCCGTCACGCCACATTTCAGTGCGGATGGTTTCGCCCGGATAAACCGGTGCAGAGAAGCGCAGACGCATGCGGTGGAAGCGCGCTGGATCATAGTCACACAAGGTTTTCAGCAGCGCGTGATTAGCTACACCAAAGGTGCACAGGCCATGAAGAATCGGCTTTTCGAACCCGGCCTCACGTGCAACGCTGGGTGATGCGTGCAGGGGGTTGAAATCACCAGACAGGCGGTAAATCAATGCTGCCTGATCCAGCGTTGGCAGGTCGCATACCAGGTCCGGCTCACGCTCAGGAATACGATCCGGAGTTGAGGTAGACGCAGAAGGGCCACCGAAACCACCATCACCTCGCGCCATTGTGGTGCTAAGCAACGTGCACAAATCTTCGCCTGTGGCCTTATCGCGGACAACGCGCTCGGTGATGACCAACGCACCTTTGCCTTCGCCTTTATCGATAACCTCGGTGATCTTGGTGGTGGCTTCGACCACACCGGATGCGGGTAAAGGTTTATGGATGATGACTTCCTGACCTGCGTGCAGCACTTTCACCCAATCAATGCCCGTATCCGGTTCGCGCGCCCAGAATCCAGGGTAGGCCAGCACAACAGACATGCTTGGCAATGCCTTGAGGCCATCCTCATAAACAAACTGCAGACAGTCTTCGTTCAGCGGATCGTTGCCCAAGCCCACACCCAGCGCATAGAGCATGCTGTCTTTTTCGGTGTAATCGTGGGTCAGTGTTTCAAACTTGCGGTTAAGCAGATGTTCGTAATTGATTGCCATGATGGGTTTCCTGTTAATGGCCGGTGCTGGCGCAGCTTCCCCAAGAAGAAGCTGCGCCATGCTCAGTCGTCAGATTCAGGTTGAGAGAATCAGAACGGGTCCCAGCTGAAGACGTCAGCAGAACGATCCAGCTTGTAGAAGTCGCTTTCAAATGCAGGCAACACGCGGCTCAGAACGGTTTCTGGCGTCCAGCCTTCCAGAGTGTGGGCTGAACGGATTGGCCGTGGCTGGCTGAACAGGAAGATTTCGTTGTTGCGCACACCGAAAATCTGACCGGTCACGTGCTTGGCGGCATCGCTGCACAGAGTCACTGCCAGAGTGGCGATTTTGTCTGGCGTCATCTGCTGAATCTTCGCAACGCGGGCTTTCTCTTCTTCGGTTTCTGTCGGGATGGTTCCGATCAGACGGCTCCAGGCAAACGGCGCGATGCAGTTTGAGGTCACACCAAAGCGGTTCATGTCGAGCGCCAATGACTTGGATAGCCCCATAATCCCGGCCTTGGCGGCTGCGTAGTTAGCCTGACCAAAGTTGCCAATCAAGCCAGACGTGGACGTCATGTTTACAAAGGTACCGCTGCCCTGTTCGCGGAAATGCGCAGCAGCTGCACGGCTGACATTAAAGCTCCCCTTGAGGTGAACCGCGATAACGGAATCCCAGTCAGCTTCAGACATTTTGTGGAAGATACCATCCCGCAGATTGCCGGCGTTGTTAACAACACCGTCGATGCGGCCAAAAGTATCGATGGCTGTCTGGATGATGTTATGAGCGCCGTCCCAATCGGTCACACTGTCGTAGTTGCTGACGGCTTCACCACCGGCTTCTTTAATAACAGATACCACTTCATCCGCAGGGGTCTGGTCGCCGCCCGACCCGTCGCCGGCGCCGCCCAAATCGTTTACAACCACTTTGGCACCGTGCTCAGCCAACATAATCGAGGTGGCACGACCAATACCACGACCGCCACCGGTAACAACGATGACTTTACCTTCCAATAACTTTGAATCGCTCATAATAAGCTCCGATTTATTAGATTTACTTTCGGTTTTAATGAATGCGGCATCAAACGACCGCTATTTTTAAATCGTGACAGCCGTTATGGCTGCGATTACTGCGCCTGTGCTCTGGCAACCAGCTCACGGGCAATAACTTTCAGCGCCAGGGTCTCCTCAGCGCCTTCAAAAATAGACAGCACTCGGGCGTCTACAAAGTAACGGCTCACGTCGTATTCCTCGGCATAGCCCATGCCACCGTGAATCTGCATCGCTTCGCGGCTAACCCACTCTGCCGCTCGACAAGAGAACAGCTTGACCAAACTGGCTTCCATCTGGCCTCGGCCCTGATCCATCTCTCTGGCCACCGCATAGGTGAACTGACGGGAAGCAATCAGAGTTGAGAACATCCGAGCCAGCTTCACTTGAGTAAGCTGGTACGCCGCGATGGGCTGGCCAAACACTTTGCGGTCACCGGCATACTTAAGCGCCTTTTCGCTGGCGGCCTCCATCACACCGTTAGCCCGAGCCGCGGTCTGAATACGTCCGCCCGAGAAGCCCGCCATGGTGAAGTAGAAGCCTTTGCCCTGGCCTGCTTCTTCACCAATCAGGTGATCTGCCGGTACAAAGTAATCTTCGTAGGACATATCGAAGGAGTGCATGCCGCGGTAACCCAGAGTGGCAATCGCCTTTCCGGAAATCTTGCCGCCGCCAGGCTGCTGATGGCTGAATTCATGACCAGCGAATGCGGGCTTCTCAACCAAAAACAAACTCAGACCTTTATGACCCAGTGATGCATCCGGCTCAGATCGCGCGATAACCACCAAGAGCTCCGCTTTGCCAGCGAATGTGCACCAGGTTTTGCTGCCGTTCAGCAACCAGCCACCCTCAGTAGACGTCGCCCTTAACCCCAGAGATGCCACATCCGACCCGTGGTTGGGCTCGGTAATGGAGATCGCGCAAAGAGTCTCGCCAGACGCCAATTTGGGCAGCCACTTTTCCTGCTGAGCCTCAGTGCCGCCGCTCAGCAGTGCCTTCGCTGCAATTTCAGGGCGCGTAATGAGGCTGCCTGCCGCTCCCAGAGATGCTCTGGAGAGCTCTTCGGTAACAACAATCATGCTGAGGCTGTCGTCATGATCGTCTGGTTGCAAGCCACCGAACCGCTCAGGAATACTGATACCGAAGCTGCCTAACTCTGCCGCAGGCTTCAGGATCTCGTCAGGAATATCCAGGTCATGACGATGGATCTTTTCCGCCAAAGGCATCACAACATCTGTTGCAAATCGTGCGAAGGTTTCACGCACCATTTCTTTGTCATCGTCAAGCATGGCCGGCAGGTACAGACTGTCGCGTAAAGACAACTGTGCTCCCAGAGCCGCCATATACTCAGCAGCGCCGTATGTGCGCACGAATTCGCCAAATTCGGCTCCGCCGCACAAACCCAGCACGTCTGCGCGCTCAATTTCCTGCAGCGTCAACAAGCGCTGTGGAACTTTTTGCAGGACATCTGCACTGAACGCCAGCGCAACTGTCATGGCCAGGGAGTCTTGCTGTTGTGCTTTTTCCGCATACCGGTTAACAGCATCGGCAGCACTCAATTCCGCGACACAGAATGCGAGCTCATAGCAAGACAGCTGATGATCATCGAGACGCCCGGCACTGAGCTTGCCATCCTCGCTGCAGAGCGTTTTCAGGCGCCCCAAAACCAGGTCAACAAGTTCCCGGGCCTTGCCCAAATGCCGGTCGGCTACAACTAGCGAATCTGTCGCGTTCATAGTGCTCTCACTCACATGCTTGCTGCTGGCGTTCATCGTTTAACCTTTTGCCTCCGGTCGGCTATGTCTTACTTCTCGTACCGACCGATAATGGAAATACTGCAAATGTTCTGGTGCGGGAAGCCACCCAGGTTGTGATTCAGGCCGATACGCGGGTCCGCCAGCTGACGGTCGCCTGCCCTGCCACTGAACTGCAGGTAGTTCTCGTAGATCATCCGCAATCCGGAAGCGCCTATCGGATGACCGAAGCACTTCAACCCGCCATCAATCTGGCAGGGGATACGGCCGTCAGCATCAAAGTCACCGTTGAGCACATCGCGCACGGCTTGCCCTTCTTCGGACAACTGAAGGTCTTCCATGGTCACCAGCTCGGTAATCGAGAAGCAGTCGTGCACTTCTGTCATGCTGATTTCTTCACGGGGGTTCTTGATGCCGGCTTCATCGTAGGCACGCTGAGCCGCAACACGGGTGGTCTTCAGGTAAGAGCCGTCCCATTCACCGTAACCTCCTTCATATCCGTTCGAGGCTGCCAGCTGCAGCGCCTTGACCGATACCAGGTTGGCCTTCTGCAGGCGCTTGGCGATTTCAGGTGTGGTAACAATCGCGCAGGCCGCACCGTCACTTACGCCACAGCAATCAAACAGGCCGATAGGATCCGCAATGTTGGGCGCATTGATGGCCTGCTCCATGGTGATTTCACGCTGCAAATGCGCTTTCGGGTTTTTTGCGCCGTTGGCGTGGCTCTTCACCGAGATGTGCGCCATGGCGCGCTTCAGATCGTCCTTATTAATGCCGTGCTTGGCGCGATAGCCTGAGGCCAGCTGCGCAAAAGCACCGGGAGCCGACACGTTCGGCCAGAACATATCGTTCTCAACACCCCGCGTGCGCTGTGGCAAACCGCCGTAGCCGATGTCTTTCAATTTCTCGACACCCAGCGCCAGCGCTATGTCGCAGGCACCGGAGGCCACTGCATAGACCGCACCGCGAAACGCTTCGGTTCCGGTTGCACACATGTTTTCAACCTTGGTCACACCGATATTCGGCAGGCGCAAGGCGATGGACAGCGGCAAGCCACTCGGGCCTACGTTATGTGCATCCAAACCCGCGCCAAACCAGGCTGCCTGGATCTCGCTCTTATCGATACCCGCGTCTGCGATGCACTCTTCGAACGCTTCCGACATCAGGTCTGCAGGACTGCAATCCCAGCGCTCACCAAACTTGCTGCAACCCATTCCGAGAATCACAACTTTATCTTTGATTCCACTAGCCATTTTCATTCACCTTGTCTTAGCGCGTGTATTACTGCTGTGATGGAATAGCTTTCCAGAAGTACTTCCGGAAACCGCGTTGGTTATCGAACTGCTTGATCCGGAAGTGCGACGTTACCGTCACGCCGGATTCCACTGTCCCTTCCTCAACCTCGGTGAAATCCATCATCAGGCGGCCACCACCTTCAAACTCGACCAGTCCGAAATAGGCCGGTGGGTTCCAGTCAAATGTCAACCGGTCCGCAGTCCAGGTCTTGATCCGACCAGGCACCTGAGACAACGCGTAATCATCCTGACTGTGCAGGGCACCGCACGCGGTGTTAACGCAGTAGTTTTCTTTCGGGATCTGAATGGTGTTGCACTCGCGGCACTTGCCACCGATGAACCCATTGAGCAGACCTTTCTTGCGGTGCATGGCTGCAAGATAGCTCTGCTTGTCCAGCTCACCGCGCTTGCCGATATCACGCTCTACCAGGTTGTTAAAGCTCAGGAACCGGTTGTAGTTGGTTTCCGGGCGACGCTTTTCCAACGCACCGTTAAAGCCGGCTTTTGGACGCCTGGAGGCAATCGCATCGGTAACACGGAACAGCACGGCATCCGTGCCTTGACCAAACCCGGCCAGCAATACCAGATCACCAGCTTTGGCTTTATCGAGAACCGCCGTCAGCAGCAGGATCGGGTGCGCAGCACCCGCCACACCCAGGTTGTTGATGTGGCTGTCCATCACCGCTTCAGCGGCAATACCCAACGCCTTGGCAACGGCGGCCGGAGTGCGGGCCTGGTCTGATGGCAACACAAAGTGGGCAACGTCCACCCCTTTGGTGTTGGTGCTTTCGAACAACTCGTTAACGGCGGCAGGGACGCTGTTCAGGTAACCTTCGTCACGAATCCAGCGCTCTTCCCAGTCGTAGTTGAAGGTTGCGTCTTCACCACGGTAATGATCGACAAAATCATCCGCGAAACTGGCACTGCCCAGGTATTCAGCGATAACGCCTTCAGTACCAACGCCCAGTGCCGCCGCGCCGTCACCCCAAAGCATTTCCTGACGTGAGCCACACTTGGTACGACGATGCTCAGAAGCCACCAACAGCGCTGAACTGTTATCTTTACCACCAGCTTCCAGCAAACTGATCAGAGCCGAGGTTGCCGCGCGCTGTGAGGCGGTGACATCCATGGTGCGCAAACGGTTGCCCAGATTCAGCGCTTCGCTGACTACCACGGAATTCTGACGATCCAGAAACGGCACAGTGGTTGAGGCCAGGCTTAGAGACTTGACTGTTTCACGGTCGAGAACCGTCAGGCAGTCCTGAGCAGCCTCAACGGCCATGGTGATGACATCTTCATCCCAGTTGCACATGCTGCGCTCGCCTTTGGCAAGGCCACGAAGGCTGGCATCAAACCAGTCGTTGGCATCTGCAATGGCACTTTTTTGGAGGCGGCTGCGGGGAACGTAGGCGCCGTAAGCAGTAATCCCGAACATAGTCTTGTTTCCTTTCGAGCTGAGCCAGTAGTTAAAGCGTACGAGCAATAAGCAACTTCATGATTTCACTCGCACCGCCGTAGATCCGGCGAACCCGTGCATCCACAAACAGACGGGAGATCGGGTACTCTTTCATGTAGCCCCAGCCACCGAAGAACTGCAGGCACCGGTCTACAATTTTGCCTTCAAGTTCAGCCGTCCACAGCTTGGCCATCGCTCCCTCATCGGCGGTCAAGGTACCGTCGTTAGCCTTCTGCAGGCACTGATCAAGGAATGCCCAACTTACGGCCAGCTCCGTCTTAATATCGGCCAGAGTGAACTGGGTGTTCTGGAAATCACCGATTGCCTGACCAAACGCCTTGCGCTCTTTTACGTACTCGGTGGTCAGATCAAACGCGCGCTGAGCCTCGGCCAGGGCACGGCAGGCAATGGTAATTCGCTCACGAGGCAGTTCCTGCATCATGATGACGAAACCTTCACCTTCATTACCTACCAGGTTGGTTACCGGTACACGCACGTCCTGGAAAAATAGCTCTGACGTATCCGCCGCCTTCTGGCCGATCTTTTCCAGATTACGGCCACGGGCAAAGCCCGGGCGGTCGGTCTCAACGATAATCAGGCTGATGCCCTTTGCGCCTTTGCTCGGATCGGTGGAGCAAGCCAGCAACACGAAATCGCAGTTCTGGCCGTTGGTGATAAAGGTCTTCTGGCCGTTAATCACGTATTCGTCGCCGTCGCGAACCGCCGATGTACGCATGGCTTTAAGGTCACTGCCACAGCCAGGCTCGGTCAGGCCGATAGAGGCAATGCTTTCTGCTGTTACCATGCGTGGCAGCCAGTACTTTTTCTGCTCTTCAGTACCTGCGTGCAAAAGGTAGTAGGCAACGATATCGGCCTGTACCGAGAACCCGACGCTGGCGCCGCCAAGGGCGTAACCGGTTTCTTCCGAGAAAATCATGTTGTAAAGGAAGTCTGCACCCGGGCCGCCGTATTCTTCCGGCACGCCGCAGCACAAGAAACCGTTGGCGCCGGCTTTTTCCCAAAACGACCGGGGCATGATTTCGTCTTTTTCCCACTGATCAATATTGGGCTCCAGTTCTTCCCGGAAAAAGCGCCGCGCGTTGGTGCGGAAAAGCTCATGGTCACTGGAATAGACAGCTCTGTTTTCAATAGTCATTACACTCTCTCCTTTAACTGGTTGAGCAATCGAACCGCCCGTTCCACAACCGGCTTGTCGATCATTTTTCCGTCGAGTGAAAATACGGCTTCACCCTTCTGTTCATGTTCCCGGGAGCTTTTGACAATATCCCGGGCTTTCTGGATTTCTTCTTCGGAGGGCATAAAGCCTTCATTCATAATGGTCACTTGCGACGGGTGTACCGCCAGGGCCCCACGAAAGCCCAACTGCCGTGCGCGCTTGATGGTTGCCGCAAACCGCTCCTGGTCACTGTAATCTGCAATCGAGTCCACAAACCCATAGGGCAATACCCCGGTGCGGTTGGCTGCAAATACAATGGCCTGACTCGGAACCAGCAAGGTATCCGGATTAGGATCCATGCCTACCTCGGAGCAAAAGTCCTCGGGGCCAAGGGTCAGCCCCACCACTCGCGATACCGATGCAATGTCATCCAGCTTCAGCAGCGCTGCCGGTGACTCAATCTGTACCATCATCACAACGCTGCCGGGTGTCAGGCCGCGCTCAATCTCCAGTTCGGTGACGACATCAGCCAGCGCCTGTAATGCCGCTGCGCTTTCTACCTTGGGAACAACCAGCCCACGCACACCGTTGATAACCGCAGCCTCCAGATCACGCACGGCCATTCGCAAGGGCTGATTAATTCGTACCAGCATGTCGGCGCCTGACTGGGTTACCTGGTGTACGACCACTGGCAAATAATCCCGTGCGGACTTTTTCTCCCCGACAGGCACACTGTCTTCAAGATCAACGATGATTGCGTCGGCGCCACGGGAGTGGGCTTTTTCCAGAAAACGACGGTTATTTGCCGGAACAAACATCAACGAGCGCCATACCGGCATGTTGAGTGAAGTCATACTTGGCCTCCCGGCAATGCCTTGTTGGTTTCACTTTTCAACTCCACTTCCAGAGACATGGCAAGCTGGTTTTCGGGTGTCAAAGCCCAAAGCTTCACCGTGTTGCCATCCCGGGCGCCGTTAACCGTAAACGGCTCCAGGTCGAACAATGGCTGCACTCCGCGGAACTTGAACCGGGCAATCTCGACTTGCCCCAGGTTGCTGTACATCAGGTCAAGCAGCAGGCTGGCAACCAGCGGTCCGTGCACGACCAAGCCAGGATAGCCCTCTGCTTCAACTGCCCAGTTGCGGTCGTAATGAATACGGTGGCCATTGAAGGTCAACGCGGAATAGCGGAACAGCAAAACCGGGTCCGGCGTGATTGTTTTGCTCCACTGGAGCCCCAGCTCCGGCGTGTATTCCGGCGCAACGGGCGCCGGGCCAGTTGGCATTGCACGGTATACGATGTCCTGAATCTCGGTGAGCACAGGCTCCTGTTTGCCCTTGAACAAGCGATGAGCGACGCTTACAAACACCAACTCACCCTGTCGCCCACTCTTGGGAACAACCGACTCGACGGTCGATTTGCACGTGAGCTGATCACCGACATGAAGAGGCTGATGACACTCAACCTTGCTCCCCGCCCACATGCGCCGTGGCAGAGGCACCGGCGGCAAAAAACCGCCTGTTTTAGGATGCCCATCCTGGCCAGTAGCCGACGCTTGCGGGGTTGGTGTGAAGAACAACCAATGCCAGGGCAGTGGCAGGAAGCTAGCTTCTGTTAGCTGTGGGTTCTGGTGATCCAACGCCGCTGCCATCTTGGCCACGACTTTGGCACTGACCAGATCAGACGATTCCTGGGTTCGCCCTACCCACTTCTGCAGTTCATCAAATTGTGATTTTTCTGCCGCTGGCTTTACGGTCATGACTGCGCCTCCATGGCATCTGAATTTCTGGCATCAAACTCACGCCTTAGCTTTACACCGTGCTCCCCAAGTGCAGGTACCGGACCCAGCCCATTGTGTTGGTGGCGGGTAACTGCGGGAGGCGCAACAACACTGACCGGGCCAGATGCCGTAGCAACCTGAATGCGCCGTAACTGCGGATGCTGGCTGAACTCCTCGACCGTTTTGACTTCGCCGTAGGCGATGCGGGCCTGATTCAGGCGGTCTACCAGTGTGTGCCGGCTCATCGCAGCGATGATGGGTTGCACCACCTGATTGAGCGCGTCGCGATGCATGCAGCGCGCGATGTTACTCTCGTAGTCTGGGCTTGCTTTCAGCTCCGGAGACTCCAGCACCTGGTCACAGAACCGCTCCCACTCCCTCTGGTTCTGCACTGACAACACCACTTGATGTTGATCGGCACAGGAATAGACTTCATACGGAGTGATCGCCGGGTGCCTAAGGCCAGCGCGCTCAACCGGAATCTGCCGGGATTCACTCTGCAATAAAGGTACGGTCATCCAATCTGCGATCGCATCGAACAGGGACACCTCGATGCTCTCTCCCTCGCCTGTACGCTCGCGGGCGATTAATGCACGCAGCACTTCCGCGTGGGCGTACATGCCGCAAGCGATATCACAAACAGAAACCCCAACCCGCGCCGGCTCGTCTGCGGCACCGGTAATCGAAGCCAGGCCGGATTCACACTGAACCAGCAAGTCATAGCCCTTCATATTCTGGTAAGGGCCTCTGCTTCCGTAGCCGGTGATATCAACGGTAATCAGCCGTGGGTTATCGCGGCGAAGTGCTGCCGAGCCAAAACCTGCGCGCTCGGCAGCTCCCGGGGCCAGGTTCTGCACAAACACATCGGCTTCCTTCAACATCTTCAGCAGTAACTGTTGATCGGCGCTGTCTTTAATGTTCAGGCAGATGGATTCCTTGCCACGGTTGAGCCACACAAAATAGGAGCTCTCTCCGGCGGCGGCCTGATCGTAATACCTGGCAAAGTCTCCCTCATCGCGCTCCACCTTTATTACACGGGCACCAGCATCGGCGAGCCTTGATGTGCAATAGGGTGCGGCCACGGCCTGCTCCAGAGACACCACCAACAATCCTTTAAGCGAGGATGTATTCATTAAAAGGACCTCGGCATTCCAAGATCATGGGTGGCAAGGTGGGAGAGAATCAGGTTGGTAGAGATAGGTGCGACCTGATACAAGCGGGTTTCCCGGAACTTGCGCTCAATGTCGTATTCTTCGGCAAAGCCATAACCACCATGGGTCTGGATGCAGGTATCACCCGCCTGCCAGGAGGCCTCCGATGCAAGCATCTTGGCCATGTTTGCCAGCGACCCACAGGGCTGCCCGGCTTCAAATGCCAAAATAGCCTGATCGACAACAGCGGCGGCAGCTACCGTTTGGGCATAGGCTCTGGCGATCGGGAACTGGACACCCTGATTTTGGCCTATCGGCCGGCCAAACACTTCTCGGCTTTTTGCGTAAGCCGAAGCCTTTTCAATGAAATATCGGGCATCACCGATGCACTCAGCCGCAATCAAAATCCGCTCAGCGTTCATGCCATCAAGGATGTAACGGAATCCGGCGCCTTCCTCACCAATAAGGTTCGCTGCCGGCACACGCACATTGTCGAAAAACAACTCAGTGGTCGCGTGGTTCATCATGGTTTTGATCGGACGGATAGACAACCCACCCGCCAACGCATCCTTCATATCCACCAGTAACACCGACATACCATCTGTGCGCTTGGCGCAGGCGTCACGCGGGGTAGTGCGTACAAGAAGGATCATCAAGTCAGAATGTTCAGTGCGGGAAATAAATACTTTCTGGCCGTTGACCACATAGTCGTCGCCGTCTTTCACCGCTTTGGTGGTGATACGGGTGGTGTCTGTTCCACTGGATGGCTCAGTTACACCAAACGCTTGCAGCCTCAGCTCGCCGGCGGCGATACGGGGCAGATATTTCTGCTTTTGCTCTTCACTACCGTGGCGCAGCAGGGTGCCCATGGTGTACATCTGGGCGTGACATGCGCCGCCATTACAGCCGGAACGTTGTACCTCCTCCAGCACTGCGCACGCAGCCCCCAGAGACAGTCCTGACCCACCAAACTCCTCCGGAATCATCACAGAGAGGTAGCCTGACTCACTCAATGCGTTGACGAATTCCGTCGGATACTCATTCTGCTGATCCAACGCCCTCCAGTAGCCACCAGGAAAGCCGGCACATAAACGTGCGGTGGCCTCCCGGACATCCGGATACGATGACGATGAATACATGGAACTCTCCTGTTAACGGGCAAGCGCATCGGCCAATGCCAATATCACAACCAGAAAACTCACCCTATCAGCAAGAAAATCCTTCAACAATTATATAGTTTTTATATCGGCCATCACTTTATTGGATACCTAAACATGACCGCGCTTCACTCTTCCACAACAAACATGTTATACAGCATCAAAACAAGATCACTTTTTGGCATACCACGGAGCACACTCATGGCTACTAACCTCAATGTAGATCTGCGACAGCTCAATACCTTCCTTACCGTCGCAGACACAGGAAGCTTCAGCCGGGCGTCGGAAAAGCTTTTCGTTGCCCAACCGGCGTTAAGCCGCCAAATCCGGATGCTGGAAAGTGCGTTGAATGTGGAGGTATTTGTGCGTCATGGCCGAGGCGTTGTACTGACGGCACCCGGAGAACTGCTCTACGATCGCGCACGCAAGATCATGCAGGATCTGGAACGGACACTGGCGGACGTAACGGCCATTGCCGGAGAAGTGACCGGCCAGGTTACGCTGGGAATACTTCCAACTGTTGCCCACATCTTTTCAGGTACGATTGTCGAAAAATACCGCAAGAAGTTTCCGCAGGTTAATCTTGCAGTCAAGTCAGCAATGAGTGGCACTCTGCAGCAGATGGTGGCCCAGCACCGGCTGAACCTTGCTATCACCTATAACCCCAGTAGCCAGAGAAACCTGCGCTGCAAGCCCTTGCTCGAAGAGCCGCTCTACCTGATCGGGCCAAGCAACAGCCCTCTTGCCAAACAGACAGAAATCACGATGGACGACGTGCTGAAACAGCAGTTGATACTTCCTGAAGAAAAGCACGGCCTGAGACAAGCCGTAGAAAGGGAAGCGGCGCAACGTGGGACGACGATTAATCTGGCGCTCGAGGTGAGTGCATGGCCACTACTGACAGATACAGCACGCCGGGGTCTTGGCTATACCATTCTGCCTTCTGCTGCCGTTCACGAAATGATGGCTCGCAATGAAGTGATGGCGATTCCGATAACCTCGCCGGAATTGACCAGAACACTCTCACTGGTTACGCCGGCAGATCTGCCTGCCTCCGTCGCTACGGAAAAGCTTTCCGAAATGATTTTGAGGCAAGTTGCCCAACATGTTCAAGATGGGCTGTGGAAAGGACGTTTGTTGTTTGAGATTGACAATTCCAAGGCTCACGATCGCAAGTAAACTCTTGAAGTAGCCGGGTACAGCTGAATGTAGCCTAGCCATTCATTTACGTTATACATAATATCCAATATAGATAATTGTTAGCATTCTTCCCCGCTGCTAGGGTGATTTCCGTCGCAAGCGCTGCGGCATCAGGGCTACCTGAAATCACCCCCTTCAGGCTGAGTTTTCTCTGACAGCAGAATTTTAAACAAGAACGGAGAATGCGATTTATGCTACGCAACAAATTATCCACAGCAATTAAAGTAACCAGCTCCCTGCTGGTATTCGGCTTGGCTAGCCAGGTTAACGCAATCGAATTTCAGGCAGGAGACGCAAAAGTTGAGATCTCCGGCTATGCCCGCCTGAACGCGTCTTACGACATTGATGAAAACATTGCCACATCCCGGGGCACCCGTTCCGGTAACTTTTCTCTGGTCAACACAGGCACCGGCAAAGAAGCAAAGGGTCACTTTGGTGCAGATGCATTTCAATCCCGCCTCGGCATCAAAACAACATTGCCACAAGGTGTGAAAATCAATGTGGAAGGTGACTTCCGCAGCATCAGCGGCACACCCGGTCAATTGCGCATTCGTCATGCATACGGCGAATACAACGGCGTGTTATTGGGCAGAACCTGGTCCAACTTCAACAGCTTCGTAGGCAACACCTCAGGGCTGGAATTCGATGGTATGGCAGGCGCTGCTGGTTACCAGGGCCGTAATTCGCAGGCCCGTTATACGACTGGAGCCTTCTCCGTTGCATTGGAAGACCCGAGAACCAGCGTCTTCGGCAGCAGTGACGAGAAGAACGGAATACCAACACTGACGGCACGCTATGAGACCTCATCCGGAGCATTCAGCTATTCAGCAGCAGCATTGCTGCAAGAAGTCGCGATTGATAACGGCACAGCGGATGACAGCGCTCTCGGCTACGGCGTATTCGGCGCGGCCAAGCTGGCACTGACCGACGCTTTTTCCATCCAGGGCGCATTGAATTACAACGATGGTGCCAACGGTTATTTGTGGCGCTCGGGTAACAACTATTCCGGTGCAGATGCCTATGTTAATGGCGGCAGCCTCGAAACCATCAGTGGTTATGGTGGAGTCATTGGTGCCAGCCTGAAAATGGGACCTGGTTCTATTAACACCGCTATTGGCATGACGGAGATGGATTGGGATGATGCCGTAGCCGATGGTATTGCTGGTGTGGGCGCTGAGCATGAGCGCAACACCAACGCCATGCTCAACTACCAGTGGAGCGTAGTAAAGGCTGTCAAATTTGGCGTCCAATATACCTACTTCAAAGTCAAGAAAGTGAGTGGCGATGATGGCGACGCAAGCCGGTTGCTGTTTGCAGCTCAGTACAACTTCTGAGCCTAGGCCGAAATAGCTTTCAAAAATGTTAAACCAGCCTCTTTTCCCTACTGTGCAAAAAACCAGTTATACCTGTGGGGAAAAGAGGCGCATAAGAATTCGCCAGATTTAATTCGGGAGGCATAAATGCGAATACTGGTCGCTGTAAAACGAGTAATCGACTACAACGTAAAGGTACGCGTCAAGCCGGATAACACTGGTGTTGATCTCGCCAACGTCAAAATGGCAATGAACCCATTCTGCGAAATCGCTGTTGAAGAAGCGGTTCGACTGAAGGAAAAAGGTGTTGCCAACGAAATCGTCGTGGTTTCCATTGGTCCCAAGGCGTGTCAGGAGCAGATTCGTACTGCGCTGGCGCTGGGTGCTGACCGTGGCATCCACATTGAAGCCGATGAGGAAGTTCAGTCTCTCGACGCAGCCAAATTGCTGAAGGCCGTTGTTGAGAAAGAAGAGCCGAAACTCGTCATTCTTGGCAAACAGTCTATCGATTCTGATAACAACCAGACAGGCCAGATGTTGGCTGCACTGACCGGTATGGGGCAGGGCACCTTTGCTTCTGAAGTGGTTGTTGATGGTGAAAAAGTCAATGTTACCCGTGAGGTAGACGGTGGTCTGATGACCCTTTCCCTGAACCTCCCTGCGGTTGTAACCACCGACCTGCGTTTGAACGAGCCGCGCTATGCGTCCCTGCCAAACATCATGAAAGCCAAGAAGAAGCCTCTCGATGTTATGAGCCCGGCTGATCTGGGTGTTGAGATTGCGTCGCGCCTGACCACTCTGAAAGTGGAAGCACCGGCTGCCCGTTCAGCAGGCATCAAAGTGGCTGACGTAGCCGAGCTGGTCGATAAACTGAAGAACGAAGCGAAGGTGATCTAAATGAGCATCCTTGTAATTGCTGAACACGACAACAGCAGCCTGAAGCAGGCGACTCTAAGCGTTGTAGCGGCTGCCAAGGCCATCGGTGGCGATATTGATGTATTGGTTGCCGGCGAAAACTGTGGCGCTGTTGCAGAAGCCGCCGCCAAGGCTGACGGCGTTGCAAAGGTACTGGTTGCCGACAATGCAGCTTATGGCCACTTCCTGGGTGAGAACCTGAGCGAGCTGGTTGCAGAAGTGGGTAAGGGCTACAGCCACATCCTGACTTCTGCGGGCACCACGGGCAAAGACTTCATGCCGCGCGTTGCAGCGCTGCTGGACGTTGCTCAGGTATCAGACATCATTCGCGTGGAATCCGAAGATACCTTCGTTCGCCCGATCTACGCTGGCAACGCCATTGCGACGGTCAAGGCCAGCGATGGCATCAAGGTTGTCACCGTGCGTCCGACTGGTTTTGATCCTGTCGCCGCTGAAGGCGGCTCCGCTTCCGTTGAGCAGCTGGACGTTGTAAAAGACGCTGGCCTCTCATCGTTTGTCAGTGAGGAGAAAGCCAAATCTGACCGTCCTGATCTGGCCAGTGCCGGCATCGTTATTTCCGGTGGCCGTGGCATGCAGAACGGCGAGAACTTCAAGATGCTGGAGCAGGTTGCTGATCTGCTGGGTGCCGGTATGGGCGCCTCCCGTGCTGCGGTCGATGCAGGCTTTGTGCCGAACGACATGCAGGTCGGACAGACTGGCAAGATTGTTGCGCCGCAGTTGTATGTAGCTGTGGGCATCTCCGGTGCCATTCAGCACCTGGCGGGCATGTCGGATTCCAAGGTGATCGTTGCGATCAACAAGGATGAAGAAGCACCGATTTTCCAGGTTGCCGATTACGGCCTGGTGGCGGATCTGTTTGAAGCAGTACCGCAATTTGAAGAAGAGCTGAAGAAAGT
>NZ_JBLXHQ010000025.1:0-55465 GCF_048259445.1 Marinobacter sp. | reverse complement strand
GCGACTGTCAGTTACTGTCAGATGATAGAACGGGCGCTTCTTGGAACCGCCACGAGCCAAACGGATTGTTACCATTTAACCAATATCCTGTTCTGTTATACGAACTTTGTACGTTTCACGCTGACCACAATGGTGGCCAACGCGGAGACCCATACTCGAAAGGGGCGCTATTCTATGCTAAATGTGCGCCAAAGAAAACAGGGAAACAGACTGTTTCAAGGTTTTCCTTGTAAGGCTTTTTACATACGTCCAAACGGGGGCATTCCACCGCCGCCACCGCCCGGCGGCATCATACCACCCAGACCGCGCATCATATTCGCCATTCCGCCCTTTTTACCAAACTTCTTCATCATCTTCTGCATTTGCTTGTGCTGTTTGAGCAGACGATTCACATCCTGTATCTGCGTACCAGAGCCGGTTGCGATGCGGCGCTTGCGGGAGTTATTGATGACATCCGGGTGGCGACGCTCCTTCGCGGTCATCGAGCAGATGATCGCCTCCAGCTGCCCCATAGATTTATCGTTAACCTGCTGCTGTGCTACCTGAGCCATCTGCCCCATTCCCGGCAGCTTGTCCAGCAAACCCCCGATCCCCCCCATGCTCTTCATCTGCTGAAGCTGGTCACGGAAATCCTCAAGATCAAAGCTTTTGCCTTTTTTGATCTTCCTGGTGAGCTTCTCGGCTTTTTTCTGGTCGAGTTTGCGCTCGGCCTCTTCAATGAGAGAGAGCACATCGCCCATACCAAGAATGCGCGATGCCACCCGGTCCGGGTGAAACGGTTCAAGAGCGTCGGTTTTTTCGCCAACCCCGAGAAACTTGATTGGCTTGCCGGTAATGTGCCGAACAGACAGCGCCGCACCACCGCGAGCATCACCGTCTGTTTTTGTCAGCACCACGCCAGTCAGCGGCAAAGCATCGTTAAATGCCTTGGCCGTGTTTGCTGCATCCTGACCTGTCATGGCATCAACCACAAACAGGGTCTCAACCGGCTTGACAGCCTTATGCAAGCGACCGATCTCGCCCATCATTTGCTCATCAACGTGCAAACGTCCGGCGGTATCGAGAATCACAACATCAATGTGCTTCTTGCGGGCGGCGGCAACCGCGCCCTCCGCGATGGTAACAGGGTCCTGATCGGCACTGCTGGGGAAAAACTCAACACCAACTTCACCCGCCAGGGTTTCCAGCTGCTTTATAGCGGCGGGGCGATAGACGTCGGCACTGACCACCATCACGGTTTTTTTCTGTCGCTCTTTCAAAAACCGCGACAGTTTTGCGACCGTCGTCGTTTTACCCGCACCCTGAAGGCCGGCCATCATAATCACTGCCGGTGGCTGAACGGCGAGATTGAGGGTTTCATTCCCCTCGCCCATTACCCGTTCCAGCTCCTGCTGGACAACTTTTACAAATACCTGTCCCGGGGTAAGGCTGCGCTGCACTTCCTGGCCAATAGCGCGTTGCCGGACACCTTCAACAAAGTCCTTTACCACAGGCAGGGCGACGTCGGCCTCCAGCAGCGCCATGCGCACTTCCCGGAGAGTGTCCTTTATATTGTCGTCGGTAAGCCGCGCCTGACCGGAAATCTTGCGCAGGCTACCGGAAAGTCGGTCTTGGAGGTTCTCAAACATGTTGCTCTTCCGTACCCCGGATAAATTGAGTGCACAAACCTCAGAGCCGGCTTCGGCTCCTTGATTCCTGTTGCATAATCGCGACATTATAACCAGACTATCGTCCTGAAACGACCAACCCGGTCAAATCGGCAGCCACGCCTGCCGATCTCCGCCAGCACAGTGGTTAATAAGGAAGTCATGGGAACGCTGATTCTCGCGGTCACCTCTCTTTTTCTGTACAGCGTCGGCACCGCTTTGCAGGCGCTTCATTTTCGTGGACGCGTGCACAGCAATATTGCTATTACCACACTTGTCGGCATGCTGGCTCTTGCAGCCCACGGAGTTTTGATTACCCAGACGATTCACCACGATGGCGGTGTCGACCTGGGTTTTTTCAAAAGCTCGGTGCTGATTTCCTGGTTAATCGTTTTCCTTCTACTGGGACTGAACCTCAAAAAGCCGGTTCAAAGCCTTTTTTTGGGCGTTTATCCACTAGCAGCTTTTACCATCATCATGGCGCTGATCACGCATACACCGTCACGAGTAGTCTCTGATGAAAGCTATGGTGTACTTTCACATATCGCATTATCGGTTACAGCCTACAGCCTGTTTTCTCTGGCGGCCATACAGGCAACCCTGCTTTATTTCCAGAACCGCCAGCTGAAGCGCAACTATAACAGCCCGATCGTGCGCAATCTGCCGCCACTGCAAACGATGGAATCCCTGCTTTTTGAGATGGTCTGGGCCGGCGTCGTCATGCTTGTTCTCGCCATTGTGACGGGCGCTCTCTTTATAGAAAACCTGTTCGCCCAGAATCTTGCCCACAAAACCATATTCTCGCTGCTCTCGCTGCTGGTTTTCGTTGCACTGCTTGTCGGGCGCTATACAAAAGGCTGGCGCGGCATGACAGCAAGCCGCTGGACACTGGCTGGATGCGCCCTTCTCATGGTGGCCTTCTACGGCAGTAAGTTTGCCCTTGAACTGGTATTCCAGAAGGGCGGCTGATGCCCCACCCATAACCTCTTGACACCGGGCACAATCACAACCTACTTTCGCTACTTGTCAGTAACATAAGGACACCTCTGGTTTGGACGGTACATCGCTTACTGCGCTGTCGATTATTCTCGTCGGGCTGATCATGCTGTCGGCATTTTTCTCCAGTTCTGAAACCGGAATGATGTCACTCAACCGGTATCGCCTGAAACACATGGCGAAAACCGGCCACAAAGGAGCAAAACGGGCGCAAGGATTGCTGCAGCGCACCGATCAGCTTATCGGCATCATTCTTATCGGCAACAACTTCGTCAATATTCTGGCGTCGTCTATCGCCACGGTCATCGCAATCCGCATATGGGGCGATGCCGGTATCGCCATCGCAACACTGCTTCTGACTATCGTCATTCTTATTTTTGCCGAAGTCACACCCAAGACTCTGGCCTCCCTGTTCCCTGAAAAAATAGCATTCCCGGCAAGCTACGTACTCGGCCCCTTGCTGAAAGTTCTCTATCCGATTGTTTGGGCCGTGAACCTTTTTACAGGAGCCATCCTGAGAATCCTGAGGATTTCTCCAAATGATGCGGCCAGCGACCACCTCAGCCGGGAGGAACTCAGAACCCTGGTGAACGAAGCCGGAGCACTGATCCCGGCAAAGCACAAGGATATGCTTGTCAGCATTCTGGACCTGGAGAAAGTGACGGTAAACGACATCATGGTGCCGCGAAACGAGGTCTCAGGCATCGATCTGGACGACGACACTGACACCATTTTGCGCCAACTGAGGAACAGCCAGCATACCCGCCTGCCGGTCTTCAAGGGGGACATAAACGATATCCAGGGCATTCTGCATCTGCGCAGCGCCACCAAACTGCTGCAACAGGAAGAAATCAACAAGGCCATGATCATGCAGCTTTGTCAGGAACCTTACTTTATTCCTGAAAGCACCCCCCTGAACACTCAGCTCATCAACTTCCAGAAAGGTAAGCGTCGCTTCGGAATTGTTGTAGACGAATACGGTGATGTACTCGGGCTCGCTACCCTTGAAGACATTCTCGAAGAAATTGTTGGCGAGTTCACAACGGATTATGCGGCGACCAGCCCAGACATCATTCCACAGGAAGACGGTACCTTTATTATTGACGGCACCACTGCCGTGCGCACCATCAACAAAACCCTGGGCTGGAAACTGCCTACCGACGGCCCGAAGACACTAAACGGCCTGATCACGGAAACCCTGGAAAATATTCCGGACACCAACGTTTGCCTGAAGGTAGACGGACACCGGGTCGAGGTTCTCCAGATCAAGGACAACGTTGTAAAAGCGGCCATTGTGCATCCGAAAAAGCGCAAAAAACGTGCGCGATCCCTAACCTGACAATACCTTTTCAGAGCCTCCTTGATAGACGTTCCGGTTATAGCGGAGCCTGTTCTTGGAAGATCAAAATTTAACCATCTCCTTGACGCATATCAAACTACCACCAACACTGAGGGTGAGTACGGAACAATAATAATCGCAAGGAGTTTGTCCATGAGTCTGACACATACCTTTGGCCTTCTGACCCATCCTGACCAGCAATGGGAAGCTATTCGAAAAGAATCTGAATCTGTTACCCGCCTATACACAGGGCACGTATTACTTCTCGCACTGATACCTGCTCTTGCAGGCTTCTTCGGAACCACTCAGGTAGGCTGGCAAATCGGTGACGGCCAGATAACGCGCCTGTCTGTCAGTAGCGCGCTGAGCCTGTCGATATTGTTCTATGCGGCCATGCTGGCCGGCATCTTTATTCTCGGCAAGTTCATTGATTTCTTTGCGGCAACCTACGACGCGGTAGACCAGGAGCCACGGGGTGTGGCCATGGCTGCCTACACCGCAACACCTATGTTTTTGATAGGAGTTATCGCCGCTTACCCGAATATCTGGGTGAATATGCTGGCGGGGCTCGTCGCTATTGCATACGCGGTGTATCTGCTTTACGAAGGCCTGCCGATACTGATGAAAATACCGGAGGATCGCGGCTTCATGTTTGCCACAGCAGTTCTTACCGTAGGGCTGGTTATGTTTGTCGCTCTTCTTGCAATCAGTGTTGTGATCTGGAGCGCGGGAATCGGGCCGGTTTATGTAATCTGAAGATCAGAGTCCGACATTCGTGCACGTAAACCAGCAAAGGGTGTTCCATGGGAGCACCCTTTATTTTTAGTATTAGCGCTCAGGTTAGTTTTTATTCATGTTAACGCAGCCAAAAATGCGGTAAATTTAACCTATAATCAAAAAACAGACAGTCAAGCTCGGTCATGTACCCGGTTGAGCCGTAAACAGGAGTCGGCCATGAACAAGCAGTCCGGCATACATTACCTCCGTGAGCACAGAGAAGCGGGAAGCAACAAGCCGGTTCCTGTGGAGGTCACCCGCATCCGCGACACCGTTGTTGCAGGGCTTGGTGATCTGTTGCAGGGCGCCTTTGATGCCGTTGATGATTCGCTGTTCGAGCTGGCCAACAATGCCCGCAGTAACAATGAACAGAATCGCTATTTTGAAGCCATGCGTGAAATTCGCATCAAGCGGAAAGGTGTAGAGCGGCACTTCCAGAATACAGTTGCGCAGTTTTTTATCAATCCGCCTCGCACAGGTCAACTTCAGGATGACACTTTGGGGCGGCAGGACAATGCCGACAACCTCGCGCTCGTTGGTAACGATGATCTGGAAGAGCAGGTTGCTCTGAACGCCATGATCACAAAAGCCAAAGCCCATTTTATGGGGCCTCTCTTACAGCTCCAGACGCGCTTCAGCCAGGTCTACGACGGTGCCTCCGACGAATCGCCGGTAAACCCTATGGCACCCGAGCACCTGTGCAGTGCTTTTACCGAAGCCATCCAGGCGCTGGAAATACAGATCCGCGAACGGTTAATCCTGCTCAAGCAGTTTGATCGTTACGTTGTATCCAATCTGGGCATGCTTCTGGATGAGGCAAACAGAATTCTCATTCAGGCAGGTGTTATCCCGAATTTTCGCTATCACGGCAAAAGCGGACAACAACACAGTGCAGCTGAGGGTCAACCGGCAGCCAAGGCTCCGGACGACTCAGCAGAAGCAGATGAATACCGCCAGGACGCCGGGGCGGGCAACAATGCCGTTTTCGAACAGATTCATCAGCTCCTGGCGCGTCAGCGGGCCAACGCCGGTGTACCATCCCGGCAGCATGATCCGAACATCCGGATTATCGGGGGGAATGAACTGGCAAGCTTGCTGGCATCCCTGCCATTTACTGCTCAGGCTGATACCGGGAACAATCTCAGCGCAGGTGAACCGCTTACCATTGATCTTCGTGATGTGGTGCAACAGATTCTCGCCCAGGCCAATACCGGCGACGGCAAAAAGCCTGCACTCAAAGAGGTGGACGAGGATCTTATTAACCTTGTATCCATGCTTTTTGAGTTCATTCTTGATGACTACAATCTGTCTGCCCCCGTCCAGGTTCTGATAAGCCGGCTGCAGATACCTATCCTGAAAGTTGTCATAAAAGACAAGAGCTTTTTCAGCAAGACCACACACCCTGCGAGAAAGCTGCTCAACGCTCTTGCCCGCGCGGGCATAGGCTGGAGCAACAGCGACGAAAAAGCCAGAGACAAGCTTTACGACAAAATTCATGGAATTGTGCAAAGAATCCTCAACGAATTCGATGGTGACACTGCCTTATTTGAAGCACTTAACGATGAGTTCGAAGAATTCCTGGCCCGGGAAAATCGCAAAGCATCCCTCGTCGAGCAACGTACTCGCGAATCTGAACGGGGGCGCATCAAATCCCAGAAAGCCCAGGAACTGGTAGACCGGGTTATCAAGGAACGTGTCGCTCGTTACAGGCTGCCAGAGCCTACTTATAACATCCTGATCAATGGCTGGAGCCGCGTCATGTTCCTGGCCTATCTTCGGGACGACGTTGAGCACCGCTGGCAGGAAAGTGTCAAAGTTGTTGATGATCTGATCTGGTGCCTCCATCCGCACCAGGAAGATGCAGAAAGGGATCAGTGGGTTCGCGTTGTTCCGGGCCTTCTCAAGTCGCTGCGCGCAGGGCTGGAAGAGGTTTCGTATAACGCCACGAAACTTGATCAGACCATGAGCCAGCTTAAGCACGAGCTGGCTGAGGCCTTCCGTGCAAGCTCCAATGCGGAGCTTGTTGAGGAGCTCCCGGCACAGGAGCTCGAGCAGGACGACCTCAAGAACCAGATGCAGCCTCAGCCCGAGGATGCAGCCATCGCTGAGTTTATGGCTCAAATCGACGGTATCGAAATAGGCAACTGGGTTGAGTTCCGCCTGGTAAATGGCGCGAGCTTCCGCTGCAAGCTCTCCGCGATCATTGATGAGGCAGACTGTTTCGTCTTTGTTAATCGCATGGGCCTGAAAGTCATTGAAAAGACACGCGTTGAGCTCGCGCATGAAATGCGGCGCGGAAGAATGACTCTGCTAGAACAAGGGGCATTCATTGATCGGGCACTGGATGCCGTCGTCGGCTCCCTGCGCAGCAAAACTGCCTGAACCGGCGCGGACCCTCAGCCAAGCTGTAGGTCCGCGATTCGGCGCAGCTGATCACCCGGTATTAAAGGAGTATTCTGAGGTCGATGCTGGAACATGGCAGCAACAACAGCCTTCCGGCTAAGTATCGGATCGCACTTGCCTTATCGATCGCTTTCCTGATTCATACGCTGTTGCTATCCAGCACTCCACCCGTCGTTCCAGACCCTCCAGTCAGACACCAGCAGCAACTGAAACTCGAACTGGTAGCAGCAGACAATACTCCCGAGACCCCGGCTTCTGCCTACACGCCAGACCAGAGCCACTCTTTGCCGGAAAAGCCCGTGCTGACGACAAACCGCTCTGAACAAAAAACAGTAGCAATCGAACCCGCGAGGCCAGCGACACCCTCACGCCCGACAAGCAAACCTCCAGAGCCGGAATCCCGCACGCAAATGTCGTCCAGCCAAAGCTCTGAAAAAACGCCCAGGATTACGCAATCGCCTTCGGAACAGGATCCTTACCTGGTCAAACTGGCTATACATCTGGCCAATCAGCTTGAAACGCAGCGCATACCTGCCATCAGGGAGCTGGCTCATTCACACGACATGGAGATTGAACTTCGCTTGCTGGGGAATGGCGCACTTACCAGGGTGAGGGTTATCAGATCAACAGGAATTGAGCAGATCGATAGCGCAGCATACCGGGCCGCACTTGCTGCCAGCCCGTATCCTGAACCACCGCCCGATCAGAGCGGCAAGAGCCGCTTCGAAGTTAAACTGGTGTTTGCTCCGTCGCGGCTCTGAAAAGCAGAAAAATTCAGGCTTCGGCCTGTTTGGCGGCCTCTTTGACCAGCTTGGCCAGTTCACCATTCTCGGACATTTCCATGATAATGTCACAGCCACCGACCAGCTCACCGCTGACGTAAAGCTGCGGGTATGTCGGCCAGCTTGAATAAACTTTCAGACCTTCGCGCAGCTCCTGATTGTCAAGGATATTCACGAACGCAAAGCGCTCGCCGCAAGCCATCAGGGCCTGTGAGGTTTTGGCAGAAAAGCCACACTGGGGAGCCTGGGGCGATCCTTTCATGTAAAGGATAATCGGGTTTTCCGAGAGCTGGGTTTTAATGGTTTCGTTGATGTCCATGAACATTCACCTCTGATTGAAAACGGAACAGTGTATTGCGCTTTTTTTACGCCGTTGAATCTGACTTATCTGAACAACATTGTACACGTCTGGCAAGCCCCTCAACAAACTCTACAGTTTGACGCAAAGCAAGCCCCCCCAACCGCAGCGTTGTCATCAATGACGTGAAGGGCTAGACTTGATGCCCCCATTTTTCATCAAAAATTTTTACTCATCCAGGGCTTCATCACGGTAAGGGCCATCCCATGGCAGCAAGGCATTTTCTGACACTGAATGACATGACCACCAACGAGCTGGAGAGCCTTGTGGACCATGGAAGCAGGCTCCGGAACGAATGGCGCCAGGGCAAGGTCAGGGACTCACTGAAGAATCGCGTACTGGCGATGATTTTCGAGAAGTCCTCAACCCGCACCCGAGTCTCGTTCGAAGCCGGCATGACCCAACTGGGCGGCTCTGCGATGTTTCTTTCTCCACGAGACACACAGCTTGGACGCGGAGAGCCTATAGAAGACTCCGCCATCGTCATCTCCAGCATGGTGGATGCCGTGATGATTCGCACCTTTGCCCATGAAACCGTTGAAAAGTTTGCGAAGGCATCGCGAGCGCCGGTTATCAACGCGTTGACAGATGATTTTCATCCCTGCCAATTGCTGGCCGATATGCAGACCTATCGCGAACATCGCGGCAGCATACGTGGCGCCACGGTGGCCTGGATCGGTGATGGCAACAATATGTGCCACTCCTATATCAACGCAGCTACACAGTTTGACTTTCACCTGAATATCGCAACGCCCGAAGGTTACGAACCGGATCCGGAACTGATGAAGACCCACGGTGACCGGGTCACACTCATGCGTGAGCCGGCTGAGGCTGCGCGCAATGCCAACCTGCTGGTTACTGATGTGTGGGCCTCGATGGGCCAGGAAGATGAACAGAAAGCCCGCGAGAGAGCGTTCAGCAATTACCAGATCAACCCGGCGTTGATGGCGGTAGCAGAAAAAGACGCGCTGCTTATGCATTGCCTGCCGGCTCACCGTGGCGAGGAAATTTCTGCCGACATGATAGAGCATCCGAATTCCGTCATCTGGGATGAGGCCGAAAACCGGCTTCACGCCCAGAAAGCCCTGCTGGAATTCCTGATTCTGAACCGCCTGGACTAAGATTTATGAGTTCGCCCGAAAACACCGCTCACAACTGGTTGCTTGAAGTAAACAATCTGACCTGTGGTTACGGCGGAGACGCTGTTGTAAAAGATGTCAACTTCGCGCTCAGCCACGGGGATATCGGCTGCTTGCTCGGGCCCAGCGGTTGCGGGAAAAGTACTATATTGCGTGCTCTGGCAGGCTTTCTTCCACTGACCGACGGCGAGATACGTTTGCAATCCCAGCCTATCAGCCTGCCCGGCCGCACTCTGGCGCCGGAAAAACGCCGCATCGGTATGGTTTTTCAGGACTATGCTCTGTTTCCGCACCTGAGTATTGCCGATAACGTAGGCTTCGGGTTACGTGGGCTGGGCAAAACCGAGAAGCGGCAAAAAGTTATGGAACTGCTTCACGTCGTGCACCTGCAGGATCTGGCAGATAATTATCCCCATGAACTTTCGGGTGGTCAGCAGCAACGGGTTGCCCTGGCACGAGCTCTCGCTCCAGAGCCAACACTGATTCTGCTCGACGAACCTTTCTCCAACCTCGATACAGATCTGCGCCGCAGGCTCAGCCTCGACGTTCGTGAGATTCTGAAAACCCTCGGCATCAGCGCCATCCTGGTAACTCACGACCAACAGGAGGCCTTCGCAATGTGCGATCAGGTTGCCGTGCTGCAGAGTGGGAAAATCCAGCAGTGGGACGTACCCTACAACCTCTACCATGAGCCTGTTAATCGCTTCGTGGCGAGCTTTGTGGGACAAGGCGGGTTTATACCGGGCAAAGCCGTGGGGCCAGACATCATAGAGTCCGAGCTGGGCATTATTCACGGAAACCGGGCCTACAAGTGGCCCCCCGGCACCCTGGTAGACGTGCTTATCCGCCCTGACGACATTGTCTACGATGCGGAATCAGAGCTGCGCCCGAAAGTTGTAGAGAAGACCTTTGCTGGCACCTCCACGCTTTACCGGTTCCGCTGCTCTGAAGATACCGAATTTGAGGCGCTGTTCAGAAGCCACCTGGACTTTCATCTGGGCGAGACAGTTCCGGTGCGGGTCGAAGCCGATCACCTCATTGCTTTCGAACGCAACAGCTGACCAAAAGATCAGTTGTTGCTGACTCTTTCTATAGCGTCCAGCCAGCCCGCGTACAGCGACTCACGCAACGCTGGGCGCATTCCTGAGTGGAACTGCCGCTCACACTCCCAGAGCTCTGAGATCTGTTCCAGGCTGTCGTAGACACCTGTTTGCAGGCCGGCAAGATAGGCCGCGCCCAAAGCGGTCGTTTCTATGACCCGGGGGCGATCAACCGTAACGTTCAGAATATCTGCCAGAAACTGCATCAGCCAGTCATTGACTACCATACCCCCGTCGACACGAAGTGACGCCAGAGTTGCCCCGTCATTCACGATTGCCCGAACCAGATCCTTTGTCTGATAACAAACGGATTGCAGCCCAGCCGTAACTATCTCGCCTATCCCGGTATCCCGCGTCAGCCCCATGATGGCGCCACGGGCATGCGGATCCCAGTGGGGCGCCCCCAGCCCGGTAAACGCGGGTACCAGATAGACCGAGTTTTCCACACCGACAGTTTCTGCGTGGACAGAGGATTCGTTGGCATGGCTTATCAGCTTCAAGCCATCACGCAACCACTGCATGGCAGCACCCGCAACAAAAATACTGCCCTCCACCGCATAACACGGCTTGCCATCAAGGCGATAGGCTACGGTGGTTAACAAGCGGTTCTCGGAACGCAGTGCTTTCGCGCCTGTATTGACCATCAGAAAACAACCCGTGCCATAAGTGCTCTTGGCCATTCCAGGCTTGAAGCAAGCTTGCCCTATCAGTGCCGCCTGCTGGTCACCCGCTATACCGGCTACCATGACCGGCGCACCAAGCCACTGGGGTTCGGTTTCACCATAATCCGCTGCACTGTCGAGAACATCGGGCAACAATGAACGCGGGACACGAAACAGCGATAGCAGCTCATCATCCCAACGCTGTTCGTGAATGTTGAACAGCGCGGTTCTGGATGCATTACTGGCGTCAGTATAGTGTGAGCGCCCACCGGTCAGATTCCAGAGGAGCCAGCTGTCTATCGTGCCAAACGCCAGCTCACCGGCCTCGGCCCGAGTGCGGGCACCTTCCACATTATCCAGTATCCAGGCGATTTTGGTGGCGGAGAAGTAAGGATCGATCAGCAGGCCGGTGCGTTCGACGACCGCACTTTCATGACCATCGGTTTTGAGCTTGGTGCACAGTGAAGCTGTGCGCCTGTCCTGCCAGACAATCGCGCGATGGACAGGCCTACCCGTCGCTCGCTCCCAGATAACCGTAGTTTCGCGCTGGTTGGTAATACCGATTCCGGCGAGTTCCGAGGCGTTAACTGAAGCCTGCTTAAGCGCACCACGGCATACCGCGAGGGTGCTCTCCCAGATTTCGGTGGCATCATGCTCTACCCGGCCGTCACCGGGAAAGTACTGGGGAAACTCCTGCTGATATGCAGCAACGCTGGTACCGCTCTGATCGAACACAATCGCACGGGAGCTGGTGGTGCCCTGATCGATGGCAAGCAGATATCGGGTCATTACGAATCCTGATCTTTGGCTGATTACCGGATTCTAGCAGCAGGTCCCCAAAAAGAAGAAGATTCGCGATGATTCGGGAAAGATACCCGGGAGAAAGTGCAGGGTATACAAAAAAGAAAGAAAAAAAAGGACCGGAAACCGGTCCTCAAATGACGAATGAAACAAGGAAAATACGTAAGAACCACAACATCAAAAGTCATCCCTTACGCTTCGATTATCTGTGTCGCCGGCAAAAAGTTCAGTAGTGCTTGTGTAGCCACTTTGTTACATCAGGTGAGAGCGTGAGACAGGTCTCACGCTCTCATCAAAAACCAGGCTCCAGCGGTTTTTTACGCGGCCAGACCAGACTGAAACGCGCACCACCAAGGCTGTCGCTCCGGCTAACGAACGCCTGGCCATTGTGCCAGTACAAAATGCGACGCACGATAGAAAGACCAAGCCCATAGCCACCGGAGGTCCGGGTACGGCTGTCATCAAGCCGGGCAAATGCCGTAAACACTTTTTCCCACTCTTCTTCCGGAATACCCGGGCCGTCGTCTTCGACATCAATCCGGCAATGATCTTCATCAATATGGCAACGAACAAGTACCTTGCCCGACGCATAGCGCCCGGCATTCCCCACAAGATTCTGGATAGCACGGTGAATGTAGCGCGGCTCAACGTCGGCCATAGCCCAATGCTCTGTCGCGTCATCGATCTCACCCTCGATGCGCAGAGCCGGGCGAACACGCTGCTGCTCCGCTACAACCTGCTTAACAATATCGGTTATGGAGGCTTCCTGTAGCGAAAAAATCGGCCCACCCTGTTCCAGGCGGGCATATGTCAGGATTTCATCTATCAGCTCATCAAGCTCCTGGATATCACCGTCGATACCATCAAGCTGTTTTTGAAGAGCTTCCTGGCCCTGGCAATCCTCAATCATCTGCACGCCAAAGCGAATACGGGCCACCGGGGTTCTCAATTCGTGGGAAACCGCATGAATCATTTCGCGCTGAACATTTACAAGCCGCTGTATTTGCTCCGCCATGCCGTTAAACGACACCGCCAATCGCGAGACAATAGTGCCCTCGCCTGCTTCTACACGAGCACTCATTTCCCCCCGTGCAATCCGTACTGCAACAGACTCCACTTTGCGCAGGTTGCTGTCCAGATAGCGGAGCGCAAGAAGCAACGATAGCGCCAGCACACTTCCTGACACCGCCACTAGCAAAAGAATGACTGGCCATGCCCAGGGGTTGAAGGGAGCAGGAAGGGTGATCTGAATCAGCTCGCCGTCGGCCAGCTGCACGAGAATCCGCCCCTCCCCTTTGTCGTGATAGAAAGCGGAACCGTGGCTGTACACCCGGTCCAGAACTGCATCGCCCGGCAAGGCCCCGGGGCCCTGAACCCTCAGGACCGTTACATTCAGGCCTGCCGACAACCGCTCAACGGCTTCGTCCCGCTCCTCCGGTCCGGCTGCATCGAGATGCACCCGCGTAATCTGTGCGGAGGCGACAGCTATATCCTGATAGGGTTCGGAAGTCCTGAGCTGCAGTGCTTCCCCATGAAACCCGGTCACCAGAAACCGGTAACCCAGGCTATCTTCCACGGCTACAACCTGACCATAGCCCAGTCGTTCACGAACAACCTGAGAGAGCGATAACTCCCTGGCACCTGCAACCCTGAAGTCGTACTGGGATACCATCCAATGATACTGCTGCTCCGGTGCGGGCGAAGAAGCCAGCCAGCGCATCAACGGCTCAGAGAATCGCTCATGCCAGAACTGTGAGCGTACGGAGTTGATACCCGTAAAAAGAACAACACAAAGCAGAATTACCAGTGCAGCAAGACCGGCAAGGCGGGCGTATAACTTGAGGAAAAACTTCAGGGGCATGTCAACGAACCCTGGCAGGAATACGCCGGCCGGAAACCCCGGGCCGGCGATAGAGACTGAATCGTCAGGCTTCTTTTACAAACAAATAGCCTTTGCTTCGAACCGTCTTGATCCTGCGAGGATGGATTGGGTCATCGCCGATTTTTGGGCGAATCCGGGAGACCCTGACGTCAATGGATCTGTCCTGACCATCGTATTCGATACCCCGCAAGGCGGTGAAAATTTCTTCCCGGCTCAGTACCCTTCCTGCATTACTCGCCAACAACCAGAGCAGATCAAACTCGGCGCTGGTCAGGTCGATGCTTACATCACTCAACCAGGCTTCACGCATGGAGCGGTCTACGACCAGATCGTTGAACTGCAGGCGCGTGGGTTCTTCACCGTTCGCTTCATCCGCGTTGTTCTGCGCATTTTCTGTTACACGGCGCAGCATGGCGCGAATACGAGCCAGAAGCACACGGGGCTTTACGGGTTTGCCGATGTAATCATCTGCGCCCATTTCAAGACCAAGCACCTGATCCAGATCGTCAGTGCGCGCAGTAAGCATGATAATAGGGCCAGAATAAAACGGTCTTACACGGCGACAAATTGAAAGGCCATCTTCACCGGGCAACATCAAATCCAATACCACAAGGTCTGGCTGCTCGCTGCGGATGCGCTCGACTGCCGGGCTTCCATGAGTTTCAACTGATACAGCCAGGCCGTTGCTCTCGAGGTATTCCCGGGTCAGCTCGGCCAGCCGCTCATCATCTTCGACAATAAGAATTCGCCAACTTTCGTTCGTCTGTTCCACGCGGTCCATCTCTGATTTTATTTTTCCGGGTTCAGTTACTTCTCTGCATCCGACGATACAGACAACCTGATGTAACAGCAATTATACATGCTATTCAAAAATATACATGGAACAATCCGGCGGTTACACCCGGTCACAAACACTGAGCCGGGTTCACCGCAACCACAACGAAGCCAGCCCATTTGTTATAACGGCCGGCCCTGGGCAATTTCTTCGTCGGTCGCCTCACGGCGCTCAAGAACTTCCAGATCAAAATACAGTGTGAAACCGGCCAACGGATGGTTAGCATCAACCCGGATAAGATTTCCGTCGATTCCCATAACCTGAACAATCTGCGCATTGTCGCCAGTGTTGGTTTGAAACTTCATGCCAACCTGAAGATTTTCCACGCCCTCAAACATCGACTTGGGAATTTTCCGAACCAGATCTTGCCTGTGCTCACCGTAGGCCATGGAAGGCGGCACGGTTACCTCAAGGCAATCCCCGGCATTACGGTCTTTCACTGCCTCCTGGATACCCTCAATAATATCCGGGCTCCCGTAAAGAAAGTGCAAAGGCTCACTGCCTTCCGAGGTATCAACCAGCTCGCCGATCTTGTTCTTGAGCACGTAGTGAACCGTAAAAACGTCAGGTCTTTTTTGGGAATCTTGCATCAGGGTTTCGAGCTTCCTGTATCCGATGGGTTTTCTGTCAGTTGCAGGCCATGGATCACAAGACGCTGATCCAGTTTTTCACGCAGCCCTGAAGGCTGGTTCAGGCCCATTCGTAGCAGGAGTTCTGTATAGCGGCCTTGTTCATCTTTGGCCCGGAAAGCCTGCAAAAGGGTCGACAGTTTACCACGGCGGCTCGCCGTTTCAGACTTGAGTTTCTTGAGGGCTTTGCCCAGTACCAGCTCCTGATCGGTAAAATCCCGACCAAAAGGAAAGGCCGGAAACCATTCTTTGCCGCCAGCCTCTGAAAACAGCTTCGCGATGGCATCTGGCGTATTGTTCAACCAGCTCTCCGGTAGCCTGAACGCTGCATCAACCTTGCCGACTTTCTGGGCCTGGCTGAGCAGGTCCTGCTGAAAACGAGAATCTGCAATGCGGATCAGGCGCAGATAAACTTGCTCATCTGGCTGGCCGCGCAGGTCGGCAATTCCGTATTCGGTGATAACGACATCACGAAGATGACGGGGAATCGTGCAGTGACCGTAGTTGAATATAATATTTGATACCGCCTCACCCTTGGCTTTGCGGGTACTGCGCAGGGCAATAATGGACCGGGCGCCGGGGAGCTCATGGGCCATGGATACGAAATTGTACTGACCTCCAACACCACTGATAACCCGGCCATCCTCTAGCCCGTCCGAAACAGCCGCACCACTGAGCGTGTACATCATTGCAGTATTTATGAACCGGCTATGAACTCGCTGTGCCGCTTTGAGGCGTTGATTTCCAAGGCGATGATCATAAAGGTGATTGATAAAGTTGACACTGGTCATACAGATTCGATTGCGGTCCTCATCAGAGAGCTCGCGCAGCAACTGATAGAACTGCCTGGGCCCCAGGTAAAAACCGCCATGCATGGCAACACCGCCAGTAAGCCGGTCCCCGAGCGCCAGAGTCGCAATCGCATCCCTCGACTCGGTGTCGTCCAGGTCACCATCCAGTGTATGGTCACCTACCCGCAACCGGCCACCTTTGAACTCAACCTCATTTCGCAGAATCCCGAACCGGGTCAGCCAGGTTACATCGCGGGCACGCATGGGCGAGTCAATAAGCCCTTCTCGGCGCAGAACATCCAGGGTCGACAGGGAGATAGTGCTTTCAATCTCGCCATTATTAATGAGCGTTTGCAGGTCGGCATGATCATAGACTTCGCGCCGGAGAATACCCTCCTGCAGAAGATACAGAAAGCCATCCACCATCATCTCGCTGCAGCCGTAAAGTCCCTCCTCAAACGGCCCGACCCCGCCCTCTTTGACTGCAAGGGGGAAGTACTCTGCGACTTTCAGATAATCAAAAACAGCCTTCCAGGCATCGTTGTTCTTGTGGCGCAGAATAGCGCTGTGCACAAGCGCCGCGCCAAGCGAACCGATGCCCAACTGCAAGGTGCCACCATCCTTCAACAAGGTGCTGGCATAGAAGCCAATCAGATGATCTTCCGGGCTTATGGCCATCTGGGGCGCGGAAAACATCGGATATTCTGAAGTCTCGTGCTCGAATATCATATCGAACTGGTCTTCGGCGATAGCCGCGTCGCGACCAAACCAGGGTAACTGGCGGTTGATTTCACCCACGATAGCTACCGGAGAACCCTCAGCCTCAAGCTCTCTCAGCATCGGTACCAGATCCAGAGTCAGATCAGGATTACAGCTCATGCTTACCAAGCCCGGAGCACCGTGCAATTCGCCCGGCGCGACCATCTGGGCGACCACATTTACCCCCAGGTCCATGAGATCGCGAGCAGCATGCGTGTAATTTGTCGATATGTAGTGGCGCTGCTGGCTCCGGTTATTGAGGGCACTGCCAGCCTTGAAGAAAAACTCCGAAACCTGAACGTTGGGGGGCAGCCGGTTGTTGTTGACATCCAGGGCATACTGCAGGTCCGGAATGCCATCGTAGAGGCGTTCCGCAATCGGACCCATAAAGCGTTTTTCCAGAGAGGAACTACCTGAAGGGGCAACCAGTGAAAGCGCTGTGAATATCCGCAGATCTATCTCCGGGTCGTCCTTTGCTCTCTGATAGAGCGCGTTAACAAAGCGGATCGGCTTTCCAAGCCCCAGGGGCAAGCCCAACGTTATCTTCTTGCCAACCCGGCGGATAACTTCATCCACACAACGCTCCGTGTCACCCAAACGCTTATTGCTGTTTACCGCCATATCAGGATCCTCATTGGTCAACCAGCTTTTGTAATATGAGGATCATCACATGGCCCATGTGATCAGACAATGCATCAGATCATGAATCCGACCATTAACCGGCCTTGATCAGATTAGACAAGGAATGCGGAGGAGGAAAAACATATCGCTCAGGGCGAGCGTGCAAGTTCTGAAGGCGGGATTAACTACTGACTAAAAAGTGCGAGGGTACGATAATCGGGATCAGAAATTCCACTTCAGATTCAGGCAGGCGCCTTCATTCAAAAGTGCAATTCCATGGTCGGCCTGCGCAGGCTGAGAGGCGTATTGTTTGCCCGTATTCTCGCTACGCACCAGCGACAAGCTCAGCAAGCGGGATCCGATTTCGGCAAAGGCATCGGCGTCGTCATCAAAATCGCCGGACATCCGCTGCTGAAGCTCATAGACGTCTTCAGTGGTCATGATTTCGCTCAGTTCATTAAACCCGCGCTCAGCCGCTTCGGCGCGAACCACAAACGCGGCGACATTGAGAACCAGCAATGTGATAAAGATGCGAATAATCATGATGTTTGCGATGACCTTTCAACCGAAGTAGAAGTTTACTTATACCATAGGCTAAAGTCTAACCCCTGAGCGGCGAAAAGATGTGAAACCGCACACAATTGCGCCGCTTTTTTGTCACGGGATTACTCGCTTTTTGTCAAAAAATGATCCTCTATATTGCAAGATGTAACAGCGGCCCCGGCAGGAACAATTAAATCTAAATAATTCAGCACCTTAACCACTTACTTAACCGTGTCTGCTATCAGGGACAAGGGTAGGTAAACTCCCGGTGAATCGCTTCAATCGCTTCCAAAGTATCAGGGCTTAGCGTCACCTTGAGCGAGCCCAGGTTTTCCTGAAGCTGCTCCATGGTGGTGGCACCAATGATATTACTGGTCAGGAAACTCCGGGTATTTACAAAAGCCAGGGCCATCTGAACCGGAGAAAGATTATTCTGGTGGGCAAGTTCGACATACGCGCGAGTCGCATCTGCTCCCCCCCCGTTGGTGTAGCGGCTGAAACGCTCAAAAAGAGTAAGGCGTGCCTTTTCAGGCCACTTACCACCCATGTATTTACCGGACAACATACCAAAGGCCAAAGGTGAATAGGCCAGCAAACCAACATGCTCCCGATGAGCTATTTCTGCGGTACCGACTTCAAAAGACCGGTTCAGCAAATTGTAGGGGTTCTGAATACTGGCAATCCGCGGCAGGCCTTTATCCCCGGCCAGGCGCAGATACTCCATAATACCCCAGGGTGTCTCGTTGGAGAGCCCGATATGCCGGACCTTTCCCGCATCAACCAACTCTCCGAGTGCAGCCAGTGTTTCCTCGATCGGCGTGAACTTCTCCTTCGGGTCATGCTCATAACCGAGTTTGCCGAAAAAGTTGGTGTTGCGGTCTGGCCAATGCACCTGGTACAGATCTATATAATCCGTCTGCAAGCGCTTCAGGCTGGCATCACAAGCTTCGATGATGTGATCGCGGGTCAGACGAGGGCCATTGCGCAGGTAGCTCAATCCGTTGCCCGGCCCGGCGACTTTTGAGGCAATCACCAGATCATCACGGCGCCCGCGCTGTGCCAGCCAGTTGCCCAGATAGGTCTCGGTAAGCCCCTGGGTTTCTGCCCGCGGCGGTACCGGGTACATTTCTGCAGCATCAATAAAATTCACACCCTCAGAGGTGGCGTAATCCAGCTGCTCAAAAGCTTCCTGCTCGGTGTTCTGCTCGCCCCATGTCATGGTTCCCAGGCATATCAGACTGACGTCAATGTCGGTACTTCCCAGCTTTCGGGTTTGCATAGCGTTAGCGTCTCCGCTTCAGATTGTTGAGCGAGTAATGAAAATGTCGCAGGAGTGTCGCGTAACTGTCACTCAGCTCTCTCATAGTGAATACACGTTAAAGCAACTCCTGGAAGCATCGTGATCAAAAGCAATCAGGCCAGTCCGCGAGAACAACACATTACCATCGTTTCTGAAACGTTTCCGCCGGAAATCAATGGCGTTGCCAACACACTGAAGCAACTTTGCCAGGGGCTCATTCAAGACGGACACACGGTCACTGTTGTGCGCCCGCGGCAACGCCATGAGAGCAAAGGCTTAACGCCGAGTGCTGGTGAAGCGTTGTTTTCCCGGGAATATATTGTGGCCGGTCTGCCCCTGCCCGGCTATGCCGATCTGCGTTTCGGTATAACCACCGGTGGCGAACTCCGGCGACTCTGGCAAACGAACCGACCGGATACAGTCTATGTAGCGACACAGGGACCGTTAGGCGTGGCCGCGGTCTCTGCAGCAAGAAAAATGGGCATACCGGTCAGCTCCGGCTTTCACACCAACTTCCACCAATACAGCCGGTATTACGGTGTCGGCGTTCTGGAAAAGTTGCTTTGCAGCTACGGCCGCTGGTTCCACAACCGCACAGACATCACCCTGGTTCCCACGAAAAAGATGCAACAGGTCACCGCAAAAATGGGCATCACGTCGACCGGCGTCTGGAGCCGCGGGGTGGATTGCAGCCGCTTTACACCAAAAAAGCGGGACGAATCGCTGCGTAAGAGCTGGGGACTCGACGGAAACAGCCGCGCAGTGCTTTTTGTAGGGCGGCTAGCCGCAGAGAAAAACCTCAAAATGGCGGTGGCATGCTACGAGCGCATACGCAAATTGCATCCCCGGACCAAATTTGTGCTGGTGGGGGACGGCCCCATGCGCAAACAGCTGGAAGAGAAACACCCCGACTATATTTTTTGTGGCATCCAGCGTGGCAATGATCTTGCCCGCCATTATGCATCTGGCGACCTGTTCTTGTTCCCCAGCAAAACAGACACATTTGGAAACGTTGTGCTTGAAGCGATGGCTAGCGGTCTCGCCGTCGTTGCTTACGACGACGCCGCAGCCCGCGAACACATCCACCACGAGGAAAACGGCATAAAGGCTCCGCTGACCATGGATGAGCGATTTATCAGCGGGGCTCTCCGGCTGGTAAACCAACCAACTCTGCTCAACCGCATTCGCGACCAGGCCCGGCTGGATGCTCTAAAACTGAGCTGGAATTCGCAGGTCGAACAATTCGAGCAACTCGTGCTAAACCAAAGCCCAAAGGCCCGATACTATGCAAATAAGCAGCAAAGCATCTCGCTTCTTTGACTCGGCAGATCAGCGCGAATACGCTTTCTGCCAGCGCATCAATCGAATGGTCAGATTCCGCGCACTCCTCCACTACTTCCAGGTGGTGAGCCGGTTGGGTGACGGATGGTTCTGGTACGCACTGATTTTAGTTATCCCCTTCCTGGAACCCGAGGCTGGTGCCGGCCTGGCACTGCTAATGACGCTCACAGGACTGATCTGCACCCTGACTTATAAACTCCTCAAGCACAAACTGATCCGCGAGCGGCCGTTTATATCCTTCCCTTCCATTAATTGCGGTACGCCGCCGTTAGATCGCTACAGTTTTCCTTCCGGACACACGCTGCACGCCGCGTGCT
Source organism: Marinobacter sp. (assembly GCF_048259445.1). GTDB lineage: Bacteria > Pseudomonadota > Gammaproteobacteria > Pseudomonadales > Oleiphilaceae > Marinobacter. The sequence continues at coordinate 34,444 of NZ_JBLXHQ010000025.1, read as the reverse complement.
TCCAGGCCATGCTGTTCGCGACCATACCTACATTGGCGTTGGTCACCCTTCCATTTACATTGAGTGTGGCTGCATCCCGGGTTGTGCTAGGACTGCACTACCCCACCGACGTTGTAGCTGGCGCTCTGATTGGAAGCCTGATGGGTTACCTTTCAACGTTGTACTTTCTCAGTGATTTCCTCACCCTGTTTCCCGGCTGACCTCAGTCGAACAACCTTAATTGAGTAACAGGCGCATCATCGTTGCGAAAACGCACACCCAGGCCCAGCAGCCGAACCGGGCGCTCGCGGTTGGTTACCAGCTCGGTCAGAAGCGGCAGATAGTCCTCAAAAGCCGGCTCCTTTATATTCTCCCGCACGCGCTCCAGAGTGTGCGTGGAAAAATCGCTGTAGCGTATTTTGATAAACAGTTTGTGAATGGGCTTCACCCGCCCCTTGCGGGAAAGCCGCAGGTTGAGATCGGCAGTCAGCGAGGCCAGCACCGTTTCACAGGCCGACATATCGGGCAGATCCTGGGAAAAAGTACGCTCTACACTCACGGACTTGGCAATCCGGGAAACCACCACGGGGCGCTCATCCCGGCCATGGGCCATTTCGTGAAGCCGATACCCCTGTTTGCCAAAATGTTCGATTAACACCTCAGCGCCCAGAGCCTGAAGATCACCGCAGGTTTGTGCGCCAAGCGCGTGCAGCTTCGCCGCTGTCACCTGCCCCACCCCAAACAGCTTCTCAACTTTCAGTTCCCGAACGAAATCGTCGATATCTTCAGGCTTTACTACAAACAATCCATCAGGTTTTTGCCAGTCGCTGGCAATCTTGGCGAGAAATTTGTTGGGTGCCACGCCGGCAGAAATGGTAATGCCCACTTCGTTCTTCACCCGCTCGCGCAGGTAACGGGCCATCAGTGTGGCGCTGCCACGGTGATCGGTAATATCGGATACATCCAGAAAGGCCTCATCCAGAGACAAAGGCTCCACTAGATCCGTCAGTTCGCGGAGAATACTCATAATCTGTTGAGACACGACCCGATAACGGGGAATATCCGTTGGCACCGTTACCAACCCCGGGCACAACCGCCGGGCCTCACCGCCGGGCATAGCAGAGCGCACACCAAACTCACGGGCTTTATAGTTGCAGGTGGTAACAACACCCCGGCCATCCGCACCGCCCACTGCCAGGGGAACATCGCGCAGTGTTGGGTCATCACGCATCTCCACTGCCGCATAAAAGCAGTCACAATCCACATGGATGATCTTGCGTTGAGGCATAATGACTGCGCTCGCGTAGGGTTTCTGTACATTTATACAGCCTTGTATCTTAAAGTAAGATGCTGAGAATGTCAGGAACCCCACGATCACTCTCAAATGTCACTATCAGATATCATCACGAGGCCCCATGACAAACTCTATTCCAGACTCTGAACGCACCGAGATAGAAGCAGCCGCATTTCGTCGCCTGGTTGGACACTTGCGCGACAATCCCGATGTCCAAAACATTGATCTGATGAATCTGGCAGGGTTCTGCCGTAACTGTCTTTCCAAATGGTACCGGGCAGAAGCCGGCGAGCGAGGCTTTGAGATATCGGATCCCGCCGCTCGCGAAGAAATCTACGGTATGCCTTATGAAGAGTGGAAGGCGGCCAATCAGACCGGCCCCAAGCAGGATCACAAGTAATGAATGTAAATGGTGCGCTGCGTATCCATCTGGCCTCACTGGATGGTGGCCATGCAGATTTCGGTGATACTCTGGCGCTGATTGAACAGTATTTTCACTATCAGCCCACCGGTTTCCATAACGGCCCGGTATTCAATGCTGCCGGCGAAAACGCGGGGTCCTGCCAGGTATTCGGAATTGCTCAATACTGCAACCTTAACGAAGCAGACACCCTCAAACTCTTTGCGCAGCATTATCAGCAGGTTCTGGATAACCCCGCCGAAGAAAGCCATGGCAATATCCGGCAGTTCATCAGCACCGGCTGGTCCGGCATCCGTTTCGACACCGCGCCGCTGCGCCTGCGCGCAGCTCCATCCGAGCCAGATACCAGGGAAGAGATCCATTAATGAGCGACACCTCCACCCCCGGGGTAAAACAGGGATTCCAGCTGAGAAGCGCCAGCGTTTCCATGACAGCGCTGGAGCTCTACTATTTTGACAATGACGAATTCGAAGAAATATTGAAGGACAAGATCAGCCAGGCTCCCGGCTTTTTCCGGGATATCCCCCTCATCATCAGCCTGGAAAAGTACGAAGGCCTGGACAGCGAACTCGATTTTTTCAAGATTATCGGTACCTGCCGCCGTAACAACATCCACGTAATTGGCGTTCGTGGTGGCACTAACGACCAGCGCCGGCTGGCCCGCGGGGCCTCTTTAGCCCTGATGCCAGGCACCGGCCAGAGAGACCGCGCTCATGAAACCGGCGCCGCGCCTGAAAAAGCATCCGAGTCCCCTGCTGCACCGGCACCTCAGGCGGCGCCGGCAGTCGTTCCGGCCAAGATCATCAGCCAGCCCGTTCGCTCAGGCCAGCAAGTCCATGCGCCAGAGGGCGACCTGGTTATTCTGGCATCGGTTCAGGCGGGCGCAGAAGTACTGGCGGCAGGCAACATTCACATCTACGGACCACTGCGAGGCAGGGCCTTGGCAGGCATCCACGGTGCCGAATCTGCAAGAATCTTTTGTCAATCTCTTGAGGCAGAGCTTGTGTCCATTGCCGGACACTATAAAATCTCCGAAGATCTTCAGGATAGCGGCTGGAAAAACGCTGTACAGATTCAGCTCAGGGACGATCTGTTGGCGGTAACGCCACTGGATAAGGCCTGATACCGGAATCGAACCTAATAATTTGACCGGTTTAACCGGCAGACAAGACGAATCCACCGAGAAACAGGAATTTAACCTTGGCCAGAATCATTGTCGTTACCTCAGGAAAAGGCGGCGTCGGTAAAACCACCACCAGCGCCTCCATCAGCACCGGGATTGCCAAACGTGGCCACAAGACCGTCGTGATTGACTTCGACGTAGGCCTGCGCAACCTGGATCTGATCATGAACTGCGAGCGCCGCGTAGTTTATGACTTCGTAAATGTCATACAGGGCGAAGCAACATTGAACCAGGCCCTGATCCGGGACAAACGGGTTGATACGCTCTATATCCTCCCGACCTCCCAGACCAAGGAAAAGGAAGCTCTCACCAAAGAGGGCGTCGAAAAAGTCATCAACGAACTTTCCGAAACCTTCGACTACATCATTTGCGACTCGCCTGCCGGTATTGAGCACGGTGCGATGATGGCTTTGTATTATGCAGATGAAGCCGTTGTAGTGACCAACCCGGAAGTTTCCTCCGTTCGGGACTCCGACCGCATTCTCGGCATTCTGCAAAGCAAGTCCCGGCGCGCTGAAATGGGCCAGGATCCGGTCAAGGAGCATCTGCTGTTGACCCGTTACAACCCGGACCGCGTCGAGCGCGGCGAAATGCTTTCTGTAGGGGACGTCGAAGAGATTCTCGCCATTCCGTTGCTGGGCGTTATCCCCGAAAGCCAGATTGTTCTCAACTCCTCAAACCAGGGGTTGCCGGTAATTCTGGAAACCGAAAGCGATGCCGGCCAGGCTTACGATGACGCAGTTGCACGCCTTCTGGGTGAGGAGCGTGAACAGCGCTTCATGACCAACCAGAAAAAGGGCTTCTTCTCACGGATGTTCAAAGGGGGCTGACGGATGAGTTTCCTCGACTATTTCAGAGGCAAAAAAACCGGCTCCGCCAATGTGGCAAAAGAGCGGTTACAGATCATAGTGGCCCACGAGCGCGGCCAGCGCGATCAACCCGACTATCTGCCGCAATTGCAGCAGGAACTGTTGGCGGTGATCCGCAAATATGTCCAGATCAGTGATGATATGGTACAGGTTGAAGTGGACCGTAATGGCAGTTGCTCCGTGCTGGAACTGAACGTTACCCTGCCGGAACGCTGAGCCGACTCAGGCCAGGCTGGCCGACACTCAAGAACACCTGCCCGTTTTCTGCAGGCAGGTGTTCTGCACTGAGCTCTGGCCGCTACCATCGGGCGAAATGATCCTCGACCAAGCCGTTCAAGCCCTTAACAGCAATCTTTTTGCCGCCCTCATCAATAATGGTTCCGTTAAAGATACCAACGTACTGACGGAAATTAGACGCCAGAATACCTGCATTCAGTTTTTCCTTGCGCGCTGCTGCCGGCTCAAAATGCAGATCAACCCGCCCATCTTCGGTGGTCACGTGCCAGTCGCCTCCCGGGTGATAACGGTCAAAGCGAAACCGGGCAGCACCAAGCTTCTGGCATTGCCCGCCCAGCCAGAGCGCATTTTCTGTCATGCCTGTTTCATTGACGCCAGCGGCAAGATTGAGCCCGATGGCGCGGCCATCCACTAGTTGCCCGGCCAGGCTCGCCCAGTTCCAGGCGGTTTCACGGCGCATAAAGCCGCAGCTCCAGTCAATGGCGCCACGGGTGGCCTCATCACAACGCCAGATACGATGATCCCAGCGAATTTCACCCTCTACAGGCAAGCCCGCGGACTTACGGGTAAACACCCAACCGTTGTAGCCTGCAGGGCATACAAGCCGCAGAGGATCATTATCCTCTTTAAGCGTCAGCTCCACGCGGATACCCCCCGGGGCAGATACCGAAACGGACCGCCCACCGACGAAAGGCAGGATGCGCATAGAAACACCCCCCTTAACGAACGACGCTGAGCCATGCTCGGGGTAAGGTTCTATTCGGGTTGCCATAGCCAGAGGACTCATAAAACTCTGCTCAAGCATTTGTCCGGACGCAAAATCGTACAGGTAGAAAAAACCACTCCCCAGCAATTTCAGATCCACAATCGCGAGCCCGAACACCCACCCCGGGCCAGTCGCACTTACAAACTGGAACTGGTTGAAACGCCAACGCCGGGCCAGCTTCGAGCGCGGGCGATCCATTACAGTTCGCAAGTCGTAATCCAGATAGTTTATTTCGTCTACCGGTTGGTTAAACACACCCGGTGAGATGTGCCCCTTTGCATCAATCAGCTTTGTATTGGTCATGTTCGTTGTCAGATCAGGCCGATTTTACGAACTGTTTCCCCGGGCCGTTACCTGGTTCACAGTCCCCCGCTTCGGAAGCTAAAGGGCCCAACACCTCATGTTAGACTCAGCTCACGATCAATAAGGAAGTGTAGCTTATGAGAAAGACCGGAGCCCATGGCTATAAAGGCTGGGCCTCAGTCATCAGCGGTGTGATTTGCGCCCTGCTGGTTTCTGCAATGGCTGCTGCGACCGCCCGCGCGGCATTGCCCGCCGAAAGCAGCGAGGCATGGAGCCTGCGCAAGGAGGCCGGCGACATTCGTATCTACACCACGGACCGGGGTGAATCCAGCTTTCAGGCGTTCAAAGCTGAAGCTCTGCTCGACGCACCCATTGAAGCCGTCATGGCCGTTATGATCAATCCGGCATCCTGTATGGAGTGGGTGCTTAACTGCACAGAGTCCTACGGCGTGGGCAAAAACAGCTTCCACGATCGCTATGTCTACTCGGTAAACGACATGCCATGGCCGGTAACAGATCGGGACTATGTTCTGCGCATTCGCACTCAGGGTAACGAGAGTTCCGGCGAAATCATCATGGAAATGAGTGCCACACCGGGCAAGCGGGCAAAGAACAGCAACCGGGTAAGAGTTGATCGTTCAGACACCCTGTACCGGTTTTTTCCCGAAGGCCGTAAAACCCGGATGATATGGCTGCAACACACAGACCCTAACGGCGCTCTGCCGGGCTGGCTGGTGAATACGCTCCTGGTTGATATACCGCTGAGTTCCATGGAAGAGCTGCAGCGGGTAACAACCCTGAAGCGTTATCAGGGCTTCAGCCTGGTGTACAACGAAGGCGGCGAACTGGTTGATGTGCGACAACCGGCAGCCAACTGAGACGTGACGGGCAGAGCACGAAAGGCTAAGCTCTGAGGCAAGACTTCACATGGCAGAGAACACCCAATGACCGTGCTCGCATATGAAATAATGACCCCCAGCATCAAGGCCGTACCCCAATCCTGGACAATGGATCGCCTGGCCCGGTTTCTGACCGATAATGAAATAACCGGCAGCCCCGTTACGGATGACTCCGGCGAAATTGTCGGCATTGCCACACTTAAGGACATCACAGAATTCCGCTGGAATGCCAAGCGGTCTGAAGCAGACAACGAACTCACGGCAGAAGACCAGCAGGAAGCACGGCGCTTGCGCATGGTGCTTTTTGAAGAAATGGGCAAAGTGCCGGTAGAAGTCCGGGATATCATGACACCCATCGTTTTATCTGTTGACGAGACCACGCCAGTACGCGACATTGCCAACATCATGATGCGCGAACACCTGCACCGGATTTTTGTCACCAAAGATTCAAAGATAACCGGCATTGTAACGACATATGATATGCTGAAAATCGTCTCGAATGAGGAGCTTACGAAACGCTGCGCCAGTAACAACTGAACCACCACAGAGGTAGCGCCCCCTATGCCCAGAGCATCGGCCAAACGAACCATGTACGTCCTCGATACCAATGTCCTGATCCACGACCCGAACGCCCTCCTGAATTTTGAAGAACACGATGTCATCATCCCGATGACCGTCCTTGAAGAACTCGACGGCCTGAAATCCGGCAAGCAAAGTGTGGCGGCTGACTGTCGCCAGGCAATCCGCACCATCGACCGACTGCTTGGTGATGCGAGCCCCGGGGATATTGAAAAAGGTGTACCCATTGTACGAGCCAAAATGGCAGAGCCACTGGGCACACTGTCTATTTTGATGAGCACCGAGCACACCGGCAGCAACTCATTGCCCGAACACCTGAACGACAACAAGATTATCAATACCCTTGCTGCGCTTCAGGAGAGACACAAGTCCCGGGACATCATTCTCGTAAGCAAAGACATCAACATGCGGCTGAAGGCCCGTGGCTTTGGTGTTGAAGCCCAGGACTACCATAACGACCAGTTGGTTGATGACATTGACTTGCTGCCAAAAGGCTATATCGAGTTTCCCAACTCCTTCTGGGACACCATTACCAAAGTGGAAACCGTGCAACGGGAAGGCATAACGGAACACATTCTCCAGCGCGAAGGCGAACTGGCCAAACTCAACATCAACGAGTTTGTTCTTGATGAACAGGGGTTTATCGGCAGAGCTGTCAACATCACCGACACCCAGATCGTCATCAGGGATCTGCACCAGCACGATCTTATGAATGAAGAAGTCTGGGGCCTTGTTCCGCGGGATATCTATCAGGCCATGGCCCTGAATCTACTACTGGACCCGGACATCCATCTGGTCAACCTCACCGGTTCAGCCGGCTCCGGTAAAACCATTCTCGCGCTGGCTGCCTGCATCGAAATGACCGTTGCCAGCAAGCTCTACAAGCGGATTATCGCAACACGGTCAACCCAGGGGCTGGATGAGGATATCGGTTTCCTGCCCGGTACCGAGGCTGAGAAAATGGAGCCCTGGCTGGGCGCCATCGTGGATAACCTGGAAGCGTTGCACGAAGACGATGAGAACATGACCGCCAGTGTGGACTACATTCTCAGCAAGGTGCCGCTGCACTTCAAATCCATGAACTACATTCGAGGCCGCAGTTTCCAGCACAGTTTGATCATTATCGATGAATCCCAGAACCTGACCCCGCACCAGATCAAGACCATCATTACCCGCGCAGGCAACGGCTCCAAGGTAATCTGTCTGGGCAACCTGGCGCAGATCGACACGCCTTATCTGAGCGCGCTCAGCTCCGGCCTGACCTACATGACCGAACGCTTCAAAACCTTTAACCACGGCGGACACATTCACCTGCAAGGTGTGCCGCGCTCACTGCTTGCGGAGTTTGCGGAAGCCAACCTGTAATAGCCGACAGAACAAGGCTCAGTCTTTGAACTGAGCCTTGTCCAGGCCATGCTTTTTCATTTTGTCGTAGAGGGTTTTGCGGGCAACACCAAGCTGCACCATGGTGTCTTTGATGCTGCCGTGGCAGGCGTTGAGGGCGCTGGTGAGCACCGAATGCTCAAAGCTGTCCATCATTTCGGTAAGAGTTCGACGGCCACTCACATCGGCCTTGGCCGCCGGTTCATCTTCATCCAGAGCCGCCGGGCCGAGCAGCACGTAGCGCTCTGCCAGGTTACGCAATTCACGGACATTGCCCGGCCAGCTGTGGTGCATAAGCCGAGCCGCCTGGCTGGCATCCAATGGAACACTTTCCCGGTCGTAACGGGCGGCGGCAATCAAAACAAAGTGGTGAAACAGCATCGGGATGTCTTCTTTGCGCTCCCGCAAGGGCGGAATATCCACTTTCACCACATTCAAACGGTAATACAGGTCGGCACGAAAACGGCCTTCGTCGCTGAGGGTTTTGAGGTCGGCTTTGGTGGCCGCAATAATACGCACGTCCAGTTCCTGAACCTGATTGCTACCCAGGCGCTCGACCTTCTGCTCTTCAAGCACTCGGAGCAGCTTGATCTGCAATGGCATGGGCATGCTTTCCACTTCGTCCAGGAACAGTGTGCCCCGGTGGGCGTGCTCAATCTTGCCAATGCGGCGTTTATCCGCGCCGGTAAACGCCCCGGCCTCGTGGCCAAACAGCTCACTTTCAATCAGATTCTCCGGCACTGCACCGCAGTTGATCGCCACAAAATTATGCGCGCCGCGCGGTCCGCTTTCGTGGATATAGCGGGCCAGAGCGTCCTTGCCGGAGCCGGTTTCACCAAACAGCAGAATGTTGGCGGTAATATCCAGAATCGGTGCAATGGTATCCATCACCTTGCGCATGCTGGGCGTATCGCCAAGAATCCTCGGGCCAGGCTGTGCCAGATGGCGCAGTTGGGCCTTCAGGCGACGATTTTCCAGCGCGAGGTGCCGCTTCTCCAACGCATGCCTTAGCAGTTCGATCAGCTCGTCGTGATTAAACGGCTTCTCGATAAAATCATAGGCACCCTGCTGCATGGCGGCAACCGCCGTGCTGATGTCGCCCTGCCCGGTCAGAATAATAACGGGAATGGTCTTATCCCGCGCCTGAATGGCGCTCAGCATCTCAAGCCCGTCCATACCCGGCATGTTGTAATCACACAGCACCACGCCGTCGTATTCCGGCGTAATGGCGTCAAGGCCGGATTCAGCACTTTCAAAACAGCGCACAGGCAGATCTTCCAGCGTCAGCGCCTGCGCAATGGCCTTACGGATGTGTGGCTCATCATCCACAAAGATCACCGAGGGTTCTGTCATTCCGTGGCCTCACGTTTTTTCAGAGTGAATTCGAATTCCGCACCGGCTGCATCACTGCGATTGCGACCGGTAAGCCGACCACCCAAGGCATCAGCAATCTGCCTTGATATAGACAAACCAAGCCCGAGCCCCTGTTTGACCGACTTGGTGGTAAAGAACGGTTCAAAAATCTGCTCTGTGTTTGCCGGCAGCCCGGAGCCGTTGTCCCGAACCAAACAGCGCCAACTCCCCTCGTCTTCCACAACGTCTATGGTGATTTTCGGTTGCGCCTTACCTTCAACAGCCTGAACAGCATTGGCAAGCAAGTTAACCATCACCTGTTCAATGCGGATCAGATCGCCATGGCAAAAAACCGGATGCTCGGGGCGTACCCATTGAATATCAACACCCGCACTGCTCTTCTGTGCCGTAATGATTTTCAGGGACGCATCTACCGACAGGCGGAAATCAACGATTGTTGGGGGGCCTTCAGACTTACGGGCAAACACCTTGAATTGCCGCGTCAGCTCCGCCATTTTGTCGCACAGAAGTACGATTTCACTGAGGTTCTCATCCACCATATCGGCGGCACCTTTTTCCAGGAAACGGCGGCTATTTCTTGCGTAGGTCTGGATAGCGGTAAGGGGCTGGCTCATCTCATGATTAAGGCCCGCAGACATCTGCCCCAGCACCGCCAGCTTGGCCGCCTGTATCAGCTCCTGCTGAGTTTCCCGCAGTTCGCTCTGTGTTCGCTCTCGCTCCCGTATCTCATCAAGCAGTTTGCGGTTAGAACGCTCCAGATCCACCGTTCGTTCCGCAACGCTGAGCTCAAGCTGCTCGCCCCTGAGGGCCAGTTCCGCTTCGCGACGGTAACGTTCACGCAGGTAGAGCCAGGCCAGAAAACCACCAAAAAAGACCGCGATGCCGCCCGCCAAAAACCCGAGCCTCGCCCAGATAACGGAGCGGGTGCTCACCATAACCTGAAGCGTCCAGTCCAGCCTGGGCAGAGGCGTTCGAACGCTCAGGTACTCCCGGCTACCGCCATTTTCACGAATGCGTAATGTCTCGGAGGAGCCAGACAGGCCAGGGGGCTTCTCCTGATAATCCAGGGCAACCGGTTTGAGGTCTCGGCCCGGATAACGCTGGCGCGACGCCTCACCCGGAGCATCCTCTGCCCTGCCGGTAAAATCCCTGTAAAGCCATTGGGGCTTGCTGGCCAGGAAGCTGACACCGGCTTCATCCAGCACCACCATTTCTGCCTCACGCACGGCCGCTGGCCTTTGCCACTGGGACTCCAGTTCATGCACCAGTACTTTAACCGTAACAATGCCCAGAATCCCGGAACCCTGGCCACGAACCGGGTGAGAAAAGTAGAGGCCCCGAACACCCGACATAAGCCCGAGAGCAAAGTAGACCGCCGAATGACCGCTTTCCATCGCCTCATAAAAGTAAGGCCTGAAGGCAAAATTCCGACCCACAAAACTGTCTGCTTGCTGGTAGTTATTGGCCGCAATCGTCAGCCCAGACGTATCCATAAGATAGACATCAGAGCTGCCCACAATCGTGGCCATGCGCTGCATTTCTTCATTGGCCTGGTGAATAATGGCGGGGTCGTCCGGAGCACTCAGGGCGGCTGCCAGCAGCGGGTGCTCAGCCATAAGCTCAGGAATGGGCAGATATCGGTTAAGCTCGTTTCCGACAAGCTGACGGTAGCGGAAAGACTCCTCGAGGCTGTCCTGCTCCACCTGGCGGTAGCCAACCCAGCCACCCAGCATCCAGGACACTGCAAGGGTGACTACAAAGACTATGAACGCGCCTATCCGGTAGGACATAACCCGGTTCCCGAAACACCGTTAAAGGACGCCAGAGTATAGCCCGGCGCTCTCAAGAACAAACGCAAGGACAAGCGCCAGGAGGGCTAGCACGTTCTGTGCTGCATCCTCCCGCACTTACAAACGCCGGAACATTCAGGCGGCTGTCATGCGCCCCTTGCGCTGCCGCTGCATCATAAACACTGTCGCTGCAACGGCGATACCTGCCAGATCGGATACCAGGCCGCCTTCAATCATCAGCAGTGCAGCGCCTATCAGCATCAAGCGGGCTATCCAGGGGGCCGACACATCGGCAAACCAACCCATCACACCACCAGATAACATGTACACACCAAAGAGCGCAGTGACCAGTGCACGGGCGATATCAAACCATCCTGCCTCCATCAACAAAGCGCCGTTGTAGAAGAACATGAAAGGCACGATGAACGCCGCGATACCAATCCGGAAAGACGCCACCGAGGTTTCCATAGCATTGGCTCCGGAAATCCCTGCCGCTGCATAAGACGCCAGAGCAACCGGCGGCGTGATGGCAGAAACCACCGCAAAATAGAACACAAAAAAGTGCGCTGTCAGCGGCTCGATACCCAACTGCACCAGGCCCGGGGCCACCACTGAAGCGGCAACGGCATAAGCGGCCGTTGTCGGCATGCCCATACCCAGAAGAATCGAGATGAACATGGCGAAGATCAGCGCCAGTAATTGGCTGGCCTCTGCCACATCAAGCAACAGCACCGAGAAGCGGGCACCGACACCGGTGAGGGAAATAACACCTACAATAACGCCCGCCGCCGCACACACCACAATAATCTGTATGGCCATGTACGAGGCAATTTCCAGTGCGTGCAGAACCGCGCGAACACCCATCTTGTTGGGGGAGAACCAGCTGACGACTGCCGCAGACACCATGGCCAGAGTACCGGCCCGTATCACCGAGTAACCCATAAACAGCGCCACCACCAGAATGATGATCGGTATAAACAGGTAGCATTGCTTAACCATGGTACGCAGTTTTGGCAGCTCATCTTCCCGCATGCCACGCATGCCGGTTTTCGCCGCCTCAAAATCCACCATGAAGTAAACAGACCCGAAGTAAAGTATCGCGGGAATAATGGCCGCGATGGCGATCTCGGTATAGGGAATACCGGTAATCTCGGCCATGATGAAGGCACCTGCCCCCATAATCGGCGGCATGATCTGGCCACCGGTAGAAGCCGCCGCTTCCACAGCACCAGCGGATTTTTTGCTGTAACCCACTTTTTTCATCAGCGGGATAGTCAGCGACCCTGTCGATACCACGTTGCCCGCGCTGGTGCCGTTGATCATACCCATCAGGCCGGAGGCAAAAATAGACACTTTGGCGGGGCCACCCCGTGAACGCCCGGCCGCAGCAAACGCGAAGTTTACGAAGTAATCACCCACCTTTGACGCCTGCAAGAACGCGGCAAAAATGATGAACAGAATAATGTAAGTGGACGACACCGCCGTGGTGGGCCCAAGAATACCGGCATCGGTATAAACCTGGCTGAAAAAGCGCTGTACAGACAGCCCGGGATAACCCAGAAACCCCGGCAGATACGGCCCGGCAAACACATACACCAGAAACACCAGCCCGATGATCACCAATGCCAGGCCGGCAACCCGGCGGGTAAGCTCCATAATCAGCGCTGTGCCCGCAACAGCGGCAAAGGATATGCCCACCGGCGCAAACGAGGTGCCCGTAGACATGCGCATAGAGGTGTTATAAGCCACCAGAAAGTAAGCCGCAACGGCGACAGAGCACACGATCAGTACCAGATCGGGCACGCTGAAGCGCGAGCGCTCACGCTGGTGGAACCAGCTCAGCACAATGCCTAAAGCGGTTACCGCCAGCAGGGGCCAGCCAAAATGCCAGGTTTCCAGCTCAACAGGAATTCGCATGGCGCCGTTCTGAACCATCTGCCAGAACGAGTAAGTCTGATAAAGCACATAGAATGCCGGCAATACCGCAGCAGCACCTATCCAGGTGGTCCAGCGATGGCGTGCAGAGCCTTCTTCAACAGACACAAAACGGGCCCCGGCAAACAGAACAAATCCCAGAACAAGCGCCCCGGCAATGTGCACAATCCGGAACGACCAGGTTTCCAGCGGCGCGATGTTCAGCGCATACAAATGGAAAGATGAGTAAACAATGGCGAGCAACGTAACAAACTTCAGCATGCCGCCTTCAAACAGCCTGCGATTTGCCTCTACAGGTTCCTTGTCCACATCGTGGGCAAGCACGTGGTCTTCGCCCACCTCCACATCGGAGAAGTCTTTGGGGTGTCGTTCAAGTGTCATTAGGTGTCCTGCCTGCAGGCAAATCGGAGCCGGCAAACCACCGGCTATTGTTCAGGGGCCTTGCGGCCCCCTTTTTTCAAGCATTCAGATCAGAAACCTTATTTGATCTTGCTTTCTTCGATGGTGTAACCGTTCTCGTTGAACCAGCGAGCTGCACCTTTGTGCCAGGGCAGAACGTTGTTCTTTGTGTAGTTTTCGGGAATCGAATTGCGGGCTGCCTTGTGAATGGAGACCATTCTTTCGTTTTGCTCCATGGTCAGCTTGGTGATTTCATACACAAAGCTTTCCGACACATCGCAATTCACCATGGCAAAGTTCCACATGGAAACCACACGCGACGGCTTATCCAGAGACTGATAGGTGCTTGCCGGAATGGTGAATTCAGATACCGGGAAGTTATCCGTAACCTTCTTGGCTTCCTCATCGGTCATGCCGATTATGTTTACATCGGTCTGAACCTCCAGCTGGCTAACAGCCGGAATGGGAATGCCTGCGGCAAAAGCCACGACATCGATCAGGCCATCCTGAAGCTGACCACCAAGATCTGACCAGCTGCCGTTACGGCGCTCGAAGTTAACACCCAGGGTTTCCATCATGCGCGGGAAATAGGTGTCAGACGTTGAGCCAGCCGGGCCGAAACCGATGGTGGCGCCATCCGGAATATCAGTAATAGAGGTGATACCCGAGCTGCTCAGCGCGGTCACTGAGAAAGGCGTCTCGTACATGGGGAACATGGCACAAACGTTGTCCATCTTCATGCCAGGTGCCAGCGGGCTGTTGCCTTCCATGGATTCACGGGCCGGGCCCATGGTGGTGAGGCCGAACTTGAGATCGCCAGTATGCACTAGCGCCATGTTCTGCATCGGGCCGCCAGTGATTTCAGCACCGCCGGAAACACCCAGGTTTTCTGCAACAAAGTTGGCCCAACCGGAGCCATAAGCGAAATAGGTACCGCCCTGACTGGCCGTTCCCACAGTAAAGTTATCCGGCCAACCCGCCCGATCCTGGGCAAAAACGGGGCTAGCAACAAGAGTAGAGGCGAATGCCACTGCCATAATGGCTTGGGTCTTCATAGAGAATGCTCCCTGGTTCATTTTGTTTATTGGGTGCTCGACGAAGCCCGGAAGGGCTGCGGTGCAAAAGAAGTAGCAAGGAGCAGGCCAGATTAAAAAGTGGCCATAAAACAAAGGCTTTCTGAAAAACTGAAAAAAAACGCTAAGGAATGGGTACGTTCTCACCCATTAGTAAAAGTCTATGGGTTGAATTCCGCCACACTAAGCTGGCGTAATGATAGACGCCCCTCCCCTCTCACTAACCAAAAACCCGCTACAGCCTGCGCATTGCCGCTCCGGTTTCTGCAGCGGCGCTTCTATACAGTATGATTGACCGCGCTAAATAAAGGCTTCACGGGATTATATGGAGAGAACCGGAGAAGTGGGCTAACCTGTTGTTAAATCTGGAACTTGGGGCGCGACGCGGATTTGGAGAAGCGGCGTTATCGAGAACGCACTTTTTTGCAATATCGCGGAACGCGGTCTAGTTGCTGTTAGGAAGGGAGCCATGAAACCGAAAATCAGCATTATCACGCTTGGTGTGGACGACCTGGAAAGGGCCACTCGTTTCTATGGCGAAGGTCTCGGTCTGCCGAGGCATGACTTTGAAGGTGGCAAAATATCCTTTTTCAGTCTGGAAGGAACGTGGTTAGCGCTCTACCCTCGGGAAGAGTTGGCTAAGGACATCGGATTACCCATTCCCGCTCAGGTCGGCTTTTCTGGCATTACACTGGCCCATAATGTTGCAAGCAAGTCAGAAGTTGATGCTGTTCTTAGCCAGGCAGTATCCGCAGGCGCTCAACTTATTAAACCGGCGGTGGAGGTTTTCTGGGGCGGTTACTCCGGCTACTTTCAAGATCCGGAAGGTCATTACTGGGAAGTAGCCTACAACCCTTATCAGGACCTGACGTAATGCCGCACTCTTCGGCAGCTCCTAACAATCACAGGCACGGCGACGTCTACTACATTGCGGCTTCGCCTCCATTCCGCAGTCGAGCATGTTGTTGAAGTTGACATCAATTAAGGAGTCAAATTTGAGACCAGGAGTCTTCATTATATTTATTGCTTTGCTGGCGGGGTGTGCAACCTATAAACAACCCATCGCTACAGCAAAAAGTACAGGCGAAAGCATCGAGCCTGCTTTTGAGCAAAAGGCCACTGGAGAGGCCTCGATCATGACGAATCAGGCTTTGAAGTCGTACCGGGAGGAATATATCCATGCAACCGAACACAAGGCTTTTGCCCAATCTGCTGTGGGTGCCTGGTCCTGGAAGTCAAATAGAACCTCAATAAAGCACGCGATAGAGAACTCTTTGATAGATTGCCAAAAAAATAACAAAGGACACGAAGCTGAACATCCGTGCAAGATTATTAACGTTGACGGTAAATGGGGGGGGGTGATGCGGTTCAGGACGGCCATTTAACGAACACTGGACTTAGCCCGGAGTAAGTCCAAGCGCTATCAATTTGAGCGCACCAACTGGGAGAATCAGAATATGAATTTAAGGATTGTCGGCACCATCGGGACGTTTCTTTTAGTTGTTTTGGGGCTAATGAATGAAGTTGGTGACTATAGCTTCGCAGAGTTTTTCGCTTTTCTGGGCTTCGGGACAACAGCGGCCTTGATCGCCTGGTTTAAACTTTTCAAGCCAGGCTCTCGGCGCGAAGGCAACTGATTGCAACTGCTTGTTTATTGCTCTGGCATCCTTTATAGCCATACTTTGCGACACCGTAATCGCCCCGTAAAGACTATCAAACAAATCTGAGGCCCGTCGTGACACCACCTTGTGATGATGATTTTGTTGTAGTGACCACCGCTGAAGCGGCTGTTGATCGTCTCGCTACTCTGTATGAACAAGCCACCAGCTCACTGCGCACGGCGCTGAAACGGTATCTTATTGATCGCCAGCTGCCGCAGGATTCCCAATGCACCTTCCGGTACCCCGAGCTGCGCCTGACCTACCGATCCCAGGGCGAAGTGCCCAGCAGCGTACGCGCCTACGCGCGGCTGCAGGTGCCCGGCGTTTACAGCATTACGGTGACCCAGCCAGAAGCCTTCAGGCGTTATCTGGAGAGGCAACTCGGGCACATAATGAGGGATTTTACGGTCGTAGTGGAAGTAGGTCAGAGCCAGGTCAACATTCCCTACCCCTATGTTGTTGAGCGGGGTGATGAGCTGGGCGGTTCGGGCGTTACCGCCAGCGAGCTGGCAAGGGTGTTCCCCAGTACAGACCTCTCCGCCACCGACGACGGCGTTGCCGATGGCCTTTACGACTGGCAGGAACTGGAGCAAATGCCGCTGGCTCTGTTCGACGCGGCGCGCACGGATTTTTCATTGCGCCGGCTGGTGCACTATACCGGCAGTGACTGGCAGCATGTGCAACGGTGGATATTGCTGACCAACTACCATCGCTATGTTGACCAGTTTATTCGCCACGGGCTGGACATGCTGCAGGGCGAATCACGCTTTCAGAGTATGGTATTGCCCGGCAATGTGGTGATTGAGCGGGGTATGGCCAATGAAGAAATGCAGGCGCTTGTCGATTCTGTGGTCTGGCACAAGTTCCAGATGCCAGCCTACCATCTGAAGGCATCCGAGCCTGGCCAGGGTATTACCCTGGTCAACATCGGCGTAGGGCCTTCCAACGCCAAGAACATTACCGATCACCTGGCCGTAACGCGCCCGCACTGCTGGCTGATGATCGGTCACTGCGGCGGGTTGCGGCAATCACAGGTAATTGGTGACTATGTACTGGCCCATGCTTATATGCGCCGAGACGGCATTCTTGACCGGGTACTGCCACCGAACATTCCGTTGCCGGCGCTAGCCGAAGTTCAGCAAGTGCTGCAACAGGCTGCGGCGGAGATCACTGGTGACGAGGGTGACACGCTCCGGCGCCGACTGCGCACCGGCACGGTATTAACCTACGATGATCGCAACTGGGAGCTGCGCTGGGCACAGGAGCGGCCGCAGATTAACCTGGCCCGCGCCATCGCGGTGGATATGGAGAGTGGAACCATCGCTGCACAGGGTTATCGGTTCCGGGTACCTTACGGCACTTTGCTGTGCGTCTCCGACAAACCACTGCACAGTGAGATCAAGTTACCCGGGGCGGCGGGTGCTTTCTACGAGAGCGCGGTTACCCAGCACTTGCATATCGGCATCCGCGCACTGGAACTGATGCGCAGTGAGCGCTACACCCTGCATTCACGCAAGCTGCGCAGCTTTGATGAGCCGCCATTTCGTTGAGTGCAGGCAGGTAAGCAGGCTCTGCGTGCAAAAACAAAAAGCATCTTAATACCTGCCCTTCACTCAACAACCTGGCCTCAACTCTGCGGCCACCAGCGGTATCCGGGTGTGGTGGCCGCGTATACCTTGTAGCCTCCGGCGCTTTGCGACCGGTCGCCTTATTCCGGCATCGGAATAAATTCTTCTTCGTCGCCCACCACCTTTGGGAAGGCCTGGGCTTTCCAATCATTCCTGGCCTGCTCAATGCGCTCGCGGCGGCTGGAAACGAAGTTCCATTCCATGTATCGCTTGCCCAGGTTCTGACCACCAACGATCGCAATGCGTGCATCCCCTGTTGCAGTCAGCTCAATGCCTGGTTTGTCTGAGAGCACGGCCATTGCATACTCGGGGATCCGGGTATTGTCCGCGGTTAGCTCGCCCTCAGCCACGTAGACTGCACGCTCATCAGCATCCGGCACCTGAATTGTTTGCCCTGCCCGCAGATGCGCCTCAACGTAAAGGGTGTCTGCAAACACTTTGACGGGCGATGTTTCACCATAAGCGCTGCCCATAATTACCCGGATCGGCACGCCGTCGATTTCGACGCGGGGGATGTCGGCGCTGGGATAGTGATAAAATGCCGGATCGATCTCTTCATCGGCCTCTGGTAAAGCCAGCCAGAGTTGCAGGCCGTGGAGGCGGTGCGCTGTTTGGGTGACTTCAGGGCGTTCCCGCTCGGAATGGGTAATGCCCTTCCCTGCGACCATGAGATTGACATCGCCCGGGCAAATGGCCTGGTAGCTGCCGACCGAATCCCGATGCAGTATTTCCCCTTCAAACAGGTAAGTGACCGTGGCCAGGTTAATGTGCGGGTGTGGTCGCACTTTGATGCCGTCACCGGCGGCGAATTCAGCAGGCCCCATATGATCGAAGAAAACCCAGGGTCCAACCATGCGGCGCTGTCTGGCGGGTAAAACACGCCTTACAGAGAAGCCGCCCAGATCCCTGTCCCGCGGCTCAATCAACAGCTCGACTGCCTTGCATCCAGCCGGTTCTGTACAATCCTGATCAAAAGCTTCTTCTGGTGTCCATAGCTGTGTACTCATTGTTTGTCACCTGCCTGCAGCTTCCGCGTCCAGTCACCCAGGGCGGCTACCAGTTTGGCAATGAATTCTCCTGTGGTCTCATCGGTAAGTCTGCCTTCCGCGTCGAAGCGTTCATGCGCCGATGCGATCATGACTTCAGGCTTGTTCAGGCAGTGCATGTCCAGAAAGACCATGGCACGACGCAAGTCGTATTGAGCACGCACGCCACCGAGCAGGCTCATGCTGGCACTCATGATTGCGGCGGGCTTGCCAGCGAACGGCTGAGGCTGCTCGCGTGAGACCCAATCTATGGCGTTTTTCAGAACGCCGGACATTGAGTAGTTGTATTCCGGTGTGGCGAACAGCAATGCGTCAGCCGCCCTAACCTGCTCAACGAGTTTTTTCACGGCAGCCGGAACCGCGTCGTCTCGTTGGTCCTGGTCATACAGCGGAATCTGCGAAAGATCGGCAAATTCGATATGCATGTTGCCGGGAGCGCTGTCCCGGGCAACCCTCAACGCGGCTGTGTTATAGGAATTTTTCCGCACACTGCCGGAAATGCAGAGCACCTTGAGTGTGTTTGTCATGAAATCTCCCTATACAATTTGGTTGCATTTTCCACTCTAACTCGACACTTTTATTGATACAATACTGTTAGTTGGCGACATACTGTCGTTATACGAGCGACAGCCAGAGATCGTATATGGATAATTTCGCCAGTATTCGCGCGTTCACCCAAGTCGTCAAGGCAGGTGGTTTTGCGGCTGCAGCGCGGGAGATGGGATTGTCGCGATCGGTGGTCAACAAGGCCGTGATCAACCTCGAGCAGGAACTCGGCGCACAGTTACTTCAGCGCAGTACGCGCCGAGTCACGCCGACAGACACGGGGCTTGCGTTCTATGAACGCTGTATTCACATTTTAAGTGAGTTGGACGAAGCAACCTCGGCTATCACAACCTCGCAAAGTCAGCCGACTGGCAATCTCCGCGTCAACGCACCGATGTCTTTTGGCACTCTCCACTTATCCAAGGTGCTCGCTGAATACATGGCCCTGTATCCGGATGTACACGTTGAGCTGGTACTGAATGATCGCGTCGTCGATGCGATTGAAGAGGGCTTCGATGTGACTGTGCGCGTTGGGGCATCGCAGGCGACCACCAGTCTTGTAACTCGCAAGCTGACAACTGCGAGGCGCGTGCTTTGTGCTTCGCCGGATTATCTGGAGAAGTGGGGAGAACCGTCAGTACCTGCCGACCTCATCGGGCACCGCTGTTTGCATTACGGTTATCTGGGCTCCGGAAGCAAGTGGCGTTTACGTGGCCCCGCTGGTGAGCAGGCCTACGCGATCCAGTGTGTTATGTGGGCCAATAACGCAGAACCTCTAAACGATGCCGCAATCAATCATCAAGGCATCGCAATGCTGCCGACGTTTATCGTCGGCGAGGCTCTCAAAACCGGGCAACTGCGAACGGTCCTGACGGACTACCCGCCTACCGACATTGAGCTTAGCGTTCTGTATCCCCGCCACCGGCATTTATCGGCGAAGGTTCGGCTACTGGTTGATTTGTTATCCGAACGTTTTGGGGATCAGCCTTACTGGGATCTGGAGGCCTGAAGCGAATGCAGAGCTGTAAGTGAGCCTTAAAACTCTTGGGGGTTTCTCAACGCCCGCCAGCACGTTTAACAGATGCGCTTTACTCACCAGCGCCCTTGCAGCGTAGCCACAATCCGCCGACCACCGGCTTTGTCCCGGTGTTCGCACAAATAGATGCCCTGCCATGTCCCTAGCGCAAGGCGACCATGGTTCACGGGCAGCGTGAGCGACGGGCCTATAAGAATGCTCTTGATGTGGGCCGGCATGTCGTCCGGCCCTTCCATCACATGCTCATAATGCGGCGCCCGCTCTGGCACCATCACGTTAAAGTGGCGTTCAAGATCACCGCGCACGTCCGGATCTGCGTTTTCGTTGACCGCCAGCGATGCGGAGGTGTGCTGGATGAACAGGTGCAGCAGCCCTACTTCGCAGTTGGTCATGTCCGGCGCCTGGGCGAGGATTTCATTGCTTACCAGATGAAATCCTCTTGGTAGGGGTGCCAGGTCAACAAACGTCTGATCCCAGATCATGGCGGCTCCTGTGATTTATTTCTGCAGTTCGTCCCAGGGGTGCATGGGCACAACGGCTTCGCTTACTTCCGCCTCGAAGGAGCTACGGAAATACTCCATGGCTTTCTCGGCTTCGTTCAGTTCGTCAAACCGGGCGATATGATAAATCGCTTCACCTTCGTTGACCAAAGGCAGGTTGTTCACACAAATCACGATGCCTGAGCAGGGTGACATAATCGCCGTTTCGGATTCGCCGAAGGGGTCGGCAACCATGGCCAGCTTCTGGCCTTTACGTACTTTCTGCCCGAGCTGAGCAACCGGGCGCATGATGCCATCGATCTCTGCCCTCACCCACTGCGAGCTGGCTGCAATTTCTGAGCGCTTTTTCGTTGTGCTGCGACCTTTGCGCGGAGGAACCATTTCCAGTTCGCGCATCACCCGCATCACGCCTTTGGCGCCACTGCCGATCACAACGTCGTCAAAGCGCAGGGCTTCGCCGCCCTCATAGGTGATTACAGGAATATCCAGAGAATCTGCGTAGGCGCGCAAACTGCCTTCCCGCAAGCCTGCATCGATAATTACCGGAGCGGCGAACGCTTCGGCCATGCGCGCAGTTTCAGGGTTTTTCAGCTCGGCCCGAACCTGCGGCAGGTTGAAGCGGTGAATGGCGCCTGTATGCAAATCGATGATATGCGTTACGTGCTCCATAATCTGGGTGCGCAAAAGATAGGCGATGCGCCCGCCAAGAGAGCCCCTTTCGCTACCGGGGAAGCAGCGGTTAAGGTCGCGCCTGTCTGGCAAGTAGCGTGTGCGATGCACAAACCCGAAGATATTGACGATAGGCACTGCTACCAGAGTGCCGCGCAAATTACGAAGCGCCGAATTTTTAAGTACCCTGCGCACAATTTCCACGCCGGCAATTTCATCACCGTGTATGGCACCACACACCATCAACACCGGTCCGTCCCGTCGCCCATGCACAACCTCAACAGGTATGTGCAAAGGGGTGTGCGTGTATAATTTTGCAACCTGGACTTCTATGGTTTGCCGGGTGCCGGGCCGAACCTGAACTCCGGCGATTTCAAAGGGCGCGCGCGCCATCGATTAACCTCTGCCTTTGGTTTTGGTGCGCCAGGGCGCCTGATTTTTTTCAATCCAGTTCACGATCATGCCTGCCACGTTCTTGCCGGTAGCGTTTTCAATACCTTCCAGGCCGGGCGAGGAATTCACTTCCATCACCAGCGGGCCACGGCTGGAGCGAAGCAAGTCGACACCTGCCACGTTCAGGCCCATGGACTTGGCTGCGGTGATGGCTGTTTTTCGCTCTTCCGGCGTAATACGAACCAGAGAAGCGCTGCCGCCGCGATGCAAATTGGACCGGAACTCGCCCTCGGCACCCTGCCGTTTCATGGCTGCAATCACCTTGTCGCCAATAACAAAACAACGAATATCGGCGCCGCCGGCTTCTTTGATGAACTCCTGCACAAGAATGTCGGCTTTGAGGCCCATGAAGGCCTCGATCACACTTTCAGCCGCCGTGCGGGTTTCTGCCAGCACGACGCCAATGCCCTGGGTGCCTTGCAGCAGTTTGATAACAACCGGTGCACCGCCCACCATTTTCAGCAGTTCGGGTACGTTATCCGGTTTGTTGGCAAAGCCGGTTATGGGCATGCCGACGCCTTTACGGGCAAGCAACTGCAGGGAGCGCAGTTTGTCCCTTGAACGGGTGATAGCAACAGACTCGTTTACCGGGAAGGTCCCCATCATTTCAAACTGGCGCAGAACCGCTGTGCCGTAGAAGGTAACGGAAGCCCCGATACGGGGAATCACAACGTCAAAGTTTTCCAGCACTTCTTCATGATAATGAATGCGAGGGTTGGCAGACGTGATGTTCATGGAGCAGTGCAGGCAATCAATCACCTTCACTTCATGACCACGGTTGACACCTTCTTCCACCAGACGGCGGGTAGAGTACAAATGCCGGTTACGCGACAGAACTGCAATTTTCATTTTTCAGACCTTAAAGCCGGTTCCCCGGCGAGATAGGAAGCTTCGGGATAAACTGTTGTACGGCCCGCCATCGCGGTGCGACCGATGAGCATGCGAAACCGCATGGTGTCCCGGTTTGTCAGAGTCATTTCAACGGGCCAGCTTTGGCCGCCAATTACCAGGGTGGTCTCAATGACCAGCCGCAACTCCTTGTGTCCACCTGAGTCTGATACATCACGTTCATCGAGAACACGGGCATCACACTCCACTACCTGATGCATATCATTCTGAACAGGATGGACCCAGAACCGGACCCGGCGCTCGCCATCCTGCGTGTAGGGTTCCGTGCGAAACGTGTGCAGGCAGGAGGTACGTGCTCCGGTATCCACCTTTGCCTTGATGCGGCTGATATCCAGATCAGGCAGTGCCACCCACTCCCGCCAGCCCAGGCTGAGTTTGTTGTCAGCAGGGGTTGGCGCTACGGTTTTGATGGCTTCAGCTGTCTTTGTCGACATCCAACGGTTCCTTTTCAATGACTTTCTCCGGCCCCATCAGCTGCACGCGGAAGGGCTCGGAATGACTACCGGCATAGATACTGGTATGCGGGAAGGGTATTTCTATACCCGCTTTATCCAGTGTTTTCTTTATGGCAACGAGCATACCGCTTTTGCCTTCAAGCACCTTGTCTTTCGGGACCCAGAACGAAAACTGCAAATCCACCGAGGAAGGGCCGAATGCGGTTACCATCACCAGCGCTTTGGGTTCTTCGAGGCAAGCTGGATTCTTTTCTGCCAACTCCAGCAACAGGTCTTCCACTTTCTCTGCATCTTCAGCATAGGCAATCCCTACCTGAAGGTCGATCCTGCGAATGGGAAAACGTGAGCGGTTAACAACCGGTGTCTTGATCAGGGTTTCGTTGGGAATGCGAACATACAGGTTGTCTCTTGTGCGCAGCTTTACACTGAGCATATCGATTCCTACCACTTCTCCCATGATGGCTTCCACTTCAATGAAGTCGCCAATTTCAAATGGCTTCTCGACAAGCAGGAACAGACCGCTGATCATATTGGAGGCAGACGTTTGCGATGCAAAACCGATGGCGACGGTAAGAATACCGGCCGCGCCCAACACGACGTCCAGCGAAAACCCGGCCTCCCTGAGCGCTGCAACGCCAAACAGCAAAAAGATGACGTAAAACACCAGCCGCCGGACCATAACGGTGTGATGCCGGGAACTGCGCTTGGCCATCACCTTCGACACACTGCGGGCTGCCAATGACGCGAGAACTATGCCAAGTACCAACAAAAAGCCGGTACTGATCCACTGGCCCCAGGCTATACCGTAAAACACATTCATCGCACCCGTTTTCAGCCCTTCAGCCACAATCATTACTCCGCAGAATGTGCATTAACCAAACACCCGGTCGATGGCCCGCACCAGGCGCCCCCTGGCAGACTTTTCCCGGGCCGGCGCCACTGGCTGGCAGGGGCCGGCAGCGACAAGCAATCCCTCATCAATATTCAGGCTTGCTGAATTCATATCTGTTGCCACTTCCACCACCACACCAGGCGTCCAAAGCTCGCCGCGATCATTCTGATGCAGCGATAGCAACGGTGTAGGCAGGCTGAAGCGCTCCAGCAGCAAAGGCTCCGTTCTGCGGTTGATAATCGTGACCGGAGTCACTGCCCGCCATGCCCGTTTCGGCACTGCTTCAAGCGCCAGACGACCAAAGTTCGACGACGCGTAGCACAGTTCACCCTCCATCGTATTTCTGCCCACCCAGGTAAACGATGGCACAGCAAGCGGAACTTCGGTGAGAAGGGTCTGGTTTTGTCCGGTACAGATTTTCATCCAGACAACCGTTCCCACATATATTGTGCAACGGGTACCGCCGGGAATGGTCAGCGGGTGATATGGGCGAATGACCGTTGGGAGATTGGCCACGGCCGGTATGAAGGATACCGTTGACGAATCCCCCTCCCGAACAAAGCGCTTCAAAGAATCACTTGAGGGCGGCAGCCGATGACCTATGGATTCTGTCCAGCCCACTGGGTCTGTCTCCGGCTCCCGGGTTTCCGTGCGCACCTGCCATTCTTTATCCAGCAAAGTGACCCACAGCCGAACATGCCCAAGCTTATGGTGCTGGGTTTGGCCGGACAAAAGCTGATACGGTTGAGCCCAGACTCCGTCACGCCGGCTTTCGGTTTCAATATCCATAAAGGCTGTACATCTCCGACGAATACGGCTGGTAAAGTTGGGACAACTATAATCCAATCAGTGACCCCGGGCGAATATCCAACTATGTGATTTTATTGCCACAGTGCGATGTAATTACCCTTACATTCAAAGCCGGAACCCGATACGGAACAGACAATGACGCAACTGGTATGGTTCAGAAACGACCTGCGGATAGCCGACAACGCCGCCCTTACGGCTGCCTGCAAAGAAGCCAGCGTAGCAGGGGGCAACACAGGTGTTCGAGCCTGCTTCATTCTCACTCCAGCGCAATGGCAGGAGCACGACTGGTCGCCGGCGCGGGTTCAGTTCGTTGTTGCCCATGCAAACGCTCTGGCTGAGGAGCTTGCAAAACTAGGCATACCGCTGTCTTTTATAGAAGCCGAGCGCTTCAAAGACAGCATCACAGCCCTTGAAAGCCATTGCCAGAAACACAGCATCCGCCAACTCCACTTCAATGAGGAGTATGGCATCAACGAGCGCAAGCGCGACAAGGCGGTGAAACACCGCTTTGATGAACTGGGTATCACAACCCGCAAGTACCGCGACCAGACTGTGGCGCCTGTGGGTGAAATACTGACCGGCCAGGGTGAACCCTACTCCGTATTTACACCATTCTCCCGTCGCTGGCGCACCTGGATTGATGAAACCCAGCCAACGCTTTACCCGGTACCTGAAGCCCAGGGCAAGGCCATTCAGCCAGAGCGTATTAAAAACATTCCTGGGGGCTTTGAAGATGCGCCACCAGCACTGGTAGAAACCGGAGAAGATGCGGCGCACTCGCAGCTGGAGCGCTTCCTCAGCGAACACGGCGGCGCCTACAAAGAGCAAAGAGACTTCCCCGCACTTGATGGCACCAGCCAGCTTTCCCCCTACCTGGCCAACGGCGTACTCTCCGGCCGCCAATGCCTGATCGCCGGGCGACAAGCACAAGGTATGGGCGGCAATCAGGAAGGTCTGGTGACCTGGATTAACGAAATAGCCTGGCGGGATTTCTATATCCACACCCTTTACCACTGCCCCCGGGTGAGCATGCACCGTGCCTTCAAACCGGAAACCGAAGCGTTGAAATGGAACGACCCGGGTGAGCATTTCGAAGCCTGGAAATCCGGCAACACCGGCATTCCCCTGGTTGACGCAGCCATGCGCCAGCTCAACCAGACCGGCTGGATGCACAACCGGTTGCGTATGGTTACGGCGATGTTTCTGACCAAAAACCTGTTTATCGACTGGCGGCTGGGCGAGGCCTACTTCATGTCCAAATTGGTGGACGGCTTTCTGGCTTCCAACAACGGCGGCTGGCAATGGAGCGCATCGACCGGCACAGACGCCGCGCCTTACTTCCGGGTGTTTAATCCGGTCACTCAAAGTGAGCGCTTTGATCCGAAAGGTGAGTTCATCCGCGAGTGGGTGCCTGAGCTGGCAAAGCTGGATAACAAACGCATCCACGATCCGTCCAAAGGTGGTGTTATCCCGGGTGGATATCCAAGGCCCATTGTTGATCTGAAAGAGAGCAGAAAAGAGGCAATAGCGAAGTTTCAGGCACTAAAAGACTAGACTGAGGAACAATGTAGAGGTGGGCATGGGAGAAGACTCTCCAAAACCGTGCGGAGCCATGGGTGGAGTGCGCAGCACTTCACGGGCAAGCCATGGACGGCTTGCCCAGGACCTTTGGCGCGACGCAGGAGCAATAAGCGCTAAAGGGCGGAGCCGAGCGTACACGGACGTATTCACAGCGTGTTTTGGAGAGTCTTCTCCCATGCCCGCTTCGGCCAGTCCGGTACTATTTCAAGCCACAAACCGGACAATCAGGGTCTTTTGTAAGCTTCATTTCACGCCACTGCATTTCCCAGGCATCCAGGATCAATAACCTGCCCACAAGTGGGGTGCCTACACCAGACAGCACTTTAATGGCTTCCATAGCTTGAACAGAACCGATCATGCCAACCAGTGGCGCAATCACCCCAGCTTCCGAGCAAGTGAGATCTTCATTGCCCTGCTCCGGGTATAAACAGTGGTAACAAGGAGAGTCGGGATTCCGGCTGTCATACACGCTGACCTGGCCTTCGCCCCGAATAGCGGCGCCAGAAATAAGCGGAACACCCGCTGCCACACAAGCACGATTAAGCGCGAACCGCGTGGCAAAATTATCCGAGCAGTCCAAAGCCAAACTGCTCCCTGTCACTTCCTGCGCAAAGCCATCCAGATCAAGGCGGCGGTTAATCACGGAAATAGACACTTCCGGATTGATACTGCGTACACGGGCGGCCAGGGTTTCTGCCTTGGATTCGCCAATTTGTGCGGTTTCAAACGCTATCTGGCGCTGCAGGTTAGCCAGTTCGATAACATCATCGTCAATCAGTGTTAAGTGGCCTACCCCTGCCGCACCCAGATAAAGCGCAACCGGGCAACCGAGGCCGCCAGCGCCAACCACCACTATGCGGGCGGACTTCAATGATTGCTGGCCTGCGATATCAAAACGCGGCATCAAAATCTGACGACTGAAGCGCAGGAGTTCTTCATCACTGAGCATGGAGGGCTCCTTTTCGGGGCCATTGGCCCAAGGTCATGCGGTCGTTGCCGCCGTAGTCTTTTTGGCTCTCCACCTTAGCAAACCCTCGGGCGGTGAGCAGCTCCTGAACGGCCTCAGCCTGGTCAAATCCGTGCTCAAGAAGCAACCAGCCTTCAGCATTCAGCCAGGCAGGCGCTTCGCTCACAATCAGGCGAATATCATCGAGACCATCCGCTCCGGATACCAGCGCAGACACCGGCTCAAAGCGAACGTCGCCTTCGTCGAGATGGTGGTCGCCTGAAGCGATGTAAGGTGGATTGGAAACAATCAGATCAAAAAGGCCAGCGGGCAACCCGGCAAACCAATGGCTCTGAAAAACATCTACCGGTAATTTCAGCTGGCGGGCATTTGTCTGTGCCAATGCCACAGCGTCTTCCATCAGGTCACAAGCACTGATCACCCAACCGGGACGCTCGCTGGCCAGCGCCAGAGCAATCGCGCCAGTGCCGGTGCCAAGATCAACAACCCGGGCATTGTCAGGCAAAGGCAATTCCAGCGCCTGCTCCACCAGACATTCGGTATCCGGGCGTGGAATAAGAGTGCTATCGCTGACTGTGAGCGGAAGCGACCAGAACTCCTGATGACCTAGCAGGTAAGCTACCGGCATGCCCTGCACACGCTGCATCACAAGATCTCCGAATTCAGCTGCCTGCAGGGCATCCACTTCGCGCTCGGGAAAAGCACGGAAGCCGGAACGGCTCAGGCCGGTCACCTGGGCAAGAAGCAACTCGGCGTCGAGCCGGGCAGTATCGCCGGCAATCCGGCGCACTGCATTGTCCAACAACGCCCCGCAGGTCAGTGAGGGTTTACTCGTCATCAGAAAGCGTGGCCAGAAGCTCCGCCTGATGCTCTTGCTGAAGCGGCACAACAACAGAATCCAGATCACCCGCAATCACATCATCAAGCTTGTAAAGGGTGAGGTTGATCCGGTGGTCGGTTACCCGACCCTGGGGAAAGTTATAAGTGCGGATACGTTCAGAGCGATCGCCGCTGCCAACAAGGCTTTTGCGGGTTTCTGCCATGGTTTTCTGTTGCCGCTCAGTTTCAACGTTCTGCAGCCTTGAGGCCAGAAAGCTCATGGCCTTGGCCCGATTTTTATGCTGCGAGCGTTCCTCCTGACACTCCACCACAATGCCGCTTGGCAGGTGGGTAATCCGGATGGCTGAGTCGGTTTTGTTAACGTGCTGGCCACCCGCGCCCGAGGAACGGAAGGTGTCCACGCGCAGATCGGCTTTGTTGATCTCGATCGCCTCGGCCTCGTCCGCCTCCGGCATGACGGCAACGGTACAGGCCGAAGTGTGAATGCGACCCTGGGACTCGGTTTCCGGTACCCGCTGAACACGGTGCGCGCCGGATTCGAATTTCAGTGCTCCGTAAACTGCGTCGCCTGCTACCCGGGCAATGATTTCCTTATAGCCACCGTGCTCACCTTCGTTCTGGCTCAGCACTTCAACCTGCCAGCGGCGACCCTCAGCATAGCGGTTATACATGCGGAACAAATCTCCGGCAAAAATGGCGGCTTCGTCACCTCCGGTTCCTGCACGAATTTCCAGAAACACGTTTTTGCCGTCGTTCGGATCTTTTGGCAGCATCAGGCGCTGCAGCTCTTCATCCAGCTCTTCGGTTTTCTGTTCGGCAATTTCAAGTTCTTCTGCGGCCATTTCGCGCATGTCCGCATCGCCGTCTTTGGCCAGCTCTTTTGCCTCGCGGATATCGTCCAGCGAGCGCTTCCACGCCTGAAAGCACTGCACCACAGGCTCAATCTCGGAATACTCACGGGATAGTTCCCGAAACTTGTCCTGCTTGGCGATGGTTGCCGGATCGCTGAGCAAAGCACTCACCTCCTCGTAGCGTTCAACCAGCTGCTCGAGGCGGGACTGTATCGATGGTTTCATATTTTTTCCGGAGTAGTCGTCGCGTCAGCGTCCAACACATCAAGCTGATGCAGTTCTCTCAGCCATTCAGTCACCTCGGCGCGCCCTTCGGTGGTGGCCTTGCGAACCTGTATCGAAGGTTCGTGGAGGAGTTTGTTTGTAAGGCCTCGCGCCAGGCTGCGCAACGCTGTTTCGGGATCACCGCCATTGCGCAAAGCGCGCAGGGCTTTTTCGGTTTCTATGTCTCGTAACACTTCCGCTCGCTGCCGGAACTGCTTCAGCGTGGAAACCGCATCCAGTGCACGAAGCTGGCTGAGAAATTCCTGCACGCCAGCGGTTATGAGGTTTTCCGCTTCACGAGCCGCGCCCTCCCGGGTGCGAATATTTTCTTCGATCACCTGGCGCAAGTCATCAACGGTATACAGATACACATCCGCCAGCGCAGCCACTTCGGGCTCGATATCCCTGGGCACAGCAATATCCACCATAAAAAACGGCCGGTGCTTGCGTTTTTTCAGCGAACGCTCAACCGCGCCCTTGCCAAGAATAGGCAGCGGGCTGGCAGTGGATGAAATAATAATATCGACATCCGCCAGATAATCCGGAATTTCCGAAAGCAGGATGCCGCGGCCACCTCTGGATTCTGCCAGCGCCTGAGCGCGTTCCAGAGTGCGGTTAGCAACAATGAAGTTCTTTACGCCGGCATCGGCAAGGTGGCGTGCAACCAGTTCGATAGTTTTGCCTGCGCCAATCAGCAACGCCTTGTTTTTCGACATATCCGCAAAAATACGGTGAGCCATGTTCACGGCCGCATAAGCGACAGAAACCGGGTTTTCGCCGATGGCGGTCTGTGTACGAACGCGCTTGGCAACGGAGAAAGTTTGCTCAAACATGCGGGACAGGAAGGAGCCGCTTCCGCCGTGTTCCCGGGCCAGAGCATAGGCATCCTTCAACTGGCCGAATATCTGGGGTTCACCCAGAACCATGGAATCCAGCCCGGCCGCAACGCGCATCATGTGCCTCACCGCATCCGCATCGCGGTGTATATAGAGCACCTCTTCGAGCTCCGCGGCATCCAGATCGTGAAAGCCCGCCAGCCAGCGCAACACAAGCGGCGCGCAGTCATCGTCGCCCGCCAGATAGAGTTCGGTGCGGTTACAGGTAGAGAGAATGGCTGCCTCGGTGGCGCCAGACGCCGCCCGCAACTCCGCAAACGCCTCTGACATACGCTCAGGCGTAAACGCAACTCGCTCCCGTAACTCAACAGGGGCGGTGCGGTGATTGATTCCCAGCGTTAGCAGTGCCATTTAATGGTTATACAATCCTTTACCGGTGAGCTGTGTAAACAAGCGCCATTTTGCAGGCATTTTAGCGGCCCAAGCCCTCAGCTGCCACCCTAAACAGCTTCTGCTTCGGGAAGTGCGGACAGGTTGGGCAAGAACAGGAGCTTATGCCATTATAGGGAACCGGCCGCCGCCGGGGCCCGATTCAGCTCAAGAAAACGCGAGAGCGCGGGTTATTCAAGATGCGTAGTCGACAAATCACGGGAAGTTGCATGCACAAATCCGCACCGCTTTTGGTTACCTGCCTGTTCGGCCTTTCACTGGCAGGTTGCGCCAGTATAACCGGTTCGGGGGACACAACCGCC
Organism: Marinobacter sp.; assembly: GCF_048259445.1. Lineage (GTDB taxonomy): Bacteria > Pseudomonadota > Gammaproteobacteria > Pseudomonadales > Oleiphilaceae > Marinobacter. Next base: position 3,264 of record NZ_JBLXHQ010000025.1, on the reverse strand, counting down.
TTCGACGATACAGCCGTCAAGACCAAACAGGAAGGCACCGGGCAAGCAAGCAGCGAGCCCCCCATCGAATATGCTGATTTTGAGCCCGAAACTCTTTACCTGCTCCTTTCGGCAGAAATTGCAGCACAGCGCGGCCGGTATGATGTCACTCTGGTTAATTACCTCAGGGCAGCACAGCAATCCCGGGATAAGAATGTTATTGAGCGGGCCATGTATATTGCCCAGTCACTCAATGGCGACAACGCCCAGAAAAATCTGGCAGAGTTATGGCTGGATGTGGATCCGGGCAACCTCCAGGCCCTCCGGGTTTCAGCCATTCAGTCCGTCAAACGCAATGAACTTGAAGCTGCTCTGGGGTATATGGAACAGATCCTGGACCAGGGCGGCGACGCAGATTTTGACAGCCTTGCAGCCATGGCAGGAAATCTTCCTCCGGAACAGCAACAGGAGTTGCTGGCATTGTATGAAGAGATGGCAAACCGCCATCCGGACACACCGGAGCTTGAGTACAGCATCGCCCTGTTGCTGAAAATCACCGGCCAACCTGAGGCAGCCCTCCGCCGGCTAGACCCCCTGCTGGCAAACAAGCCTAATTTTCAGCCGGCCATTATCCTCAAAGGCGACCTCCTGTATCAGGCCGGTAAAGCAATCGAAGCCCTCGACCACTTGCTGATAAATACCCGGCGCTTCCCGGCAAACCGGCAGATGGGCACGCTGTACGGGCGCATGTTGATCAGCGAAGGTGAACTACAGGCCGCTCAGGATGAATTCAGCCGCCTGGTAGATCGCTATCCGGACAACCCCGGCCTGCGGCTTTCTCACGCACTTGTTGCCCTCGAAAACGGGCAGCTGGAACTCGCGAAGGAAGAGCTCACACAACTCACCGAACAGGGCCATCACACCAGCGAAGCCAGCTATTATCTGGGCCGGATTGAAGATGAAGCCGGTAACACTGAACAGGCCATCATGTACTACCTGGGCGTGGAGCAGGGTAACTACTACCTGCCCTCCGTCGCCCGTGCCAGCGCCTTGTTGGCAGAGGAAGGCAAGCTGGACGAAGCACTTGAAAACATTCGCTCCCTGCGCGGCGCCAATCCTGAGCGAGCAGAAAATTTCTGGCTGCTGGAGGTAAACCTGCTGCTCGACCAGGAGCTGCAGCAAGAGGCTCTCGAAGCTGGTTCCAGTGCGCTTGAGGCCTACCCTGAGAATATACAGCTCCGGTATGCAAGGGCCATGCTTTTCGACGCACTGGAACAGCCCGGCAAAGCCGAAGACGACCTAAAGAAGATCGTTGAAAACGATCCCCAAAATGCTGTGGCGCTCAACGCCCTGGGATACATACTCGCAACCCGCACCGACCGACTGAAGGAAGCGCGCGGCTACATCGAACAGGCGTTAGCGCTGGACCCGGAAAACCCTGCCATTCTGGACAGTATGGGGTGGGTTCTGTTTCAGGAAGGTCAGATCGAGCCCGCACTGGATTACCTGTCCCGCGCGTGGGCTGCCTACCCCGACCCGGAAGTTGCTGCTCACTACGGCGAGGCTTTGTGGATAAACGGTGCCGAAGAGCAGGCACAGATTATCTGGAAGGAAGGGCTTGAACAGGATTCGGATCATAATGTTTTGCGCGAAACGATTCAGCGACTGACCGGCAATGGTGACCAGTAATGGGGCAGCTCGTTCGCGCCTGGGTTGCCACGTTTATGATTGCCGGGTTGAGTGCCTGTACCACCATTCAGCTGGAGCCGCTGCCGGAAGGCATGACAGATCAGCCACCCGCCGACTGGCAGGCCCGCGCCGCCAGGCTCAGCCAGTTTGATCACTGGCAATTGTCCGGAAAACTGGCTGTGCGCCAACCTTCGGACAGCGGTACCGCTATCATCAATCACTGGATACAGGAGGGTGAGGCCTACGACCTTGCCTTATCATCATCGTTTCTCGGAATGGGCAGCACGATCCTCAAGGGCGTGCCGGGGTTCATTGAACTTACTCTCCCGAACGGTGAGACCTACAGTTCCGGAGACCCGGACGCCCTGATGCAAGCCGCTACCGGCTGGCAACTCCCCCTTGAGAGTATGACCTGGTGGATACGAGGCCTGCCGGCGCCCGACGGCGATTTCCGCCTGCTGTTTGATGACCGTGGCGAACTGACCATGATCCGCCAGGCCGGCTGGGAAATCCGTTATGACCGCTGGCATGCGCTGCAAGACAGCATCCCGGCCCTGCCCGCCAGGATTACCGCACTTAAAGAAGATAAGCGGGTACGTGTTGTGGTAAGTAGCTGGCAGGATCTGACGCAGTGACAGCCACCATTACGCTGCCCTCACCCGCCAAACTGAACCTCTTCCTGCACATCACTGGCAGGCGCCCGGATGGTTACCACGAGCTTCAGACGCTGTTCCAGTTCCTCGACTACGGCGACGACATCACACTGAACCTGACCCCGGAACAGCCCGGCATTCGGCTCGAGAGCCCCGTTCCCGGCGTTCCTGACGAAGACAACCTGATCATCAGGGCTGCACGCGCTCTTGCAGAAAAGATCTCTGGGGAGCTTCCAGGCGTGAGCATAGCCATCAACAAGCGCCTGCCCATGGGTGGTGGGCTCGGCGGCGGGAGCTCCAATGCGGCGACGACGCTGCTCGGGCTCAATTATCTCTGGAAACTCGGGTTAGGGTTGGACGAGCTGGCGGAAACAGGGCTGGCACTCGGTGCAGATGTACCGGTTTTCGTGCGCGGACACGCGGCTTTCGGTGAAGGCGTAGGAGAAAAACTGACTCCGGCCTTTCCGCCGGAGGACTGGTTTTTGGTCCTGAAACCGGCCTGCGATATCAACACAGGAAAGATATTTTCAGAGCAAGGGTTGACAAGGGACACCCCGAGAATCAGAATAGCGCCCGCTTTTGAGGGAGACGCCTCGAGGTACCGAAACGACTGTGAAGATGTAGTCAGAAGGCTGTATCCTGAAGTCAATCAGAGCATGGAATGGCTCACACAATTCGGACCTGCAAGATTAACCGGAACCGGGGCTTGCATATTTGGACGTTTCCCTACAGAATCCGCAGCCCGGATTATCTGGGAAAGCAAACCCTCCGGCATCACCGGGTTCGTAGCTAAAGGGGTGAACGTATCGCCTCTTCACCAAAAGCTGACAGAGCTGGAATGATGCCAAAAAAGCACGATACTGGGGTGTCGCCAAGTGGTAAGGCAACGGGTTTTGATCCCGTCATGCGCAGGTTCGAATCCTGCCACCCCAGCCAACTTTCT
>NZ_JBLXHQ010000024.1:0-60027 GCF_048259445.1 Marinobacter sp. | reverse complement strand
GCACCAGTGCAAATGCTGCTGGTTGCCTGCGCCTCGTCTGTGTTGGTTATGGGCTGCATTCTGTTGTTGCAGAAGCGTTGGCACCTGGTTTTTTCGTTGCGCAAACAGCAATACGTCCAGTCGTTTGGTATGGGGCTGATCAACCCCTGCCTGTATTATTTTCTGCTGTTCGGCGCTTTTGACCGGCTGCCTGCCCAAGAGGCGCAGCCGTTAAATTATACCTGGGCGCTGGTTTTGGCCTATCTGTCGGTACCTTTTTTGGGACACCGCCTGCGCAAGCTGGATATTATCGCCGGGCTGGTGTGTTATGCCGGTGTTGTAGTGATAGCCACGCGTGGCGCCGTTACAACTCTCAGCTTCTCAGATCCGCTGGGCGTATCACTGGCAATCGGCAGCACGCTTGTCTGGGCTTCCTACTGGATTATTGCCACCCGCGATAAGCGGGATCCTGTGGTCGGGCTGTTTCTGAATTTCCTGTTTGGCCTTCCGGTGATTGCCCTGATCTGTTGGTGGACAGAAGGCCTGGTGCTCCCGCTAACAGGCTCACTGGCGGCAGCTGTTTACGTAGGTGTGTTCGAGATGGGTATCGCTTTTGTGCTCTGGTCCTATGCTATGAAAAAGGCTGAAAACACCTCCAGAGTGAGCAATCTGATCTTCATCTCGCCTTTCATGTCTCTCGTGTTTATCTATTTTATTCTTGGAGAGCAGATTCTGCCGTCGACCTATATCGGTCTGGTGCTGATCATGGCAGGCCTCTGGTTGCAGCAGAAAAAGGTGAAGGCAAGGGCGCAGGTGTTGACTGATGGCTAGTGACTGGTTTGTTTACATGGTACGCACCGCCAGCGGGGCGCTTTACACCGGTATTAGCACAGACGTCCCCCGCCGTTTTGCTGAACACCAGGCCGGCGCACCCAAAGGCGCGCGAAGCCTGAGGGGCAAGGGCCCGCTGCAGCTGGTGTTCAGTTCGCCGGCCGGCGACCGCAGCCGGGCATCAAAGTTGGAATGGCACATCAAGCAATGGCCGCGGCAGCGCAAAGAAGCGCTGGCGCTCGGGGAGCTCAGTCTGCCAGATGCTCTCTGATGTGTTCGCCAGCGGTTTGTACGGCGGCGGTTGCTCTGTCCAGCTGACCACTGTGAACCTGGAAAACGTGCCAAAGGCTGTTAAACACCTCAAGGCGAGTTTTTACCCCGGCCTTTGTGGCTGCACTTGCGAGTCGCTCAGCATCGTTAAGCAGAATTTCCTGGCTCCCAACCTGAATCAATATCCGGGGCAAACCCTCAAGGTTGCCGAAAATCGGTGAAATCAGCGGGTTACGCAGAGATTCCTGACCGGCGTAAAGTTTCGCCGCCTTGGCTGTCCAGCGTGCTTGCAGCACCGGCTCGCATTCGGGTGAATACAGCGCTTCCTGGGTCAGATCCATCCAGGGTGAAAAAACCGTAAGGGAGGCCGGTAAGGGCTGACCGCTGTCTCGCAACCGCATGGCCAGCGCAATAGCCAGTCCGCCGCCAGCAGAGTCGCCGGCAATGGCAATTTGCCCGGGCGCAAATCCTTCATCAATCAGTGCCTGCCAGGCTGCTTCTGCATCGTCCAGTGCAGCCGGAAAAGGGTGTTCCGGAGCCAGGCGATAATCCGGTGTAACCACCATGCAGCCGCTGCTTTTGGCCAGATGCCCGGTAAGGCCTTTGTGGGTGGCGGCGGAGCCGATGATATAGCCGCCGCCATGCAGGTAAAGTACAGCGCCCCGGGAGGTCTGGCCATAGGAACTCTTTATGACTGGTATGCCTGCTAATGTAGCTGTCTGAAAACGGCAGCCGCGGGGCGGCACAGAGCTTCGGTAGGCCTGGGTTGTTAGTGTACGCTGAACCGAAACCGGTACTGCTGGATGAAGTGCCGGCCTGACCAGCCGATTCATGGTCTGGCGCAGTCCGGTTTCAAGAAGATGTTGCAACATCTGTGTTATGCCCCCGCTATGGGTTAGGATTGTGCATCTTAATTCGTATTATCTATTCATGACAGGCGTTTAACTCTACGTGTACTGGAAAACGGATACCATAGAAATACCGGACTGGAATCGCAAATCCCTGCTGGACAGGCTAGAGCCTTTTGATCCGGAAGAGCGCAGAGAGCTCAGCGAGGAGATGGTGGCGTACTGCCGGTTTTATGGTCTTGATCTCTGGGTTGAGCATCCGGATGTTGCCTACCATCAGGGCTATGTAACAGCAGACCGGCACGAAGTAATGGTGCACTATTTTCGGCTGCCTGAGCCTCGTGCAGAGCGTGGTACTGTGTTCATCCTGCACGGCTATTTTGATCATGTAGGTTTATACAGCCAGTTGATTGAGCGTTGCCTTGCAGCTGGTTTCGATGTGCTGACCTATGACCAGCCGGGCCATGGGCTATCCAGTGGCACGCCGGCTGCAATTGGCAGTTTCCTGGAGTATCAGGGGGTATTGTCAGAAGTACTGGCTCATGTCCGCGATAAAATCCGGGGGCCCTGGTTTGCGGTTGGACAGAGTACAGGGGGTGCCATACTGATTGACTACCTGTTGTCGAACCACCACTCCCGGGAAACATCGGAGTTCCGCAAAGTGGTTTTACTGGCACCGCTGGTAAGGCCCGCAGGCTGGCTTGGAGCCAAAGTGTTGCACACCCTGGTGAGGCCCTTTATTACCCGGTGGCAGCGTGTATTTGCGGCAAACAGCGGCAATACCCGCTTTTTACGCTTCCTGCGTGAGCATGATCCACTGCAGGCAAGAGCCGTTCACGTGGACTGGGTAAGTGCTTTGCGCACCTGGATACCGCACATTGAATCTGCTCGCCCTGTGGACTTCCCGGTTACTGTAGTTCAGGGCGAAAAAGACCAGACAGTAGACTGGCAGCACAATTTAAGAATTATCCGTAACAAGTTTGCTTCGGTAGAGGAAGTGAGAATCGCCGACGGTCGTCATCACCTGGTGAACGAAGCCAAGGATTTACAGGCAACCGTGTTCAATACAATTATCGATACCTTCGATCATCCAATAGCAGGCGCCCCTGAAACTCCTGATTCTCCCTGATAAGGGTGCCAGAGAGTTTAAATGCGCCTGCAAAACAATCAGCCACAGGAGAATGCTGTGAAGAAAACAATGCTTGCATTAGCAGTGACGACCATGGGCCTTGCCGGCTGTATGACCTATGACCCTTACACAGGCGAGCAGAAGACCTCGGATGCCACCAAAGGCAGCATTATCGGTGCGATCGGTGGCGCCGCAGTCGGCGCTGCAACCTCCAGTAAGAGTGACCGCGGCAAAGGCGCCCTGATCGGCGCAGCGGGTGGTGCGGCCGTTGGTGGTGGCATTGGCTATTATATGGATCGGCAAGAGGCCCAGTTGCGGCAGAAGCTGGAAGGTACCGGTGTACGTGTCGTTCGTAATGGTGACCAGATCGAGCTCATCATGCCCGGTAATATCACCTTCGACCTGAATCAGTCCTCAATCCGGGGTGGTTTCACGGATACCCTCGAGTCTGTTTCTCTGGTGCTGAAAGAATTCAACAAAACCATTATCCAGATTGAAGGCCACACAGACAGCTCGGGTTCAGACAGCTACAACCAGTTGCTCAGTGAACGTCGTGCCGGCTCAGTGCGTGACTTTCTGCTTAATCAGGGTATCGAATCCCGGCGCACACGTGCGGTGGGTTACGGTGAGCGTTACCCGGTTGCCTCCAATGACACCTCTGCAGGGCGTGAACAAAATCGTCGCGTAGAGCTGACCCTGGTTCCGATGCAGTAATCGGTCAAGTTAACGATCAGGGCTCCGGTATTACCGCCGGACATAAAAAAACCGGAGCTGCGTGCTCCGGTTTTTTTATGGCGCATGCGGCTTAGAACAGCACGCGGGCACGAATAGTGCCTTTTACCTGGAGCAGCTTCTCCAGAGCAAGTTCGCCGTAGGCTTTGTCTACATCAATCACCACGTAGCCGATGTCCTCTTTGGTCTGCAGGTACTGACCGCAAACGTTGATTCCATTTTCGGAGAATACCTGGTTGATCTCGGACATCACGCCCGGCACGTTCTCATGGATATGCAGCAGGCGGTGCTGGTTCGGATGTGAGGGCAGCGCAACTTCCGGGAAGTTCACAGAAGATACGGACGTGCCGTTGTCGCTATACATGGCCAGTTTTTCAGCCACTTCGCGCCCGATATTTTCCTGGGCTTCGATCGTGGAGCCACCGACGTGCGGAGTCAGGATCACGTTATCGAATTCCCGCAGCGGAGAAACAAACTCTTCGTTATTTGACTTGGGCTCGACAGGGAACACGTCAATCGCAGCGCCCAGCAGCTTGCCGCTTCTCAGTGAGTCGGCGAGTGCATCAATATCAACAACCGAGCCTCTTGAGGCGTTCATCAGGATAGAGCCCGGCTTCATCTGAGCCAGTTGCTCGGCCTTGAACATATATTTGGTAGACGGCGTTTCTGGTACGTGCAGGCTCACAACATCCGCGATGTTGAGCAGTTCCTGCAGGGTCCCCACCTGAGTGGCGTTGCCGATAGACAGCTTTGACACTACGTCGTAAAAATAGACGTCCATACCCAGACCTTCGGCGAGCACGCTGAACTGGGTACCGATGTTGCCGTAACCGATGATGCCCAGCTTCTTGCCACGGATCTCATAGCTGTCTTTTGCCGACTTTTGCCATTCGCCGCGGTGCGCCTTGGCGCTCTTCTCGGGAACGCCTCGAAGCAGCAGGATAGCCTGTGCGAGAACCAGTTCAGCGACACTGCGGGTGTTGGAAAACGGTGCATTGAATACTGCGATGCCGCGACGGGTCGCTGCCTGCAGGTCCACCTGATTGGTACCGATACAGAAACAACCCACGGCAACCAGCTTCTTGGCGGCCTCGAATACTTTCGCGGTCAACTGAGTGCGGGAGCGAAGGCCGACAAAGTGCGCATCGGCAATCTTCTCAATAAGATCTTCCTCGGCCAGTGAGTGACTAAGGTACTCAATGTTGGTGTAGCCAGCGGCATTCAGGGTATCCAGTGCGGACTGATGCACGCCTTCCAGCAGCAGAATGCGGATTTTGCTCTTTTCGAGAGACGTCGTTGACATGGGCTTTGTTTCCGAACCTTTCGTCGCATTGAAGTGACCTGTAACCAGTCATCATCCGGGCTGGCTCACAGAACAGGGGCGGTATGATACCATAAAAGCAACTTTTCACAGTGTGTCGGTTCGCCTGGATCAAGTGAACTGAGAACTTTGTATCCAGAGCCACCGGCCCAACCCTGACGAGACTGATGCCTTCATGAAATCCGAACAGATCATTGCTTCCCTGAAAGAGCTGGTTGCAACCGGCGAGGCGCCTGGAAAGGTACTGACTGATCCTGCTGATCTTGAAAGCTACGGCAAGGACTGGACGCGTATCTATACGCCTGATCCTGTGGCCATCGTGCTTCCGAAAACCACTGAACAGGTTCAGGCGCTGGTGAAGTTTGCGAACGAAAACCGCATTGCACTGGTTCCTTCCGGCGGCCGCACCGGCTTGAGTGCCGGGGCCGTGGCAGCCAACGGCGAAGTGGTCGTCGCATTTGACAATATGAATCAGATTCTCGATTTCAGTGCCAGCGATCGCCTCGTGCGCTGCCAGGCTGGCGTTGTGACTGAACAGCTGCAGAATTTTGCCGAAGAGAACAACCTTTACTACCCTGTCGACTTTGCGTCTGCGGGCTCCAGCCAGTTGGGTGGAAACATATCGACCAACGCCGGAGGCATCAAAGTAATCCGCTACGGCATGAGCCGCGACTGGGTGGCTGGCCTCAAAGTAGTGACCGGTAAAGGTGACATCCTTGATCTGAACAAGGATCTGGCAAAGAACAACACCGGTTACGACCTGCGCCATCTGTTCATTGGTGCTGAGGGAACGCTGGGCTTTATTACCGAAGCGACCATGAAGCTCTCCCGCCAGCCGGATAGCCTCACCGTGCTGGTGCTGGGTTTGAACGACCTTGGCAACACCATGGACGTGCTCAAAACCTTCCAGGGCGGTCTTGATCTGACTGCCTATGAGTTCTTCTCGCACCAGGCCATGGGGCATGTTCTGGCTCACGGACAAGTGCAGGCACCCTTTGAAACCGAAGCGCCTTATTATGCGCTGCTGGAGTTTGAGGCGACCTCTGACCAGGTAATGGACGACGCCATGAGCCTGTTTGAGCAGTGCATGGAAAACGGTTGGGTACTGGATGGTGTTATGAGCCAGAGCGAAACTCAGGCGCAAAACCTGTGGCAACTGCGCGAGCGCATCTCGGAATCCATTGCGCCCCGCACGCCCTATAAAAACGATATTTCCGTTGTGGTTTCCAAGGTTCCTGGGTTCCTGCAGGAAATCGATGAGCTGGTAGCTGAACACTATCCGGATTTTGAAATCATCTGGTTCGGCCACATTGGCGATGGCAACCTGCACCTCAACATCCTCAAACCGGAAGACATGGCAAAAGAAGACTTCTTCGAAAAGTGCCAGCAGGTTAACAAGTGGGTGTTCGAAATCGTCGAAAAATATCAGGGCAGCGTGTCCGCCGAACATGGCGTCGGCATGACCAAAAAGCCCTACTTGCAATATACCCGCAGCGAGGCGGAAATTGCTTACCTGAGAGGAATCAAACAAGTATTTGATCCCAACGGCATCATCAACCCCGGAAAGATCTTCGACTAATGCAACGGCACATCGTAGTACTCACCGGCGCTGGCATCAGCGCCGAAAGTGGCCTCTCTACCTTCCGTGACAACGGCGGTCTCTGGGAGCAACACAGTGTGTACGACGTTGCCACTCCCGAAGCTTTCGCCCGCAATCAGGAACTGGTGCTACGCTTCTACAACGAACGCCGACGCCAACTCGCCACCGCCCAGCCAAACCGCGCCCACAAACTGCTGGGTGAACTGGAAAAGTACCATCGGGTAACCATCGTCACCCAGAACGTAGACGACCTGCACGAACGCGGCGGCTCCAGCCGAGTTATCCACCTCCACGGCGAACTCACCAAAGCCCGCAGCTCGGTCAACCCTCAACTGGTTTATGACATAGGTTACCGTGACATAAAGTTGGGCGAACACTGCGAACTCGGCCAGCAACTGCGCCCCCACATAGTCTGGTTCGGCGAAGAAGTTCCCATGTTAGAGGCAGCGGCAGACATAGTCCGCACTGCAGACGACCTGCTGATCGTCGGCACCTCGCTACAAGTCTATCCCGCTGCCGGTCTGGTGCATGAGGTGGAGAGAGACGTACCGATTACTGTGGTAGACCCGGGTGAAACAGCAGGTGTTTCCCGCGCAAGGGTTATCAGAAAAGGCGCAGGAGAGGGCGTTGCCGAGTGGATAGCAAATTTCCTGGCAAGATAGGCAGCGGTGGCTGGTAGCTTTCAAAAAACTGTGCGGAGCTTTTCAGGGCGGAAAACTCAATTACACGACAGGCCTTTGCGGGATACGTCTTCCAAAACTGTGCGGAGCCATGGATGGCGGAGCCAAGCGTACACGGACGTATTCACAGCGTGTTTTGGGAACCGCATCCCGCCAAGGCCGTCAGCGCCTAAACCACGAATCAGGGCGACTCAGCAAGATACCGACGAAGCTCCTCACCAAAAGCAGCCTGAACCCCCAGCCGCTTCAGCATCCAATAGTGACCTGCAATCATCCGGTCAATAAAAATGCTCTCAACCGGCGGCTTGAACGAATCCAGATACTTGAACACTGTGCTTGTCTTCGCCGCCACATCCTTGTGAATACTCGACTCCCCAAAATCATAAGGCTGCTCGGAATTAAACGGCACCACGAGAATATCCCGCCACATGGCGTAGTAGGCCTCATCAATAGCTGGCTGGCTTCCAACCCGCGCACCCAAGTCAATCAGATACGCATCCAGCGCCTTATAGTCCTGTTCCAGCGCCGCCGTAACAGCATTGCGATAAGCCTCAACAATCTCCGGCTTAAGTTTTTTAACACAGCCGAAATCGTACATCACAATGCTGCCATCCGGCCGATATGCAAAGTTGCCCGCGTGAGGATCGCCGTGAATGCATTGAAACCGGAACAGCTGATCCGCCATGGTCGTGAACATACGATGACCGATCAGATTAATCGTCGCCTGATCGTAGTGCTCCGGCGTCACCTCGCTCACATGATCGCCTTCCTCCAGCACCAGGGTAAGCACATGGCGGGTAGAATGGCCGGGGATCACGGAGGGGATAACCACCCAGGGATCGTTTTCGTGAAACTCCCGGAACAGTTCGATGTTGCGGGCTTCGTTCTCGTAATCCAGCTCTTCCCGCAGGCGTTCGCGAATCTCCGTGAACAGTTGGTCGACAGACTCTTTGGGCATTTTCAGCAGGCCGCCAAGCTTCAAAGCCAGGCGTAACTGTTTCAGGTCGGAATCGCAGGACTCATCAACGCCTGGATACTGCACCTTTATGATCACATCGGTACCGTCATGTAACCGCGCGCGGTGTACCTGACCGATTGATGCAGCAGCGTATGGCGTCTCCTGCAGGTATTCAAACAGCTCACCTACCGGTTTGCCCAGCTCGGTCTCTATCTGCTCAAGAATAATCTCGAAGGGCATGGGTGGCGCTTCTTTTTGCAACTTCTGAAGCGCATCCGAAAATTCCCTGGGCAGGAAATCCTGAGTCTGGGAAGCAATCTGGCCTACCTTCATGGCTGCACCTTTCATTTCACCGAGGGTGTCGGTTATGCGGTTTGCCATGCGGGTATAGCTTTCACTGCGAGCGCCGTCGTCGTTTTCGCTGCTGAACAGGCTACGGGCTTTTTGCCCGGCATACTGCCCAGCCACCGAGGCAGTCATGCCGGCAAGCTTGAAGAAACGACCACTGCGTGAGGTAACCGGTTTTTTTGCCATGCCTGACTATACGTTCCTTGCGGAAAGAAAGATTGTGTCAGCCCAAGTTAAACCACTTTGGTTGAGACAAACAACTTATCCTCCAGTTGCAGTGCCAGAGTTTGCCCTGCGTGCAGTGGGCCAACGCCCTTCGGGGTGCCGGTGATTACAACATCGCCGGGCAGTAACGTGAAATGGCTGCTTATATGGGCCAAAAGAGGAATGACTGGAAAGAGCATATCCCGGGTGTCGCCGCTTTGCTGGCGCTGCCCATCGATATCCAGGCTGAAAGTGATGTGATCGTTGGCAAAGTGCTCAGCAGCCACAAACGGAGACAGTGGACAGGCACCATCAAAAGCTTTGGCTCTTTCCCAGGGGTGTCCCTTTTCTTTCAGTTGGCTTTGCAGGTCCCGAAGGGTCAGATCGAGTGCCAGGCCGTAGCCGAGAATGGCCGCCCCGGCTTCGCTGACAGACGCGTTGGTGAGTGGTTTCCCTATCAGCACAGCCAGTTCGGTTTCGTAGTGCACTTGGCCATGATTGGCCGGAAAACACAGAGGGCGTGTCACATGGGTGGCCGAGGTGGCCGGTTTGATGAACAGCAGGGGTTCGGCCGGCACCGGGTTGTTGAGCTCTTTCGCATGCTCAGCGTAGTTCCGGCCAATGCAGACGATTTTCCCCAGTGGCAGATGCACCGGCGTGCCATCTTTCCAGTGGTGCTGATAATGATCCATAACGCCCTCCTAATGCTCCATCTGTGCTTCGAGTATTACCTCGCTGGGCGAAGCCGTTATTCGCCCTCAAAAGAACATACAGTATAGACCTTCAGCCCCTCTTCCTGCAGTTTGGCTGACCCGCCAAGGTCGGGAAGGTCAATCATCGCTGCGACTTCCACAATTTCGGCGCCAATACGTCGAATCAAGCGACTGGCGGCCAGCATGGTGCCACCTGTGGCGATCAGGTCGTCAACCAGTATCACTTTGTCGCCGGGCTTGAACGCATCCTGGTGCAGCTCCACCGATGCGGTTCCGTATTCCAGTTCGTAGTCTTCCACCAGGGTATCGAACGGTAACTTGCCTTTTTTGCGTACAAGTACCAGAGAGGCATTGAGCTCATAAGCCAGGGCCGAGCCAATGATGAATCCCCGGGCATCCACCGCTGCCACAGCATCAATATCGTGGCCGTGGTAGCGATGAACGAAGGCATCTATCAGCTTCCGGAAGGCAGTCTTATCCTGCAGAACTGTGGTGATATCCCGGAATGCAACGCCGGGCTTGGGCCAGTCCGGAACGGTGCGGATGGCTTGCTTGATGCTTTGAGAAAAGTAATCCATAAAAAATCAGGCTCTCATTCCGGGTGCAGTTTAACCTGCGTCCAGAAACATGAATTTCAGTATGAAAACGATGGCGATCACCACAACGCTCACATTCAGATCTGTCCAGCGCCCGCTCAGAGCCTTGATCACAGCATAAGTGATAAAGCCCAGCGCAATGCCGTTAGCGATCGAGAACGTAAGGGGCATCATCAGCGCCGTTACGACAGCTGGAGCAGCTTCTGTAATATCGTCCCAGTCTATCAGCTTCAGGCCGCTGGCCATCAACACCGCAACATACAGCAGCGCGGGTGCCGTAGCATAGGCGGGGATAATGCTGGCGATGGGTGAAAGCAACAGGCATGCAAGGAACAGCAAAGCTACAACCACAGAGGTCAGGCCAGTGCGCCCACCGGCAGAAATGCCCGCCGTGGATTCAATGTAACTGGTAGTGGTAGAGGTGCCGAGAGCAGCGCCAGACATAGTCGCTACAGAGTCCGACATCAGGGCTCGGCCAAGGCGGGGCAGCTTGCCGTCTTTGTCCAGCAGGCCGCCGCGCTGGGCCGCACCGATCAGCGTGCCTGAAGTATCGAACAGATCCACAAAAAGAAACGCGAATACAATGCTGATCATGCCAACATTCAGGGCGCCGGCGATATCCAGTTGCATAAAGGTAGGTGCCAGGCTTGGTGGTGCAGACACGAATCCGTTGTATTCAACCATGCCCAGCATCATCGCAATCACGGTCACTGCAATAATGCCGATCATAACGGCACCGGTTATGCGGCGGAATGACAAGGCACAAATCAGGACAAAACCGCCAAAGAACAGCAGGCTCTCGGCAGATTTCAGTTCACCGAGGCCAACCAGTGTGGCGGGGTTGTCCACTACAATGCCGGCATTTTTCAGCGCAATCAGTGCAAGGAAGAAACCGATACCGGCAGAAATCCCGAAGCGCAGGGACATGGGAATGCTGTTTATGATCCATTCCCGGATTTTGAAAATGCTCAGCAGGAAGAAGATCAGGCCTGAAAGGAAGACTGCACCAAGCGCAACCTGCCAGCTGTATCCGAGACTGCCCACAACGGTGAATGAGAAAAAGGCGTTCAGGCCCATGCCCGGGGCAAGAGCAATCGGATAGTTGGCCCAGAGGCCCATAATCAAAGTGCCGATCGTAGCTGCCAGACAGGTAGCAACGAAGACCGCTCCGAAGTCCATGCCAGTGGAAGACAGGATGCTTGGGTTGACCACGATAATGTATGCCATGGTCAGGAAGGTGGTGATGCCCGCAACCAGTTCTTTACGAACATCGGTGCCGTGGGCCTGGAGTTGGAACAGTCGTTCGAGCATGACGGGTGTCTGCCTCTCAGGATGCCAGAGTGTGGAGTTTGGGGGTCTGTCGTTAAGTTAAAAAATCAAGCTGGATAAGCTGTTTGAAAAAGAGTTGCGTGAAAAAATGGTAATCTTACTGGTTGAGGGCTCCAAGTCCAAGAGATGAATGAAGTCTCAGCGCCATCAGTGTTGGGTCGGATCGCGTTGCAAGCGGATATCGAAGCGCACTGCTGCCATTCGTACGATAACAATAAAAAGCAAACCAATCGTCAGCGACAATGCTTCGCTTTGCAGAGCCCACTGACACAGGAAATAGAGCCAGCACCCCGCGAATGAAATCGAAGCATAGATCTGGTCCTTGCGGAAAATAAAGGGCACTTCGTTACAGAGGGTGTCTCGCAGAGCCCCCCCAAATGTGCCGGTCATTACGCCGAGCAACGAGGCGATAAACCACGAATGGCCCAGATCGAGTGCAAGTTGTGCCCCCAGTATCGAAAAGGTACCCAGCCCGATGGCGTCCGGGAACACAATCCAGGATTCGCGAATACGCTCTGAGCGTTTCCAGTAACTGAATACGATCGCCATTGCGAGAATGAGGATGGGTTGTTCTTCGTGCTTGATCCAGTAAACCGGGTGATTCGACATGATCAGATCGCGCAGTGTTCCGCCGCCGAGGGCGGTAATAAACGCGATGGTAAAAACGCCGACGGGATCCATATTTTTGGAACGGGCAACCACCATGCCCGATATCGCGAAGGCGATAATTCCAATCATTTCAAGCGAATAAATAACGTCGAACATATTCAACCCGGAAAGGAAGAAGGGTGGAGTCTGAGCGGCTCGAATCAGAAGCGAGAAGGATAGCGGAAAACCGCGTTCAATTCATCTCGGATAGCAGCGCTGCGTGCCTGTCTGCTCCGGCCTCTATGATCCATAACGACTGGCCTAAGCGTAATTGCATATCAACTCGTTACTAAACTTACATCCGGAGTTTCTGACATGCCCCTTATGCGTTTGGCCTATGCCAGTGAAGCCACCTTCGAACCGAAACCGGTCGATCAGGGTGTTGAGCCGCACGTTGCCAGAATTCTCATGACTTCACGCAGGAACAATGGCAGGAGCGATCTTATGGGTGGCCTCTATTATGGGGACAACCGGTTTTTTCAGTATCTGGAGGGAGACGAAGAGAGCGTCCTTAAAACCTATGAACGCATCAAGGGTGATGAAAGGCATCGTAACCTGACCAAGCTGATTGAAGAGCCACTTGAAAAGAGGACTTTCAGCAATTGGTCCATGAAGTACGTGCCGCTCTCATCCGACGTTCGCCGCTTTCTGGCATCCCATAACCTCGATAGCTTTGATCCGGCGTCATTCACCGCCGTGCAATGCGAAGAAATGATTGGGCTGATCCGCAGTTCCAGTCAAAGCCAGAAATTGGTTGGTTACGACGATGAGTCGGTGGAAGCTCCGAAAAAGGCGCAGGTTTATACCCCGGCCATACGCATGGGATTGTTCGTTGCCGCAGCCTGCCTCTTGGGCGCGTTGGTTTTTGCCGGCACAATGCTCTGATTAGTATCGTAGGCTAATAAGCACTGTTTATTGATTTGAATAAGAGAGATTTATTTGCTTCATGGGGCGACTCTGTTTAGCTTGATGGCAATCAAGAACGTGCAAATTCCTTGTTCTGTCAAAAGCAAACAACAACATCGTTACAGGAGTCTCCGTGAAAGCCATACTCTGTAAAGAATACGGTCCTGCTGAAAAGCTCGTCATTGAAGATGTGCCGAGCCCTGAAGCAAAAGGCCGCGGCGTTAAAGTTCGTGTAAAAGCGGCGGGCCTGAACTTTCCTGATACGTTGATTATAGAAGGCAAATATCAGCTCAAACCGACGATGCCATTCTCCCCGGGCGGCGAAATGTCCGGTGAAGTCATCGCGGTGGGCGACAAGGTAACCCGCTTCAAAATTAGCGACCGGGTTGCGGGCCTGACCGGCTACGGAGCGTTTGCTGAAGAAGTAATTGTGCCCGAGCACAACCTGCTGCCGATTCCGGAAGGCATGAGCGACGAAAAAGCAGCCGCGTTTACGATGGTTTACGGCACTTCGTACTATGCCCTCAAGCAGCGTGCAAACATCCAGCCAGGCGAAAGCCTTCTGGTGTTGGGTGCAAGTGGTGGCGTTGGCCTGGCAACAGTTGAGCTGGGTAAGGCTATGGGGGCCCGCGTTATCGCCGCAGCCAGTTCAGCGGAGAAGCTGGAGGTTGCAAAAGCCGCTGGTGCGGATGAACTGATCAACTACACCGAAGAGCCCCTGAAAGACGCTGTAAAGCGCCTGACCAGCAGCAAAGGCGTGGATGTGGTTTACGACCCGGTAGGTGGCGATTTCACCGAGCAGGCACTGCGAGCCATGGCCTGGAACGGCCGCCATCTGATTGTTGGCTTCGCTGCGGGCGATATCCCCAAAATCCCGGCGAACCTGACGCTGTTGAAAGGCTGTTCTGTTGTGGGTGTATTCTGGGGCAGCTTCACCCAGCGTGAGCCGGAGGCGAGTGCTCAAAATATGATGGAGCTGATGAAGCTCTATGCTGAGGGCAAGATTGATCCGCAGGTTAGCGAGGTTTTCGAATTTGAGGATTACGCGAAGGCTCTGGGAGCTCTGACTGAGCGGCGTGCTACAGGGAAGGTGGTGCTCAAGGTTGGTTCGTGAGTTGCCTGCTGACTGTAGCCTGATGGTTGGGTTGCAAAGCCGTGGCTGACAGGCCTCCCCAAAAACCGCTACGAGCACATCCATGTGCGCTTGTTTCCGGCCGTCCCTGGCCTCCAACATTTTTGGGGAGGCCTGTCAGCCACGGCTTTTTAGCTTCTCAGATATGTCCGGACTTAAATTATTCCGGGTTGTGAGCTTCAATGCATTGCTTATGCCGAGCGTTTACGCAGTTCTGGTATCTTGGTTTTTTGTTGCAGGCGAGTGGATGAGTTTGGTCGCGTTGATGGGAGCCCCCTCCCAAAAATGTCTGCGGCCATGGATGGCCGCAGTCAAGCGCACATGGATGTGCTCGTAGCGGTTTTTGGGAGGGGGCTCCCATCAACGCAGTCTCCAGATGTATGCAGGCTAGAGCCGAAAACAGCGGGCCTCACCAGAGTCAGAAGTTAAACTGCCCAGCATCAATATCCGAAACCAGCTCCGGAGTTAGCAGTGAGTAGCCCTCTGTTTTTGGCAGCCACGCATAAACCTCCTCATTTGGTCGCTCCAGAGCGTAACCAGCTTTCTGGATATCCACTTTGCGATACTTGAAGGTTCCCGTTTTCTCGATGGAGTGGGTAACACGCACAAACACCGGCACTGCATAAGCTGGCAGGTTATCCCGCAAGTAGGTCAGCAGCTTGTTGATGTCGAAGTTACGTTTGTTCGGCACCAGCGTCACCATGCCGGCTTTTCCGTTGGTTTTTGGAATCTCGACGCCGTAGACGATGGCTTCTTCGATCATTCCGGAACCATCGATGATGTTTTCGATCTCGTTGGTTGAAACGTTCTCGCCTTTCCAGCGGTAGGTGTCCCCCATTCGATCCACGAACTGCAAATGGCGACAGCCGATTTCTCTCAAGACATCGCCTGTGTTGAACCAGGCGTCTCCCTTCTTGAAGGCGTCGCGCAGGATGGATTTTTCCGTGGCTTCTTTTTGGGTATAGCCCTCGAACGACCACTTTTTCGTAATTTCGCCGATCAGCAGCCCCGGTGTGCCCTTGGCCACTTCCTGCATCACGCCCTTTTCGTTCCGAACCGGATCACGAGTGCCGTCGTGGAATTTCACCAGTTTGTAAGGTGCCGTAGACAGGCCGACGGTATTGTTCTGATTGAAAAAGTTGCTGAAGCCGATGTTGCCTTCGCTGGATGCATAAAGCTCCGCGATAGTTTCAATACCGAAACGATCCTTGAACTCTTTCCAGATGGAGGGGCGTAAGCCGTTGCCAAGCATTCTGGTCGCGCGGTGGTTGCGGTCCTGATCGCTTGGCGGCTGGTTGAGCAAGTAACGGCAAAGCTCGCCGATATAGCCGAAAACCGTGGCATCGTAGCGGCGTACATCGTCCCAGAAAGCGCTGGCGGAGAATTTGCGCCGCAGAGCAAAGGCGGAACCGCCGGCCAGAACCGAGCCCCAGCAAACGACAAGGCCTGTGCCGTGGTAAAGCGGCAGGGTGCAGTAAAAGACGTCTTCCGGTTTCATCGAAAGCGACATCAGGCCAAAGCCGCCGTAGGCTTTCAGGAACTTGTTGTGAGATCCGGGGGCAGCCTTCGGCAAACCGGTTGTGCCGGAGGTGAACAGGTAAATCGCAGTATCTCCTGTTCTGGGCGGGTCGCTCAGAACGGGGTTGTCACTGTTAAAGGTGCTGACCTCCTGCGCCATATTGGCATAGCCGGAGGGTGCGTCGCCGAAGGCGTTCAGGGTGTTGGTATCGGCGAGAAACAAAAAAGGCGTGGGGTGGTTGAGCTCAAGGCTTGCTTTTATATCGTCAAATGTCGTTACCAGCTCTTCACCAACCACGACCATTTTCGGCTTGACCAGGCTGGCGCTGTGTTCCAGCACTTTGCCTTTCTGCGATGTATTCAGCATGGCGCAGGCAACGCCGACCTTGGCGGCGCCCGCAACCACTGCCAAAACTTCCGGGCGGTTTTCCAGGAAGACGGCGATGGAATCGCCTTTTTTCAGTCCCTGAGCTTGAAAATAACCGGCGATGCGGTTCGACCAGGCGTTGAAATCGCCCCAGGTGATACTGCGATCTTCAAATAGAATCGCCGGCCTTTCGCCATGCTTTTCTGCGTTGTTCTCGATGAGTGTTCCGAGGGTGATGGTTTTACGCGCATCCTTGACCGAGTAGTAATAATAGCCTTTGGCAATCGCCGGGAAGCGTTTGAGTATTCCCGGCAGGCTGCGCACGATATCCATCGCAGTAACGTTATCTTGGCTCATGGTCTTTCCGTAAGTATTTTTATAATAGTTGAATCAGGGCCCCGGAATGATCTCACCGTGAGGCTAGTCCAGGTAAAGGTCTGGCAACAGGGGTTTGTCACCGGCTTTGTATCGGTAACTTTCGAAGTCGGTCAGGCCGTCCGCGCGGAGTACGTCTTCATCAATCAGGTTCTGGCCAGTCATCTCGTCGACGGACCGGTTCAGGATGCTTACGGTCGCGTCGGCCATGATGTCGGGTTTCCGACCCTGTGCCATTAGCTGTTCGCCTCCGGCTTCATGCTGAATCGCTGCAGTCGCAATGACGGTTTTAGGCCACAAGGTATTCACCGCGATGCCGTAACGTTTGAACTCCTGAGCCATGCCGATGCTGATCATGGTCATGGCGTATTTCGTGGAGGTGTAAGGCCCGAAGTGCGCAAACCATTTCGGGTCCATATTCAGTGGCGGCGACATGCTCAGGATGTGGCCCCGCTCGGATTGTTTGAGCCAGGGTAAGGCCGCCTGACTGCAGGCCATCACTGCTCGGGCGTTTACCTGATGCAGGAGGTCGAAGCGGCTGACCTTCAATTTCTCTACACCGGCCAGGCGAATGGCGCCGGCGTTGTTGATCAGGGCGTCAATGCCGCCAAAGTGCGCGGCTGCTTCATCAATGCGTTGTTTGATCTGTTCTTCGTCGCGCACATCGAGTACCAAAGGCAGCGCCTGACCTCCTGCGGCACGAACTTCCTCAGCGACCGTGTGAATGGTGCCGGGAAGCTTTGGGTGCGGAGTGTCCGACTTTGCGGCGATAACAACATACGCGCCTTGACGGGCACAGGCGAGAGCAATCTGACGGCCGATACCTCGGCTGGCGCCGGTAATAAATACGGTTTTCTTGTTCAAGGTATTCATTTATTGCTCTCCTGTTCAGATGCTTCGCCGGTAGTGATCTCTACAAGCAACTGGCTGCGCTTCACCTGATCGCCCTTGCTGGTCAGAACCTGCGCAACAGCGCCATCACAGTCGGCTTTTACCGGGTGCTCCATTTTCATGGCTTCTAATATGACGAGTGTGTCCCCTTGGCTAACTGTCTGTCCGGGCTCTACCAGAACGTCAATAATGGCACCGTCCATTGAGGCCTGAATGCGCCCGCTGCCGGCGCCATTGGCTCCTGCAGCCGGCTGGTGAGTAAGGTCAGTGACCGACCATGACTCCCCGAAAGCCTGCAAATATAGGGAATCTCCGTTGCGGTGATATTGGCAACGTTGACGAATGCCGTTGTCGATAATGCATAAAACACCGTCCTGCACGCTGGTAATCGTCAGCTCATGTTGCTCGTTACCCAGGCGACAGGAAAGTTTGTTGCCACTGCTTTGCACTAGCAATTCAACAACGGCGTCGCCGGTGTCGAGTTTTATCGGTGTGTTGGTAGCCGGTGCGTTGCTCCAGGCTTCCTGGCCAGCACTGCCATGGGCCAGTACGCAGGCTGCAAGAGCGAGCTGGCGGATTTGCAGTTTGGCTCGCTGCAGTGATGGGTCTTCGCTGAAGGCCTGCTGCAGGAATGCCGTGGTGGCCTCGCCGGCACCAAAGGTGCTGTCAGCGATAATGCGGCTCAGGAAATACCGGTTTGTTGTGACGCCAAAAACCGTGGTGTCTTCCAGCGCACGGATCAGGCGACGGCGGGCTTCATCCCGATTTTCGCCCCAGGCGATGACCTTCGCGAGCATGGGATCGTAGTGTGGTGTTACTTCGTCGCCGGAGCGCACGCCGGTGTCATAGCGCAGGCCTTCGCCTTCGGCTGGCTGGAAGACATACAGGGGCCCGGTTTGGGGCGTGAAACCGTCTGATGGGTCTTCAGCGTATAATCGGACTTCGATTGCGTGGCCGTTCAATTCAATTTCATTCTGAGCCAGAGCCAGTGGCAGACCTTCGGCAACGGTGAGCTGCCAGGCCACCAGATCCTGCCCGGTGATCAGTTCGGTAACCGGGTGTTCTACCTGCAGGCGCGTGTTCATTTCCAGAAAGTAGAAGTTGCGATCCTTGTCGACGAGGAATTCGACGGTGCCAGCGCCTTCGTAGTTGCAGGCCAGTGCAGCTTTTACGGCAGCTTCGCCCATGGCGGCCCGAAGTTCTGGCGTCACGAAAGGTGAGGGTGCTTCTTCAACCACTTTCTGGTGGCGCCGTTGTACGGAACAGTCTCGCTCACCAAGGTAAACGGCATTGCCGTGCTGATCGGCGAAAACCTGAATTTCCACGTGACGCGGTTCAATCACAGCCCTTTCGAGAATCAGCTCGTCGTCACCGAAGGCCTGTTTGGATTCCGAGCGGGCGCGCTTGATGTTGTCGGCCAGCCCGGATTCATCATGTACCAGGCGCATGCCGCGGCCACCGCCACCGGCGGAGGCCTTGATCATCAATGGATAGCCGATGTCAGCCGCGGCGGCAATGAGTTCTTCGTTGCTGGCGTTATCGCCTTCGTATCCGGGCACAACGGGTACTCCGGCTTTTTGCATGGCGATTTTCGAGCGCCGCTTGCTACCCATGAGTTCGATGGCGCTGGCTGGTGGGCCGACGAATACGATGCCGGCTTCTTTGCAGGCATTGGAGAAGCTGGCGTTTTCGGAGAGGAAACCGTAACCGGGGTGGATGCAATCTGCTCCGGTTTTGCGGGCAGCATCGAGTATGGCATCTGCGTTCAGATACGACGCCGCCACTTGCGCTGGGCCTATGCAAACGGCTTCATCGGCCAGTTCGGTATGCATGGCGTTGGCGTCTGCCTCGGAGTAGACGGCGACGGTGCGGTATCCGAGGGCTTTGGCGGTGCGAATGACGCGGACTGCAATTTCGCCTCGGTTTGCTATTAGTAATTTTTTTAGCATGTTGCTGGTCTCTTTATTTCGTGCCAGTCCGCGCTTGGCTGTGGGGGTGTTTTCAGAAAACCGCTACGAGCACATCCATGTGCGCTTGTTTCGGGCCATCCATGGCCCTCTACATTTTCTGAAAACACCCCCACACCCAAGCGCTCCGTCATCATTTGTTCGTGTCTGCCCAAGCTGGTGCACGTTTTTGCATAAAAGCCATGGTGCCTTCAGCTCCTTCGCTGCCTCGAACGGCGGCTGTGAACATTTCGGCTGCGCTGTCGAGTAATCCGCTCATGGATTCATGGCCAACCCGGTGGAGCAGGGCTTTGGTTTGTGCTGTGGCGTTTGGCGCGCAGTGGCGAACGCGTTCCAGAGCATGTGCCAGCATGTCTTCCAGCTCTGTATCTGATGCGGCAGCCTGGTGAACGATGCCGAGTGCACAGGCTTCTTCCGCACCGATTCTTAATCCGAGAAGCGCAAGCCGGCGCGCCTGGGTCAGGCCGATGCGTTCAACTACAAACGGTGCGATCTGGGCCGGGATGATTCCGAGGGAGGTTTCCGGCATGCCGAACCTGGCTGTTGGGCCGGCAATGGCAACGTCGGATACGCAGGCCAGGCCAAAGCCACCACCCATTACGGCACCTTCGGTTATGGCGATGACAACTTTCGAGGATTCGTTTACCTGCTGGATCATCTGTCCGAAGGCGCGGTTGAGGCGGTAAAACGGGTCTTTTTCGCCTTCAACCGTTTTCTGGTTGCGGGCCCCGGCCATATCTTTGATATCACCGCCGGCACAGAAGTGACCGCCTGAACCCCGGATAACCACTGCGCGTATGCTGGAATCCGATTCCACTTCGGTAAAGATTGTGGACAGCTCCGCCACCATTTGCAGGCTCATGGCATTACGGGAGTCTGGCCGGTTGATTGTGACGTGCAGGGCTGGCCCCTGTTTTTCCAGAAGCAGTGTTTCGCAGTGAGGCAAGGTTTCCATCGGTAGACTCCACGAACATTATTTGGGGCCTATAGCCCGGTTGAACTCTTCAGGACCGTTGAGGGCCAAGGATGGCCCGATCGAGCCCTACATGGACGTACTCGCGGGCGTGTCCTGCAGAGTTCAACCGTGCTATCGGTCTTACACTGATCTCAGTCTTTGCGCTTGCCCGGCAAAGTTCCCATAAGCTTGCAAATGATCCCTAGCATGATTTCATCGGCACCGCCGCCAATGGAGACCAACCGGACATCACGGAATGCGCGGGATGCGGGGTTGTCCCACATAAACCCGTTGCCGCCCCAGTATTGCAGGCAGCTGTCTGTAACCTCGCGGCCCAGGCGACCGGCTTTCAGCTTGGCCATGGAAGCGAGTTTGGTGACGTCCTTGCCTTCAATGTGCAGTTCGCAGGCCTGATAGGTCAAAGCGCGCAGGGCTTCTACTTCGGTTTGCAGTTCGGCCAGGCGGAAGTGGATCACCTGGTTGTCGATCAGTGGTGTGCCGAAGGTCTTGCGCTCGCGGCAATACTCAATGGTCTGGTCGATACAGTTTTCCAGCGCCTTGATGACGTTGGCGGCACCCCACAACCGCTCTTCCTGAAACTGCAGCATCTGCATCATAAAGCCGGTGCCCTCGGCGCCGATGCGGTAGCGCTGGGGTACGCGAACGTCGTCAAAGAAGATCTGGGCGGTTTCGGAGGAGCGCATGCCCAACTTGTTCAGGTGTGGGCTCATGGTGATGCCCGGGGAATTCATGGGAACCACGATCAATGATTTGTTTTTGTGCGGTTTGTCGTCACTGGTGTTGGCCAGCAGGCAGATAAAGTCGGCCTGTGGGCTGTTGGTGATCCACATTTTGGAGCCGTTGATGATGTAGTCATCGCCATCTTTTTTGGCGCTGGTTTTCAGCCCTGCCACATCGGAACCTGCACCGACCTCACTCACGCCAATGCAGCCGACCATGTCACCAGCAATAGCCGGGGCCAGGAAGGTGCGTTTCAGTTCGTCAGAGCCAAAACGGGAGATGGCGGGTGTGCACATGTCGGTTTGCACACCAATGGCCAGAGGTACACCGCCACACTGGGCCATGCCCAGTTCTTCAGCCGCTACGAGGTTGTAGCTGTAATCCAGCCCCATCCCGCCGTACTCTTCGGGCTTCTGGATGCCCAAAATTCCAAGGTTACCCAATTTCTTGAACAGTTCGTGAATGGGGAACTGGCCGGCTTCTTCCCATTCATCGCAATGGGGATTAATTTCTTTCTGCACGAAATCGCGGACGGTTTTTCTCAGGGCTTCGTGTTCGGCTGTGAATTTCACTTTTTGTTCTCCTGCTGTTTGTCTAGTTCGTGCTTTCTTTGTTTTGGTGCATGTTCGTTAGCTTAGGGTCGCGAGTGTGGGGCTGGGCGTTCAGAAAACCGCTACGAGCACGTCCGTGTGCGCTTGACTCCGGCCATCCATGGCCCTCTACATTTTCTGAACGCCCAGCCCCACACTCGCTTATGTCTGGAACTTTTTGCTACCTGATAGCAGTTTGTGATCTCTGATATATCAGGCCGCTTACTGCATCGTTATCTTTAATTTCTGTCGTTGAAAATCATGTTCTGTAAAGGCGTTAACTCGTGGTTTCGCTGAACCGTCTGGGAGGGCGTGTCCAAAAATGTCGGAGGCCATGGATGGCCGGAGTCAAGCGCACACGGACGTGCTTGTAGCGGTTTTTGGACACGCCCTCCCAGACGGTGCCCCCACCCAAACAAGCAATCCACGAGGCGGGCCTCACTAAAGCCTCAATCAAAGGCGGGCCACGCCAAATGTATTAGGCCGCAACTGGCGGATCTCGGCTTCGCGGCACACGTCGAGTACTAGCGCCACAACTCTCCGGGTATCCCGTGGATCGATGAGCCCGTCGTCCCATAGCCGGGCTGTACCGAACAGCGCCGTGGAACCGTCTTCGAGTTTCTTGGCTGTGGCCTGCTCCAGAAACTCCAGAGTTTTCGGGTCAGGCTCTATGCCGCTGCGGCGCTGTTTGTCCTCCGCCACTATGCGCATCACCTTGCCTGCCTGGGCCGGGCCCATAACGGCTGTTCGGCTGTTGGGCCAGGCGAAGATGAATCTGGGGTCGAGACCGCGACCACACATGGCGTAGTTACCTGCACCATAGGAACCGCCGATCACGATTGCGACTTTTGGAACCCGACAGTTGGCAACAGCCTGAATCATTTTCGATCCGTGTTTGATGATGCCGTTCTGCTCGGAATGCGTGCCCACCATGAACCCCGTGGTGTTGTGCAGGAACAGCAGTGGTGTGCCAGCCTGGTCGCAGAGCTGGATAAACTGGGCGGCTTTTGCGCTCCCCGCCGGGGTGATCGGACCGTTGTTGCCTATGATGCCGACTGAGTGACCTTCAATGCGGATGGTGCCGCAGACGGTCTGGTCGTCGAACTCGTTCTTGAAGTCCATGAACTTCGAGCCGTCGGCAATGCGGGCAAGAATTTCGCGCACGTCGTAGGGTTTTTTGGAATCGGATGGGATGACGCCCAAGAGCTCTTCCGCCGGATAAAGGGGCTCGTCCCACTTCAGCTCGCGCTGCACTGGAAGTTGCTCGTTCCAGGGCAGGGCCTCCATGATGTTCCGGGCCTGGCGGATGCCGTCGGCGTCGTCTTCGGCCAGGTATTCGGCGGTGCCGGCAACCTGGGCGTGCATTTCTGCGCCGCCGAGTTCTTCGTCATCGGCTATCTCACCGGTTGCCGCCTTCAGCAATGGAGGACCAGCCAGGAACATTTTGGCCTGGCCACGGATAGCGATCACGTAGTCAGACAAGCCCGGCTGGTAGGCGCCGCCGGCGGTGGCGTTGCCGTGTACTACGGTAACTTGTGGTAGCCCGGCAGCGGACATGCGCGCCTGATTGGCGAAGCCTCTCGCGCCCTGCACAAAAATATCAGTGGCGTAGTTAAGGTTGGCGCCGCCGCTCTCCGACAGGGAGACAACCGGCAATTTATTTTCTTTGGCGATCTGCTGCAGACGCAAGGTTTTATCCAGACCCGCCGGCGTTATGGTGCCGCCTTTAATGGCGCTGTTGCTGGCCACAACCAGGCAACGAATACCGCTGACGGTGCCGATGCCAGCGATGATGTTGCCGCCCGCCATGCTGCCGTCTTTGTCATCGTGCATTTTGTAGCCGGCCAGTGAGCAGAGCTCCAGAAAAGGTGTGCCACGATCCAGCAGGCGGTTGATGCGATCCCGGGGAAGAAGTTTTTTGCGCTTGGTGAACTTTTCCCGAGCGGCTTCTGCCAGGTCGAGAACCTT
This sequence comes from Marinobacter sp., assembly GCF_048259445.1. Lineage (GTDB taxonomy): Bacteria > Pseudomonadota > Gammaproteobacteria > Pseudomonadales > Oleiphilaceae > Marinobacter. The sequence continues at coordinate 36,431 of NZ_JBLXHQ010000024.1, read as the reverse complement.
TTGCTCCACATCCCGAAAGGTCTGGATGTGAGCGTTCATGGCCTCGGTGTTGCCACGGAACTCGTCGGATTGCGGATTAACGCTGGTATCCAGTGTTTGCATAACGATTCCTCAATCCTCGCTGAGCACTTTGGGTGTGACTGCCCGGTGAAAGCCATTGTAGGGCTGGTTATTCTTGGCCTTGGGAAACGGCCACACCCGGCCACCCTGTGAGGCAGCGCCATCAATACGGAGGCAGTCGCCATTTACAAAGGAGGCGCCCGGGCTCAGCAAGAAGCAGATAGCCGAACTCACTTCTGATTCCGTACCCATGCGCTTGATGGGTACGTTATCGCCCAGGCTGCGAATCCATTGCTTCATGTGTTCCGGGTAGTTGTCCATGCCGCTGGAGGCAATCCAGCCAGGCGCGACTGCATTGACGCGAACGCCCGATGTGCCCCATTCCACAGCGGCGGTCTGGGTGAAGTTCACCATGCCCGCTCTTGCGGCACCCGAGTGCCCCATGCCCGGCATACCGCCCCACATGTCCGCCACAATGTTTACGATGGCCCCGCCGGTTTTTGAAAGAGACTGGGTATAGGCTTCTCTCGCCATCAGAAAACCGCCGGTCAGGTTGGTGCGCACGACGGTTTCCCAACCTTTCTGATTGATGCCTGCCAGAGGGGAGGGGAACTGGCCACCGGCGTTATTGACCAGGCCATTCAGGCCGCCATGCTCTTCAATGATCGCCTTTACGGTGGCTTTTACAGACTCTTCTTCCCTGATGTCGCACACATGAGCCGAGACGATGCCCCCGTCCTCGAGAATTTCTGCTTTTACGGCTTCAACTTTTTCGGATTTACGGCCCACCAGCGCAACTCTGGCGCCGAGGGAGGCCAGTTCGTGTGCGGTACAGCGGCCGATACCGGAGCCGCCGCCGGTCACAATAAATGTCTTGCCCTTGAAAAGATCAGGGTGAAAAACAGATTGATAACTCATAACTCAAACACCTTTTCTAATGTTCGGACGCTCCGGCTGGCATTCCCTCCCGGGACTGTGAGCAGCATGGATGCTGCGATCAAGCCTACAGGGAGATATTCACGGCGTGTCCCGGGAGGGAATGCCAGCCAGAGTGCATGCTCCATAGGATCAAGAACGAACCAGCCCCGAAGGCACCGGCACCGGGAATTCCAGTAACTGCTGGGCAAACGCCTTGCCTTGCGGATCAATACGCAGGCTGGCAACGCCACCTCCGCCCAGGCTGTGTTCCAGCAGGAAGTTGAAAGCGTTAAACCCCGGCAGCGTCCAGCGTGTGACCTTGCCGGTTTCCGGGTTCAACGTATGGGCCATCCAGTCGGCAACCGCCTCTTCGGTCAGCGCGGCCGCAATAAACGGAACGAACTCCGGCTGGCGTGCGATAACACCAATGTTGCTGTGGTCACCCTTGTCACCACTGCGAGCCCAGGCCAGATCAATCAGGGGCACGGTGGTATCCGTAGCCGATGCGCATGTGATCGCGGGTTGATCCTTGACCTGGCCAGGATGGAAACCTCCTGCAGAATCTACTGCGACAAGAGTTGCTTCGCCGTTCAAATCAACAGTCACGGCAACCTCGCTCTTGGGCACCAGGCAGGAATAGAGTCGAATCTTGGGCCATACGGTTGGTCGGCCCCCCACAATGCCTGTAAGCCCGGGTGCCATGCCGGTAGCGGCTTGCGCGATCTCCCGGGAGAAGAGTACTAAAGCCGCTTTTTTGGTGTGTGCTGCGCTGATTTTGACAACAATTTCCCGGCTGCCCTGGCCGCGACCGTGCTTGCCATAGGTGGTCTCGGTGCCCAGCAGCTCAACGCTGGTTTCTGTGTAGTCGGGCAGGCCACGTTCCCGGAACAATCGGGATGTTTTGGTGAGAATGGCGTCGGCAACAGCCTGAGCCTTTTTCGAGGCATCTATGCCCGCAAGCAGGAAGGTTGCGGTGCACTTGAAACCGTCTGGCCAGGTGCCGGACACTTTGTAATTTTCGGTTGCCGGAAGGCCTCGTGCGCCTCGAACCGTTACACGGTCGGGCCCGCTTTCTTCCAGCGTTACGTCCGAAAAGTCGCAGGTTACATCGGGCAGGAAGTATGCGCGAGGATCGCCAATTTCGTAAACCAGCTGTTCGGCAACGGTGCCACGGCTCACCTTCCCACCGGTTCCTTCCGGCTTGGTAATAACAAAGTCACCATTTGCGCTCACCTCGGCAATGGGGAAGCCCATGTCAGCGAAGCCTTCGGCAATGTCTTTCCAATCTGTGAAGTTACCGCCCGTAGCCTGTGCGCCACACTCCAGAAGGTGGCCAGCAAGGCTTCCTTGAGACAGCTTGTCATAATCTGACCAGTCCCAGCCGAATTCGTGAACCAGAGGGGCGAGAATCAATGCGCTGTCTACCACTCGGCCGGTAAGAACAATGTCGGCGCCTTGATCCAGAGCAGCCGCCAGGCCAGGTGCGCCGAGATAGGCGTTCAGGCTTACCATCATGGCCGGCATAGGCTCGCCAGTGGCCATTTCGGTGATGCCAGCCTTGCTCAGTTTCTGTTTTTTAGGCAACAGGTCATCCCCGATTACCAGCGCAATTTTCATGTCTACGCCAGCTTTTTCGCAGAGCGCCTGCAGTGCATCACGGCAGGCCACAGGGTTCACGCCGCCAGCATTGGTCAACACGCGAATCCCTTTTGCTTTGATGTCGGCGAGCAGCGGCCCCATAACGGTTTCGACGAAATCCCTAGCGTAGCCCTGGCCAGGATCTTTCATCTTCTGTCCGGCCATGATCGACATAGTGACTTCCGCCAGATAGTCGGCAACCAGATAGTCGATTTCGCCTTTGTGAACCAGCTGCGCGGCGGCCGTTTCAGTGTCGCCCCAGAATGCAGAGGAACAACCTATGCGGACAGTTTTCGGGGAATCAGCCATGTTTGAGCATCCTGTTGTATTGGCGCTTGCTCCACAGTTGGGTGCAGGCCAATGATTGAGCCATGAATCAAACCATACCAAGCAAGCGCTTGGTTTGTAAACAGGTAAATATCAGGTAGAATGTCGACTCTTTTAAAGCCGCTGGATCTACCCGTGAATCAAGACAAAATTCTTCAGTCACTCATTGCCGACAATCTGGTTTCTGATCCGGAAAGTGCCCGCGGGCGTTTGCTTCGCGAAGCGGCGCGGTTGTTCCGCGATAAAGGTTATGAGCGCACAACTGTCCGGGATCTGGCGGCGGCTGTGGGTATTCAGTCCGGCAGCCTCTTTCATCACTTTCGTACCAAAGAAGAGATCCTCAAAGCGGTCATGGTTGAAACCATCAGGCTCAACACGGCTGTCATGCAGGCCGCCATGGAGGCAGCTGACTCCAATCGCGAGAAACTGAGGGCGCTGGTCAGTGCTGAGCTGGAATCAATTAATGGCCAGACCGGGGAGGCTATGGCGGTTCTGGTATTCGAGTGGCGTAGCCTTTCTGAAGCTTCCCGGGCGGAGGTGTTGAAGCTTCGTGATATTTATGAAGCCTTGTGGCTGGATGTGCTCAGCGCTCTGAAAGAGGAGGGCGCTCTGGTTGCCGATCCGTTTGTGGTGCGCCGTATGCTGACGGGTGCCTTGAGCTGGACCGTAACCTGGTATCGGCCAGAGCGCGGTGGCCTTACCCGGGAAGGGCTGACTGATCAGGTGGTCGCAATGCTTGGCTTGAACCAGTCTTGAGAGGTTATGGGAAAACCTGCTCCGAATCCGCACTATAATGAATGGCTGTAATTCAACGAATGACGGTTTGGAGCAGGTTTCATGGTGTACAGACGCGGTTTGATAACTGGCGCGATGATGCTCCCTCTTCTGGTTGGCGGCTGCGGTGGATCATCCTCGGGCGACGACGGGGATGGTGGGGTTGGTATTCTGCCCCCAGAGGTTATCGCCGGCTCTATTGGCATTGAGGCCAATACCCGGGTTGATGGTGATACGGCCGACCGCCTTGTTTTGAGCAGGAGTCCGCTGACGGAGCCGCAACTGTTACCGGCCTCCTTTGTTCTGGCCGGCTATGTTTGCTATGAAGAAGACACCCGTGGCACCAGCGATCCTTTTGATGATTTTCCCGAAGATCCGGAAGATGTCTTTCGGGTTCCGCTTGTGCCTGGCGAAACTGTATCTCTCAGCACTTTTCTCGATGATGCAGACGGGCCGCCGATAACGCTGAAGCTGCGGCGCCTGGATGAAACAGATGTAGAATCACAGATCACCGATCCGGCTAGCCAGGTATTTTCGGCCCGCGTGAGTCTGCCTCCGACGGAGGCTCCGGGTGACTATCTGGTTGTGGTTGCAGCCGCTCCGTCAGATCCACGGCCAGCACGTTATGTACTTGCAAAAACCACGGGCGCGCAGTCGTTAGCCTTGAACCTGGACTGGCCAGAGCATGCTTTTGTTCCGGGTCGTGCCATAGTGGCCATGAAGGATTCGGCGGGCCAGCGGATAACTGCGACCAGCCAGCCAGGTGGGCAGGTTATCCGGGCGCTGGACGAGAAGCATTGGTTAATGGCTATGCCGGCCACACGAATGTCAAAACTGTCCACCAATGGGCAGGACACTCTGGACTGGATTGGCACGCTGAGGCAGCAATCCGGCATCGCAAATGCGGTGCCTGATTATATTATGTCAGCGCAGGGGCCGCTCGATGAACCCTTGTATCCAAAGCAGTGGCATTACGATCTGATCAATATGCCGGCTGCCTGGCAGCTGGTTTCAGACGGGGGAGTCGGCGTCATAGTAGCTGTGCTGGATACCGGGCTGTTCAGGGACAGCTTGGGCTGGCATCCGGATCTGGCGGCAAATGTTGTCAGCCCCATCCCTCCCGGCGCCGATTTCGTCTCCGCAGAGTTTGACAATGACGTCCCCCCGGGCCGGGACAGCGATCCACGGGACCCAGGAAATGCGACGGGCAACAATGTGTTTCACGGGACCCATGTCGCCGGCACCGTTGCTGCCAGTGCCACAAATCAGCTAGGCGGAACGGGCGTTGCTTTTGGCAGTAAGCTGCTGCCCGTCCGGGTGCTTGGGGAGGGTGGTATCGGATCATCCGCTGACCTGATCGATGCTATCCGATGGGTAGGTGGTGCCGTTCCGGTCAAGGCCGATGTGATCAATCTTAGCCTGGGTGGCTTGCCCGAAATTCCGGCTTTACAGAGCGCTATTACCGAGGCAGTCAACAATGGTGTGCTTGTTGTGGGTGCGGCAGGCAACCAGTCCAGCTCCCTGCCTGCATATCCGGCCGCCGCCCGGGGCGTGTTTTCTGTCAGCGCGGTGGATGGCGGTGGCAGTCTTGCAAGCTATTCCAACTTTGGCCCCTGGATTGACCTTGCGGCTCCGGGTGGCGACATCCGCAGGGATGCAAACCTCGATGGTCTGGCGGATCTTGTGATCAGCGCCAGTGGAAGTCCAAGCGTCAGCGGGTTTGAGCCGGATTATGCAGGGTTGCAGGGTACTTCGATGGCAGCTCCTCACGTGGCGGGTGTGTTCGCGTTAATGAAAAGCGTTCGGCCAGACCTGGACACCGACACGTTAGTTACCTGGCTCGCTGACGGGCGACTTACCACCCATTCTTCCAGTGGTCGTTCAGATACTCTGGGTTATGGGGTAATTGATGCAGCCAAGGCGGTACTGACTGCCGTCGATAATCCTTCCGTAACGATTTTGTCGGCATCGCCGACCACCGTCAGCCTGTCTTCCGAGACAAATCCATCCCAGAATGTTGAATTTCAGGTTCTGGGTGACCAGGGCAACAGCCCAATTATCAATCCAGAGGTCGTGAGCCCGGATTGGCTCAATGTGACTCTATTAACCTCGCAGCCGTTTTCACTGACTGTTACGCTGAACGATCAGTTGCCATCGGGCGGTCCTGTGCGCACCACGCTTCAGGTGAACTACACCACTGACAGCGCGAGAGTGCTTGAGATTCCTGTGGTTGCCGAGCTTGTGACAGATGAAAATGCGCGGGATGCCGGCCGGCATTTTGTGCTTCTGGTCGATACCGAACCGAATGCACAGGGGCAACTGGAGGCTGTGGCTCAGGACTCTATGGTCGCAGTGAATGGAACCTACCAGTTCAGCTTTCCTCTGGCTGATGAGCAAAGCTCAATTTTTGCCGGTGCACCTCCAGGTGATTACTATCTTGTCGCGGGTACGGATCTGGACAATGACGGAATCATTTGTCAGGCGGGTGAGGCTTGTGCGGAGTACCCGGTGACAGGCTTGCGGGAGGTGATTACGATAGATGAGAACACGGACCTGACGGATATCCGTATGACTACAAGCTACTCTCGCCCCACAATATCAGCAGCAACACCTGATGTTCTGCCTCGCCCGGGGTTCAGAGGTTATAAGCTGAAAGCGCAACGGCCGACAGGTTCGGTAGCACCTAAAACAATCGGAGCAGTACGTTGATCGCAGTAATCAGAAAGATAAGGGAAGGTTTGCTTCCGGTTTTGTTGTTGGCAGGCAGTGGCTTGCTGATTGGCTGTGCAGCGTCAGATAAAGCAGAAAACAAGCCCGATGCGCTCTTGGCTCGCCAGGTGATTCAATCTGCACATTGCGGGCTGACAGGCCCCGGGCTGGCGTATGTCCAGACATCGGAACGGTTACAGCAACTGTTGGAATTACCTGCCCAGAATATGGCCGTTCAACAGTTGCGGCAGGTGGATCTGGAGAAGGAGCATTTGCTCTTTGTGACTCTGGGGCAAAAACCAACGGGTGGTTACAGTGTCAGCCTGGCCTCGGCTAAGATGGAGCGCGGCGACAACATGTTGCAACTCTCCATGGTTGTTCGTGCGCCTGCGCCCGGCACTATGGTTACACAGGTAATCACTTCACCCTGTGCAGTGGTTGCGATTCCGGCTGTTGGCTGGTCAGAAATACGGGTCTCAGGGGTCCGGGACGCGGATCTGCTTGTAAAGTTTTAGTTATCTCTCCGTTCACAGGCTAATCATACAAACAACAATCAGCCGTTGATCTTTGGCGGCGAATCCCTAAGCTATGGGAACGAATTTTTCTTCCTGCGGAGTCACTTCCAGTTTATGAGCGAGCAACAATACAACGCCGATGCGATTGAAGTACTGAGCGGCCTGGATCCGGTGCGTAAGCGCCCGGGTATGTACACAGATACCAGCCGTCCGAACCATCTGGCCCAGGAAGTGATCGATAACAGTGTGGATGAAGCCCTCGCTGGACATGCCCGCCGTATTGATGTGGTGCTTTACGCAGATGGATCGCTGAGCGTTGAAGATGATGGCCGGGGTATGCCGGTCGACCTGCATAAAGAGGAAGGTCTACCCGGCGTTGAGCTGATCCTGACGCGGCTGCATGCCGGCGGAAAGTTTTCTCAGGCCAATTACAACTTTTCAGGTGGCTTGCACGGCGTTGGCGTTTCCGTCGTGAACGCGCTGTCTACACACCTCGAAGTAACCATAAAGCGTAATGGTGAACTCCATCGTATGACGTTTGCGAATGGAGACAAGGCCTCTGAGCTGGAAGTTGTTGATACTGTTGGTAAGCGCAACACCGGTACTCGCATCAAGTTCACACCGGATGAGAAATACTTCGACAGTCCTAATTTTTCCGTTAGCCGCCTGCGCCACAACCTTCGCGCAAAAGCAGTGCTTTGCCCGGGTTTGACGGTGACCTTTGTGCAGGAAAAAACCGGTGAAAAAGATGAGTGGTTTTATGAAGAAGGCCTCCGGGATTATCTGCGCTCCGCACTGACAGATCTTGAAGTCGTTCCTCTGGAGCCGTTCACGGGTAGTTTTTCCGGCAACAAAGAAGCGGTCGACTGGGCAATTCAGTGGCTTCCGGAAGGCGGTGAGGCGCTTATGGAAAGCTACGTCAACCTGATTCCCACCGTTCAGGGTGGCACCCACGTAAACGGTTTGCGGACAGGTCTTCTGGAGGCTATGCGCGAGTTCTGCGAGTTCCGCAATTTGTTGCCACGAGGCGTGAAGCTCTCGCCAGAAGACATCTGGGAGAAGGCGGCTTATGTGCTTTCATTCAAGATGCAGGAGCCGCAGTTTTCAGGGCAGACAAAAGAGCGTTTGTCGTCGCGGGAAGCCGCAGGGTTTATTTCGGGTGTGGTCAAGGATGCCTTCAGTTTATGGCTGAACCAGCACACCGATGTGGCCGAAGTGCTGGCGGAGCTGTTCATCAGCAATGCCCAGCGCAGGCTTAAGGCCAGCAAAAAAGTGGCACGAAAAAGGGTGACATCCGGCCCGGCCTTGCCGGGCAAGCTTGCCGACTGCTCCGGTGGCGACACCGCCCGCTCGGAGCTGTTTCTGGTAGAGGGTGACTCTGCTGGCGGCTCCGCCAAACAGGCGCGTGATCGCGAGTTCCAGGCGGTCATGCCGTTGCGCGGAAAGATCCTGAACACCTGGGAAGTGGATTCCAGTGAGATTCTGGCGTCCCAGGAAATCCACGATATCGCCGTAGCCATTGGTGTCGATCCCAACTCCGATCAGCTTGACGGCCTGCGTTACAACAAGATTTGCATCCTCGCCGACGCGGATTCTGATGGTCTGCACATTGCGACGCTGTTGTGCGCTCTGTTCCTCAAACATTTCAGGCCGGTTGTTGCTGCGGGCCACGTGTTTGTTGCCATGCCACCGCTTTACCGGGTGGATCTGGGCAAGGAAACGTTTTATGCCCTGGACGAACATGAAAAGCAGGGAATTATCGACCGCATTGAAGCTGAAAAGCGCAAGGGCAAGATTTCGGTGACCCGCTTCAAGGGGTTGGGTGAAATGAACCCGTTGCAGCTACGGGAGACCACCATGGCGCCGGATACCCGTCGTCTGGTAATGCTGACCATCGAAGAAGATGATGATACCGATAGCCGGATGGACATGCTTCTTGGCAAGAAGCGCGCGTCTGACCGCAGGGCGTGGCTCGAGGCCTATGGCAACATGGCAGATATAGCTGTTTGATTGTGCCGGGGCATTGCGCTCACGGTGTACTTCTCAATGCCCGTGGCTTACGGAATCAGTCCGGATTAACCGAAGTTGCAGGCGGATTGGCCAGAATGTCGCAGCACAGAACTCGCAGCTCGCTTCCGTAGGTAAAACAGAGTGACAGGGTGACGCACATGTAGGCGCCGGTTACGCAAAGATAGGGTGCTGTAACGTGCAGGTTGCCGGGGTGGGCCAATGCCTGCCTTAAATACTGTTGGCGGTACCAGTCGGCCTTGCTGGTGCTCTCAAGCGGCTTGAAGCGCGGGTCGAGGCTTCGGGTCCCGGTGTCTGATATCAATGTGTCCTCAATCTGAACACCTTTGTCGTCCGCCAGATAGCAGCGTGAAACCGTGGGGTGGTTCAGCAGGGTGCTGCAGGCCCGGGCCATGGTGGCGCCGGATTGGAGTTGCTCGGTTGCCAAATGAAAATCCCGCTGAAAGAAATCCACCAACTGGCGGGTCGGGTCCCGGGTTATCTGGTGACAGGCTTTGTATTCTCGCAGCAGCCGGTCGAAGTCTGTTGGTGCGTTGCAGAGCGTTGTCAGGTCCGTGCTGGGTCGGCAAAAGTAGAATCCCTGAACAAAATCCACACCGGCGTCGATGGCAATCATGGCCTGATCACTGGTTTCGACACCCTCCAGCAAAACCAGACACCCCGATTGATGCAGCAGCGATACGATACCGTTCAGAATCTGTCGTGCCTTATGGTCTTCTGTCGCCCGCGTTAAGAGTTTTCGGTCCAGCTTCACTATGTCCGGAGACAGGTTCCATATTCGCTCAAAGTTGGAGTGTCCGGCGCCAAAGTCATCTATGGCTGTCAGACATCCCAGCTGCCTGTAGTAGGCGACGGTTTCACGCAGGCGCTCGGCGTCATCCGTTGGTTGCTCGACGATCTCGATAACGATCCGATGTGGCGGGAGCCTGGTTTTTTCAAGTAGTTCGCCGAAAAACGAATCTGTCTGGCTGCCGTTGGTCACAACCCGGGGGGAAACATTCAGAAACAGCCAGTTAAGCTGATCCTCCGCGGCGCTGTAGTTCTGGATGTGAAGATATCGGCACAGTCGATCCAGGAGGAGGGCTTCAGCATGTGAAGTCGGCACCTCGAAAAGATGTATCGGCAGAACATTGGCGTTATCCGGGTCCAGAGCCCGAATCAGGGCTTCGTAGCCCACGGTCCGTTTGTGGGAAATGCTGTAGATAGGTTGGAGAGCCGTGCTCAGGATCAGGCCGCGAAAGTCTGCCGTCCAGATATTGCCGTTTCTGTGTAACATCGGCGACAGCACATCAAGTTCGGGGGCTGTCAGATTTTCCGGAAGGGACTGCTGCATAGTGAGTTTTAGGTCTTTGAGCGAATGCATCAGGCGCTATGAATGCCAAACCCCTGAATGGTCACTGGTCAGTCACTGGAAAAACCGGAAAAAACCTGAGTAAACTGATAGTTGGCAGAAAGATTGCCAAAAACGGGAGAGTATTGCCACTGTTTCCTAAAGAAACTGAAAGTGATTTGCAACTTTTCGTCGTAAGTGTGGGTCGCAGAAGAAAGGACGGCCCCGAACAGGGGCCACGAAAAATTAGTTATTGCTGGGGATTGCAACGGATTCGTCGAATTCAAGTTCCATGTCTTGTCCTCTCGTTCAATGAGGCCCCCGACGGGGCAATTAAGCATGAACAAAGTTTATCGTGCCTATGGTTTTTAACAATCCGTAGAACCCGTATGAGACCAAAGGCACATAGTTGTCGTGCCCTGGATACTTGATCAGAATTTCTGATGATAGACGGCAAAACATTCCGATTTCCTTTGGGAATGCGGCTTCCTATACTTGGCGTCATGAGTTGCAGACAAGGAAACAGAGGCGTCAGTCACTATGCAATTAAGTAATACATCCGTCAGTTATGGTTGGCTGACTATCGTTATTCACTGGGTTGTTGCTGCGACCGTGTTCGGGACCTTCGCTTTGGGGTTCTGGATGGTTGACTTATCATATTACGACGACTGGTATCGTCGCGGTCCGGATATTCACCGAAGTGTCGGTGTCTTGTTGTTTGGCCTGATGGTGTTCCGGCTGGTTTGGCGTTTATTCGCTAAATCGCCTGATCCGCTGTCAGGGCATAAACGCTGGGAGAAAATCAGCGCCCGGGCAGCACATGGTCTTTTATATGTCCTGATTTTTGTAGTGACAGTAAGCGGATTTCTGATTTCAACAGCAGACGGCTCTTCTGTGAGTGTGTTTGGCTGGTTTGAAGTGCCCTCAGTGACCGGGCAGATAAAGGGTCTTGAGGATACGGCAGGGCTGGTGCATTACTGGAGCACATGGGCAGTAATTGTTCTTGCCCTGATTCACGCCGCCGGGGCACTGAAACATCACCTGATAGACCGGGATGCAACACTGCGTCGGATGCTGGTTCCGGGGCAGGGTGATTAATGACTTTCGTAACGTCGCTCTGGCACAGAGCGTTTCGAATTTTTCGTCAAAGGAGAGAATTATGAAAAAACTACTGATTGCAGCTTCGGTTTCGCTGGCCATGGTCGGCAGTGTTCAGGCTGACGAACACACTGGCACCTATGCTTTTGATGTCAAAGGCGCGCACCAGTTTATCACTTTCAAGATCTCTCATCTGGGATACAGCTGGCTCTACGGCCGATTCAATGATTTTGATGGGCAGTTTACTTACGATGCTGCCAACCCGGAAAACAGTTCAGTCAACGTGACGATTGATACTTCCAGTGTGGATTCGAACCATGCTGAGCGCGACAAACACTTGCGAGGCGAAGATTTCCTGTATGTGAGTGAGTATCCGGAAGCCAGCTTCAAGAGCAAGCGTGTAGTCGTTGATGAAGACGGCGAGGCGGACATAGTTGGTGACCTCACTCTGCGTGGCGTAACCCGTGAAGTAACCCTGGATGTCGAGATGCTGGGCCACGGCAAGGACCCCTGGGGCGGCTATCGTATGGGTTTTGAGGCAGACACCGAGTTACGTCTTGAAGACTTCGGCATTCCGACGAACCTTGGAAAGGCATCCGAGACTGTCGAGATTATTATCTCTGTTGAGGGTATTCGCCAGTAAATCCGGGCGCCTGGTGTTAACAGATTCCGGGGTTATACCCGGAATCTGCCTGTCTGTTTTTCCAGTTCCCGCGCATATCCGTCAAGGGACTGGCTGATACCGTCAATTTCTTCCGACCTGGTCGCGCTTTCAGCTGCCAGGTCGTTAATTTCGGTGATGCTGCGATTAATCTCATCCACAACCTGAGTTTGCTGCTCCGTGGCGGAAGCAACGCTGGTGTTCATGTCGGTAATTCTGGTCATGGCGTCGAGGATGGCGTTCAGCTCCTGTTCGGCTTCCGTTGACAGCTTTACGGTCGCGGACGCTTCCTGGCTTCCGGTTTCCATCACAGAAACAATGTCTGCAACACCGGTTTGCAGCGTTTCGATCATGGCCTGAATATCCTCTGTCGACTGCTGTGTGCGCTTGGCCAGAGTTCTTACTTCGTCGGCTACTACATCAAACCCGCGAGCGACGTTTGCTACCCCTGTTCCTGATAGCTGTTCCATTGTTTTTTTCGAAGGGATCCTAAGCCTGTCCGGTGTTTTCTTCAAAATCAGAAAGAAAGCGGGAGCCGGCTGTATGGAATATATTGCTGAGCGGTTATCCGTGATGTTCAGGCGTCGGTGTGCAGTCTTTGATGTGTTGCGCTGGCTGTTTTCCGGGTGTCACAGGCGCGGCATAGATGCCGCTGACGCCAGAATTGCGCGCCAAATATAACCAGCCCGATCAGAAGACCTGCCCAGAGATAGGGCGCAGGGACCTGAAAGCTGCCGCTGATTGCGAATTCCACAAGAAGCATCAGGGCGACCGCCAGTGCCGCGTTCACTGTTGCCGTAATCATGGCTTGCCCGCAGGCTTTCATATTGGGTTTCATAGTATTCCGCTTGTGTGGAGGGAAAACTGCCTTGTATTCGATAACGAGAATGAGCATACGGTGCACGTTACCGACTCTCCATGCGGGAATTCCGCTATTGGAATTGAGACGTCTTGGCACCGATGAAGCGTTCAGACCAATAAATACGCAGGTTGTTGGTGTATCAGCGCTGTGCTTCATATAATGTGCCACTGCACTGCCCCGTGATTATTCCGGGCGCACAAGGTAGCATCACGAACTTCTTCAAAATCAGGCAATACAGGCAAAAGAGGCATCCATGCCAGAGTTTCAGACGACGGATGAAGGCTTTGAGCGGGTTTCACTCAGGGACTACACGGAAAAAGCGTATCTCGATTACTCCATGTACGTCATTCTTGACCGGGCACTCCCCAATGTCGGGGACGGGCTGAAGCCGGTTCAGCGGCGCATTATCTATGCCATGTCAGAGCTGGGCCTCAAGTCCACGTCCAAATACAAGAAATCTGCCCGTACCGTGGGCGATGTCCTCGGTAAGTTCCACCCGCACGGGGACAGCGCATGCTATGAAGCCATGGTGCTCATGGCTCAGCCGTTTTCTTACCGCTACCCGCTCGTGGACGGGCAGGGCAACTGGGGTGCGCCGGACGATCCTAAATCGTTTGCGGCTATGCGGTATACGGAATCCCGGCTGGCGCGCTTTGCTGATGTGTTGCTCTCGGAGCTTGGTCAGGGAACGGTGGACTGGACGCCCAACTTTGACGGCACCATGGATGAGCCTGCAGTATTGCCGGCACGGTTGCCCCATGTGCTGCTCAACGGCACAACCGGCATTGCGGTGGGTATGGCTACGGACATCCCGCCCCATAACGTGAGGGAAGTAACCGCAGCCTGTATCCGTTTGCTCGACGATCCGGATGCGACAGTTGATCAGCTTTGCGAACACGTGAAAGGGCCGGATTTCCCGACCTACGCTGAAATTATCACGCCCCGTAAGGATTTACGCCAGATGTATGAGACCGGGCGGGGCTCGCTGCGTATGCGAGCACGCTGGGTGCGTGATACGGGTGAAATTGTGGTGACAGATCTGCCACATCAGGTCTCTGGTAACCGTGTACTGGAGCAGATTGCGCACCAGATGCAAACCAAAAAGCTGCCTATGGTGGCGGACCTCCGTGACGAGTCCGATCATGAGAATCCTACCCGGCTTGTCATTGTGCCGCGCTCCAATCGTGTAGATCTCGACGGGCTGATGGCGCACTTGTTTGCCAGCACAGATCTCGAGAAGACCTACCGGGTTAACATCAACGTCATTGGTAACGATGGTCGTCCCGGCGTGAAAGGTCTGCGCCAGATGCTGACAGAATGGCTGACGTTCCGGCGCACCACGGTCACCCGCCGTTTGCAGCACAGGCTTGATAAGGTGCTGGCGCGCCTGCACATCCTTGAAGGCCTGTTGATTGCCTACCTGAATATTGATGAAGTTATCCATATTATCCGCACGGAAGATAAACCCAAGGCGGTTTTTATGGAGCGCTTCGGATTATCTGCGGATCAAGCCGAATCCATTCTTGAGCTGAAATTGCGGCACCTGGCCAAGCTTGAGGAAATGAAAATTCGCGGCGAGCAGGATGAGTTGGCCGCAGAGCGGGACGAACTTCAGACCATTCTCGGTTCTGAAGATCGTTTACGCGAACTGATCAAGAGTGAGCTGCAGGCCGATGCGGAAACTTACGGCGACGAGCGTCGCTCTCCGATTGTTGAGCGTGAGGAAGCACGTGCGTTCAGTGAGAACGATCTGGTATCCAATGATCCCGTTACCGTGGTTCTTTCTGACAAAGGCTGGGTTCGCGCCGCCAAGGGCCACGATATTGATCCGGACGGGCTCAGTTACAAGTCCGGCGACCGTTTTGCTTTGGCTGCCCGGGGTCGTAACAATCAACAAACAATCTTTCTCGATTCCACCGGCAGGGCGTATTCACTGATGGCCCACAGCCTGCCTTCGGCGAGGGGGCAGGGAGAGCCACTGACCGGAAGGATCAACCCTCCCTCAGGTGCAAGTTTCTCTGGCCTGCTGATGGGCGATCCTGCCCGCAAGACGCTGTTGGTTACGGACGGCGGTTACGGATTTGTGACCTCGCTGGAGGATATGATCAGCAAAAACCGCAACGGCAAGGCCGTGGTCAGCGTGCCGAAAGGTTCGAAAATCATGCCGCCGGTGATTATCCCTGTTACGGAGAACGTCCTGTATCTGGGGGCAATATCCAACGAAGGCAGGATGCTTGTTTTCCCGCTCAGCGAACTGCCGGAATTGAGCAAGGGCAAGGGCAACAAGATTATCAGTATCCCTTCCGCCCGGGTGCAGAACCGTGAAGAGTATGTGGTAGCCGTGGCAGTATTCGCAAAGGATGACCAGTTAGAGATACGTGCAGGCAAGCGCAAGATGGGTCTGCAGTTCAGTGATCTTGAACATTATCTGGGCGAGCGTGGCCGGCGCGGGCACAAGCTTCCGCGAGGGCTGCAGCGTGTGGATTCCATAGATGTTATTCCCTCTGCTGCAAGAGCAAAGGAAGAGGAGGGTTCTGATAATGGAGAGGCCTGATGATGGAGAGCTCAGATCGTGAGTGAACTGGTTCTGATTAACGTATCCGGGCGCGACAAGCCCGGGCTCACGTCGGAAATCACCGGCATTATGGGGCGGTACGACGTGCGGATTCTCGACATAGGGCAGGCCGTTATTCACGATCACCTGACCTGGGGTATTCTCATTGAAATTCCCGACGCGTCGAAATCCTCCCCGGTCATCCGTGATTTGTTGTTTCGACTGCATTCGCTGGATCTGCAGGTCAGGTTTGCGCCGATTACCGTGGAGGAATATCAGGCCTGGGCCGAAGGGCGCAACCGGGCGTGTTACATCGTCACCTTGCTGTCCCGCGATATCAAGGCGGAGCAGATTGCCCGGGTCTCGGCAATTACGGCTCGCCACGGCCTGAACATCGATAACATCTCCAGACTGTCGGCAAGGCCTTCACTCACCACGGCTGGTAACGGTATTGCCTGTGTAGAGTTTTCAGTGCGTGGCACCCCGTCCGATCTTGATCAGCTGAGAGCCGACTTTCTGCACATTGCCGGTGAGATGAATGTGGATATCGCGTTCCAGGAAGACTCTATCTTCAGGCGTAACCGCCGTTTGGTGGTGTTTGATATGGACTCTACCCTCATCGAGGCCGAAGTGATTGATGAGCTAGCCCGGGAGGCCGGTGTTGGTGAACAGGTTGCGGAGATTACCGAGCGCGCAATGCAGGGGGAGCTGGACTTCAGCCAGAGCTTTGCCGAGCGCCTGTCACTGCTTAAAGGCCTGGATGAGTCTGTGCTGGAACGTGTTGCGGGTCGGCTGAAGATGACGGAGGGTGCGGAACACCTGATTCGAAGCCTGAAGGCGCTGGGCTACCGTACAGCGATTCTTTCAGGCGGCTTCACTTACTTCGCCGAGCATCTTCAGCGCAAGCTGGGCATTGATTACGTGTACGCGAACGAGTTGGAGATTCGCGACGGCAAGGTGACAGGTGAGGTTTCTGGTCAGATTGTGGACGGCAAGCGTAAGGCAGAATTATTGCTCGAGATTGCCGGGAAAGAGCATATTTCCCGGGAACAGGTCATTGCAGTAGGGGATGGTGCCAACGACCTGCCTATGTTGAGCCAGGCAGGGCTCGGCGTTGCATTCCGGGCCAAGCCGCTGGTCA
The DNA here is from genome assembly GCF_048259445.1 of Marinobacter sp. Lineage (GTDB taxonomy): Bacteria > Pseudomonadota > Gammaproteobacteria > Pseudomonadales > Oleiphilaceae > Marinobacter. The sequence goes on along the minus strand of NZ_JBLXHQ010000024.1, from coordinate 19,816 downwards.
AGGAGTCGGCTCGTCACGCGATATCCACGCTCGGCCTGGACGCGATTCTCTACCTGATCGGCTTTCGCGAAAGTGAAACGAATCAGGGATTGAAGAACGCCGGTTTCTGAACCGGCGTTCTTCAGTCAGCTTTAGTTATCACCGAAGTCATAATTCATCTCAGGCACTGGAGCCTGCAAATAATACCCCTGAATGTAATTTACGCCCGCTTGCCAGAGTGTCGCGAGAACCGCAGCGTTTTCTACCAGTGGAACGATGGTTAGCTTGCCGGCGCTTTGCAGGCTTTTCACCATTTCCTTCACCTGTTCCCGGGCTTCTTCACTTTTCTGGATTTCTTCCGTGAACGAGCCATCAATCTTCACATAGTCCGTATCAATGTGTTTCAGGGTGTTGAACGGATTCAGTGCGCAGCCAAACTGTGCAATGGATACCTTGCAGTGAAGCTGATGCAGGGTTTTGGTGAAGTCTTTTGCCTGCTTCATATACTTGTTGGCATCGCCTTCGCGGATCTGGAAAATCAGCGCGTCGCCGGGCAAGCGCGCTGCTTTGAGGGCGACGCTCAGCCAGGGGGTGAAGGTTTTGTCCTGCACAGTTTCCGCCGTCACATTAAGGAATATGCGGGTATCGTTACCTTTGGAGCGATGGCTGGATAACTGCTTTATGGTCTGCAGAATAACCCAGCGGTCGATCTTGATAGCGGTGTCGCTCGGTCCCATAGGCGGGAGGAAGTCATAGGGTGAGACTTCTTTTTCATCCTTGTCGAGCATTCTCACGAAAGCTTCGTAGTGCTCTTCGCCTTCACCTCGAAGGTTGATAATGGGCTGGAATAGGAGCCGGAAGCGATTTTCGTCCAGTGCCTTCAGTATTGTCTCTATGGAGCTGCCATCATCCAGTTCTTCATGATTCGCCGGATTATAAGCCTGAATACCGTTGCCCTGAGCATGGCCTTCCTGGTTGCGTACTTCAGAAGATGCATTATGAGCCCTGGCCATAAGCTCTTCGGCTTTTGGCGAGTTTTCAGTAATAGATGCAATGCCAATACTGACGGTCAATGGAACCGTATGGCCGTTGATATCAAACAGATGTTCATCTACTGTTTTGCGAACTTGCTCGCACCGGCTGGTCAGTGACTTCTCATCGCCAGACTGAGACAGGAGGCAGAATGCATCATCGCTAAGGCGCGCCAGTACAAGATCGTCGGCTGCCTCTTTTTTCAGTAGCGTGGCAAGGTCGCCCAGCAGCAGGTCTGCGCCGGAAATGCCAACCTGGCCTTTCATGGTTATAAAATTGTCGAGAGCTATGTAAGCCAAGGCACCGGTTTCGTTGTTTTTGCCGGCATTGGCGATCGTCTGTTCAAGCTCTTTCATCAGGTATTGCCGGTTGTACAGGCCGGTAAGCAGATCCTGGCTGCTGATTTCGCGTAACTTCTCTTCCAGCTCCGCATCGCTGTGTTCCGGTTGCAGCACGATCTGCGTGCACACTTCGCTATCGTAGGTTGCGGCGGATACCGACATAGTCACGTTCAGTTCATGATCATCGCTGCGCTTTGCGGTGCAGTTGATGGTCATGCCGTCTTCACCCTTCTCGGCGAAAGATTTCATGAACGTCTTGTAGTCGTTCTGGCTTTCAGTTGTCAGCGTATCGAGCACAGGGACACACATCAGGTCATCAATGTCGTCGTACCCAAGAAATTCAAGGTAGGACTGGTTTGCGTAGATATGCATGCCGTCATTGATATAGGCGATCGCATCTTTAGAACTTTCCAACAGCAACTGACAGCGCTGTTCTGCCTCACGGAGGTGGGACTCCAGCGCTCTGCGGCGGCGGCGATCCTCCAGAGCTGCCAGTTCACGCTTGGCTTTGAGTATCAGCAGATCGTTGTGACCGGACTTCACCGTACCCTGGGCGCCAGCTTTCATGACGGCCACTGTTCTTTCGCGGGTTTCTTCCTCTGTCAGGAACAGGCATGGAATATCCTTATCCATGCGCCGGATCATGGCCAAAGCACTATCTGCGGAGAACTCCTGCTCAATATCACGTGCCAGAAGCAGATCCCAGTTGCTGTTTTTCAGAGCTTCTTCCAGGTCCTCTTCGGATGTAATGCGATGCGCCCGGGTGGCTCTGCCAGAATTTCTGAGCAGGCTTACCAGGGATTCGGCATCGTTCTGGGAAGGATCGAGGATCAGCAGGTGTACGGTGGCGTTCTGTTTCTGCATTCCTAAGGCGTCTCATCATACAGGTTGGCTGAGCCGGCCCCGGCAGAGAAAAATTCTGCCTTAAATACAGTATCTTGCAAGAAACTGTGAACTGGTACTGTGAGACCGGACTGTCACTATCGCTGAATGATGCAGGGGTTGAGGCTTAATAACAAGCCTCCGGCGGATTTACGGAGGCGCCGGAGGTGTTCAGAGAGATGGCCACAGAGAATCGAAATCGTCTTCGCTGGTGCCTGCTGAAGGTGAGGAATTCGAAGGTACGGGGGTTGTGGCGTTTTGCTGCAGCTTCAGCTCAAACTGGCTGATGCTTCCGGTAGAGGATATCTTTTTCAGGAGCTGCCCCTGTTCTTCTCTGCCACTATGCAGCAAGGAAATGCGGCTACCGTCCTGGAATGGCAGCCGCGGCGTAATCAGAGTGGCAGCCTGGTTGACTACACTGATCTCGGGGAGCAGGAGACCGCGCAGATATTCGCTGCTGTTGCCGACTTTCTGGATCAGGCGGACACCGCAGGGTGAGCCGCTGGGAGCCAGAAGTTCGATGCCAATCTGAGTGCCCTGGTTTCTGATCTGCCGGATCCAGCGCACTACCGCAATACTCCATGGGTGAGAGCGCTGCTCTCGCACGCCAAGAACCTCTCCTGCCTGCATCGACGGTGGGACATTGCTTTCCCATGAGACGCAGTAGCCCCCGGGGCTGGTGTTCACCAGCAGCGTAGTGTGGGATCTGGGGCGATTCTTCTCCGTTGCAGGTGTCGGTGTATTTCCGAAGCTGCCACGAAAGTTAATTGGTGTATCAGCGGAGTGCAGGCGCTCCTCGCCAGGAGCGGCGTCATGGGCGCCTGCCCAGGCATCACCACGCTTGCGTGACGAACGGTCGGAACGCACGAAAAGGTTTTCGTCGGTCTCATCACCGTTGTCATTGCCCGTAACGAACTCGGTAAACGATTTTTCGCCGGCAATAAAATAATGTGCTGCCGAGAGCCCCACGCAGACTTCGAGTGTGCCCTGGCTGGCAATCCGGTTGAAATTCCTTTTTGCCAGGATGCCCAGCGCCTGGCTCAGGTGAGTGAGAAGAGTCTCGTTGACGTTACCCGGTATTATCAGAGTGCCGGGCGCTGGAAGTTGGCGAAGCCTGGCATCGAGGTTTTCAGAAATTGTGGCCGCCAGATTGCGGGTATCAAACCCGAAACTCTCATCTCCGGGCTTGGCTTCAAGCAGGCTTCTATATACTGGCGAGCTATCCCGTTCCATATTGGTGACGAAAAGCGTGTCTTCTCCGATGTCCGGCCCGCAACGGGTTTGTTCAGTCCAGGATTCGAACAGGTCGTACGCCTGAAGCAATTCTGACTGCCTGAGCTGGTTCGGTCTTGCGCAACCAAGAAGCAAAAGACGCTTGTAACTGGCGGCGACAGTGCTTGCCTTCCGCTGCTTCAAGGTATCGTCTTCGACGGTTACGTCCGAAAGTTTGTTGCGATGGGCAAACCGGAACATGCGGTGACATTCCAGCCAGCTTTGCGCCGGGCTCGGGCAATAGAGCTGGTGGGATCTCAGAATGGTTGAGGCAAGCTCTGACGTAGCCCGATGGATGGCTGTCGCAATCAGTTTTCGGTTTTTGTCCAGCCCGCCGTCGTCCAGTGCCTCCAGAAGGCAAAGTTTATAACCGCTGGCGAGGTGCAGTTGAAGTGCCTGGGACAGGTTGGCAATTTTGCGCTGTTTCTCGGGCAAAGCCACCGCCAGGCCAAGATAATGACGAGAAAGCTCACTACAGACGAAATGAATCTTTTCCCGAATCAGCTCAAGGAATTGCAAGCGGTGCTGGGGCGCGAGGAACAGATGGTTGAGCTCAATGATCGCATGATAGAGCTGGCGCGACACCTCACCAATATTGGCCATGGGAAGCTGATTGATCCAGACCCTGAACGCTTTCGGCGTTGTGTCACAGAACGACAGGCTCGCTGTTTTCTGCTCGGGAACACGGAGATCGGGTCTGAGGATCATGCCATCCATGAATATGCGCCAATATCAAGACAGGGTTTCGTATTCCGGGCTTTTTCATTCGGCGCAACATAGGCTGTCATATCACGTCGGCTTGCCAGGAAAACACCGTAAATACATTTTTTTACAAAATAGACGGTACTGGACTTTAAAGTAGCAAACCAGAGCAAGAAAGCGAGAAAGTTGTCAGTTAACAATGTTTGACATGTGGAATCAGGCCAACTTCGAAAAACCATTGCTAAAGAGTGTCCGAGTTCAGGTCAATGGGTGTCTTGGCCGTCTTTCCAGGAACTTCTCGAACCAGTTTTGGCACCAGAAATCCCGGTAGCCTGGACAGCAGTTCACGAATCAGCAAGCGGGCTTCTTCATCAGACACATCAAAATGTTGAGCACCCGCCACCGGGTCAAACGCATGAAGATAATAGGGCAGAACACCCGCATCAAACAGTGTTTCGCTCAGCTCCTCGAGCACATCGGCGTTGTCATTTACACCTCTGAGGATGACGCTCTGGTTCAGTAGTGTTACGCCCGCTGAGCGGAGATAGCTCAGCGCGCGGCGGGTCAATTGGTCAATTTCCGCCGGATGGTTGATGTGCAACACCATCACAACCTGCACCGGTGTGCTGCTGATCCACTTGAGCAGCGAGTCACACACGCGTTGAGGTATCACCACAGGCAGTCGGGTGTGCAGACGTATACGGCGTATGTGAGGAATGCTGCAGATGGCTGAGGACCACTGGGACAGCAGTTGATCGTTGACTGCCAGCGGGTCGCCGCCACTGAAAACAACTTCATTGATTTCCGGGCTTGCCGCGAGCGTATCGAGCACTTTCTGTCGGTCTGCCGGGCTGAGGCGTTGCTCGTCGTAGGGGAAGTGGCGTCGAAAACAGTAGCGACAGTTGATCGCACATTGGCCGGTTACCATCAGCAGGGCCCGGCTGCGATACTTCCGGATCAAACCGGTGGTTTGTATCGCGCCGTCTTCCTGCAATGGATCTGTAACAAAGCCCTCGGCAATATTGGCCTCCAGCCCCAGAGGAAGAACCTGTCGCAGCAATGGGTCTGAGGGGTTTCCTTTCTCCATTCGTGCCAGAAATGGCTCGGGAACCCTTACCGGAAACAATCGGTGGCCAGCCTCTGCGCCATCCAGCCAGGTCTCTGCAGGCAGGTCCAGCCTGGCCAGCAGTTCCCGCGGCGATGTTATCGAGTCGGAAAGCAGCTGTTGCCAGTTCCGGTTGTCATCGCCAGAAAGCCGGGCTTCTATAGAGATGGGGGTTCGCTGTATCATAGCGGCCTTCGAATTTTAAACAGCAATTTGGCAGGTGGACATTTCATGGCTTCATATTCTACCAACGAATTTCGCGGCGGTCTTAAAGTATTACTGGATGGCGACCCCTGCATTATTCTTGAAAACGAACTCGTAAAGCCCGGTAAAGGCCAGGCGTTCAGCCGGGTCAGGCTGCGCAACCTGATGACGAACCGGGTATGGGACCGCACCTTCAAGTCTGGCGAGAGCCTCGAAGCGGCCGACGTGATGGATCAGGATATGGAATACCTCTATACAGACGGGGAATTCTGGCACTTCATGCTAACTGACGGCTCCTTCGAGCAATACGCTGCAGACGCGAAAGCGGTCGGCGATACGATCAAATGGCTGAAAGAGCAGGACGTCTACACCGTAACACTTTATAACGGTGCGCCTCTGTCCATAACCCCGCCTAACTTTGTCGAGCTGGAAGTGGTTGAAACCGACCCCGGTATGAAAGGTGATACTGCCCAGGGCGGCTCCAAGCCAGCAACGCTCTCTACCGGCGCGGTTGTAAGTGTGCCCCTGTTTATTACTATCGGCGAAGTGCTGAAAGTCGACACCCGCTCGGGTGAGTACATGAACCGGGTGAAAAGCAGCTGATCCCTATATGAAGAATCAGCCTGACTGGCAGCCCACTGCCACCCGGGCAGCCCTCGAAAGCCGTGCACAACAGTCATCTTTTGTGCGCGGTTTTTTTGCTCAAAGGGATGTGCTGGAAGTTGAAACCCCGGTACTTGGCCGTTGCGGTGCAACAGAAGCCAACCTCGATTGCATATCCGCAAAATTAAGCGCCCAGGGCGTTGAAGGCGGCTGGCTGCAGACCTCCCCGGAGTACCACATGAAGCGCCTGCTGGCCGCAGGCTCTGGCTCCATCTACCAGATCTCAAAAGTCTTCCGCAACGGCGAACGCGGAAGCCGCCACAACCCCGAATTCTCCATGTTGGAATGGTACCGCACAGGCTTTGACGATAAAGACCTTATGGCAGAAGTTGCCGACCTGGTATGCGGTTGGCTCAAGTGCTCCCGGCCACAAATTACAAGCTATCGCCAGGCCATGATAGATTGGGCCGGCACCGACCCCTTCGTGGTGACGGAAAGCGATCTGCACCAGCGCTGCCTGCAATGGCTTGAACCCGAACAACTGCAAGACCTCAGCCGAGACGGCTGCCTCGACCTGCTAATGAGCTTCGCCGTCGAACCGAATCTGGGTACTGAAACGCCGGTATTCATAACTCAATACCCGGCCACCCAGGCCTCTCTGGCCAGAATTTCCAACGTGGACGGCTTTGACGTCGCCCACCGCTTCGAGCTCTATATTAATGGCCTGGAGTTATGCAACGGCTACTGGGAACTCACCAACTCAGATGAACAGCGCGCTCGCTTCGAAGCCGATAATCGTCTACGAAAAGCTGATGGAAAGCCTGAAATGGAGATTGATGAGGCTTTTCTGGCGGCTATAGAGCACGGCTTGCCAGACTGCGCCGGGGTGGCTTTAGGGTTGGATCGTCTATTGATGCTAAAAACCGGCACTCGCAATATTGCAGATGTATTGGCGTTTCCGCTGGAACGAGCGTGAATTTTTATAGAAGTTGCGGAGCACTGTCGGAGACAACCCTCCGACAGTGCCGGACTAAATAGAAAAAGGTGCCAACAAGAGCTGGCACCATGATCAGGGGCTCTCAGGCGGATAACTCCCCAAATGCCTCACCCATACGAACGCGTTTCCCCGCAATCTGCTCAGGATTCCAGCTAACGCTACCCTTGGGCATGACCATTACCACCGTAGAACCCAGGCGGAAACGCCCCATCTCCTCGCCTTTTGCGAATGAGATAGCACTCTCACCTTCATAGGTAATCGCTTTTACGCCACTGCTATTGGGCGCCACAACCCCGGCCCAGGGCGTCTCAACACTGCCGACAATCATCGCGCCCACAAGAACCATGGCCATAGGGCCCGCCGCCGTATCGAAAATACAGACAACACGCTCATTACGAGCAAACAGGTTGGGAACATTTTCCGCCGTGGCGGGATTCACCGAAAACAGCTTGCCGGGAACATGAACCATTTCCCGAAGCCTGCCCGCCACAGGCATGTGAATGCGGTGATAATCTTTGGGGGCAAGATAGATAGTTGAAAACTCACCCTCGGAAAACGCATCGGCCCGATGAGCATCACCGCCAAGCAGCTCTAAGAGACTGAATGATTGACCCTTGGCCTGAAATATCCGATCTCCGGTTATCTGGCCGAGTTGGCTGATGGTTCCATCCACAGGGCTTACAAATGCATTATCCCCGTCGGCAACGGGGCGCAGGCCGGGCTTCAAAGCACGGGTAAAAAACGCGTTAAAGCTGGGGTAGGCAGTCGGATCCGGCTCTGCCGCCTCGCTCATGTCTACGCCATAGCGTTTCACGAACCATTTGACTATCCGGTTCTTGATCGCAGGGTTATGGTCATTATCGGCTAGACGACCGGCCAGGCGCGAAACAGCAAGCTGCGGCGTGACGTACTGACTCAGAACAAACAGCTTGTCGAACATTGAAAGAGATCCTGTGCGTTCAAAGGTGCAAAGTTTACCAAATAGTACTGCAAGAGTGTTGAGCAGACGTCTGTATGTATAGAAATTGTTTCATGGCTTCGCGGATAATGCGGGGTCTTGCTATGATCAGACCAGAAAATGCACGATCATTGCCGGCCATGACCGCTATCTTGATAAAAAGGCTTTCATTCTTCCTATGCTACTCATTATTGGCTCGATTATTGTCATTGTCAGCGTGCTTGGTGGATATGTCCTCCATGGCGGCAACCTTATGGTGCTGTGGCAACCTACAGAGCTGATTATTATCTTCGGCGCGGCCATAGGCTCTTTTATAATCGCCAACCCCTTGCATACGGTAAAGGAAGTATTTGCCGGCATTTTGCGCCTGCTGACAGGCTCGCCCTTTAACAAATCCTATTACATGGATTTGCTGAGCATGCTCTATGAAATTTTTGATAAATCCCGCAAGCAAGGCGTAATGTCTATCGAGGAAGACATAGATAACCCGGAATCCAGCCAGATTTTCAGTCGTTACCCGGCGATAATGAAATCAAAAGAACTGCTGGCATTCACTACCGACTATCTGAGAATAATCAGCGCCGGAAACATGGCTACCCATGAGCTTGAAGGCATGATGGAAAACGAAATTGACAGCCGCCAGCACGAACTTGAAGAGCCGGCCCACGCCGTGAACAAAATTGCGGATGCCCTGCCTGGCCTTGGTATTGTGGCTGCAGTGCTGGGTATTGTTATCACCATGAACTTTTTGAGCGAGGGCCCTGAGCGTATTGGCTTGAGCGTGGCAGCAGCGCTGGTCGGTACTTTCCTGGGTATCTGGATGGGTTATGGTTTTGTGGGGCCCGCCTCTATTGCCATGGAGCACGCCGCAAAATATGAGCTCAAAGCTTACGAGTGCGTCAAGTCTTCAATTGTTGCCACAGTGTCAGGGCAGGCGCCCCAAATGGCCATAGAATTTGGTCGCAAAGCTTTACCCACGGACAAACGACCCAGTTTTCAGGAACTGAATGACCACGTGCGCTCCAAATAGCGCGGCTTGCTCCCTGACCTCAGATCTTCGACCATAAATCCAGGAACGGCCTTTTGGAACAACAGCCGATAATCATCAAGCGTAAAAAAGTCATTGCGGCGGGCCACCATGGTGGCTCCTGGAAAGTGGCTTTTGCCGACTTTGCAACGGCGATGATGGCGTTCTTTCTCGTACTCTGGCTGACTGCAACCGCATCGCCGGAGCAGATAAAGGCGGTGGAAGGCTATTTTCGTGACCCGGTTGGCTTTACTGAAGGCGGATCGCCGAGCCCGGTCGACCTTGAAGGCAGTGCGTCAGTTATCAATGAGGCCAGTCCGAATATCGAATCAGGCCAGATTTCGATCAGTGAAAATGTGGTTGATGCTCTTTCAGAGACGCTTGAGCAGCGTCGGATGCAAGACTTGTTTCAAGAGTTGCAGCAACGAATTGAAGAGAATGAAACACTGCAGGAGTTCAAAGACCAGTTGTTGATTGATATTACTGAAGAGGGCTTGCGAATCCAGATTGTAGACCGCTCTGGTCGCCCTATGTTCGATAGCGGTAAGGCCGAGTTGAAATACTACTCTCAGGAAATTCTGTTCGAACTGGCAAAAACTCTTGGTGCGGTGGACAACAAACTCAGCATCACCGGCCATACAGATGCCACCCCCTTCGGCGGACGCCCTGGTTACACAAATTGGGAGCTCTCGGCAGAGCGTGCCAACACAGCTCGCCGCGCACTGGTTGCCGGTGGCGTGCGCGCCCAGCAAATCGCAAGAGTGGTGGGGCTGAGCGATTCCGTGCTGTTTGATCAGGACGAGCCCACGGCACCGGTAAACCGCCGGATTTCGATTATCGTCCTCAACAAGAAAACCGTGAGCAGCATTCAAAGCAGTGCCAGCGCCAAAGGGGTCCCTCTCATCGACCTTACGGTCCCGTCCGAAGCAGAACAGAAAGGTGCACTGGAAAGCCTGGAAAGCGGAGACTGGCTGGAAGAAAAGGCGGAGCCTGCGCCGGGCGAACTGAACTGGTAGATCGCCGGGCAAAAAGGGTATCAGTTGGCTTTAAGCCCCCGCGACTGCTGCTCCGCCATATCCAGAAGAATGCGGTGAAAGCTACGCCGCCTCTCGGGGCTCAACTTGCCCGCTTCCGCCGCAGCATCAATGGCGCAACCCGGGTCGCCCATGTGCTTGCAGTTCCGGAACTTGCAGTAGCCGATCTCATCGCGAATCTCACGAAAGCCGTATTCGATTTCCTGAGGCGTCATATGCCAGAGGCCAAATTCGCGGATCCCTGGTGAGTCAATCAGATCGCCGCCCATGGGTAGGTGGAACAGCTTTGCCGTTGTAGTGGTGTGAACACCCTTGCCGGTGCTTTCTGAAACCGCACCAACGCGAATCGCTTCATCGGGCATAAGTGTCTGAATAATAGAAGACTTACCAACTCCCGACTGGCCTACAAAAGCGCTAGTTTTATCCTTTACAAGAGCTTCAACCTCCGGTGAGGGTTTGCCGTCAAACTGAACTGCCGAGGTGCGCACTATTTTATAGCCCAGCGCAGCGTAGCGCGCCAGCAAAGCGTCAATCTGCTCCCGGTTAGTGTCGGTGATCAGATCTGTCTTGTTCAGCAGAATAACAGCGGGAATATCCGTGATCTCGGAGGCGACGAGATACCGATCAATCAGATTGTCATGGGGCTCGGGCTCCGGCGCGATCACCAGAATAATGTGATCAATATTCGCCGCCACCGGCTTCACTGCACCAAAGTTATCCGGACGCTGCAACAGGTTGTCGCGCTCACAACGGGCAACAATAACACCTGTTTCATTTTTGCCGGGTCGCCAGACAACCCGATCACCCGTCACCAGGCTGTCGATATTCGCCCGAACAAAACAACGCACAACATCACCTTTACGCTCGCCTTCCAGCGCTTCCACATCAAGCTGCTGTCCGTAGTGGGCAATAATCAGCCCTTCCTGTTCAGGCCCCAGTTCGCCAGCATCGGCCTGCGCCTGAACCGACTTCTCCTTACGAGCTGCACGTGCGGCACGCTCCTCCTGAACCTTCTTGATCCGGAATTGCTGCTGCTTGTTCAGTTGCCGTTTTGCCATAAAGTCTCAGTTAACACGGATGAAAGTGGTGACGTTGCTGTGCCATCATACGGCATTAGCAGTGAAGGTATAACGCCGATTTATGGGGCAGGGGTGTGAATCACTCTCCGGGAATGTCGGCGGCCAGGGATGGCCGACGACAAGCGCACATGGATGTGCTCGAAGCGGTTCCCGGAGAGTGATTTACACCCCTGCCTTTCACCGATGTTTGAGGAAAGCAGAATGTCAGCAGGCAACCACCTGGTATGGATTGATCTGGAAATGACCGGCCTTGATCCGGAAAAAGAACGCATCATCGAAATGGCAACCATCATCACCGATTCCGAACTGAATCTTGTGGCAGAAGGCCCGGTTATCGCCATTCACCAACCCGAGAGCCTGCTGGAAGCCATGGACGAATGGTGCACCCGAACCCACGGTGAAAGCGGCCTCACCAAGCGCGTTAAGGAAAGCACGGTTACGGAAACCGAAGCCGAACAGCAAACCATCGCCTTCCTCAAAGAATACATGGAAAAGGGAAAATCCCCCCTGTGCGGCAACAGCATCGGTCAGGACCGCCGTTTTCTCGTAAAATACATGCCCGAGCTGGAAGACTTCTTCCACTACCGCAACCTTGACGTATCCACCGTAAAAGAACTGGCTCGCCGCTGGCGCCCGGATGTACTGGAAGGCGTCAAGAAGCAAGGCAGCCACCTGGCCCTGGACGACATTCGAGATTCTATCAACGAACTGCGCCACTACCGGGAGCACTTCTTCAAACTATAAACCGTGCTGCGCCAGGGCCCACTGAACATGCTCGCGGACCATCTCGGAAGGATGGTCTGCGCGCTGCCTGAGGGCTTCTGTCACCGGAATGGTGGTAGGCGCATTGCCCAGCCCTACCGCCAGATTGCGCAACCAGCCCTCGTATCCCGTTCGGCGAATCGCGGAGCCCTCTGTCCGCTTGAGAAACTGCTCTTCTGTCCATAAAAACAGTTCTGCAAGTGAGCTATTGTCCAGTCCATGTCTTGGCTGAAAATCATCTTCGCGGGTGGGCTTCTTGAATTTCTGCCAGGGGCAGACGAGCTGACAATCATCGCACCCAAAAACCCGGTTGCCCATCAGCGGGCGCAACTCCTCCGGAATGCTCCCTTTCAGTTCAATGGTGAGGTAGCTGATGCAGCGCCGGGCATCCAGCTTGTGCGGCCCAACAAAAGCATCTGTCGGGCACATGTCGAGGCAGGCGGAACAGCTGCCGCAATGATCGGTTTCAAAGGGGGTATCGATAGGCAGGGGGGCGCTCGTGAATATTTCTCCAAGAAAAAAGAACGACCCGGCCTTCGGATGAATCAGCATGTTGTTCTTGCCGATCCAGCCCAGACCCGCGCGTTGTGCAAGCGCTCGCTCCAGCACAGGAGCGCTGTCTACAAAGGCCCGGTGATCATATCCACTCACGGCCTCATCAATTTTTTTTGCCAGAGTAGCAAGCCGCTTCCGGATCAGCTTGTGGTAATCACGACCAAGAGCGTAGCGAGTAATGTAGGCGTTTTCCCGGTTAGTAAGTGCTTCTTTCGGGCTGTCGGGTGCAGGCATGTAATCCATGCGCACAGAGATCACCCGGGTTGTGCCAGGCACCAGGGATTTCGGCGTATAACGCTTGTCTCCGTGGTGCCCCATGTATTCCATCTCGCCCTGATAGCCACTATCCAGCCAGTTTTGCAGATGGCGGGCATGTTCGCCGGTTTCTGCCGTTGTGATGCCGGCATCCGAAAACCCCAGTTCTCTGGCCCATTCCCGAATAAGTGTTGGCAAATCAGCCAGTTCCGGGGTTAGAGAGGTGTTGGTTTCAGTCGTGCTCATAGGTTCCGATGGTGTCTCTGCCTCGCAGGCGCTTGAAGTAAGGATATTTAATTTGATTAAGTTATGACCTTTTCTATGGTTTTGCTATGCTTTACAGATAGCTGGCCAATTTTCTTAAACCGGTTTCTGTAACGGGAGCAAAGGCTCATGCCACAGCACGCTGGAGGCAGTTTATCAGATGCGCTGTTTTCCGCCGATTCTGTGCGCCGCATCGATCATTACATAATTGAACAGCAGGGCGCCGACGGTTTCGTTCTCATGCAGTCCGCTGCGCGCGCGGCCTTTCGCCGGCTGGTTGCGCGCTGGCCCGATAGTAAACCCCTTTTGGTGCTCTGCGGTGCCGGCAATAATGGCGGTGATGGTTACCTGATAGCGGCCAACGCCGTGCGGCACGGATTGATTGTGCACTGTGTTGCGGTTGCTCCCACGGAGAAATTGAGCGGAGATGCCCGCAAGGCCTGGCAAAAGGCTATTGCTGACGGTGTGAAGGTTCAGGAGTTGGCGGATATCGGTGAGCCGGAGTGGGATTTTCTGTTTGAAAATGCCGGCCTGATTGTCGATGCCATGCTGGGTACAGGTGTTTCCGGTGCGCCCAGAGAGCCATTTTCCGGGGTGATTACACGCTGCAACAGCTCCGGGATTCCGGTGCTCGCAGTGGATTTGCCATCCGGGCTGAACGCCACCACAGGTGCCGTCACGGGAGAAGTGGTTCAGGCAGACCTGACCGTTACTTTCATTGGTCGCAAGGTTGGCTTGTATACCGGGCAGGGCGCCGCGGTATGTGGTGATGTGGTTTTTGAAGCACTGATTGAGGGTACGGGCGTCGAAGAGAGTGGCGAGATGCCTCTGGCTATGCTTCGGCGCTGGCCCTCCGTTTGTGACTGGTTGCCTGTGCGCCGGGCAAACGCCCACAAGGGGCAGTTTGGCCACGTTCTTGTGGTCGCCGGAGACCGGGGTTTTGGTGGTGCCGGTTTGTTGGCAGCAGAAGCGGCCTCACGCTCCGGTGCCGGGCTGGTTTCGCTGGCAACCCGCCCCGAGCATGTAACGGCCGCGCTGTCACGGTGTCCGTCGGTAATGGTCCATGGCTTGATTCATGGCTCGGAACTGCCAGCACTGCTGGATGCGGCCACGGTAGTGGTGTGTGGGCCTGGCATAGGCCAGAGCTCATGGGGGCAGCAGATGCTGCAGCAGGTGGTTGAAAGCGGCAAGCCCCGCGTTCTGGATGCGGATGCTTTGAACCTCTTGTCTTCCAGGGTAGCCGTGCCTGCCAGCAATCAGATTCTGACGCCGCACCCGGGTGAGGCTGCCAGGCTTCTCAATTGTGTGGTTCCGGAGGTAGAGGCGGACCGTGTGGCTGCCGCCAAAAAGCTGCAAGCCCTCTATGGTGGCGTGGTTTTGCTCAAGGGGGCAGGAACGATAATCGCCTCCGGTCAGAGAGCGGTAGATATCGCAGGTGGCAGCAACCCGGGTATGGCGACCGGGGGTATGGGGGATGTGTTGTCGGGAGTCATAGGTGCACTTTATGCCCAGATGATTGAATCACCGGCATCTGCCGCGACGATCGGCGCAGTTATGCACCTTGAAGCCGCCTGCAGAGCTTCATTGGACAAAGGTTATATGGGGCTGATCGCAACAGATGTAATCGACGCATTGCCGCAGGTTTTCCGAAAAGCAGAGACGAACAGCAGTTTCTGCAAGGGGGAGGAATGAGTATTTTCGGGAACGAGCGCAGACTGTTTCTGGAAGGCGAGGCCGAAACGGAAAAGCTGGGAGCCGAATTGGCTCGACTGGCAAAACAAGCAGGTCAAGGGCTGACTGTTTTTCTCGAAGGCGATCTCGGCATGGGTAAGACCACGCTCAGTCGTGGAGTTATCCGGGGCCTCGGGCATCAGGGTGCTGTAAAGAGCCCGACTTATACGCTTGTTGAGCCTTACGAAGACCTGGCACCGCCGACCTATCATTTTGATCTGTACCGTTTGGGCGATCCTGAAGAGCTGGAATACATGGGTATACGGGACTACTTCAACGGCCAGAGTATTTGCCTCATTGAGTGGCCGGAGCGAGGCGAGGGGCTGTTGCCCGTGCCGGACATCGAAATTCATCTTGAACACCAGAGCGAAGGTCGCTCGGCGGTTGTTCGGGCGCGCTCTGAACTGGGCGCAACACTTTTGAACGAACTGGAACTGATCGGTCCGGGCCATTAACGGACCGGCACTGGATAAACAGGCAAGTTGTATGACAAAAACCAAGCTCACGATGAAGACAATGATTGCGCTGATGTCGGTGTGGTTGCTTATGGGAAGCTTGCCGGCTCAGGCCGGCACGCAGGTTGATGGCATCCGCATCTGGCCTGCACCGGATCATACTCGTCTGGTTCTTGATACCGCGGGTAAGGTCGATCACAACATGTTTGCGCTGAGTAATCCTTCCCGTCTGGTGATTGATCTCAAGAACACCCGGTTGCAAACAGATTTTTCCAAACTTGATCTGTCCGGTAGCCCTGTCCGACGTATCCGCAGTGCCACGCGTAACGGCACGGATTTACGGGTGGTTCTTGATCTTGCCAGTGATATCAAGCCCCGGAGCTTCCAGTTGGAGCCCAACCAGCAGTACGGGCATCGCCTCGTACTTGATCTCATTGATGAAAACGGCAGTCGTCTGGAGAAAGCGACCAAACCTACGGTAACTCACGATTCTGCAGGCAGGCGCGATGTCATTGTGGTTATCGATGCGGGTCACGGTGGTGAGGATCCGGGAGCCATAGGCCCACGAGGTACGCGGGAAAAAGACGTAGTCCTTAAAATGGCACATATTCTCGCGGATATGATTAACGAGCAGCCAGGTTATACCGCCAAACTCACCCGGACCGGCGACTATTACATCGGTCTGAGGAATCGCACCATTC
This sequence comes from Marinobacter sp., assembly GCF_048259445.1. GTDB lineage: Bacteria > Pseudomonadota > Gammaproteobacteria > Pseudomonadales > Oleiphilaceae > Marinobacter. The sequence continues at coordinate 3,878 of NZ_JBLXHQ010000024.1, read as the reverse complement.
TTGCCCGCAAGTACAGCGCCGACCTGTTCGTGTCTGTGCATGCGGACGCTTTCCGAACGCCTCAGCCCAAGGGCGCCTCAGTGTTTGCATTGTCTCAGCGCGGCGCAACCAGTGAAACTGCTCGCTGGCTGGCGCAGAGTGAAAATCGCTCCGATCTGATCGGCGGTACGGGTGGTGTGTCTCTCGATGGGCGCGACGATATGCTGGCGGGCGTGTTACTTGATCTGTCCATGACGGCCAGTATTAACGCCAGCCTGGGGGTGGGCAGCTCAATACTGGGCAAGCTAAATGGCGTGGCCCATTTGCATAAGCCGGGCGTAGAACAGGCAGCGTTCGCGGTTCTCAAATCACCTGATATTCCATCCATTCTTGTGGAGGCGGGGTTTATCTCCAATCCGCAGGAAGAAAAAAACCTGGCAACAGACTGGTACCGCCGCAAGCTGGCCGGCGCGATCATGAAGGGTGTCGACGAGTACTTTCGTAAAACGCCCCCGCCCGGCACCTTGTTGGCCTGGCAGAAACAGAACAGTCAGGGAGGCAGCCGTGTGAGCCAGTACCGGGTTCAGAGTGGCGATACACTGTCGGGCTTGGCGCGGGAAAATCAGACCACTGTCAGCGAGCTTATGCAGTATAACGGCCTTAGGGACGACCGTGTTATGGTAGGGCAAACCATTCGTATCCCCTCATCCTGAACAAGAGGTAGTCCCGAAATATGCCCTCCATCCGATTGCTCTCGCCGCGGCTGGCAAACCAGATTGCCGCGGGCGAGGTAGTTGAACGTCCTGCATCTGTCGTCAAGGAACTGGTTGAAAACGCGCTCGACGCGGGTGCCGACCGAGTTGATGTGGAAGTAGAGCAGGGTGGCGTAAAGCTGATCCGGGTTCGCGATGACGGTAGCGGTATCTCTGAAGATGACTTGCCTCTGGCGCTCAGCCGCCATGCCACCAGCAAAATTGCCAGCCTTGATGATCTTGAGGCAGTAGCTTCTCTTGGTTTCCGGGGTGAGGCTCTGGCCAGTATAAGTTCTGTTTCGCGCCTTGCTCTGACCTCCCGTACTCACGGGCAGGAAGCGGCTTCGCGGGTGGAAGTTGAAGGCCGTGACATGGAAGCTTTGATCTCACCGGCTGCGCATCCCGTGGGCACCACCGTTGAAGTCCGGGATCTTTTTTTCAATACTCCGGCGCGGCGCAAATTCCTGCGCACTGAAAAAACCGAATTCAACCATGTGGAAGAGTGTGTGCGACGTCAGGCGCTTAGCCGGTTTGATGCAGGCTTCACTCTGCGCCATAACCAGCGGGTTATACAAAACCTCCGGCCAGCCGAATCCATGGTCGACAGGGAGCGCCGCATTGGCGCCCTTTGCGGGCAGAAGTTTATCGACAATGCGGTGGTTATCGACGCAGAAGCCACAGGGCTTCGCCTTTGGGGCTGGGTGGCTTTACCCACTTTCTCCCGCAGTCAGGCCGATCTGCAGTATTTCTTTGTCAACGGCCGGGTAATCCGAGACCGACTGGTTGCGCACGCAGTTCGTCAGGCCTACCGCGATGTGTTGTACAACAATCGCCATCCGGCGTTTGTTCTCTACCTTGAAGTTGATCCAGCCACGGTTGATGTGAACGTGCACCCGACCAAGCACGAAGTGCGCTTCCGTGACGGTCGATTGGTACACGATTTTATTTTCCGTACGCTGCACAAGGCTTTGGCAGATGTGCGGCCGGACGACCACTTTCGTGGTGCGGTGGCTCAATCCTTTGGTCGCGAAGGTGTAGAGCAGGGAGGGTCGCCAGGGAGCGAGTCATCATCTCACCCCCAGCCCTGGAATGGGCAACCTGCAATACCTGCCGGGGGAAGCCATGCGTCGGGAACCGGTTTTGGCGGCCAGGTTGCACCGCAGCAGGAATGGCGGGCCAGTGATCAGATGGCGTTTTACCAGTCTCTTGGTGGAGGGGGTGTCAGCGCCCTGCATGAGCCAGCTTCGCTCGGAAATGCCGCAACTACGGCGCCCTCCCCACTGAATCAGACTGCCAGCACGGACGGTCATGAGGAGCCGCCTCTGGGTTACGCTATTGCACAATTACACGGTATTTATGTGCTGGCCCAGAGCAGTGCCGGGATGATCGTGGTAGACATGCATGCAGCTCATGAACGCATTACCTATGAGCGAATGAAGCGTGCCTTGGCCGAGCAGGACCTCAAGAGCCAGCCGTTGCTGGTGCCTTTGTCTCTTGCTGTGAGTCAGAAAGAGGCGGCTCTGGCCGAGACTCACGGAGAAGAGCTGCAGCAGCTCGGGCTGCAAATTGAGTGTATTGGACCTGAAACACTTGCAGTCAGGCAGGTACCGGCACTGTTACGGGGAGCCGATACCGAGCAGCTTGTGCGGGATGTTCTATCGGACCTGATCGAGCACGGCCAGAGTGACCGGGTTGAAGCCGTTACCCACGAGCTTCTGGGTACCATGGCCTGCCACGGTTCGGTGCGGGCAAATCGCCAGCTGACCATCCCGGAAATGAACTCGTTGCTACGGGACATGGAAGCGACAGAACGCAGTGGCCAGTGTAATCATGGGCGGCCCACCTGGACACTCGTTACGCTCGCGGAGCTGGACAAGCTGTTTCTGCGGGGTCGCTAGAGTGCCATCGAGAGTGCCATCGAGAGTGCGAACGAAAGCGTCACCGAAAGCGCCGCCTGCCATCTTCCTGATGGGCCCCACAGCCTCTGGGAAGACAGATCTGGCAATGGCGCTTTGCGAACAACTGCCCTGTGACATCATCAGCGTAGACTCAGCGATGATCTACCGCGGTATGGATATAGGCACGGCCAAGCCCAGTGCGGATGAGCTGGCGCGCGCGCCGCACCGGCTGATCGATATCTGTGATCCCGCCGAAACCTATTCCGCTGCTGACTTTCGCAGGGATGCGTTGGTTGAAATGGATCTGATCTCCAGTGCAGGGCGTATTCCATTGTTGGTCGGTGGAACCATGATGTATTTCAAGGCCCTTTTGCATGGAATGTCAGGGCTGCCTTCTGCCAGCCCTGAGCTTCGTAAAGCCCTGGAAGCGGAGGCTGATGCAGAGGGATGGCTTGCCCTGCATGAAGAGCTGCGGGCCAAAGATCCGGTAGCAGCAGAGCTGATTCACCCGAATAACCGCCAGCGCCTCCTGCGAGCTCTGGAGGTCATTCGCCTGACAGGTCGACCGATCTCCTCGTTCTGGGAAGCGGAGGGCAGCCCGCCGCACCAGCAAGAGGCAGGCCAGCAAGGCATTGAGGATTACACCTACTATACTAAATGGCAGGCAGACGAAGGTTCATCGCTTCCGTATACTGTAACGCAGTTAGCTGTGGCGCCCACAGAGAGGCGAGTGCTTCATGAGAGGATACATGCGCGCTTCCTGAATATGCTGGAAGTGGGCTTCCTTGACGAGGTTCGGGCACTGATGGCCAGAGGTGATTTACATCAGGAACTTCCGTCCATGCGCTGTGTCGGTTATCGACAGGCATGGAGCCATCTGGCCGGTGCTGATGATTATGACACATTTGTAAGTAAAGGTGTCGCCGCCACTCGTCAGCTTGCCAAGCGGCAGCTTACATGGCTTCGAAAGTGGTCTGATTTGAACTGGCTGGACAGCGAAGACGGTTTTATCGCTGAGGCAGCCTTGAAAAAAGTCAGACTTCGCACCACATTGAATTCAGAATATTGACGATCTGCACTTACCAATAAACAGGAGAACACACATGTCAAAAGGGCACTCACTACAAGACCCTTACCTCAATGCCTTACGCAAGGAACGCATTCCGGTTTCCATTTTTCTGGTTAACGGCATCAAACTGCAAGGGCAGGTAGAGTCTTTTGACCAATTTGTGATTTTACTGAAAAATAC
>NZ_JBLXHQ010000023.1:0-64489 GCF_048259445.1 Marinobacter sp. | reverse complement strand
GCAAAATTTTTATGGCAGTGCTAATACCAACACGTAACAAGTCAAATCACTCGGACTTGGTAAAGCTGTCATCTTTTTTGTTCCAAAAAAGCCGCCAACTTCACCAAACCGGTGTTTGAGGCGTTAAATGGCCAAGGACGATTGTTCATGAGTTTGATGAGAGCTATCGCTGCACTGTTTTCGTTAATTTATATTTTGTTTTTCGCCTCCGGCGCTTATGCGAAGTCGGAGGAGGAGTTGTTTTGGCTTCTTGTTGATCGTCGGATTGATGAAGAGAGAGTGCTTAGTGAGTTCGAGGCGCACGTTGGCAATGACTTTGAGATAAATAAGAGATTTTCCAGCGGTCCAACTACGAGGGATAGTTTTCTCCGAGTCGCTGCTTACAGGGGGTTTACCCAAGTTACAAAGTTTCTACTCAGTCATGGCGCAGATCCCAACCTGGTACTTGAGGAGAAAATTTGTTCCCCACTGGGAACAGCCCTCATGGGTGGTCACGAAGACGTAGCATTTCTACTTTTGAAGAACTCAGCTGACACGGGGCTTCCAATATGTTGGCCCGCGGGAGGAAGAAATATTGGGGATTCTGTGATCATGTATGACCTTTCGCTCCAGATGACTGAAATTATTATGAGGCGTCATGCTGAACTTGGTTATGATCTGAGCCCGGCTATTTTGCACCGCGCCATAGCGACTGATAATTTTGAGATTGCAGCGCTCTATCTGGATCTGACGCCAAACTATCGAAATGAGAAATCCCTTACTCTCGCGAAATCTCGCTCTGAGAGAATTTACAACTTGTTGCTTAGCTCTTGGCCCGAACTTCGGTTAGGTCCATTTAACCAATAGTTGTAGTACGTTTCGGGCCTTTGGCCCTCCACCGGACGCCCATTTCGCTGCGCTACACGGGCGCCGCTAAACAAGGGCGTTAGAAAAGGAGTTCGATATTGAAGTATGCAGTGTTCGTGTTTGTTTTGTTCGCTCTCCCGTCGATGGCTGTTCAGTCGTCGGAACCTGATCATAGGACGGCATTACAGTCACTAGACCTGAAAATGAGATGCCTCAAGGATATAGCGCAGCACAATTATCTGTTGCTATACGATTCAGAGATGAGCGATTCGGAACCGGGATACCTGAACGATGAAAAAGAGCAGAAGTTTGGTGCCTTCTTGCCCCACCTGTATTCGTTATGTGGGTGTGTAATCGAACAAGCCGCTGGAGACCTAGGGTTGGCTGGCGTTAAGAGCGCGATGGATTCCAATCGTTTCTGGGCCGAAGTCATCAGGAAGTATGACTCTGCTACTGGAGACAGCAGCTGCCCCCACGATCCGATGATAGTTAGGTGAGTGAACGGTGATTTCTAACCAGTGCAGGCACGGCGACGCCCACTACATTGCGCCTTCGGCTCCATTCCGCGGGCGCGCATGCTGCAAGCGTTAAATGCCTGGCTCCGGCGTTCTTTGGTTTCGTGTTTGTGCGCGGTTTGGCAGTTATTTTCGGGCAGAACACAGCCGCCGGTCTGGCAGCGATTTTGGTGGCCAATTCGGTGTTCGGGTCACGGGGCAATCCGGCGTAAACATCGGGCAACTTCCGTCCATTCGGTGTTCTGGTTCCTAGCGCCATGGGTTTGGCTGGTGCAAAGTATCGGGAGTGGGCATTCAGCCTTGGGTGCCGCAATAAATTGCCGGGCGGCCCCGGCTTTTAACAAGGCGCAGCAGTACGTGGCCTCCGGCCACCGGACGCCCTTGTCAGGGCGCCGCTGTGCTTCAGCGTTATGTGTAAATACAGGTTGAGTGGAAAAGCTGACGAAAAGGATTTTCATGGTTTCTGATAGTGCTGGCAGTGATGAGTAATCCAACATACAAGCAGTTTTTCTACAGGGTTGGCGGTGCCAGTTTACTTTTCTTTGTCGTTATTCAGCTTTCGCAAAAATATGCTCCAGAGTACACGGGCATTGCAGTATTGAGTGTGTGCGCACTGTGCATCGGTTTTGCTGCATATAGCGAATCAAAGGGTAAAAAGAAGTTGCGGGCCAAAAAAAGACAGCGCAGGAAACGTTAAGGGGATACACGATCATTCACATAACCAATCGCTCAAGTTTGTTCCCGGCCTGGCGGCCGTCCACCGGATGCCCTTGTCAGGGCACCGCTTAGCTTGGCGTTAGCTGGTAGTGCTTTGGTCTTTTTTTGGTGGTCGGGGTGCCATTGGCCTTGGCCGAAAACGGGTGACAAATCTGGTAGCGCGGTGGTGTTGCCAAGGCCCGCAAATGTGGCGTGCTGCTGGTAGCTCAATCGGTCAGCGGGGTTGGTAGTAAATGGGGTGTTCCGGTCGCGGGGTTGTCCGCCGAGAGTTGGTTCCTTGCTTACCTGCTACTCTGGCGTTCAGGTTCATTCGCCGCATCATTAGCGATGGTTTCAATAATGATGCACTGGCGAATTTGTGTGCAAGGGCGGCGGTGCAGGCTGCGAAGTTGATTGCCAGGGATCGGGCTTTCGTGATGCCCCCAGCTAACCAGTCGCTGTAGTACGTTCCCGGCCCGAGGGCCGTCCACCGGACGCCACTGAAGTGGCGCCGCTAAGCTCAGCGTTATATGAAAGGAGTTTATGCTTGGTTAACGTAGAGTATTTTGTCATCTCAATTCTTGCTGGCGCTCTCACCTCGCTGGTGTGTGCCATGAAAAAGATGGTCACGGACGATGAGTCTCAGCAGGATAATTTTCCAGACTCGGAAAAGGTTGACAATAAAATAACCCTTAAAAGACTGATATGGATGTTCGGGTGGATTTTTCAGGGTGTCATAGGCGGCTTAATAGTTGCATTTTTATTTGTTGAGCCAGTACGAAATGGCACGTTCCAAGCTGGCTGGGTTTTCGCGCTTAGCTTTGCAAGTGGCTCTGTCTCATGGACTAATCCAAAGAAATCTTTTGCAGCGATCAAAAATATTATCGGGTTTGGCAACGGTAAAAACGAAGATTGATCTAAGTGCTTACCCTGTACCTATATAACCAGTCATTCCAGTTCGTTCCGGCCCTGACGGGCCTTCACCGGACGGCCTTTTCTGCGCTTCGCTACGCAAAGTCCGCCGCTGAATATTGGCGTTAAATTTGAGGGAGCCTATGCAAGACTCTGGTTCGGGATTTGTCGGTACGTTGGAGTCACTTGCTCAGGCTTTTGTTGTTGCTTCGGTGTTGTGGATACTGTTTCTGATCGTGGCTTGGCCCTTCATTAACGTGTCGAGACTTGTTTTTTACGTGGTTTCTTGCGGCGCTATCAAGCCGACGTATCGACAATCTCTAGAGCATCAGGGGATTGTTGGATTGGCGTATCTGATTTTTATGCCGCTTCTTTTCTATCTGCACATCGTTTACGGGGCAAGGCTCTATGGCAATCAGTCAGGCTGAATTTAACCAGTCATTCAAGTTCGTTCCCGGCCTGACGGCCGTCCACCGGACGCCCTAGTCGGGCGCCGCTTAATATTGGCGTTAGGGTACAAATATGACATGTGATCCGCACTGGACTGCCTACATCGGGGCGCTATTGGTACCCACCGTGGCATTGCTCGGGTTGCTAATTGCGTATCGCCAATGGAGAACGGCGCAGAACAAGCTCAAGCTAGAACTTTTTGAAAAACGTTTGGCTATCTATAACGCCGCAACGGCCTTTATTAGCAGTGTTATGTCGAGTGGCAAAGCAACTGATGAGCAACTTCGAAACCTGATACTGGGAACCAAAGAGGCAAAATGGATACTCTCACCCAACATAGCAAAATATCTGGATGAGGAGCTTTACGCCAAAGGTGTTGACCTGCAGTGCCTTTCAGCAGAGCTTGAGGGTGTTCCGGTTAGCAAAGAGCGATCAACCAATGTTCATGAGCAGAGAAATATCAAGCTCTGGCTCAACGACCAATACAGGATTCTCGATGAGAAGTTCGCAGAATACCTGTCAATCAGCCACTGACCCTAACCAGTGCAGGCACGGCGACGCCCCTTACATTGCGCCTTCGGCTCCATTTCAAGGACGCGCATGCTGCAGGCGTTATGGGTATGGGAGTAACCATGAAAAAGTATAAGTTGCTGGCTGCAGATGGAACTACCGTCATTAGCGAAACGCCTGGAACCCTGGGCGGTAACTCTAAAGCCGGAATATACGGCCGTTTAGATTGCTCTGCAGCCAATGGTGCTCTATCAAAGGGCTATGCAGACCATCGCGTTTTCTTTGCGATTGAGCAGGACGCAATCAGCGCAGGGTATAGGCCCTGTGGAAGATGCATGATCTCACAATACAAAGACTGGAAATCCGGGCCTGATGGCAAGACTGACTATCCATGGAAAACCTTGCCACGCTAGCAACCCATAACCAGTCGCTGTAGTTCGCGGCCGATGGCCGCCGGACGCCCTTTTCATGGCTCCTTCGTCGCCATTACAAGGTCGCCGCTAAGCTCAGCGTTATAAGCCAAGGCTCTGGTAATTTTTTGGTGGTTAGGTGCATGAGCCTTGGCGGAAAATTGGGTGGTGATTTCTGATTTTCGGGTATGGCCAAGGCCGGCAACTTCGTCGTCCAATCTGGTAGCCAGTATCGGCCTCTTTCGGGTTGTCGGCAGGATGCCCAAGTTGTGGGGCAATTCGCCGAAAATTCCAATCGCGCCGGGTAGTCTGGTGGTTTGTATCGGTGCCGGATCGCGAGCAGGTGCGGGGCTTCTTTGGAGTTCGCATGCGAGCTGAGAAGTAGGACTGGAACTATCGGGTGAACCGGCTTCTAACCAGGCGGTCAACCGGACACCAAAAGCTTACTGCTTTTGGTTCCCTCCGCTGGCGCTCCGGTGCCGGTTACCTAAGCGTTATAAGCCAGGGCCCCAGTAGTTTTTTTGTTGGCTGAGTGCAAGGGCCTTGGCGGCTAATTTGGTGGTAGCTTCTGGTTTTCGGTTATGGCCAAGGCCAGCAACTCTGTCGTCTAATTTGGGTATCAGCATTGGCATCTTTCGGGGTTTCGGCCGGGTGCCCAGGTTGTGGGGCAATTCGCCGAAAATTCCAAGCGTGCCGGGTAATCTGGTGGTTTGTATCGGTGCCGGATCGCAAACAGGTGCGGGGCTTCTTTGGCGTTCGCATGCGAGCTGAGAAGTCGACTGGAAACCATCGGGTGAACCGGCTTCTAACCAGGCGGTCAACCGGACACCAAAAGCTTACTGCTTTTGGTTCCCTACGCTGGCGCTCCGGTGCCGGTTACCTAAGCGTTATAAATCACGGAGACTGCAACATGGATGAGATTTTGAAGAATGCCCTTGAAGACCATGGTGGAACTGATGTGGTCATTCCTTACAGTCAGGTCGCCCAAGTGTTCCCCAGCGATACCCCGCACCCTGACTCATTTGAGTACAAGGTCATAGATGAGGACAGGTTATTGTCGTGGGCACGGGAGAACTCGTGGAAAGTAGAGAAAGTACCTGCTAAAGCAGTCTCAAAAAATAGTCCACCGATCAGGTTTACCCGGATCAAGTAATTTATAACAAGTCGCAGCAGTTCGCGGCCGATGGCCGCCGGACGCCCTTTCCATGGCTCCTTCGTCGCCATTCCAAGGTCGCCGCTGTGCTCAGCGTTACATTCACAAAGGAAATCGAGTTTGACCTTCAAAGAAAAAATCTCAGCAATCAAAGAATGGTATGTAGATACAATAGATGCTTCAAAAAAATTTATTTACGCACAGATTGCAGCATACATTGTATTATTTTTATCATTATATAATTATGCTCATAAAGAGTTTGTCCTGCTTATTATCGTGTGCACGTTGGTAATTCCGTTTGCCATGATCGTAAGAATTCTCGCAGACAACTTAGCTTATTCATATCTTTCAGAAAAAATGTGGGGTAAGGCTGTCATAGCAGTGGTTATAGCAATATATACTGCCTTTTCAGCAGTGTGGGCTTCAAACGAAATTAACGCTATTTTTCGTGTAGGTGCTGCAAACCTTCCGTGGGCAACAAGCATACTAACTATCGTATATTTCTTTAAAAACGTCGTAATGGCATTTATTGGCAGCTATCTCGCACTCATTTTCTTTTACTGCATTTTTTGGATCGCAGACGTGCTAGTTTTTAGCTACGATGGTTTCACTAACTTTTTAAAAAGATCGGTATCTGGAGTGATGTTGGTTTTTGGTTTGGGGTTAGCTTCGGGTACTGCGGGAGCATTGACAAAAAATGGTGATTTTTTCGCAAAATACGTTGCTGTAAAAGCAGATTTTAGTACTAGCCATCGATGTAAAGGAATTCAGTTCAACAATATTGATGGTGTGCTTTTTCTTCCAAGCGGTTCAGTTTTAATTGCAAAACAAGTAGCCAGTGAAAAAGGTAGACCTGACTGGTCTTTTGACAGCAGCTCCTGTGCAATGTGAATCTAATCGGGTAGCCGAGGGTATCTAACCCCCGGCCCCCACAACACCCTGCATGCGGGTCCGCACAGGGCGTTTCACCGGGAATGGTGAAGCTTGATCCATCCATCGCGCAGTGATGTCAGTCCCTCGGCTTTCAGGTAGTCATTGGATAGTGCCTGTTGAATACCCGGCGTCTTCGAGCTGCGCCATGGGCCTTTGCTGGTGATGCCGCACGCCACTGCGGCCTGCACGTGAACACCCAACCTCATCAGATTTCTCACTTTGGTGCGTGGCTTGCGCCACTGTCGCCAGTAGGCCATCCGCACGCGGCGACGAATCCAGTGATCCAGATCGCAGCAGCGTTGATAGCCGGTAGCGACACCAAAGTAGTTGATCCAGCCCCGAAGGTACTGGCTTACCTTGAAGAGCTGGTAGTGCATCGACACACCCCAGTTCCGGTTCGTCAGTTCCCGGATACGTTGCTTGAACTTGCGCAGCGTGTCCGGGTGCCAATGGATCTGGGTTCCCTTGAAGGTAAAGCCCAGGAATTTGCTGTCATTGGTTCTGACCACCCGGCTCTTGGTGGTGTTGACCGTCAGTTTCAGGCGGTGTTCGAGGAAGTGGCTGATGCTGGCCAGCACCCGGTCGCCCGCGCGACGGCTGTTCACCACAATGGTGAAGTCGTCCGCGTAGCGGGCAAACCGATGGCCCCGCCGTTCCAGTTCTTTATCCAGCGGATCGAGCATGATGTTGGCCAGCAGAGGCGATAATGGACCGCCCTGTGGTACACCTTCCCGGCTCTCCAGATAGAGCTCGTTATCGATAATCCCAGCTCGCAGGTATCGGGCAATCAGTCCCAGTAAACGCTTGTCCCGGACCTTGCGGCCCAGGTGCGTCATCAGCAGGTCGTGATTGACCCGGTCGAAGAACTTCGACAGGTCCACATCCACGGTAAAGCGCCTCCTTTCCTTGAGGATGCTTTGTACCCGTCGCACCGCCTGGTGCGCGTTCCGGCCCGGACGGAAGCCGTAGCTGTCCGTTGAAAATCCCGGGTCGAACAGGGGCATCAGGATTTGGGCAATGGCTTGCTGAATCACTCGGTCTGTCACCGTCGGGATGCCAAGCTGTCGCTTGCCACCGTCCGGCTTGTCGATCTCAACCCGCCTCACTGGCGTTGGTTGATAATCGTCCGAGCGAATCGACTGCTCGACCACGGTCCAGTGGCCGGCCTTTACCCAAGCGGGAAATTCATCGATGGTCATGCCATCGACCCCCGCCGCTCCCTTGTTGGCTCGAACCTGCTTCCAGGCTTGTTGTAGATTAGCCCGTTGCAGTACAGCGTCGAGTAGATCGTTGCTAAAGACTGGCTTCATGACCGTATGCTGAGCCACGTCACTGCCGGACGGCATTCGTGTGATCAAGTCGGTCAAGGCTCCTCCTTTGTTCCCGGTGTTAGGCCCTTCACCCTGTCCCGTCCATTACGACGGGCATTTGGCTACTATGGCCGCTGCTGACTTCTGCTCAATCACCGGCGGAGTTACCGTTACCCCCATCGGCGCTATCGGTGTCCATCTCGTTCGCTCGCAACCGCCGATGGCAACGGCTGCGCCCAGGCTTGATCGACCAGTGGCCTGACTGGTAATTGACCGATCGCTCGTTGAGCAGACCTCCCCAGATAAGAACATAAACTTTCACTGCACAACCGCATCATTTACGGTGGCCGTTAGATCACGTGGCTTCGTCGTCTGGTGCCAACTCGCCTCCGGCCTACGCCTCATATGATGTTCTTGTTCATCAGCTCGCAGTTTTGCTAGCGGCTTCCTCCAGACCAACCCTCGCGGGTTGGCCCTTGCCATTCGCTAGTGGTTAGCGTTCAATCGGATAAAACCGGCTGAACGGTGATCTTCCCACAGGGGACTTTCACCCCATTAGTTCATGCCCATGCTGGGCGTACACAAGTTGTTGTAGTTCGTTCCGGCCTGCGGCCTCCACCGGACGCCCCTGTCGGGGCGCCGCTAAACCAGAGCGTTAGGCAAGAACTAAATTTAGGAATCTGAATGGAAAATCGAGTTCCACTGCCGACGGATAATATCTACAAGTTCTATGCCTTGTTTGGGCTTCTGCTGATTATTTTCTCAATCGGTGCAATGCTATACGTGAATCAGTCAACCAACGACTTAGCTTTCGAGGTGGCCGTCGAATATGAAACGTTGAAAGCTGAGCCGATGCGCTCAGTGGCAGATGGTGCACGATTTACGGTTCTAGAAAAGAAACTCGAAATTGCAGGGCAAAACAAGAAGACTTTCATGTTTTGTCTTGGGGTGATCATCACAACCGGGAGTTTCATGGTTTGGTACGGATTTAGGAAATGGCACACCGAAGTCCAGCCAGTGCAGGATGAAATAGCGAGGCTGAATCTCGTAAAGCTAAGACGAGAAGTCGGTGATGATGCCTAACCATTGCAGGCACGGCGGTGTCTTTTCCATTGCGGCGGTGCCGCCACTCCAAAGCCGCGAATGCAGCAGGCGTTAGGCATCCGTATGGCTGACATCCAAGCGAAAATGAAGGAAGCGAAGTTCTTTTTAGAGTTACTTGAAGCCCTTGAAAAGCGTGTTGATTCGTTAACCAACTTGGAGTCTCCTTCCGAGGAAGCATCGTTTTTACTGAGCGCTATATCAAACGCGTTTTACTCGGCTTTAGATCAATGGCGGAAGCAGAATAAGTCAAGACAGAGCCAGTATCAGGAGTTCGCTCGCCGATACCCTGAGATATACGGTTCTGATCGACAAGGAGGGTGGAGAAATACAACTGTTCATGTCTCCCACGTTCAAGTCTCGACTGCTGGGTATATCCCGCCCCCGGGCAATTCGGTTAACTTTGACTTTCGTGACGAGCCAAAATTGGGTCCGCATTACGCGCCGGGAGCGTGCAATATACGTCTGGGGCCGCAGTTCTATTTCTCACACGGTGGCAAGGAGATCCATGCCTTGGAGTTTTGCTATGAGCACTTTTATGCACTGCAAAAGTTTATCACCGAACAAGGGGCTGCCTAACCAGTGCAGGCACGGCGACGCCCATTACATTGCGCCTTCGGCTCCATTTCATGAGCGCGCATGCTGCAAGCGTTGAGGCTGTAGAAAAACCCCAAACTGACCCGGTTTTGATAGGATTGAGAAAACAAGACAAGGAGCTGTCGGCATGCCCCGCTTCAAACACTACAACTATGACCAGGATGCTATGGTCGTCATCAATTATCAGGAACAGCTCCAGCCCGGCACCTTCGAACACGCCGTTCATTACCTGATCGAACACAAGCTGGATCTGTCGGTGTTTCACCCCAAGTATGGCAATGACGACACGGGCCGCACGGCTTACGATCCCGCCATTCTCCTGAAGATCATCCTGTTTGCTTATTCCAAGGGCATTACCTCCAGCCGCGAGATTCAGTGGTGCTGCGAGACCAACATCCTCTTTAAAGCCCTGTCCTGCGATACCGTCCCGCACTTCACCACATTGGCCAAGGGAAACGGCCAAGGTAGTGAAGAGCAACGTCACCGATAACGAAAGCGGCAAAATGACCACCAGAAAGCCACGATCCAGGGCTATAACGGCGTGGCCACGGTAGACAAGAAGCACCAGATTATCATCGATGCCAACATGCGCTACCTGCACGAACACCAGATCAACGGCTCTATTCCGGACAACCGATTCCGCAGTCCTGATCCGAAGTTCGCGCAGCAGAAAGACAAGTATGGCAAGCGGCATCAACGTCCATCTGCCTCCACCTGGAAGCCGGTGATTCCGGCCAGTGGGTTCCAGTTCGATCCAGTCACCATGACGTGCATCTGTCCGGCAGGAAAACCTCTGCATTATGAGGGAACGAGAACGGACCAGGCCGGTGTCCCTCGGGCTCATTTCCAGGGTCGACTGCTTCAGTGCCGACACTGCCCGAAGAAGCATCAATGTATGCAGAACCCGGAGTCTGCCGATCACCGCAAAGGCAAAGGGCGGCAAGTCTCCTATACCCTGGAACTGAAGCGCGGGCCCACCTACACAGACTGGATGAAGCAACGTGTCGACAGCCAGCGGGGTAAAGAGGTTTAATGCTGGTGATAAAAGGCCCGGGAAGTGGCTCTTCTAAGTTGATGATGCCGGTTCCCATAACGTTCAAAGGCCGAAACGTCTGGCTGAGCATTGGAATCCGGATCGTCGGCCAACTGAAGGCCTCGACAAAAATTTAGAAACCAGGCGTTGGAAACGGCTCGGAATCGGGTTTTTCTACAGCCTCGTTAGCTGACAAGAAGCAATACTTCACAATAAAACAGGAGATAGCCATGAAATCGAAAGGAACTGCAACCCTAGTTGCCCTTGCGCTTACTGCCGTGATTACGATATCGACAGCAGAGGCGCAGACTGCGCCCACAATGAAGATGACCACAGACATTCCGCCGGGCGTTGTAATGCCGGATAGTGCAGAAACGCGCCTGGGAACACTGAATTTCTTCGATGGCTTTCCCGACAAACCCACTGTCCAAAAGATCTATGACAATCTTGACTTCCAGCGTGCCGTGCAGGCTTATCTTCTAGCGTTGGCACCAGTGAACATGACTGGACTGCGCGAGGGATTGCTAAAAGTCGGTCCTGCGAACGTTACGATTCCGACGTTTGAGGACAACATGAATGCCCGCTCTATTTTTCTCACGGCAAACGCAACCACGCCCTATACGTGGATATGGATCGACCTGCATGATGGTCCGATTGTGGCTGAAGTGCCCCCTGGGGTCCTGGGCATGATTGATGACTTCTGGTTTCGATACGTCACCGACATCGGTATCGTTGGCCCCGACAAGGGCATGGGCGGCAAATACCTGCTACTGCCCCCCGGGTATAAGGGTGAAATTCCGGAAGGATACCTGACCGTTCGAGTTCCCACGTTTGAGTCCATCCTCGTCTGGCGTAACATGCCTGTTAAAGGCGACATCAAACCCGCCATTGAGAATCTTAAAAAATACACTCGGATTTACCCCTTGTCGCAAGCCGCCAATCCACCGGCCAACACGTTCGTTAATGTTTCCAACCGCGACTTCAGCACAGTAGCTCGGGCGGATTACGGGTTCTGGGAACTTCTCAACCATGTCGTGCAGAACGAGCCGGTCGAGTCGCTCGATCCTGTCACATTGGGCTTTTTTGCCTCTATCGGAATCGAGAAAGGCAAGCCGTTTTCACCGAACGACCGCATGAAGAAGATCTTGACCGAGGCGGCAGTTGTAGGCGATGCCACTGCTCGCACGATCACCTATCAGAGCCGCATATCTGAGGCCTTTTATTATCCGAACAGCACTTGGCGGAAATGGTTGGGCGGCTACAAATTCCAGTCGCAGCCCGGCGTGAGTTATCTGGATGCTGCTGCCTTCTTTTATTTCTACGCGACAGGCGTGACACCTGCCATGGAAGCGGAAATGGTCGGCAAAGGCTCTCAGTATGCGGTGGGTATTGTGGACTCTCAAGGGGCTCCGCTTAATGGAGGTAACACCTACCGACTACATATCCTGCCTAACGCTCCGGCGAAGGACTTCTGGTCAGCAATCGTATATGACAATCAGACCCGCTCCATGCTTCAGACAGATCAAGATTATCCACAAGTAAGCAGCTTGGACGATGGACTGGTCATCAATCAGGATGGCTCAGTGGATGTCTACTTTGGCCCCAAAGCTCCTTCCGGCATGGAGAACAACTGGATTCAGACTATCCCCGGCAAGGGG
Organism: Marinobacter sp.; assembly: GCF_048259445.1. Taxonomy (GTDB): domain Bacteria; phylum Pseudomonadota; class Gammaproteobacteria; order Pseudomonadales; family Oleiphilaceae; genus Marinobacter. The sequence continues at coordinate 52,365 of NZ_JBLXHQ010000023.1, read as the reverse complement.
TGGAACATGCTTTTCCGGCTATACGGGCCTCTTGAGCCATGGTTCGACAAGACTTGGAAGCTGAGTGAGATTGAACTGGTTAAGTAGCATATCTGTCAGCTAACAAGCGCAAGCAGTCGGAAACCAAAAGCTGTTGCGGGCGTTATTGGCTGGGGTTACTGACCTGCTTGCCCTGATTCCCGAGAGAATTCGTAGACAGCCAAGGCTGTTGGCGGCAGGTATTCAAAACCAGCTTTCAAGACAAGGAACACCCGTGAAAAAATTGATTCTGGCATTGGTTTTATTCAGTGGTGCATGCTTTGCCCATGAACCCGAGAAAGCTCCGGAACTTTGGTCCTGGTTTAAAGATCTCGATAAGTCTGCAGCAGCTTGTGAGATTCAGAGCTCGTTTGCGCTTCAGACAATCGGCCTGGAGAACCAGGTCGAGAACGAATACGGCATCTATGGAACCTACAAAGGCAACAGAGTGGTCGTCAAGTGCCTGGCTATGGGAGAAGGCAAAAGCAAAGTCTGGGTGGCTGTCGCTGGCCATGATAGAGATGCGGTTGAGCTCGTTCGAAACATGATCGTAAAAGCGATCATTTAGTGGATTGCACAATCAACATCAGCACAGCGACAACCCGGGATTTACCGGAAGAACAGTAATCTCAATGCACATTATAAAAGGGTCACAGGTATGATTTTCTTTGATGCTGCCCGTTGGCGGGGCGCTACCATTGTGGTGGCATTGTGCGGGTCGTTGGCCGGTTGCGCAGCTCTTTCACCTGCGCCGAACCTGACTTCCGATGAAAAGAAAGCCCTCAGTACCAGCCTGAACGAGAAATATCAGGCGTATCAGGATTGCATGGCCAGTGAATCCGATCGCTTCAGCCACATCACATCGGCACCACCTTCAGACATTGCCAAGGGCGCCCAAGCGGGTTGTGAAGCTGTTTTCAGGAGTTATCATCAGGCCGTGACAAAACATTTTACGGCCTTTGTATCAAGTGCCGGTCAAGCAGAAGCCCGCAGCCGGGCTGACCAGCATGCCAGCGATGCAAAAGATCGCACCTTGGGTCATGTTATCCAGCGGGTTCTGATCCAAAGACAATAAGCCAGATGTCTGCAGGATACGCGGCGTTGAACCTGCTATTTTCAGGTGTCTGATGCATAACGGTTTTGCTTTCAGTGGTGCGCTCGATATAAAGGAAATGTATGAAATTATTTGACTGGTTACCTTTTGGCCGTGTTTCCGAAATCTCGCCCGAAGCGCTCAAGGAGCAATTAGAGAGTGTTCAGCTAGTCGACGTAAGAACACTGGGGGAGTTCCAGAAAAGCCATATTCAAGGAGCAGTCAATATACCGATTACCCATTTTTCAAAGAAGGCAATCAGTGAGCTGTCTCTGGATCAGAGCATTCCCGTTGTAACAATCTGTTTATCCGCCCACCGGAGCATTCCTGCAACCCGCCAACTAAAGCAGCTCGGATATGATGTGAAGCAACTACAAGGCGGTATGGTGGCCTGGTGGAATAGAAGTTATCCAGTCGTTAGCGGGCAAGCGGAAAATGGCTGATTGTGGCCTTGAACTGCTCGATATTGTGGCGGAAACCTTCGCGCCAGCCGGGGCGCATGATGTCAGGTTCAGCATGGTCAGGTTTCAGGGGTAAAACGTTATGACTACAAAATTACGGGCTATTCGCGCTGATATTACGTCTCTGGCTGTTGATGCCATTGTGAACGCTGCTAATTCATCACTGCTCGGTGGTGGTGGCGTGGATGGTGCTATTCATCGTGCGGCCGGTCCTGAATTGCTACAGGAGTGCCAGTCGCTGCAAGGCTGTAAAACGGGCGACGCCAAGATGACAAAGGGATACCGTCTGGCTGCAAAGCATGTGATCCACACGGTTGGACCGGTTTGGCAAGGTGGCAACAGCAAGGAGGCTGAGTTGCTGGCTTCGTGTTATCGAAAGAGCCTGGAGTTAGCCGTTAACGCAGGTTTACGCTCAGTCGCATTCCCGTGTATCAGTACCGGGGTATATGGATTCCCGGCCGAGCCGGCGGCGAATATTGCCGTGAAAACCGTACGCGAAGTTCTACACGCAAACCCGGGACTCGAGGAAGTGGTTTTTTGCTGCTTCTCCGCTGGGGATCTGGATCTATACCAACGCGCTTTGCAATAGTGCCGCCTTGAACTCCTGCCGTTCTTGAGCACTAAACCTATATTGCCTAGAATGGCGCTCATTTTATTTAATGCAGGGCGCTACCATGAACGATACTAAATCGCTGCCAGAGTTACCGGATCGACTTTCAGGCAATCCCCATAGCAAGCACCATGTCGCAGAAGTTTTCGAGCACGAGATTGGTATTCTGCTCAACGGTAAAGAGCGCACCAATGTTGAGGAATATTGCATCAGCGAAGGCTGGATAAAAATCGCCTCGCCCACAGCGAAGGATCGTCGTGGACAACCACTTCTGATGACCCTGAAAGGAAAGGTTGAAGCCTTTTACCGTTAAACAGCAAGGTCGCCTTCAAGATTGGCGGGCTTAATCGCCTGGTTTGAATTTTTTAAGCCGGGCTCTCAACTTGAATGTAAGTAACCAGGTGCACAAGCCAAAGGAAAATCTTTGCACATAAAAGCCAGCCAAAAAAATTATGTCAGAAGGTTATTCCTTTCTCTGGCTGCAGCCTGGTTTTTATTAGTCCTGAATTCTGCAGTCGCCCAGACTACCAACGACATCGGACTGACCCAGGCCGAACGGGACTACCTAACCGCCAAGAAGGCGCTAAGTGTTTGTGTTGACCCCGACCGTTTACCCTTTGATGGGGTGGATGAGGATGGGCAACATGCCGGGCTATCAAAGGATTACTTTGATATTTTTTCGCGCATGTTGGGCGTCAAGATGGTTGTGCCGGAAGTCCAGGACTGGAACGACCTGATCAACAAGGCCAAAAGCCGCGAATGTGATGTGGTCGCCCAGATCAACGCCAGTGAAGAGCGACGATCCTTTCTGGATTTCACTACCCCGTACTTTTATCTGCCTTTGGCCGTTGTCACGCGCTATGACAGAATTTTCGTTGAGGAGAGCCTCGAGGGTGCCGGAACCCAGTTTGCAGTCATCAAGGGTGACATCGCGATTGAAAAAATCCGGCAACGCTACCCCGGCATTGCGCTCGTTGAGGTTAAGAATAATATCCAGGCAATGGAGCTTGTTTATGATGGAGAAGTCTTCGGCTATATAGGCGCACAAGGCGCGGTGGCCTTCGCCATTCAGTCCCTTAATCTGAATAAGCTGGCAGTTACCGGCAGCCTGCCACTTCGATATGAGCTATCTGTAGCTACCCGCAATGATGAACCGCTACTGAGTAGCGCGTTTGAAAAGGCCGTTCTTCATCTGGACCCTAAAGAAGGACAAAGTATTCGTGATAAATGGATCGCGATTACGATCGAAAAGGTGACGGACTATACCTTGCTATGGCTGACCTTACTGGTACTGGGGACAGTGCTTGTCGTCTCTTTATACTGGAACCGTTACCTGGCCAAGGCGAACAGGAAAATTCGCGATACGCTCAATGATTTGCATGATGTTCAGGCTCAGCTTGAGGATCAGAACAGAATGTTCAAGCAGCAGTCGATTACTGATGCCCTCACGGGAATTTACAATCGCCTCAAGCTGGACGAAGATCTTTCTTATGCCATCAAACGATCTAAACGCACGGAAAAGCAGTTTTCTGTCATCTTGCTGGATATTGACCACTTCAAGCTGGTGAATGACCGTTTTGGTCATCTCGTTGGGGATGAATTACTGAAAGCGTTTTCTTCCCTGTTAGTCGGCTCTGTTCGTGAAAGCGATATTGTCGGGCGTTGGGGCGGTGAAGAGTTTCTTATCATCTGCCCTGACACGGATCTTGCGGGTTGCAAGCAACTGGCCGAGCAACTGAGAAAGCGAATTTCGGAACACAAATTCCCGGAGAAAAGGCTGCTCACGGCCAGCTCAGGGATCGCGGCTCACCAACATGATGAAAAAGCAGATACCTTGATTGCCCGCGTCGACAAAGCTCTGTATCGAGCAAAGAAGCACGGGCGTAACCGCGTTGAGCCAGGCTAAAAGAGCGGAGCAGCTTGCTGAGGGGCCTTCCACGCGGCGGCCCTGTTAGAACTTGTAGTTCAATCCAACTGCAAACAGGTATGACGATTCATCGTAAAACCTGAGATTGGATTGAGTGTCGCCGTAACCTGCAAAAGAAATAAACGACCAGTCCTTCCACCCCATCACGTCCGGGTATTCGTAAGCTGCAAACAGGCTAAGCTCGTCATCTGATCGAGTCTTGCTAAACAGCGTGCTCGCACTGTCATATTCTCGTCTATCGTAACCCGCTGTCACCACCAGGCTGTGCTTGCCCAGAATATTGACCCAGCTGATGTCGGCACCATAGGAGTCGAATGAGCTTGCACGGCCATCAGCGTCACGTCGAATGTAGGTGACCGAAGGCATCAGAAAGCTGGTACGCGACACGATGAAGCGGTAACCGCCCTTGGCATAGTAGATCTCAGCATCGCGCGCCAGGTCAGTGCCGGCATTGAGGTCGTCCTCAACATTTGAGCGGGCGTAGGCAAGGTCCAGACTGAAGTTGGAACCTGAAATGCTCCCAAGCTTCAGGCGGTAGGCATTGCCTGTAATGTCGGTTTCCTTGCGTGCGGTGTTGAGCTGATAAGGATTTTGCCAGGCTTCCCCGGATATCACCGTTGGTAAAAGGGAAACATCCACAACGGTGCCCGAGCTGAGCTCATGTTTGTAACCCAGCTCCACCGCCAGGGTTCCTACCGCGACGTCTTCTCTTGAGGTACCAAAATAAACCTGCTGCCTGAGTTCCTCACCAAAGGTGTAGGCAATGTTTCCAAGCGGAGCTATAAGGCCTTGTGACTCACTGCTCGCCTTGTTATCGAGCGAATCAATGATTGCGTCACCCTCAACATTAAAGTTGGAGGCAGAAGATGTAATTACCGCATTCAATGACACCTCACCGCTAATTCCCTGCTGGGGCGCCAATTGAGCATGGCTGGGCAATGCAACGAACACGACAAAAAGTGCCAGGTACTGTTTCATTTAGATGCTCTACTCCAGGGCTCCAGGGATGGTTTCGGCGCTAAGGTGTTCAAAGCGCGGAGGCAAGATGAGTGCTGCTCAAGGCGCCCGCTTTCCGGGTTTCGCCTACCCAGTTGAGTACGTTCCGTTTCCCATGGCGGATGTGACCGCTGTTGAGTCACTCCATGAATAATTCTGGCCTTGGCTTCATAGCTTTGCGGCGACATTGTGGCATGTGGGAGTTACGAGGGTAAGGTAGAGGCGATACTCATGCATGATATACACAACCGCAATACAGATGGTCACATTTCTTCATGAACCTGGCCATAGGCGAGCATTGCGAACAAGCCTGTTCCGCCCAGAATGTTGCCGATCAGTACCGGGGCAATGTGGGAGGCCAGGCCGGTAAAGATATGCATTTCCCCATTCAGCACCAGAGTGAAAATTTCGTTTGACCCTGCAATTACATGGGTAAAATCGCCCGCCGCGATCAGCCAGGTAAACATAACAATAACCAACACTTCAGAGCCCTTCGCCGAAGGCAGCATCCACACCATTGCCGCTATGAAAAACCCTGATGGAATACCACGCAAAAACGTCTCGAACGGGGTCAGTTCGGCCAGATGGCGCGATATTTCCAGGATCGCCGCAAAGGTGTCAGCAGTAATGAGGCCGCCGTGAACGCCAATGGCGGCGGTGAAGAATGTGCCCACCAGGTTTGCCGCAAGCACGATGCCCCAGAGGCGCGCGGCGCAGTAGAAGCGGTTACGCGTCGGATCAGCCAGAACCGGAAGCACAACCGTGATGGTGTTTTCGGTAAATAGCTGAAGCCGGCACAGGATGACGAGTACAAATCCGAACGCGTAGCCAAGGCTTTCAATCAACGTAAGGTAGGCATGATCGGAGCCAAGATTGGAACGGATAATTCCCTCGACGAGTACCGAGGTCGAAATCCCGACCCCCGCTGCCACACCGGACCACCAGAGCGATGTTTTCGGGCGTTGGAGTTCGTCCTCGCCCTCGCGCAGGACAACGGAGTAGACAGTCAACGGTGAAAGGTTGCCGTGCTCGGCTACGGAATCCCGCTCTTTGCGCGTCAGCGACTTTTCACTCGGCGTTGGCGTTTGTTCGCGAGACTCGCGATCTTGCAGTCTGGCGCGGGACTCTTGCTCCTGCGCCGTTTTCTCATCACTCATTTAACGATCCTTTGGCCAACGATAGATACCCGAGTTGCTCTGAAATCGAGTCTTCCGGAATACTGTCATGATAACTATGATAGTCCAGCGACGATGAGTTTGAATCACTGGCAGGGAGAAGCACCATCAAATATCTATGGATTGGCATTTTCCTGGCCGTTTTGATCTGGTCAGGGATAAATCCGAAAGATCAGCTTACGTGGATGCTGGAGGTTTTCCCGGCAGTCGCTGGGGCTGTTGTTCTGGCCTTGACCTATCGTAGCTTCAGACTGACTTCCATCCTGTACTTTCTCATCCTTGCCCATTGCATCGTCCTGATGATAGGCGGCCACTACACCTATGCAGAAGTCCCTTTCTTTGACGGGCTTTTTGGCGCGGAGAGGAACAACTATGACAAGGTAGGCCACTTTTTCCAGGGTTTTGTACCTGCATTGATTGCCAGGGAAATACTGATCAGAAAGCAGGTAGTGAACGGCCGCTGGTGGCTAAGCCTGTTTGTAATCTGTGTTGCGCTGTCCTTCAGCGCATTTTACGAGCTTATCGAATGGTGGGTCGCCCTGCTATCTGGCGAGGGTGCGCACGCCTTTCTGGGAACTCAGGGTTATATCTGGGATACACAATCGGATATGGCTTGGGCGCTGGTCGGGGCCATATCGGCTCTGCTCATACTGTCCGGGTACCATGATAAACAGATCAGGGCACTCGGTCTGTCACCCGAATAGCCACGCCGCCACCCCGCGTTGCCAGGCATGGCGACGGCTATAAGCGGGAATTAGCGAGCCAGGCTCACGGCAACACCTGCAGATGCAGTCTCAACGGCATCCGCCAGCTTTTCTGCGGTAATGGCCGACAGGGTCCAGCCCAGATGGCCATGGCCCGTGTTATAGAACACGGTGGGAAGGCTGCCCGGCCCTACTCTCGGCATCATGTTGGGCAGCATGGGGCGCAGCCCGGCCCAGGGCACAACGCGCCGGGTACAAACGCCCGGGAAGCATTGCTCTACCCAGCGTGTAAGCGGGCGAATACGGTCATCCCTGATATTGCGGTTGTAGCCATTGAATTCTGCCGTACCCGCTACGCGGAAACGGGTATCACCCAGCCGGCTGGTTACCAGCTTGGTGGCATCGTCGAGCAGGCTTACGGTCGGTGCCGCTTTTTGTGAGGCCTCGTCGTCCAGCTCAACCGTAATGGAATAGCCCTTCACCGGATATATGTTAACGCGGTCGCCCAGCTTAGCGGCCAGCGCCCGGCTACCAACACCGGCACAAATCACTACGCCATCGTAGGTTTCACGGGTTTGCTGTTCGCCGTCAAATGAGGTTACCCACGCATTGGATTGATCCGCACTCAGTTCGGTCACCGTGTGTCCGTAGCATGTTTTCACCCCAAGGCGCAGAATTGCCTCGGCCAGGCCATTGGTAAACTTGTGGATATCGCCAGTCGAATCACTCTCGGTGAAAAAACCACCGTAATAGGTTCCTGCCAGAGTGGGCTCGATTGCACGCATTTCATCAGGTGTAACGGCGCGGCGCTCGAGGCCGCCAGCGGCGAGGAGTTTCGAGACATTCGCAGCGTGGTCGAAACCGGCTTTGTCACGATAGATATGCAGAATGCCCTGCTTCTTCAGGTCAAAATCGATGCCTTCTTCCTGCGCCCATTCAAACAGGAATTCCCGGGCGGCAATTGCCAAACGCGCGGTTTCGGTGGTGTTTTTTTCGTACTGGGGCATTGCGGCACAGAATTCGGCGAACCAGCTCAGTTTATGCCAGGAGGGCGTGGGATTGACCAACAACGGGGCGTCATTGTGAAACATCCACTTGATGCCCTTGGCAATGGTCTGCCAGTTATTCCAGACTTCGGCGTTGGAAGCCGACAGTTGGCCGCCGTTGGCAAAGGACGTTTCCATTGCCGCATAACGGTGCTTCTCGTAAACGGTGACATCGAAGCCGCGCTTGGCAAGTGTGTATGCGGTCGTGATACCGGTAATACCACCGCCAATAACTGCAATTCGCTTCATAGCAATCTCCAGGGAGCGTCCAGGGTTTCCTCTCTACGCAGCATGGTAGAAAGCACCCCTTCCGTCACGGGACCTGAGAGATTCACGCGCCGTTTTATAAAAACGGCCGCTTGCTCCTTCGGTGTGCCGGCTAACGCAGTTGCCGGCAGCTCTTCGGAAAGTCTTCATGTTAGCGGTCCGTTTGCCTGAGAGTTTCCGGGGCAGTTGCTCCTTCGGCGCCGACCACACAACCGTGTGATTCAGTCTCTCCCGCTAACACGTTGGATTTGCATTTAATCCTATCCTGCGTCACAACATAGCAAATAATTCGGCTCTACAACATCTTCTCTGCAACAGGAACGTGCTAACGTCCTTGCTGCCAGAGCGTGTCGTAACGGCTGATCAGCGATATGATTGATTTCGAAAATCAGACAATAAGGTGTCTTCTTTATGACGGAACTCAAACAGGTTGCAGGCCTTGATCCAAAACAGCTTCGCAATATTGAAGGCCACCTGGACCGTTGCTATATCCAGCCCGGAAAACTACCAGGCGCGCTCACCCTGGTGGCCCGACGCGGCGAAATTGCCTATGTTAAAGCTCAGGGCTTGATGGATGTGGAACGTAACAAACCGGTCAGCCGGGATACGGTGTTCCGCATCTATTCCATGACCAAGCCGATCACCTCTATCGCCATGATGCAGCTATACGAGCAGGGGCGGTTTTTGCTGGATGACCCGGTACACAAATACATTCCGGGCTGGAAAGGCCTGAGGGTTTATAAAAGCGGTGTCTATCCTGATTTTCTGACAACACCTGCAACCAACTTCATGACCATTCGCGACCTGTTCACGCACATGTCAGGCCTCACCTACGGCTTTATGAACCGCACCAACGTTGACGCTGCCTATCGGGAACTGAAGCTCGATGGTAGCCGGAATCTGACGCTGGAAGCATTGGTCGGCCACCTGGGGGAACTTCCACTGGAATTCTCGCCGGGAACAGCCTGGAATTATTCAGTCAGCACGGATGTGCTGGGGTATCTGGTGCAGTTGCTGTCTGGCCAGCCCTTTGATGAATACTTGCAAGAGCATATATTCGCCCCCCTGGGCATGGCGGATACGGGCTTCCACGTTCGTGACGATCAGCTTGAGCGCTTCGCCGCCTGCTATCAGTATCAACCCGGCGATCATTTCAAGCTGCAGGACGATCCGGAAACTTCAACTTTCCGGCGCCAGGGGACGTTTCTCTCGGGCGGCGGCGGGCTGGTCTCTACCATTGACGACTATTTCCATTTTGCCCAGGCACTTTGCCAGGGAGGGGAGTTTCAGGGGCAGCGGATTATTGGTCGCAAAACTCTCGAGTTCATGCGCAGTAACCACCTGCCCGGCAATCAGGATTTGCCTGGGCTCTCCGTAGGCGCGTTCAGCGAGACACCCTATGCCGGCAGCGGTTTTGGCCTGGGTTTTTCAGTAAAGACCGACGTTGCCAAATCACAGACCAATGGATCGGTTGGCGAGTACGGCTGGGGTGGTCTGGCGAGCACCAACTTTTTTATCGATCCGGTCGAGGAGCTGGTGGTCATCTTCATGACCCAACTGATCCCCTCCTCCACTTACCCGATTCGTCAGGAGTTGCGGGCTATTGTTAATGGAGCGTTGGTGTGAACCCCCTCAAAGGTAAGCGTTGACAACATTTGAGTCCGCTGAAGCGCCATCATAAACAATACGGCCATCGGTCAGGCGTATCGTGCGCGGGCAACGTAGGCTTAAGCGTGGATCATGAGTGACAATCACAATCGCGCATTTATGCTCAATGTTAAAACGCTCGAACAGGCTGAATACTTCATCTGCAGTTTGCGTATCCAGGTTACCCGTTGGCTCATCAGCCAACACTAATGCCGGCCGCGTAACCAAGGCCCGCGCAATCGCTACCCGCTGCTGCTGCCCACCGGATAAACGATTGGTTGGCTGGCGCATGTAGTCAGTCAACCCAACTTCGCTTAACAAATATTCGCCATAAGCAGTCTGCTCTGCCGAGGGTTTTCCGTAACGCAGCATCAGCGGCATCAGCACATTATCCAGCACGCTGAACGCGCTGATCAGGTGGTGAAACTGGAACACAAAGCCAATTGATTCACTGCGCAGTTGGGTGCGTTGCTGCTCGCTCATACCCTGGGTCAAATGCCCTTGAATACGCAGTTCACCCGAAGAAGGCTCATCCAGCAAACCCACCACATTCAGCAGCGTACTTTTTCCTGAACCAGACGTACCGACCAATGCAACCAATTCACCGGCGCGAACCCGCAGAGAAATATCGTGTAGAACATGATTTTCCAGCGGTGTTCCGGTGTTAAAAATCTTGTTCAACTTATCCAGCTGCAATACTACCTGCGGCACCGCAGAGCTCGTGAGTTCCCGAGGTCTAGACATAACGAATGGCCACTGCAGGATCATATTGCGCTGCACGGCGTGCCGGTATTGCCGCAGCAATAACACCCGCCGCCGTCGCAATCAGAATTGCCGAGAGCAGCATGAAAGGCTCCAGCCGAATCACAAAGAGGAGTTCGCCATATTTGTTTAACACCTGCACCAGGGTATAGCCGACAATCACTCCCAGTAGCGAGCCTGCCAGGCCCAGCAACCCCCCCTGCAATAGAAAAACCCGCAAAATTTGCTGCCGGGAACTGCCCATGGCACGTAAAATACCAATCTCACGGGTGCGCTGTACCACACTCACAGCCAGCACGCTGGCGATGCCGAAAATCACGGACAAAGCAACAAACACACGTATCATTTGTGTTGTCATGGTTTGTGAACTGAGCGCATTCAGAAGCTGGCCATTGCTTTCCATCCAGCTTTCTACATGCAGGCCGGTCAGGTTCTGAACGCGTTGCGCCCAGTATTCAGCATCGAACACGTTCGCAATCTTCAATTCCAGAATCGTAATACCGCCGGGCAGATCGAGAAGCGTTTGCGCTTGCTTCAGGTCGGTATACACATAGCGGCTGTCTAACTCTCCCACACCCAGTTCAAAGATGCCCGCCACGTCTACTACGACCTGGCGATTATCACCTGCATCCAACCGCAATTTATCACCGGTGCGCAGGCCTAAATCTTCAGCCAGCTGACTACCAATCAAGACATTGTTTGCCCCGACACTAAAGCGCCCTTCGCGTAGATAGCCTTTCAGATCAATGATGCCGGCATAGCGTTCTGGATCGATACCCATCAGCGCGATGGAGGCACGCGCTGTGCCTTTTTGCGCAAAGGCGGGGCCTGAAATAAGAGGCGAGACGGTATTCAATAATGCATTGGTATCCAGCGCGTTGCGCACTTCCTGCCAGTTATTAATGGTTTGTAAGCGCTGGGCGCGAGGGCTCTCAATCGCCCAGACATAATGACCGGCAGGAATGGCTGACAAGTTATTATCCTGCCGCGTCGCCTCAATGCGAATGTGCGCTTGCGTGCCCAGGGTCTTGTCTATGATGTTGTCCTGCAGTCCCATCATCAATGCAGTAATGAAAACGATCACCGCCGCGCCTACCGAAATCGCGACACTGATCAACAGGGTTTGTAGTGGGTTATCGGCTAAAAATCGCAGGGCAATCCGCCATTCAATCCAGAGAGAGTCTCGCAAATGACCTATGCGGCTAACGAATGACATGCTGTGCCTGCTCGAAGCGCACACGGACGCGCTGGCCATCGCTCAATGTATCCGCCTCCACCACCACATCGCCCTCAGCCAAGCCAGAGACGACTTCACTGTGGGTCATATTGCGCAAGCCCAATTGCACCTCTGCGGCGCTGACCTCACCATTTTGCCAACGAAAAACCTGTGGCTGCTGGCTCGAATCGAATCGCAAATAGTCGTTGGGTAACACCAAAGCACGCTCGCGTTCTGCAGCAATAATATTGGCAGAAACCGTCATTCCCTGAAGAAAGGCATTAGGCTCATTCGGGTTATCAGAAAGCACACTGATATGCACATCAATAGTTCCGCGAGCGCTATCCACTGCCGGGGCAATAAAACTCACTATGCCCGGAACCGTCTGTTCTGGCCACGCATCAGCAACCAGTTGTACCGGCTGATTCAGTTTCAGGGGGGCAAAGTTTTTCTCATCAAGCGCGACAACCACTTCGAGACCATCATTGCTTGCACCAACGCCACCAGCACCTTCGCTGCGGGCAATTTCCAGCAGTACTATGCCCGGCTGCACGAGATCACCGGGCTCTACATTACGCGTTTGGACGCGCCCGGAAAAAGGGGCGTAGATACGGGTTTTTGCAAGCTCAGCTTCGGCGCTCTCAATTCGCTGTTTGAGCAACCTCTCCTCCGTACTGTCGGCCGCCAGGGAATCTGCGACCAACTGAGCTCGGGTTAAAGCGGTTTTTGCATTGAGCTCAAGACGCTGCGCCTGTTCAGCCAGCTCGATGGAAATGGTGCCTTTATCGGCCAGGGCTTCCCGGCGTCGAGCTTCACGGCTGGCCTGCAACAAGTTATCACGCGCCTCAACCAAAGCAGCTTGCGCCTGTGGCCGACGGATCTTTTGCAATTGTTGAAGCAGGGTTTGCGCTTGGGCCAGGCGTGACTGTAATTCTTTGGGGTTAAGCTCTATGAGCAAATCCCCTGATTGAACCCGATCGCCTTCACGTACATGTCGCGCCGTAACGGTACCCGTGATTTCGCTACCGATGTGTGCCACTGACTGATAACGCACTTCCCCACTGGCCACGATGCGCAGCTCGAGCGGCATCAACTCAACCTTTAGCCCCGGGACAACCGGGCCTCGCCATTTTTGTACGCCCACAGCCAAACCAACGCACACCGCAACAATGACAATTCCATAAACTATGCGCATTTAAGCCTCTTTGGAGCACGGCTGAACCGGCTCGTTTGAATCGAGAAGGCAGGGATGCAGAAGTTCGATGACTGCGCCGCAACTACCAGTATTGTCACGCAATTCAGTAAAAATATCTTTACTGAACGAGCCGAACGGGCTTCAGTGGGTATAGAATTGATCTCAAGCATCAGGAACAAATAAAAGAAGCTCGCAACAATGTGCGGTAAGGACAATTCGACATGAGCCAGAACGCCGGCAACACAAGCAAGGTGGATAAGCTACTCGCTGAGCAACGTGACTACATCGCAAGACGGGAAGCTGGTTACCGCGAGCGCGCGCTGAAAATGTATCCCTGGGTTTGTGGGCGCTGCGCACGCGAGTTCACCCGCATCAATTTACGAGAGTTGACGGTACATCATGTCGATCACGACCACGATAACAACCCCGCTGATGGCAGTAACTGGGAGCTGTTATGTGTGTACTGTCACGATGAAGAACATAGTAAATTTGAGGATTTCGTGCGTTACGGTGGCAGTTCTGAGAAAAGGCGGGAAGCGGCTACGCACAGCCCGTTTGCCGGCCTCAAGGAAGCCCTCGAAAAGAAACTGGAGAGCCCGGATTAGGTCGACTGCCCATGCAGTCGGTAACAATTCTTGCCGCTGGCTTTCGCAGCGTACATTGCTCTATCCGCTTTGCTGATCAGAGTATCAATATCGGCGCCGTCTCTTGGGTAGATCGAAATACCAATGCTCGCCCCCACTCTGGCAACGCTTTCGCCGAAATCGAAAGCGTTTGAAATACTTTCAATGATGTTCGAAGCAACCGTTTCCGCGCCGCTCTCTGATATGCCACCATCCAACTGAATGATGAATTCATCACCACCAAACCGCGCAATGGAATCAGAATCTCTAATACAATTTTTTAAAAGCACGCTGATCTGCCGGAGCAAATCGTCGCCCGCTTTGTGGCCAAAAGTATCATTAATGGTTTTAAATCCATCAATATCAATAAAAAGCAAGGCATTTTTCTCGCCATTTCTGTGTGCACTGGCAATCATGGATGTGCTCAGGTTTTTAAACAGCCTCATGTTTGCCAAACCTGTTAGGCCGTCATACATCGAATTTTTGTAAAAAAGATCTTTTTCTGCATGCACCAAACCAATTAATATCGTCGAAATTATCGATACAGAAAAAATGAGCTGAACCTCAAGCAAACCATAATACGAATAACCAAATAAAACATACATGGCGAGCGTAAAAACATTGCCAATAAAGGCATACATCAATCCTGTTCCTAAACCCCACTTAACAGCGGTCCAGATAATGGGAACCAGAACAAGATAGTAATAAGTGGAAAAATTCTCACTGAACATTCCCAGGGAAACCACAAAAAATGACAAAAAAAGTATAATAAAAAGAGCAATAATTTTCTCGGGTCGTAAAACGTTGCGCTCAACATCCGACTTCAGAGCGTCCCAACCTATAGTTTTGAGATATAAATAAAATATAAAAATAGGCAAAGCTGTAAGCGAACCCGTTAAATTCCCGACTAAAAACAATGATACTGATTCAAACCAATCAGTACTGAACGGATTCCCAAGCTCCTGAGAACTCATCAAAAATATAGTCGCTGACAAAAATGCCGTCACTATAGAAGTCAGTATCAATAAATAAAAAAATGTAGCATTAAGCGTAAGTTTTTTTGGATGAATCTTTCCTAATAACAAACCAGCAGAACCATAAATGACCAGCTGGCGAATATCTGGAATAAATAAATTCAAGTCGTAATTCAATATATCACGATGTGGTAAGCCACCGATAATTATTGCTATGAAATAAACAGGAATATATTTTGCCCCGAATAAATAAATCAAGAGCATTGCAAAACCGGATGGAGGATAAAATATACTAACGTTTTCTGTCACTGAAAAAAGATACGCCACCTGATTCAGAGACCAAAAAGAAACAATAAAGAATACTGAATTAAACAAGTATGACTTTGCAGTCGAACTGCCAAAATTAACGTCTGATTTCTCTACTGAATCAATCATTCTACAACGCTCAGTAAACAAAAATCGTTAGCTTTAGCAGCTTTCTTCTTTGACTGCTTCGAAGGACCGATGTCTATATAGTTACACGACACATTGGCCCCACGAAGGTACCCGAAAAGCCAGCCCTCCTGCAACTACCCCGTTGAGAATCGACCGACCTTCCTACCGCATCATTTTTGGCCAAACGCCTACCTAGTCTTCAACCTGGCTCTCGTCATCGAGAATGAGCCTGACTTCTTCTGCGTCCAGAACCTGAGCCTCGTAGGTCAGTCCCTGAGCCTCGATAACTCGAACGAAAGCCTTCAGATGGCTTTTCGAGCCGTCGAGCAAGTTCGAATAGGCAAGTGTGATTGCCCTCTCATCGGTCTGGCTGATGGCGACCAGAATATCGCGCATGTCTTTTTCTTCAATAAGGCCGCCAACATGGAGTGCGTCGATAAACGAGGTTTTTCCTTTGGCCACGAGCTCATTGTAAAGCGCCTGAAGTTCCTGGTTGGTGAATACGCCAATGGTGTCGTTTACAACAGGATCCTCTACTCCAAACTTGCGCAGCAGATAGTCAACGGTGCTGGTGTGTGTCTCTTCTGACACAGCTATTCGGGCAAAAACCTGTGTCTGCGAGCCCCAGTGCTGATCCAGAGTCAGATACACATCTCTGGCCAGTTTTTCTTCTTCTCGCATATACTGCAGGTCGCTGGTTTCAATATCCGTCAACTCGGTTGACTGCACCTGATTCAAACCCTTGCCAGCGCCACCATGCTTCGGTCCGCCTGCCGCCATGGCCATCCCGCCCACAAAAAGAGATGCGATAACAGCTGCGCTCATTAAAGGTCTAATCTTCATATTTACTTCCTCTTGGGTTCCGACATTCAATCTACTTACTTATATTATGCTCTCGGAATATAAATGTGGGGCATTAAATAAAATCAAAATATCTGTAACCTTTAAAATGATATTTTTATTATAATAATTAATGAAAATTGACAGAGGTCAATATAGATATTAATAATTCCATGAATGTTATGCTTTACATTAAAGGTCCTTAAATCGGTTTTGATCTATGATTACAAGCCATACACACAGGAGACTGCCATGAAGAATTTCCCAGCACATTTTGAAGAACTGAATACCTGGATGGGCAAGCTTGGTGCTGCCATTCCGGATGTCATGCAAGGCTTTGGCGCCTTGCACAAGGCGAGCCTCTCAGACGGAGCACTGGATGGAAAAACCAAGGAGTTGATCGCGCTGGGAATTGCAATCACGGTGCGCTGTGATGGCTGCATCTCGTTCCACGTGCACGATGCCTTGATGGCAGGAGCCTCCAGGGAAGAAATCGCAGAGACCGTGTCGGTCGCGATTCTGATGGGAGGCGGGCCTTCTATGGTCTACGGTATTGAGGCCATGCAGGCAACAGAACAGTTCATGGAGCGTTCGAGCCAGGGCGACTCATAACCTGCTGCTTATAGAGGGGCTTTGGCGGGTTTTACACAACAGCCCGCCAAAACCTCAGTATGTGCCCCTTGAACGGCTTTTCCAGATAATCGGTATGCTCAGGCTTCTCTTGTGAAAAGCTGTACCCGTGGCTTTCCATCCGCCTGCAAAATTTATTCTTGCGGCCTCTTCCCGGATCAACCACTACTACTTCACAGGTCGTGTTGGAGTGCTTGTGAATGAAGTCAGCCAAGAGATCTATATGCTCGTCTTCATATAACAGGTCACTGCCAATAATGATGTCAAACAAGCCGAGATCACTGGCCTCATCCGACCAGCTAATACGCTGATAGCCGATAGCCTTTCCATGATTGAGCTGTGTGTTTCGCTCAAGAAAAACGCCCACTTCCGGGTGATAATCGGTTGCCGTGATATCGTCGTTGCGTTGGTTCAGCAACAGGCTGGACAGCGCCATTCCACAACCGATTTCAAGAATTCTCTTACCCTCCGTTTTATGGCACGCAATGTAATGCGCAAGTACCAGGCTTGAAGGCCAGATAACGCCAAAAATCGGCCAGGCTGCAGACGAAATGCCTAATTTGAGAGCGATGTCATTCGGGTCATCGAACTGCTGGTTGTCACGCAGCGTGCAAACGTGAATGTCCACGTTGCCGAACTCAATGGTTTGATAGCGAAGTCGCAGAGGCGATGTCATTGGTTCGCCAAATCCTCAAGGAAAGCCTGAATTCTCTCGGCGTTGGTGCCAAGGTCGCTCTTCCCTACCCTTGATGCGGAACGCATATCTACCTTCACACCGCTTTGTGTTTCAGCCATGCGGATTACAACATCGTCTTTGAAACCGAACCAGCGGGTGGTCGCGGTGGCTTCAATGGTGTTGGCAGTGGTTCCGGCAATTTCCCAGCCCCGCGCCTGAATGGTCGATTTGGCAGCTTCCATAGCGCTGGTCATGGGCATGCTGAGGTTAATTGCCTTTAGCTGCGGATAGGCGGCCTGTTGCTGGCGTGCAGTTTCCGCACCCGGATAATCCACTGCATTGGGTGCTTCCTCACGGGCGGCGGCCAGCAATGTGAAGGCGGGTGGGTTGTTCATATCTGTTGTGATGTCGTGGATAGGCGGCACGCTCTGGGCACGCTGCTTCATCTGCATTGGCATGGCGATCATGGCGACAACGGCTATGCAGACCAGAGCTCCCACAATTGCCGGGCGCCAGCGGCGAAGAACACCTGCAAGCACCAGGGTTATCAGCCCCAACACTGCCGCACCTGCTGCCAGCTGCGCACCCTGGCGCAACCACGTGAATGAGGTGCCCAACTGTATCAGCTCAGCCCTGTAGACTGGCCCGGCAGCTGCCATCAGCACTCCTGCGGTGATGAGCAGAATCACAGCAAGCCAGGCAGTAATCACAGGCCATTTTCCGCCACGGCGGATAGAGTTTGATTTTGACAGCATTCTGGTTCCTTTTTCGCTGAGCATCATAAAGCCGGATAAAGAAAATCGCACCGCTACCTTTACGTACACTCACCTTAGCCCGATTACCGTGGCTTTGATATGCTGAGCAGGGCGGTAGATCATGCATTTTGACAGGAGCTACATTATGGCTGGTGGCTGGGCCCGAGATGGTGCGGTGCAGGATCAGATTGACGCGAGTGTTGAGGATGCCGTAGCCGAGGCGCGAAGCCGGCTGGGCACGGGCGAAAGCGCAGAATTCTGCGAGGAGTGCGACTGCCCTATTCCGGAGGCGAGGCGCAAAGCCATTCCCGGTGTCCGCCTGTGTGTAAACTGCCAGGCGGCACTAGAAAAGCAGAAAATGGCATCGGGCGGCATCAACCGCCGAGGCAGCAAAGACAGCCAGCTGCGATAGCCGGGCGGAACGCCCGGCTCCGGTTAATACTCGACAGTCTCACCGGCGTCGCGTTTTGCCGCCAGCACCCTGACGCGTTCGAAATCTTCTTCACTGAACACACCGTTCACGCCGGATATGGCCGCGAGTTCCATTCCGTGTTTCAGGCCCAGTTTGTAGATATCCCGAACCTTTTCCCACTCAATGTTACGCCCCAGTGTGAAGTTCTCGAAACGGCCTTCCAGGGCCAGAACGATGGTTTCTGCCAGGCAGGCATAGGCTACCCCTTCAGGCAGGCCAATGTTTTTCATATGCACGTCGCCCGGAAGCTGAACCTCTCCGGATTCGATCACCAGCACGTCGGGGCGTTTTGCCACATCTTGTGCCGATATATCCAGTGGGCGAGCCACATCAGTGATCACACAGCCGGGCTTAACCCTGGTGATATCCAGGATTCGTTTACCTGCACCGGAGGTGGCTGTCACGATCATGTCCATGTCTTCGATATCGCGATCTGCGGAGCCGGCCACATGCACAATGGCCCCTGGGGTCTCCTGTTCAATGCTTTCTTTCAGGGCAAGCAGCTTGGCGGGCTCCGGCGCCGCCAGGTATATCTCATCCACCGCCTTGGCGAGCAGGCGTGCGCAAACTGATCCAATTGCACCCGTTGCGCCCACAACCATGGCTTTTCCAGCCATTTTTCCACTTTTACCAATTTTAGCGCGGTTGATCATTTTCACCGCATCCTTGGCGGCCCAAAGAGCCCCGGACGCGCTGTAGCTGTTACCTGTGGTAATGGGAAGTGGCGCCCGTTTCGCTACGGTAATACCGGCGTCTCCCACTACTTTGGTAAATGCACCCAGGCCCATGATCTGTGCGCCCAGCTTTTTCGCCAGGTTGGCCGCTGCCAGTAACCGGCTGTAGGTAAATTCAGGGTCGTGCGCCATAATTTCCTTAGGCGTGCCGCCTACGGTAATCAACCACCCCTCCACCTCGTCTCCTGTGGGCGATTTGATACCGGTAACTTTCGAGTAGATAAACGGCGGAGAGTAGGCCACGGCCTTTTCTACCAGGTTCATTACCATCGGCGGTGACACATTGGCTACCCAATCCAGCGGTCGTGTCTTGGTGAGGTACTGCTGTGACAGCGGGTGAATCACGAAGGCAAACCGGTTTATCCTGCGATAGCCGTTCGGGTAGAGAATACGGGGCTCGATACCCAGACTCTGAATAACATTAAGATAGTCATCTGCACCCAGCTGTTCGGGGGAACGAGAAAGCGCGGCACTGATCATCGCTTCCATCACGTTCACACCTACGGGACGACCTTCCAGCCAGGGGCTGTAATCAACTACCATCGCAACCTTGCGGGCGCGCATCCAGTCCATCGCCGCTTCCGACACACGGGAAGTAATGATGGTTTTACCGTCCAGCTCCTTATCGGTGAAATTCTCCAGATCGCCCATGTGGGCAACGATCACATGAGCATCTTTCACCGCTTGGTGCAGGGAACCTTTGATTAAACCCTCACCAAGGCGATACAACGGCGTGCGGAGCGCGGTTTCGACCATCTTCACAGCTGATGGGCGGAACATGATCGGAGCCGTCAGTGAACTATAGGTTTCAAGCTGTTTAAGCGAAGTAAGTAAGCGCGGCACGCCGAAGTCCATGTATGGGTCGGCAAAAAACAGGTTTTCGGTATGCTCGGAGAGCGCTTTTGCTACACGGTAGCCGGCCTGCCCGTTCATGAAGAGTACCCGGGCATTATCAAAGAAGTGGCCCAGCTCCGACTGGGTATGGCGCACCGCCCACTCCTGAAGGATGCCCCGCAATCCGGATCCGCTGGTTATCGGCTTGTCGGGAATGCAGGCTTCCAGTCTGGCGGTATCCGGATGTTCCAGTTGCACCGAGCCAACCTTGTAATGATCAGATACCATGCTGAGGCCAAAGGCATCCGCCCGATCATGATAAGTCTTCAGCAGCGATACTGCGCGAGAGAGGTCACCGTCGGTTCCCGCGCGAATAACCCGGAAGGACTGCCCCAGAAACTCCGTTTCGAGATCGTAATCGTATTCGGATGAGCCCTGACTTACGCTAATAACTGTCTTCATACCCAGTCCTTGTTCTTGTCGTACCTTAGTTGTGGTCAGCGTATGGCATTATCTGAAAAATTGCCTTAGCTCAGATCAAATTATGACCCGTATCGCAGCGCCAGCAACCAATGAACGGACTACACTGATGAAATAAGAGAGCTGGAACAGATCACATCATTCATCATGGCACAGGAGTGAGCATGAGTATTCAAAACGAATTGAATTCAACGATTCAAAGCCTTGTTCAGCCAGGCAAGGGAATTCTTGCCGCGGATGAAAGCCATCCCACCATTGCAAAGCGTTTCAAAGCGGTTGGTGTTGAATCCACGGAAGACCTGCGCCGTGAATATCGCAGCCTGATCTTCTCCTCACCCGGGCTTGGGGAATTCGTCAGTGGCGTAATTCTTTTTGAAGAAACCCTTGGCCAGAACAGTCTGGATAATGTGTCGATCCCCAAGCTGCTGGAAAGCCAGGGCATTGTGCCGGGCATTAAGGTCGACAAAGGGAAAAAGCCACTGATTAACGCGCCGGGGGATGAAATAACCTACGGGCTGGACGGCCTCGACGACCGCCTGGCGATCTACAAAAGCCAGGGCGCCCGCTTTGCCAAATGGCGCGCTGTATACAACATCTCTGACGCCCTGCCCTCACGCCAGGCGGTGGAGGCTAACGCCGAAATGCTGGCTCGCTATGCTGCACTCTGCCAGTCCGTTGGCATTGTCCCGATTGTGGAGCCGGAAGTGCTGATTGACGGAAACCACTCTATCGAGCGTTCTGCGGAAGTGAACGAAGTGGTGATTGCGGAGGTTTTCAATGCCCTGCGCCGCCACCGTGTGCAACTTGAAACCATGATTCTCAAACCCAGCATGGTAACCCCGGGCAAAGAGTGTGCGAAAGCTTCTCCGGAAGAGGTGGCGGAAGCCACTTTGCGGGTTTTTCGGAGAGTTGTGCCGGCCGCCGTACCGGGCATCAATTTTCTTTCCGGAGGCCAGACACCCGAAGAAGCCACTCTCAACCTGAACGCCATGAACAGCCGTGGAGCACAACCCTGGAGCCTGAGTTTTTCCTACGGCCGGGCCCTGCAAGAACCCGCGCAGAAGGCTTGGGCAGGAAAGCTGGACAACGCACAAGCTGTCCAGCATGCCATGCTTGAGCGGGCAAGGCTCAACGGCGCAGCCTGTTCAGGAAGCTACAGAGCGGATATGGAAGGCTGATCTCAGTCACACCCGCTCGAACAGCCACCGTCGCCGTTGAAGGCGATGGTGCGCCCACTTAGCGGAACATGCATGGGGACTTTTACCAGGTCCCTGAACAAGGCGGTTTTCGTGCCCTGCTTCAGCTCTCCACCAGATGTAGCTGGCTCATTGGCATGGGAGGCAATGACGGCTTTCGGATCGATCAGATCATTGATCACGTAAGCCGCCTCTTTGGGCCCGGTAGTAAAGTTATCACCAATATTCATCACCACCAGCTCAGCCCCGTAATGGTCGTTCACTACCAGCTTCTGCTCGGCCGTAATACCGGTATCCCCGGAGAGATAGACCACCAGACCATTTGAAAAAGTCAGCACGTAACCGGTTGGTGGCCCCACGCTCGCGCCTACGCCTGCGGCTTTCAGGTACTCCGCCAGCGGGCCGGTGAGGAAGGATGGTGAAACCCCGTTACTGTGAACTGCGGGGACGGTCGTGATGGCCACACCACCAACGTTCACCTCCGCACCGAAGCGCACCAGTATGGAGTTGGCTGGATCACCGCCGGCGGCTTCAAGCTTGGCGGCGAAAAACGCCGGCATTTCGCTGCCGGTGACAATCTTTGCCTGTTTTTTCACCGCTATATCCACGGTATTGGACTGCGGCAGAGTGACCACCGGGAATTCCGGCCCACCGCAGTTACCGGCGTTGGTTTCTTTGATACGACGGTCGCCCAGGTGGTCGCCGTGCATGTGCGAAACCAGAACCACGTCAATTTTGCCAAGGCGGGGATCATCAGGACCAGCAACAGTGCGGCCAGCATCATAAAGAATGCGGGTACCGTTGGGATCTTCAAACACCATGGCCCGGTCCAGCGCACAGAACTCGCCATCATGGCTTCCCAAAGGCGTGACCTTGACATCACCCTCTGCAGCGACTGCACCGGACACCAGCCCAAGCGACAGACAAACTCCGCTCAGAAGCCCTTTCAAGGCCCCGGATTTCAGTTTTTTGGTCATCAAAGATCCCTCCTTCGTGGTTTTGTTTTTACAGACCACAATGTTTACGAACACAGACCAACTCTGTACCAGTGTAGTTCGCAATCAGGAAAGACAACGAAGAAATGGTGAGAAAAAGCAGGCTTCAGGCGGCGCACTCTGCCCTGCGTGATAGTGGGATCTTTTGCTCAAGGCAGTCGAGCATTGGCGCTACTTCCCGGATTTTACGGGCGTCCTGCCAGATTGCCTCAGCTTCCGGAAAGCCCTGTCGCAGGAAGTTCATCCACTGTTTGATACGGCCGGTGACGTACTTGTCTTCAAGCCAGCCTTGCAGCACTTCCGCATACTCCCGAACCAGAGCTACCGCCTCGGGCCAGGTCATATCCGCAATTTCAACGCCCTCTTGACTCGCTTTGATCTTGCGAGCCAGGTCCGGCCTGGCAATCAGGCCCCGGCCGATCATCACATCGTCGCAACCAGACACTTCCCGGCAACGCCAATAGTCCGCCACTGTCCAGATCTCGCCGTTGGCAATGACATGAGCCGATACCGCCTCACGAACTCTGGCAATCTCTTCCCAGTAGGCCGGTGGCTTGTAACCATCCACCTTGCTGCGCGCGTG
The DNA here is from genome assembly GCF_048259445.1 of Marinobacter sp. Taxonomy (GTDB): domain Bacteria; phylum Pseudomonadota; class Gammaproteobacteria; order Pseudomonadales; family Oleiphilaceae; genus Marinobacter. Next base: position 29,021 of record NZ_JBLXHQ010000023.1, on the reverse strand, counting down.
AATAACGATCTCCTCTGCACCGGCGGCTTCCAGCGCCTGAGCGCAGGCAACGCCCATAGAGCGGTCGTCATACCCAAGGCGCATTTTTGCAGTGACTGGCACACCCGCGGGAACGGCCTTGCGAACGGCAGCTGCAATCTCATGCATCAACTCTGGCTCACGCATCAGCACACAGCCACCTTTATGCTTGTTCACTGTTTTCGCAGGGCAACCGAAATTGATATCCACTTGGGTAGCGCCCAATTCCGCGGCTTTAAGCCCATGCAGGCCCATCTGTTCCGGATCCGAACCCAATAGTTGAACAGCCACCGGCGTACCTACCTGAGTGAGCGACTGGTTATGAAGCTCGGGCGCATACTTATAGAAAATCCGGGGCGGTAGCATGCCGTGGGTCACGCGAATAAACTCGGTAACGCACCGGTCAATCCCGCCGACTTTGGTCAGGGTTTCGCGGATAGGTGCGTCGACCAGTCCTTCCATGGGAGCAAGGATGATTCGCATGAAAACTCCAGAAGCTGAAAGACAGAATGAGAGTGCAGCTGATCAAAAATCAGGCGGAGAGGATTGTAAGGAATATAAAGAAAAGTTGATAGCCGGGCACTCCTTTAAACGAGTGCCCGGCCTGTTGCCTTCGAATTACTTCTGTACGTCGAAACGGTCTGCGTTCATGACCTTGGTCCAGGCAGCAATGAAGTCTTTAACAAACTTCTCCTGGTTATCATCCTGGGCGTACACCTCAGCGTACGATCGCAGGATGGAGTTAGAACCAAACACCAGGTCGACGCGGCTCGCGGTCCACTTGAGCTGATCGGTTTCGCGGTCACGAATCTCATAGAGATTGTTGCCCGCAGGCTTCCAGGTGTTGCCCATGTCGGTCAGGTTAACGAAGAAATCATTCGTCAACTGACCCTCCCGGCCGGTCCAGATTCCGTGTTTGGTTCCGTCGTAATTGGTTCCAAGCATGCGCATACCGCCAATAAGAACGGTCATTTCCGGTGCTGTCAGGCCCATCAATTGCGCGCGATCCAGCATCAGTTCTTCCGCTTTGACCACATAATCCTTCTTCAGCCAGTTGCGGAACGCATCCGCTACCGGTTCCAGCGGCTCGAAAGAATCCGCATCCGTCATCTCATCGGTGGCATCGCCACGCCCTTTAAGGAACGGTACGCGAACGTTATAGCCGGCGGCTTTCGCAGCCTTCTCGATTCCCACGCTGCCTGCCAGAACAATGACATCGGCTACGCTGGCACCTGTGTCGGCAGAAATCTGCTCATACACCTTGAGAACCTTCGCCAGACGGGCTGGTTCGTTGCCTTCCCAGTCTTTCTGCGGAGCCAGGCGAATGCGGGCACCGTTTGCACCACCGCGCATGTCTGAACCACGGTAGGTTCTAGCGCTGTCCCAGGCGGTGCTGACCATGTCGCCAATGCTCAGACCACTTTCGGCAATCTTTACTTTGACCACTTCTTCGCAGTAGTCAGTGCGACCGGCTGGAATCGGGTCTTGCCAGATCAGCTCTTCGGCCGGAACTTCCGGGCCAATGTAACGGGCTTTCGGCCCCAGATCACGGTGAGTCAGCTTGAACCATGCCCTGGCAAAAGTGTCCTTGAAGTACTGAGGATCTGCCATGAACTTTTCGCAGATAGCCCGGTACTTCGGGTCCATCTTCATAGCCATATCCGCATCGGTCATGATCGGGTTATGACGCACCGAGGGGTCACTGGCATCAACCGGCTTTACCTCATCCGGCATATCAATGGGTTCCCATTGCTGGGCGCCGGCCGGGCTCTTTTTCAGCTCCCACTCGTAGCCAAACAACAGCTCAAAGTAACCCATATCAAAAACAGTCGGGTTCGTTGTCCAGGCACCTTCAATGCCCGAAGACACCGCACCACTGGCCGTACCATCCCAATTCGGGTTACTCCAACCCATGCCCTGCTCTTCCACATCGCAGGCTTCAGGCTCAGCGCCAAGCGCGCTGGCGTCGCCATTGCCGTGGCATTTGCCAACAGTATGTCCGCCAGCCGTCAATGCAGCTGTTTCTTCATCGTCCATGGCCATGCGGGCGAAAGTCACACGCACTTGCTCTGCAGTTTTCAGCGGATCCGGCTTACCGTTTACGCCTTCCGGATTCACATAAATCAGGCCCATCTGTACGGCAGCCAGCGGGTTTTCCATAGTGTCTGGCTTATCTACATCTTCATAACGCTCATCTGACGGCGCCAGCCACTCTTTCTCTGCACCCCAGTAAATATCTTTCTCCGGGTGCCAGATGTCTTCGCGGCCAAAGGAGAAACCGTAGGAAGGCAGGCCCATGGATTCATAGGCCACCGTGCCGGCCATGATAATCAGGTCTGCCCAGCTGATCTTGTTGCCATACTTCTTTTTGATCGGCCACAACAAACGGCGGGCTTTATCAAGGCTGACGTTATCTGGCCAGGAGCTTATCGGTGCAAAGCGCTGGTTACCGGTACCGCCACCTCCACGGCCATCCGCAATACGATAGGTGCCCGCTGAGTGCCAGGCCATACGGATCATCAAGCCACCATAGTGACCCCAGTCTGCCGGCCACCAGTCCTGGCTGTCCGTCATCAGGGCGTGGAGATCTTTTTTGATACCATCAAAATCGAGAGTTTTGACTTCTTCACGGTAATCAAAGTCTTCACCAAGCGGATTGGTCTTGCGGTCATGCTGGTGCAGGATGTCGAGATTGAGCCCCTCTGGCCACCAACTCGTTACGTTACGGCTGGTGGTTGAATTGGCGCCATGCATCACAGGGCATTTTCCGCCGGAATTACTCTGAGTCATAGTGTTCTCCTTTTCCTGCCTCATCGGCAGGTATCGATTGCTTCAAAAACAGGTTAGTCCCTTGGAGCACATCAAAAACAATTAATTAAAAATAAAATGTTGAGAGTTTTTGAATATCGATAAACGAAAGATCATAGTCTTTCGATGGAGGAGTACTTGCCGGCGTCGTCGAACAGGATACGAAATGATCCCCGAACGCCGTCGCGGAGGTAGAAGCGGGAGAGGATTCGAGCCGGGAAACGGACAGAGCGTCCGTCCCGGGCACGGGTGTGAACATCGGTAGCAACACCCTGATAGAGCTTTATCCACTCATCAGGGCTGATGCTGATATCCACAATAATCTGCTGCATGGACTTAGTTAGCCAGTTCCAGCAACAGACGGTTCAGGCGAGTCACGTAGGCACCCGGATCCTGCAGCTGTTCGCCGCTGGCCAGTGTAGCCTGATCCAGAAGAACCGCGGAGAGCTCGTTGAAGCGCTCATCGCCCTTTTCGCTTTCAAGGCGCTGAACCAGCGGGTGATCCACGTTGATTTCGAAGATCGGCTTGCTGTCCGGAACCTTCTGGCCCGCCGCTTCCATGATCTTCTTCATCTGGGCGCCCATATCAAAATCGCCGGTAACCAGGCAGGCTGGTGAGTCAGTCAGACGATTGGTTACCCGCACGTCCTGAACCCGATCGGTGAGTGCTGTTTTAATGCGCTCCAGCAGATCTTTATGTTCTTCGGCAGCGTCTTCCTTGTGCTTTTTGTCTTCCTCGGTTTCCACGTCGCCAAGATCAAGATCGCCGCGGGCGACGTCCTGGAATGACTTACCGTCATACTCGTTCAGGTAACCCATCATCCACTCGTCAATACGATCAGAGAGGATCAGCACTTCAATACCTTTCTTGCGGAAGACCTCAAGGTGCGGGCTGCTCTTGGCAGCCATGAAGTTGTCGGCGGTGATGTAATAGATCTTGCTCTGACCTTCTTTCATGCGCTCGATGTACTGGTCGAGAGATACGTTCTGAGCGCTTTCACCGGTATGCGTTGTCGCAAAGCGCAACAGGCCGGCAATCTTCTCGCGGTTGCTGAAATCTTCCGCCGGGCCTTCTTTCAAAACGGTACCAAACTCGCCCCAGAACTTCTGGTAGGCATCGGCATCTTTCTTGGCCAGCTTTGAGAGCATATCCAGCACGCGCTTGGTGGCCGCGGTGCGGATGCTGTCCACGGTGGCGTCGTTCTGCAGAATTTCACGAGAGACGTTCAGGGACAGATCGTTTGAGTCCACCACACCTTTGGCAAAGCGCAGGTACAACGGCAGGAACTGTTCCGCATCGTCCATGATGAACACGCGCTGCACATAGAGCTTCAGGCCACGGGGCGCATCACGGTTATACATATCAAACGGTGCACGGGCCGGGATGTACAGCAGGCTGGTGTAGTCCAGTTTGCCTTCAACTTTGTTGTGGGACCAGGTCAGCGGGTCTTCAAAATCGTGGGCAATGTGCTTGTAGAACTCTTTATACTCTTCGTCTTTGATTTCGGTACGGGGCAGAGTCCAGAGCGCGGTTGCGTCGTTAACAGTTTCGTCTTTGACCTCTTCGCCTTCTTCGCTCGGCTCGGATTTCATGATGACCGGGAAGGAGATGTGGTCAGAGTACTTCTTCACCAGATTGCGCAGGCGGTAGCCATCAGCAAATTCGGTGGCTTCCGGCTTCAGGTGAATAACGATTTCGGTGCCGCGCTTTTCGCGAGCAACCTGCTCGATGGTGAATTCACCGTCTCCGGCGGATTGCCAATGCACACCTTCTTCTGCTGGCGCGCCTGCACGGCGGGTAAATACGTCTACTTTGTCGGCAACGATGAAGGCGGAGTAAAAGCCTACGCCGAACTGGCCGATGAGTTTGCTGTCTTTCTTTTCGTCTCCGGAGAGCTGCTGAAGAAATTCTGCTGTGCCTGAGCGGGCGATGGTGCCCAGGTTCTGAACAACGTCATCCCGGGTCATGCCGATGCCGTTGTCAGCCAATGTGATGGTGTTGGCTTCTTTGTCGAAGTCCAGGCGGATTTGCAGCTCTGAGTCGCCTTCGTAAAGGCCGTCGTCTTTTACGGCGGCGAAGCGCATTTTATCGGCGGCATCGGAGGCATTGGAAATCAGCTCGCGGAGGAAGATTTCTTTGTTTGAGTACAGGGAATGGATCATCAGGTGAAGTAGCTGCTTCACTTCGGTCTGAAAACCCAGAGTTTCTTTTTGCGTTTCAACCGTCATTTATTTGTCTCTCCTGCATGGAACATGTGCGAGGGGACACGGGAGCGAAGGCCCCTCGCTCCCGCGTCATCCGACTTGGGAATCAGTCATGCACAAAAAGTGGGGGCGCTCCGGGGCATTTCAAGCCCCGGAGTGGAAAGCGGATTCGTCTTCTAACAGGAAGAGCGCCCTTGCCGTCGAAATCGGCTTGGAACGGGATTAATCGGGTCGGTTCGAATTTGATCGTTCATTCGGAACAAACCTGTAGTTCGGGTGTTGGTTCTGGAGCACCGGTGTTTAAAGCCGGCAGCAGCCGTGTAATTATAGATGTCAGGAATTCAATCACAGGAGTCGAGAGTGAAAAACACCGTCTTGCAACGCTGTTTTCCGATCATAACGCTTATGCTGCTGCTTGCGGGATGCTCTGTAAACCCGGTAACCGGCGAGCGACAACTTTCCCTGATTGGAGAGGGCCAGGAGCTCGCCATTGGTGCCGAGCAGTATACGCCCACGCAGCAGACTCAGGGCGGGCAATTCTACATTGATCCTGAGCTTACGCTATACGTGAGTGAGGTTGGTCAGAAACTGGCGCGGGTAAGCGATCGCCCCGACCTGCCCTACGAATTCGTGGTGCTCAACAGCAGCGTGCCTAACGCATGGGCCTTGCCCGGAGGCAAGATAGCCATCAATCGTGGGCTGCTGACCAAGTTTGAAGATGAAGCCCAACTGGCTTCCGTGCTTGGCCACGAGATTGTTCACGCAGCAGCGAGCCACAGCATTCAGCGTATGCAACAGGGCATGCTGATCAGCGCGGGCGTCGCTGGTCTGGGTTTTGCGCTGTCTGACAATGAGTGGGCGGGGTTGCTTATGGGTGGCGCAGCCATAGGGGCACAGCTTGCCCTGGCGCAATACGGCCAGGGCGATGAGCTGGAATCGGATCACTACGGCATTATTTATATGAAAAGGGCCGGCTACGATCCGCAGGCCGCCGTGGAGATGCAGGAGATTTTTCTTGATCTTTCCAAGGGCCAGCAGGCGGGGTTTGTGGACGGTCTCTTTGCTACACACCCACCTTCAGCCAAGCGCGTTAGCGAGAACAGCAAACTGGTCGCCAAGATAGGTGGCGGTGGCTACCGCGGTGCAGACGTCTATAAAAAGAAAACGGCGACCCTGCGCAAGGTCCAGCCCGCCTACGACGCTTATGATGAAGCCATGAAGCTGGCCTCCGACGGCGACATGAATGCGGCGCTTGAAAAAGTTAACGAGGCCATCAAGCTTTTGCCCCGCGAAGCCATGTTCTATTCCCTGCGTGGCCGTATCTACCAGGAACAGGACAAACACGACCAGGCCTCAGCTGATTTCGACAAGGCCGTGTCTCTGTACCCCGAAATGTTTGTGTATCGTCTGCATAACGGCCTGACAGCGCTGAAGCTCAACAATCTTGACAAGGCGCGGGAGAACCTGTCCCGGGCCAATCAGGTTGTGCCTACTTCAATTGCATTCCTGCGCCTCGGAGACATAGCGGTTAAAGAAAACAACCGCAAGGACGCCATCGCCTATTACAGCACAGCGGCGGAATCCTCTGGCGCAATTGCTGAGGAAGCCCGCCAAAAGCTGGCTGCGCTCACTCAATAAAGTCACGGAGAGGTGAATCCTGAAAGGCCGAAACTTGTTGATTTTCGGCTTTTTTTATTTCTTGGCCAATCGCTTGTCTGTAAAGAGCAGGTTTATCGTCATTATGAACATTGACTTCTAGAGCAATAACTCTAAAAATCAGTTATCAATAACCAGATTCAGGTGAAGGGCATGTTAGCAAAACGTATCCAGCCTATGGCTTCTCAGGCAAAGCGCCTGTATGTCGAGTTGATGTTCCAGGTTATGGGGCGGGCTCTTCAGGCGGTCAGTGAAGTTGATAGCGAGGTGCAGGCAGAAGCGAAAGCGCTTCCGAAAGGGTTTCTGTTTGAGATGATGGTGATGCCCAGTGGCTCAAAACTGATTGTGGAACATATCGGCGAGGGCCGTTTCCATTACCATGGGGACTCCGCTCCCCGGCCGGTGGACGTTTCTATTCAGTTCAAACACCTTACTCACGCTTTTCTGGTGCTGTCGTTCCAGGAAAAAACCTCCGTCGCATTTGCCAATGACCGTATGCTGGTAGATGGCGATGTAAGCTATGCGGTGCGGATGACCCGCGTCCTCAACCGGCTTGAATCGTTCATTCTTCCAAAGATCATTGCCAAGCGCGCTGTGAAAGAATACCCGGTAAACCTTCACCTGCCGGAAAAACTGATCAGCGCCGCCCAGATTTACCTGAAGGTTGCCACTCACTTTGTCCAGTCAGCGAGAGCATAATGACCAACACTTACTATGAGTTCTTCTGCCCGGTAAAGGTTATTGCCGGCAAAGCCGCCCTTGAACATATCCCCTACGAGCTGAGCGGGCTGGGCGCCAAGCGCCCGATGATTGTGACCGACAAGGGCGTCCGTGCCGCCGGCCTGCTGGACCCGGTAATCGCAGCCTGCGAAGAAAGCGGCCTGGACATTGTCTGCATTTATGATGATGTGCCACCGGATTCCTCAACCACCGTGGTTCGTGATATCGCTGCCGTTTACCGAAAGGAAAAATGCGACTCCATCATTGCGATTGGTGGTGGCTCCGCTATTGACACAGGTAAAGCGGTTAATATTCTGGTTTCTGAAGGCGGTACAGACATCGCGAAATACTCAGGTGCCGGCGTGATCAAGCATCCGCTCAAGCCGTTTTTTGTGGTGCCCACCACAGCAGGAACCGGTTCGGAAGTCACGTCTATTGCAGTGATTACAGACGAGAAAAAGGGTGTGAAATTACCCTTCACTTCGTCATTCCTGCTGCCCAACGCGGCGATTATCGACCCGCGTATGACGTTGACGTTACCGCCTCACATTACAGCGGCAACAGCCATGGATGCCATGACTCACGCGGTTGAGTCCTTCACCTGCATGGCAAAAAATCCGCTGAGTGATGCCTACGCTACAGCAGCTATCAAGAAAGTAAGCCAGTCGCTGCTGCAGGTTATGGACAATCCGAAAGATAGCGACGGCAGGCTGGAACTGGCGCAGGCGTCCACCATGGCGGGCATTGCGTTTTCCAATTCCATGGTCGGGCTGGTGCATTCCCTTGGCCATGCTACGGGCGCCATTTGCCATCTGCCCCATGGCCTGTGCATGAGCCTGTATCTACCTTATGTGCTCGAGTACAACCTCGAGACCATCCGCCAGCCGCTGGGCGAGCTTTTGCTATATCTGGAAGGGCCGGAGGTATACGCCGCCACGCCAGCCAGCCGCCGCGCAGAAGCCAGTATTTCAGCACTGCGCAAGTTGAGAGATGCGCTGTACAAGCGCTGCCAGCTGCCCCGGACATTGAAAGAGACAGGCAAGGTGAACGAGGATCAACTGGATCATATCGCCGAAATGGCGCTGGACGATGGTTCCATAATGTTCAATCCGAAAGAAGTGACGCTGAAGGATGCCCGCGCCGTACTACAACGTGCCTGGGCCTGACATTTCTGAATGCTGAAAACAAGGCCCGGCAGCATGCCAGGCCTTGTACTTGAAAAAACCACACGTTTCGCTCCTATCATTGAAATTGTCAGGCAATCGGGTAACATTAACCCTCTTTCTGGCAGGGATATAGCCGGGTCAGTTCTTTCACGGACAACATTGCCCGCAGAGAGTCCCTCTTGATGAAGCATTCAAAACACCAAGGGCTTAAAGCCTTCTCAAGACGTTCTGCCTTTACCTTTTTTCTCTTATTCTTTTTCCTGAGCTCCAGCGCAGCCAGCGAAAGCGGCCGGAAAATTTTCCACTTCAACATTTCGCCGGATGGCTACCCACCCTACATGATTGTGGATCAGGAAGCGCCCTCAGGGATTATGTGGGACGTGGTTACGCTGATTTCCGAGCGCATGGGGTACACAATTGTCGCAAAAAAAATTCCCCGCAAACGTGTTGATCAGATGTTGCTGGATGGCTACATAGATGGCACATCCCGAGCCATAGAATGGACACACGAGCCTGAGAGTTTTCTGTTTACAGATCCGGTAGTTGATATTCAGGAAGTTTTCTTCACGCCAAAGCACAATGGCGAGACGTACCATTCACCGGAAGACCTTTTTTCCAAAACAGTCGTAACCCATCTGGGATATCTGTATCCCGAACTCGAGCCACATTTTGAATCCGGCGCAATAAAGCGCTTTGACGTTCCCCGGGAAAGGGACATGTTCAACTTTTTACTTCATGGCGATCGCTTTGACGCCGCTGTGGTCGATGTTCTCGTAGGCAAATGGATTCTGAGAAACGAAGGGTTGCAGGAGCACTTTACCGTATCTTCCGGAAGCATGAGCTCCTACGGCTACCGTGTGATGCTCCGCAAGGAGAACCAGTCTTTTGCAGATGAGTTCAATGCTCAGCTTGCGCGTATTCGCAAGAATGGAGAACTTGACGCCATCCTCGCGAACTATCGGTAAGCAGCCATAGCCGCTTACCGCAATTCCTGCTTTACTCGAGCCGTCTTAGCAGGAGCATTGGCGAGACACTCAACACAGGCCTCAACTGCCAACGTCCGAACAGCGCCAGAACCAAAGCACTGATCACCGGAATAGGCAATACGACCTGCCAATGCCAGCTGAAAGCACCCTCAAACATCCGGAACTGTAAGGCCCAAACTGCAGCCTCCGCCGCTGCTACTCCGAGAATCCCGGCAAAACCACCTAGCAAAGCAAACTCCAGCATGGTGCTTCTTACCAACAACCTCTGGCGACCGCCAAGCGTGCGCAAGAGTGCCCCTTCCCTCTGACGATCCTGAAGCGTGGCGCTGACAACCGCCGCCATCACAACCAACGCCGCCGCCAATATCAGCACAAGAATCGCTTCTATAGCCTGGGTAACCTGCCGGACAATCTCTTGTATACGCTCAATAACGTTGTCGATTTCCAATAACGACACAGTCGGGAATCGCCGGGAGAATTCATTCAGCTCGCTTTTTCGATCTCTGGGCAGGTGGAAGCTGGTTATCCAGGTGGCGGGCATATCGGTCAGGCCGCCTTCCGGTGGAAAAGCCATGTAGAAGTTGGGTTTCATGCTGTCCCACTGAACCGTGCGGATACTCGTGACTGTTTCGGTGACCTTGTCAGAACCTATTGTGAACGTAAGCTCATCACCCAGCACAAGCCCGAGCTTACCTGCCAGTTCTGACTCCACGGACACACCGTCGGTTTGACCATCCTCAAACCAGCTGCCCTCCACAATAGAGTTGTCATCCGGAAGCGAGGGCATCCAGGTGAGGTTCAGTTCCCGGTTTAGAGCCCCCACCCGCTGGTCTTTACTCACCACTTCTTTTACCGGCTGACCGTTCAATTCTGTCAATCGGCCACGCACCATGGGGTAAAGCTGATCCAGTGGCTGGCCGCGCTCTTCCCAGTAGCCGGCAACTTCATCCACCGCATCCGGGGCAATGTTGATCAGGAAATGGTTGGGTGCGTCGTCCGGGAGCTGGGCCTGCCAGTCGTCCAGCAAGGAGGTGCGCACGAGGATCAGCGTTGTTGCGAGCATGAGCGTCATGGCAAACACCGCAATTTGCGAGAGGCTGGCGCGGCGATGGCGATACAGCCCGACCAAAGCCAGGCGCCAGGACTGCCCACCACCGCGAACTTTCCGGAGGGTTGCGACAAGAATTCCGCCCAACAAACCCAGAGCACCCAGCAGCAACGCAAGACCGCCAAGCAGGGAAACCACCAGTGAAAGCTCACCGGCGTACATCCACACCAGACCGAACACTGCCACTATGGCGATCAGCATATCCGGCAGAGCTTCCCGACCTGTCTCGCCCGGCTGGCTGCGCAACACGCGCATTGCCGGCACGTTTCGAAGGCGTCGAATGGGCGGATAAGCAAAAGCAAACAGTGAAACCACCGCTGTCAGCAGTGCTGGAGCGAGCGCGGACGAATCCAGCTGGAACTCGACAGGCCTGTCCAACGCCTGACCGAGAAGCTGGGTAAGCAGCCAGAACAGAGGCACAGCGACCAGAAGGCCACCGATCATGCCGGTTACCCCCCAGAGCGCGAGCCGCTTCAGATAGAGCCGACCAATCCCGGAACTGCCCAGGCCCAGAGTTTTAAGAAGCGCCACAGTATCGCGCTGGGATAGCGCGTACTGCCGGCTCGCAACAGCGACCGCTACAGCAGCCAGCAGGACAGCCAGGCTACCACCCAGAAGCAGGAAGCTTTCAGCACGGTCGAGAGACCGTGAAAAAGTTTCACCATCACGAACGCCTTCCCACTCGTGGCTGGGCTCCAGCTGCGGCTGAAGCCATTGATAGTAGCCGTCAAGCGCCGCTTCATTGCCCGCAAACAGGTAAATGTATTCCACCCGGCTGCCTTCCTGAATGACACCGGTAGAAGCCACGTCATCCACGTGCATCATCACCCGTGGCGCGAGTGCAGACAGGCTGAAGCCGCCGTCTGGCTCCCGCAGCAACAAACCCGACACCGTCAGATTCCGGCTTCCTACTTCAAGAGTGTCACCGATCTGAATATCCAGTAGCCGAAGCAACCTGGGATTAATCCAGACTTCTCCCGGTACCGGCCCGCTTTGTACCTGTAACCGGGAACCCTCGGATGCACCCTGAATTTCCAGTTCACCGCGCAATGGATACTCATTGCTGACGGCCTTGATCGAAACAAGCTGGAAAGCATCGCTGCCGAACACCATGGTAGAGAACTCCACCATGCGACCGGTTTCAAGCCCGCGTTCCACAGCTTCTGTAATCCACTGCTCGGGCACCGGGCGCCCGTTTTCTGCTTCCAGTTGTCGATCTGCGGCCAGGAAGGAGCTTGCAGAAGAAACCAGAGTGCGTTGTAACTGACTGGCGAACAGGGCAATGGTGGCAACCGTAGCCACGGCAATAATAAGTGCCGCAAGCACCACTCGCACATCACGCTCACGCCAGTCGCGGCGTACTGACATCAGCTTTTTTGCAGCAGCCATCAGTCAGCAAGCTCCATTTCTTCAACCGGCTCGGTCAGCTCGCCGGCCTCAATATGAAACTGCCTGGCACAACGAGCGGCCAGCTGTTCATCGTGGGTAACCATCACCAAGGTGGTGCCCTGCTCCTGGTTTAACGCCATCAGCAAATCCGATATTTCCTGGCCGGTGCGGTTATCAAGATTGCCGGTGGGCTCATCGGCAAACAGAATCACAGGGTCGGAAGCAAATGCCCTCGCAATAGCAACCCGCTGCTGCTCTCCGCCGGAAAGCTGCCTGGGCGTGTGGGTAAGCCGTTCACCCAGTCCCACCCGCTCGAGGAGCTCACGGGCGCGTTTTTCCGGCGCATCCATACCGGCAAGCTCCAGCGGCAACATGACGTTTTCCAGAGCGGTCAATGCCGGAAGCAGCTGGAACGACTGGAATACGAACCCTACCCGGTGGGCACGTAATTTGGCCCGTTCATCTTCACTCAGACCGCTGATGATCGATCCGTCAAGTTCAACGGTTCCCTCAGTTGGTGTATCGAGGCCGGCGAGCAAACCCAGCAATGTGGTTTTCCCGGAACCGGAGCGGCCAACGATGGCTACGGATTCTCCCCGATTGATTTCAAGGCTGACCCCCTTCAAGATCGTGAGCGTATCTGTCTCCAGGCTTACGCGATGGGTCAGGTTTTCAACTTGCAGCATTGTGCGCTGGCTATCAGGGTTTATAGTCTGCATCTTGCTCACGGGGCTCCCGGTAAAAACACGTTCATTTATCAGGGTATACGAATTTTTATGCATACGGTGTTGCTGTACGTCAGATCAATTACATTCCTTCTGGTGGCATTCTTTGCCATGCCTTTGATGGCGGGCCAGCAAACGCTTCTGGTTGTGGGTGACAGCCTCAGTGCCGCCTACGGCGTGCCGTCGGAGACAGCCTGGGTTCAACTTCTGCGTGAACGATTGCAAGGTAACGGCCTGAGCAACTGGAATGTGATAAATGCCAGCATTAGCGGCGAAACCACAGACGGCGGTGCCCGCCGGCTGCCCGATTTGCTTGAGAAGAATAACCCCTCCGTGGTCATTATCGAGTTGGGTGGTAATGACGGTCTCCGCGGCTTCCCCCCCGGCGTGATCAAATCCAATCTTGCATCGATGGTTGAAAACGTTCAGAACTCAGGTGCCCGCGCCATCCTGGTTGGTATGCAGATACCCCCTAACTATGGCCAGCGCTACACTCAGATGTTTGCCGACATCTTTCCAGCGCTGTCAGACAGCTATGACACCGCTCTGGTTCCCTTCTTTCTGGACGGAATCTACGACAAAGCGAATCTGATGCAGAGCGACGGCATTCACCCCACGGCAGAAGCTCAACCCAGGCTGCTTGAGAATGTGTGGCCAGTGCTCGAACCGTTCCTTGAGTAGAGTGGAGTCAAACCACACCCTGAAGGAACGCGAGAGCCCTGCGTTCAGACCAGTAATACCCGTCATTGCCGTGTTCTACAAACCCGACATGACCACCCCATTTTGGCACGTCCAGACGCACATGGGCACCGAGCTCTGCCCGGGATTCCGGAAAGCATTTTTGTGACAGAAACGGATCGTCCGCTGCGTTCACCATCAGAGCCGGAACCCGGATATCTTTAAGTCGGCCCAAGGCAGAACATTGAGCCCAGTAATCGGGGGCTGATTTGAATCCGTGCAGCGGCGCTGTGTAACGATCATCGAATTCATGAAAGCTATGAATCGCATCAAAATTGGAAACATCAATAAGATCAGGGAATTTTTGCGCCTTTTCGCCCATTTTTATCCGCAGATCTCGCAAAAACCTCTGCATATAAATCTTCCGGCTGGGCAGTGCCAGCATATCCGCGCTGCCCGCCAGATCGCAGGGTACTGAATAGGTAACCGCGCCACAGATCCGGCTGTCAATCTGCTCGCCCTGTTCACCCAGATAGAGCAGCGTCAGGTTCCCCCCCATGCTGAATCCAGACAAAAACACGGTCCCGTAACCCCGGGCCAGGCCATGATCCACAACCTGACGCAGGTCTTCTGTGGCCCCGCTATGATAAAACCTTGGCTGCAGGTTCATAACGCCGCCACAGGAGCGGAAATTCCAGGCCAGAACATCCCAGCCTTCTGCCAACAAGGCCCGCGTCAGCCCCAATACATAGGGCCGCCGGCTATGCCCTTCCAGCCCGTGGGAGACAATGGCCAGACGGTTGCTACCCTGGCGATGCCAGTCCAGATGTAACTCATCCTCGTCGGGAGTTGAAAGCACTTCCGGTTCCGGATTCTCCACTCGAACCTTGCGAAACAACGCCGGCCACACAGACTGAACATGACCGCTGCGCAACCAGGGAGGAGGACGATATTGATGAGCCATACTGCAGTACAAATTTTGACCTTTTATATCAGGGGGTTGACCGGCTAATTCAAAGCGCTTAATATGCCGCCCGACTTGATGCTGTTCCCCGATAGCTCAGTTGGTAGAGCAACGGACTGTTAATCCGTTTGTCGCTGGTTCGAGCCCAGCTCGGGGAGCCACTTAGTCAAACAACCTGCTTACGCTGCATGAACTCTGTCAGCGCGAGGAACATCGTAAACCCATCCTCTGTTCCGATCAGCTCACGTATGGAATGCATACCAAACTGTGGTACGCCAATATCCAGCGTTGTTACGCCCAGATTTGCCGCCGTCAATGGTCCGATTGTACTGCCACACCCCATATCACTGCGCACCACGAAGGTCTGATGCGGTAAGCCCAGTTCGTCACTGATATGCCTGTAAACAGCGGCCGAGCGGCTGTTGGTGGCGTAGCGCTGATTATGGTTAACCTTGATAACCGGTCCCTTGTTCAGAATAGGACCATGATTTTCATCGTGCTTGTCCATGTAGTTAGGGTGCACGCCGTGAGCGTTGTCTGCTGAGATCATCATGGAACGGGCAATGGCTTTTGCCTTGCCAGCGCCACACCAGCGATCAAGAACCGCAGTAAGGAACGGCCCCTGGGCACCTTCGGAAGACACGCTGCCTACTTCCTCATGATCGTTACACACCAACAATGCAGCCTCATCGCCAGAGGTGTTCAGAAGCGCCTGCAGCCCGATGTAACAACTCAACAGGTTATCCAGCCGTGCGGATGCAATAAATTCATCACGCAGGCCCACGAACCCGGCTTCCTGAGCATCGTAAAAACCCAGCTCATAGCCAAGAACCTTACGTACTCTGATACCGGATTCGCTGACAATTTGCTGACTGAGAAGATCGTTGAAACTGGTCGCATCGTCTTCCGGAACCTGCATCAGAACCGGCGGCAGGTCTGTCTGGGCATTCACCGTGCGGCTGCTGTTGGCCTCTCTGTCCAGGTGGATTGCCAGGCTGGGAATAAAGGCGACAGGCTTCTGGAAATCGACCAACGTGTCAGTGACCTTGTTATGGTCGTCGAGAAACGTAACTCTCCCTGCCAGCGAAAGATCCCGGTCGAACCAGGGGTTCATCAGAACGCCACCGTATACTTCTACTCCCAACTGAAAAAAACTTTTGCGGCGCAATTCCGGATTGGGCTTTACCTTGAGGCATGGGCTGTCTGTGTGTGCGCCCACCATACGCAACCCCGACGTCGAGGCTTCTCGGGTACCGGTGCGGAAAGCGACGATGGAGGACCCGTTGCGCACAACGTAATAACTGCGATTCTGGCCAAGAGACCAGTCGTCTTTCTCATCCAGCTCTTCAAAGCCGGCTGTATCCAGCCGTTTCTTCATGGTTGCCACGGCGTGCCAGGGCGTGGGTGATGCATTCAGAAACTTCAGCAAATCTTTGTTGAATTCAGCGTGTTCCATGGTGTCCCTGATAGAATGATAATTATTGCCATAGTATGTCATGAAGCCTTACCGCCTCATACCGAAGCAACAGAACTTACTCGTCTGCACCACGAATTCTGCGGCTTATATCTGCCACCTACAACACGGAGACTGACATGCCCGCACCAAAATTTCTCGACATCGAATATTGCCAGACCGACGACGCCCTTTTCCCGACCGCCATCGCCTGGTCACTGGAAGACGGCCAGATGAAAACGGTGGTCATTGCGCCCGCAGAAGAGTGGCTGCCGGACGATGGCGATTTTGGCGACCTGGATATTCCCTACCTCGAGGAACAGGGCGTGCCTTTGCTGGAGCTGATTCAGGAGCTACACCAGGATCTCCCCGACCAGACAATATACGTTGACGGCCTGGATCCGGACGAAATTCTGATGGATATGATTTTCAGCGCCCTGGAACAAGACGCGCCGTTTGAAATCGCACCCATTGCCGAGCTGATCACTGGCATGAGCAGTGAAGTACTGGAAGATCGCCGCCGCCACTTGCTGTTTGAAGAAGGCCTCGAACCGCAGCTGCCCGAAAACGGCGTTTATGCTTTGTTATTGATGGCTCAGGAAGCCGGTCTGTTTGCCGACGATTGATCGCTCGGCTTAACCGACACGGGGAAGTGTGACACGGGTCGACGTAACAATCGGTTACACAAGGCAGACTCAGCCCGTAACCGCTCACGTCAGGAAACCCGATAACAATGAACAAGGTCTTGCGATCGCACCTAATACTCACACTGGTGCCTGTTTGTCTGCTTTCCGCCCAGGCTGCCCTGGCTCAGGAAACGCCCCGTGCAGACAAGCATTACATAGGCCTTCTGGCAACAGCGTTCAACTTCCGTACGATAGGCTCTGCTTCAAACGAGCAGGCCACCGGAAGCGGTGGAACGCTGGTTGCGGGCAGTCACATCAATGATATGTTCCATGCGGAGTTGCGCGCAGGAGGCGGCCTCCGAGATGCCGAGGTACCAGGCAGCGACCTCACCCTCTCTGTCGACTACTTCGCCAGCTGGTATATTGGCCTGCACTACCCTGTTACAGACTATGCCAACGTATACGGCCAGGCGGGGTTTTCTTTCATTCACGGCACGGCCGAACTCGAAAATACCGACGAAGACCAGAACGCCCAGTTCAGGGATCTGGAAGGCGATTTCCCGGACAGCAGTTTCAGCATAAGCTGGGTGTTCGGGCTGGATGTCGAAGTTGTGAGCGACACCTATCTGGTACTTGAGGGCGGAAAACTGTTCAAAGATACCAGCACAGATGCCAATACCTTTCAGTTTTCCGCCGGGCTCAAGTACGAGTTCTGAGATGCCCCGGGAGTGGTTGGAGCAGTATTGCTATGCGTTTTTCCGGATGTGCCAACACCGGTGAATCCGGGCGTTCCGCTGAAAATCCTTATCGAGAGTGCTGGCACTGACTTCCTCCACCTCAAACTCCGAGGCCAGCTCTTCATCAAGCTTGAAGCGCCGGAAGTTGTTGGAAAAAATCAACAAACCATCGGAACTTAGCCTCGTCATTGCCTGCCGGATCAGCTTTGCATGATCTTTCTGCACATCCAGCACTCCCGTCATGCGGGCCGAGTTCGAGAAGGTCGGCGGATCCATGAAGATCAAATCATAAAGCTGATCCGGGGTTGGCCTGGCCGCGAGCCACGCCAGACAATCTGTCTGCTCTACTTTATGTTTGCGGGGATCGGCCTTGTTCAGCGCCAGGTTGTCCTGGGCCCAACCCACATAAGTGTTCGACAGATCCAGACTCAACGAACGGCTGGCGCCGCCGACAACCGCATGAACAGTTGCTGCACCCGTATAACAGAACAGGTTCAGGAAACGTTTACCCTGCGCGTTCTTCTGAATCCAGTGGCGCACAGGGCGATGATCAAGGAACAGCCCGGTATCCAGATAATCTTTGAGATTTACCTTCAGGATGCAACCATGCTCACTTACATTAAAAAACTCTCCGCTGGCATCCTGCTTTTCATACTGACTGGTGCCTGCCTGGCGCTGCCGGTGCTTGCAGATCATCCGGCCCGGTTCGATGCCCAGGGCTTCCGGAATGACGGCCAGAGCTTCAGCCAGGCGCTCCCGCGCGGAGCGCTCATCAATCGACTTGGGTGCTGCATATTCCTGCACATGCACCCAACCCTCGTAGATATCAATCGCAATCGCGTATTCAGGCATATCCGCATCGTATAGACGGTAACAACCTATTTGCTGTTTGCGCGCCCACTGGCCGATAGATTTCATATTTTTCTTCAGCCGGTTGCGCAGCATGGCTGCGCGCTCCTCATTCGCAATCCGGGGCGATACTTCACCCGGCGCAGCAGGTTCCCGGGGCTTGCGCACACTGGCTTCGTCTATGGTGAACAGCAGAAGTTGCGCCGGCAGCTTGCCGTTAAACAGTTTGTACTGTTTAAAGCTGCGTAGGCCAATGGACTTACCGAACTCCGGAGCACCGGTAAACACACCAAGTTGCCAGCCTGATGCTGCCTTTTTTACGGCATCGCCAAGTGATTCATACAGGCTTGCAAGGGCGGCCCTGTCGCTCAGGCGTTCGCCATAGGGAGGATTCACTAAAACCAGACCGGTTTCCGCACGGTCGTCTCCCAATGAAAGCTCTTCGATTGGTTGGGCCTGGAGCTCAACCAGACCCTCAAGGCCGGCTCTCTGAGCGTTATTGCGTGCGGTGGAAATAACCCTGCTGTCCTGATCAAAGCCGTAAAATCCGGGTAGTTTCCCTTGCTTGCCGTCATAAGCGCGTCTTTCCGCTTCCTGGCGCAAGACCAGCCAGGCTTCAGGCTGGTGCCCCAGCCATTTCTCAAAGCCAAATCGCTCCTGGCGACGACCCGGAGCGATATCCAGCGCCATCATAGCGGCTTCTATAACCAAGGTGCCGGAACCACACATAGGATCAACAAAATCACCGCCTGCGGCTGCAATTTCAGGCCAACCTGCACGCATCAACAAAGCCGCCGCGAGGTTCTCTTTCAAAGGCGCCAACCCCTGCTCTGTGCGGTAGCCGCGCTGATGCAAACTGTGGCCACTGATATCAATACCCAGAGCAAGCCGGCCACGATGCAGCCTTGCCGATACGGTTACATCCGGCATCTTGGCTTCTACCGCAGGGCGCTTTCCGCCGCTCATTGTGAAGCGATCCACAATGCCGTCTTTCACGCGCTGGGCACCAAACTGGGTGTTACGGATCGCCTCATTCTCGCCAATGAAATTGACGCGAAAACTGCTATCTACCGAGATATGCTGCTGCCAGTCCAGGTGAACTACGCCATCATAGAGCTCATCGGCACTGGTAGCCGCTACCTCATCAATATGGAGGATTACCCGGTTTGCCAGGCGCGACCAAAGACAGGCACGGTAGCCAGCCTCCAGCGGACCCTCTACCCAGGCACCAGCGGGTGCGTTTCTCACCAGCCCAAGACCAAACGTGCTGAGCTCGTCCGCCAGAAGGTATTCAACACCCTTTGGGCAGGTTACAAAAAAGACAGATTTGGACAAGTTCAACTCCAGGTTCTTTGGCAATTCCCGGTAAGTACCGGTAATAGCAGCGGTCATAGGTTTTGGGCAATTCTTTTTATCTCGTATCGATCTATAAACGCATTTATTAAGATCAAAACGATAGTGTACTTCTACTTAAGGTTAAGCTTACCTTGTAGGTGACGCGTCGTTCGGGGAGGTTAAGCCCTCCCGTTAACAGGATCCTGACTGCTCTGGCTGGAGCTGACAATAGTGGGTTGTCCCTGAGTGGATTCCACACTCCGTAGCCATTGTAGAAGTGTACACGCTTGTTCTGTTAATCCATTAGTGAGGAACGGCATGAAAAGACAGAAAAGAGACATGTACGCTCGTGCATTCAAGCGGGGATACCTCGCTGGCGTGTCCGGCAAATCCAAAGACAGCTGCCCTCTCGAACAGGCAGAGGTTCGCCAGGAATGGCTGAATGGGTGGCGAGAAGGCCGCACAGATCAATGGGATGGCATGACCGGCGTGTCCGGTATTCACAAACTGGCAAACGTCACCACTGCGTGATTTCTGCCGAAATCTCGATATCTTAATCTGATCTTTTAACACTCCAGTTGGGGATAACGCCCCGTAAGGGCCCGCTCAGCGGGCCCTTCTTCGTTTGGCCTTCCGCTGCTTGAGAGCGCTTGAAAAATTATCCGAGCTTCCGGATCGCCTCAACGGTTTCACTGATCAGCTCCGGCCCACGGTAAATAAAGCCTGTATATAACTGAACCAGCTTCGCGCCCGCACGGATCTTCTCAGCCGCACTTTCACCATCTGTAATGCCGCCCACACCAATAATGGGCAGATCGTCACCAAGCTCCGCGTATAGCCCCCGAATAACTCTCAGCGAGGCCTCCCGAACCGGAGCACCACTCAGTCCCCCCGCCTCCTCAGCATGAACGTGGCCGGCAACCGCGTCACGACTTATGGTGGTGTTCGTGGCAATTACACCGTCGAGTCCGGCCTCCTTCAGGGCTGAAGCGACGAACCGGATACCTTGATCGTCCATGTCCGGCGCAATTTTTACGGCAACGGGTACATATCGCCCAAACTGATTCTGGCACTTCAGCTGTTCATCCTTGATGGCATGAAGCAGGCCCTTAAGGGAATCACCAAACTGAAGATCCCGCAAACCGGGAGTGTTGGGCGATGACACATTCACCGTGATGTAATCAGCACGGGTGTATACCGCTGAAATACCCTTTCGATAGTCCAACTCGGCCTCTTCATTAGGTGTGTCCTTGTTCTTGCCCACATTGATACCCAGAATTCCGCGGTAACTGCGTTTGTCCACACGCTCCAGCATGTGTGTCAGGCCCTCATTATTGAAACCCATCCGGTTAATAATTGCCTGATGTTCGGGCAATCGGAACATACGGGGTTTCGGGTTACCAGGCTGGGCAAGCGGCGTAACTGTTCCAACCTCTATAAAACCGAAACCGAGCGCGCCCAGAGCGTCCAGATGATCTGCGTTTTTGTCCAGCCCTGCCGCAAGCCCCACCGGGTTGGGGAAATCCAGCCCCATAACATTAACGGGCAGCGCAGTGGTTTTCGGTGAAAACGCGCCTAACACGCCCAATCGATGCGCCAGATCCAAACCGTTTAGCGCAACGGAATGGGCCTGCTCGGGTGACAGCCGGAAAAGCAGATTGCGAATAACGCCGTACATCTGAAAACTCTCCTGAAAAACCTGTGCGCGAGTATACCGGAAGTTTTCCACAGCGGCCCGGCCACGCGCAAAACCGAGCTAAACAACTGTATCTTTAAGCTCTCGGGTGCTTGTCCACGGAATCTGTGGATAACCCTGTTGAAAATTGCGGGGCAACCTTGCCAATCCCTTGTGATCTGCGCCAATCTACAGATTGATCATTTTTTGATCAGTTTAATTTGTTTTTATTTTCAATAAGTTATAGTGATCAAGCTTTAAATAAAAGGATTTTTGAACAAACTGTCATTCATCCGGAACATTGCTATGATGTGCATAAATTTAGCGGTAGAAGGTCAAAAATCGCCTTGACAGAGCTTTACCAATAGCTCACAACACCGCGAGTAATAAGGCTATACTGATTCTCGCAATTTGATCCGGAGTTTTACAATGCAGCAATCCGACTCACCGGCCCTACGCCATCGTGAAAATCTCGCGAAGGAAATGAAAGCGGCCTCGCGGGTTACTGTTATCGGAATGATTCTCGATGCTTTTCTCGGAATCATTAAAGTCGCAGCGGGCACTCTTTTTCACTCTCAGGCTCTTCTCGTCGACGGGATTCACTCTTTTACCGACGTGGCATCCGACATTGTTGTTCTCGGGGTGATGAAGCTTTCACGCCAGGAGCCAGACGAGAACCATCCTTACGGTCATCAACGCATTGAAACCGTCGGCACCCTGGTGCTTGGTAGTATTCTGATTGCTGTCGGTGCCGCTCTTGCCTGGGAGAATACGCTCAGACTGATTGAAGGTGGCGTTGATACCGTTCCGGAATGGCCGGTACTGGTCGCTGCCGGAGTGTCTGTCGTAGGCAAGGAGTGGATCTTCCGCTACACCCGGCATATCGGTCAGGCCATCCGCTCGGACCTTATTATCGCCAACGCCTGGCACAGTCGCACTGACGCGTTTTCTTCCGTAGTGGTTCTGGTTTCAACGGCGGGCGCTATGCTCGGCCTGGTGTGGCTGGACGTACTCGCAGCCGTCGCCATTGCCGTCATTATTATTCACATTGGCTGGAAGTTCACCTGGGAGAGCGTTCAGGAGTTGGTGGACACCGGGCTCTCCCCGGATGATACCGAAATGCTGAAAACCATAGCCCGCAATACTGACGGCGTGCTGAACGTTCATGAGTTGCGCAGCCGCCGCATGGGACACGACATTCTTCTCGATATTCATCTGGTTGTACGGCCGGAAATCAGCGTATCGGAAGGGCACCAGATTGGTATGCAAGTAGTGACAGGCATGCGCAATGCATTGGAGAATATCCGCGACATAAACTTTCACATTGATGCCGAAAACGACGAAGACCAGTTCCCGACAACCGAACAGCTACCCTCTCGGGCGGAAGTGGGGAGAATCATTGCGGAGCATCTGGGAGAAATACCCCAGCGAAGCCGTTTAAGGCTTCACTACCTCAGAAACAAACTGCATCTGGAGATTTTCCTGGACGAGGAGGACCCCGAGACAATATTTACTCCGGAAAATGTCCGGCATTCTCTGGAAGGTTATTCCTGGTTTGGCAGTGTGAGAATATGGGTAGCCGGCCCGCAGGCCGACTAACACCGTAAGCCAACTGATAGAGCACCGTCGGCCATCAACGCCGGCGGTTCTCCTCCATCCTCGACAGAAATTCCTGCATGATCAATGTGTAGAGTTCGCCACCAAGAAAAAGGTCTTCAACACCGGCATCAATACTTGGATTATCGTTGACTTCGATAACAGCAACCCGGTTTCCGGACTGTTTGATATCCACACCGTAAAGCCCGTTACCGATCAGCCGTGTGGCGTTCAGCGCCGCCTGAATGACATTTCTTGGCACTTCATAGGTAGGCATGGTTTCAAACCCGCCACTCTCGCTCGCCGACTCGCCATGCTGGTAAATCTGCCAGTGACCTTTAACCATCATGTATTTGCAGGCATAGATTGCCCGGCCACCCAGCACGCCAATACGCCAGTCGTAATCGGTGTAAAGGTACTCCTGCGCAAGCACCAGCGCCGACTGGCGGAACAGGTCTTTTAGCCCGGCCCTCAAGGACTTTTCATCTTCCGCCTTGTTCACACCCCGGGAAAAGGCACCGTCCGGTATTTTGATAACAACAGGAAAGCCCAACTCCTGAACCACCTGCTCCACTGCGTCTTTCTGGTCTTTGGAAAGAATCAGTGTTTTGGGTGTCGGAATCTTGTTGTTTTTCAGAAGATCCGCCAGGAAAACCTTGTTGGTGCACTTGAGGATCGACACCGGATCGTCAATCACAACCATGCCCTCCGCCGCCGCCTTGCGGGCAAAACGGTAGGTATGGTGGTCAATGGCCGTGGTTTCACGAATGAACAGGCCATCGTACTCCGGCAGGCGCATGTAGTCCCGACGCGTGATCTGCTCCACATTGATACCGAGTTTGCGACCGGCTTTTTCGAAGCGTTTCAACGCCACCGCATCACTGGGCGGCATTTCCTCATCCGGGTTTACCAGAATCGCAAGGTCGTACCTGTAGCGCCGGCGGGTTCTTGGCTTACGCCAGACCATGCTGCTGAAGCGATCCAGCGCCGAGGCGAAAGCATCCTGCTCCTGCTCATTCAGATCTGCAGGCGCGGCCGGCTTCATGGATTCAATCTGCCAGGACTTGCGACGCCGGAAGACGACCTCAAGAATCGGGCATGGGAAGCGATCAAACAGAGCCCGCGCCACCGGTTTGAGGTCCGGGTGTTCGGTTTGCCCAAAATAGGTGCGAATCCGTACTTCATGGGTGGCATTGCGCTCGTCACTGGCCGGATCGATGACAGAACCTTCCGCCTCCAGCCAATTGATCACACTGGCGTCCAGCTCTTCCAGCTCAAGAGAAAACAGCCCCTTGCGGCTCAGATCGTTCAGCGTCATTATCGATGGCACTACGTGATGGCCCCGGGCTTCGGCCAGCAGCGAACAGTAGTAACCACGGCTCAGGTATTTTGCACTCTGGCACAGGTTGATAACACGAACACGACTGTTGGCCGGTGCGGAAAACTGAAGGTACTGATCAAAACTCAGAACATCTTCGCTGGGGTAGTACGGAGCCCAGTCTTTGGTGCGGTCTACAACGATAAGCAAACGGGACATTAAAGGCACTCCTCCCCGGAGATAATTGCCAATAGAACTGGCCGCAACAATACGCCGCTGCGGGGGTTCGAACAATCGCCGGTTAATGCGTGCTTTTACGCATAAACAGCTTATATTCCTGCACTCAACTCTCTAACATAATAGCTGCATACGGGAAGCCCACCAGCATGCCCCAGCCGATATTCTCAAGGCCAACTTATTCATGTCCGATCTGCACCTCCGGCAAGCCACCAGCGATGATCTGAATGCACTTCTGCAACTTGAACATCGCTGTTTTACGGAAGACCGGCTATCCCGCCGCAGCTTCCGCCGGTTTCTGGACATGCCCCGGGACAGGTTGATTGTCGCCGAAACCAAAAGTGCGGGTGAGAACGAGCTGCTGGGCTACTGCCTGGTTCTGATGAGCGCTGCCACCCGCATGGCGCGCATTTACTCTATTGCCGTGCTGCCGACCGCGCGAGGGCGTGGTGTCGGTGAAAAGCTCGTAAAAATGGCGGAACGTGAAGCGGCAGATGCAGGCCGCATACTGATGCGCCTCGAAGTCCGGGAAGACAACAGCGGCGCCATCGCACTCTATAAACGCCTGGGCTATCGCCAGTTTGGTACTTACCGGGATTATTACGAAGATCACGGCACGGCACTTCGCTTTGAACGACGTATTCTGTTTTACGAACCAACACGGGATTTCATCCCTGTACCTTACTATCCCCAGACAACCGACTTCTCCTGCGGCCCTGCGGCTCTGATAATGGCTATGGCGGCCCTGGACGAGCAGCAATCGCTGACCACTCTGGAAGAACTCCGAATCTGGCGTGAAGCAACAACGATTTTCATGCTGGCAGGTCACGGGGGCTGCGGCCCCCACGGTCTTGCATTGTCGGCCTGGAACCGGGGCTTTGAATCCAGTGCCTGGATCAGTGCCGAAGGTCCATTGTTCCGGGAAACGGTCCGAAACGACGACAAAAAACGGGTTCTTGAACTGGTTCATGAAGGGTTCTTGCACGATATAGGCAAGACGGGCATTGAGTTACACCACGACCCGCTCACACTCGATGCGATGGAGCAGGCACTGCTTGAAGGCCGGATTCCGGTGATTCTTATCAGCACCTGGCAGCTGAACCGGAGCCGGGTACCACACTGGGTAACCGTGTGCGCTATCGACGACCGGTTTGTGTACCTCCACGATCCGGAAATTGACGTGGATGACGGAGAAACCGTGGCAGACAAACAATACCTCCCGTTGGACAAACGGGTGTTCAGCCAGATTTCACGGTACGGCCGCAACCAACCGCTTCAGGCCGCAGTGGTTGTCGGCCCGAAGCGCTGATACGTGTTCAGCCTGTTCGCAGCGCTGCTTCTTTAAGCCCTGAGATTTCATCCCGCAGGCGGGCGGCAGCCTCGAAGTCCAGATCTGATGCGGCCTTATACATCTCGTCTTCAAGGCGCGACACTTCTTTAAGCAACTCGCCGGGCGTTCGCTGGCCAACCCTGGCGCGATACTGTTCAGCTTCTTCAGCCGCTTTCTCTCCAGGCCGAGTGGCTTTGTTGCGGCCTCGGCCTCCGCCGCCTGCGCCTTCCATGACATCCGCAATTTTCTTGTTGAGCCCCTGCGGTGTAATACCGTGGGTTTCATTGTGTTCGGCCTGCTTTGCCCGACGACTTTCGGTTATATCTATGGCGCGCTGCATTGAGCCGGTTATTCTGTCGCCGTAAAGGATGGCCTTGCCGTTAAGATTCCGCGCCGCACGGCCAATGGTCTGAATCAGCGAACGCTCGGAACGCAGGAAGCCTTCTTTGTCGGCATCCAGAATGGCGACCAGTGATACCTCTGGCATATCCAGGCCTTCCCGCAACAAGTTAATGCCTACAAGCACATCAAATTCACCCCGGCGCAGATCACGGATGATCTCTACCCGCTCAACCGTATCAATATCCGAATGCAGGTAGCGCACACGGATATCGTGTTCCATCAGGAAGTCCGTGAGATCTTCGGCCATGCGCTTGGTGAGCGTGGTTACCAGAACCCTTTCATTGACCTTCACCCGGGCGTGGATTTCAGACAGCAGATCGTCGATCTGTGTAGACGCAGGGCGCACTTCAATGACCGGATCCAACAGGCCGGTTGGACGCACGACCTGCTCAACCAACTGACCCGCATGATCGGCTTCGTAATTGCCGGGCGTTGCTGACACAAAGATCATCTGTGGCGCAATTCGCTCCCACTCATCAAACCGCATGGGGCGGTTATCCAATGCTGAAGGAAGCCGGAAGCCATACTGCACAAGGGTTTCCTTTCTGGAGCGGTCGCCTTTATACATTGCGCCGATCTGCGGAATGGTTACGTGGGACTCATCCACAATCAGCAGCGCATTCGGTGGCAGGTAATCAAACAGTGTTGGCGGTGCCTCGCCCGGCTGTCGGCCAGAAAGGTAGCGGGAGTAATTCTCGATGCCGTTGCAGTAGCCCAGCTCGTTCATCATCTCCATATCATAGCGGGTGCGCTCTTCCAGCCTCTGGGCTTCCACCAGCCGGCTGTTATCGCGTAGCTGTGGCAAGCGCTCATCGAGCTCTTTCTTTATCTCTTCAACCGCATCCAGAACCTTCTGGCGCGGCGTTACATAGTGGGATTTGGGATAAATCGTGATTCTGGGAACGCGGCGCAGTACTTCGCCGGTTAGCGGATCAAAGTAGCTGAGGTTCTCGACTTCATCATCAAACAGCTCAATGCGGACCGCTTCTTTTTCCGATTCCGCAGGGAACACATCAATCACATCACCGCGCACACGGTAGTTGGCCCGGTGAAACTCAATGTCGTTGCGGGTGTACTGGAGTTCAGCCAGCCTGCGCAAAATGTGCCTCTGGTCAATCTTGTCACCCCGATCCAGGTGCAACATCATTTTCAGGTAGGACTTTGGATCACCCAGGCCGTATATGGCGGACACTGTCGCCACAATAATTGCGTCCGGGCGCTCAAGCAGGGCTTTGGTGGCAGACAGCCGCATCTGTTCGATATGTTCGTTAATAGAGGCGTCTTTCTCAATGAAAGTATCAGACGAAGGCACATAGGCCTCAGGCTGGTAGTAATCATAGTAAGACACGAAGTACTCAACGGAGTTGTCCGGGAAAAACTCGCGGAATTCGCCATATAACTGCGCAGCCAGGGTTTTGTTGTGGGCCATCACAATGGTTGGTCGCTGCACGGCTTCAATCACTTTGGCAACGGTAAACGTCTTGCCCGAGCCGGTAACACCCAGCAAAGTCTGATGTGCCAGACCGGAGTGAATACCATCTACCAGCCCTGCAATGGCTTTGGGCTGATCACCGGCGGGCTCGAATGGTGAATCAACCTTGAATACGCCTTCCTTAACCGAACTGCTGGATTCGTTACTGGCCATAATTGGCACACAACCTCCGCTCACTCAACATTGGTATCCATGCCAGATCCCGCATTCGCAAGACCTGACCTCAGAGAGAAATTTATTGTTGCGCCGGCTTCATGGTAACATCAACGCGATCGACGGCTGGGCGAAAATCAGCCGATACATGGCAATGATTCAGACACCCCGCCGGTCACAGACCTATCAGACGCAGCTTTAAGGAGCGCAAGTTTGGACCTTCAACTTTCCAGCCGAGTACAGGCAATCAAGCCATCTCCCACCCTCGCGGTAACCAACAAGGCTGCCGAACTTCGCGCAGCAGGCCAGGATATAATCGGCCTTGGTGCAGGCGAGCCCGACTTCGACACCCCGGATCACATCAAACAGGCCGCCATCGAGGCCATTAAAAATGGCCAAACGAAATACACCGCTGTTGATGGTACGCCGGCCCTGAAAAAAGCGATTATTGCGAAGTTCAAACGGGACAACGGCCTGGAATACGAAGCTAACCAGATACTGGTATCAAGTGGGGGCAAACAGAGCTTTTTCAACCTGGCGCTGGCCACCCTCAATGCTGGTGACGAAGCCATTATCCCGGCGCCCTACTGGGTATCCTATCCGGATATGGTTCTGGTTGCTGAAGGCAAGCCGGTTATCATCGAAACTGGCGCAGAAACACGCTTCAAGATCACTCCGGAGCAGCTGGAAAACGCGATTACCGAGCGTACCCGTCTGTTCGTGATCAACAGCCCGTCCAACCCCAGCGGCATGGCTTACACCCTGGAAGAGCTGCAGGCGATTGGCGAAGTGCTGAAGAAGCACCCGAACATCATGATCGCTACTGACGACATGTACGAGCCTATTCTCTGGACCGGCAAGCCGTTCTGCAACATCCTGAACGCTACGCCTGAGCTCTATGACCGTACGTTTGTGCTTAACGGCGTATCCAAGGCGTATTCAATGACTGGCTGGCGTATCGGCTACGCGGCTGGCCCAGCCAGGATCATTGGGTCCATGAAGAAGATTCAGTCTCAAAGCACCTCTAACCCTTGCTCCATATCCCAGGCAGCCGCTACTGCTGCACTGGATGGTGATCAGGCGTGTGTGGGTGAAATGGTCAAGGCCTTCAAACAGCGCCACGACTGGCTGGTAGACGCCCTGAACAAGCTGCCGGGTGTTGAATGCCTCAAAGGCGACGGTACCTTTTATGCATTCCCCAGTTTCCAGGGCGCGATTGATGCCGATTCCAGCGTCAGCAATGATGTTGAGTTTGCAGAAAAGCTTCTTAGCGACGCCGGCGTTGCTCTGGTTCCGGGTTCTGCGTTCGGCAGCCCCGGCCACATGCGTCTGAGTTTTGCGACCAGTATGGATAATCTGGAAAAGGCAATTGAGCGTTTGAAGAAGGCTCTGAGC
>NZ_JBLXHQ010000022.1:0-68132 GCF_048259445.1 Marinobacter sp. | reverse complement strand
TGTTTACCGACTCGCCTTGCAAGTCGAAGTCCAACTGAGCGATCCCGCCTTCGATCTCTTTAACCGTGATGGCTTTACCTTCGTAAATCATCAACTGATCTCCAGTCTGTGTTTGGAACTGCTTCCAATTCTGGCGAGGCTCAACGACGAGCTGCCAGAGCTGTTTTATGCAGCGAGATTTCTGTCACTGCCCGATTAATCGACTCAAAAATTCATACAGTCGTTTGAATCGTGAAGGCACACGATGAGAAAAAACAGAACGTTTGTCAATTTGTTTCTTTCTTAACACGCACCATCTATCTGAAATTACGACAACTCCTCAAGGCATAAATGTTTTTTTTCAGTCAGCTACGCCCGAAAACAGAGAAAAACCTTGAGCTTCATCACGCAAATTTCAAAAATGTTTACATTTACCCGAACCGGTGCCCGCAAAACCGCTTGATTGGCCGGGGAAGTTACTTTACCTTCGTTCTACGACTTTGGTACACAATAATAAACGCATTACGGAGACTCATCCGATGAAAACCACCCGCCTGCGGACGCATTCTCTGGTCTCCGCCCTTCTGCTTTTAATGCTCACGTCCATGAGTGCCCGGGCGCAGGTTGCTGACGACTTCCTGTCGCAGCTTCACAGCTTTCGTGTAAGCAATTACGTGTCTCTGGATGCTTACTACCGCTTCATAGGAAGCGGCACCACCGACACCCTGAACGAGATCGTTGCGGGTATCAATACAGCCAACGACTCCATGAATCTGCTCGCCAAAAGCACAAGCGGCGTTCTGACCAATGATCAGATTGAAGGGCTCAACAGTGAATTCGACAAATTCAAAGCCCTGATGCGCGACAACATCAATGATGTTCGTAACACCGGATACCCGGATTTGCGCCTGGTCTCCGATATGGCCAATCAAGCTCTGGTTATGAACGATACCGCGACCGAGCTTTACCAGGTCGCCCAGGAAAACTCGCAGACAGAAACCGACCCGCGAGTGGAAGCTGCAAGGTTGGGCGCGGTGAAGATCGCCCAGATGATGGCAAAGTATTCGGTTAGAACCAATTCATCCGTTGCTCAAACGTTTCAAGGTTCATCCACCGAAAAACCTCTCGATGAACAGGCAAAGGAATTTGATCAACTTCTGGCGACTGTTGTGGAAGGAAAGAGTGAGGGCGAGCTGAAAGATCTTCTGAATGACGTCGCTGCCAAATGGCAATTCATCCGCGGCTCCTACATCAATTACAACGAAAACAACGTAGGTTTTGTCATAGACAGGTATTCAAAACGGATTCTTGAAAGCCTGACCACAGCTATCGGCGTACTTCAGCAAAATACCTGAGAATCCCGGTACCTCTTTCCCCCACCGCTGTCTCGTATTATGCTGTAAGAAAGTCCGAACACGAAGGAGTCAGGGATGTCTGCATACAAGAAAATGCTTGTTGCCATAGATCTTACCGAAGAAGCGCCACAGGTACTGGAAAAAGCCAAAGCCATGTGTGAAGCGCATGGTGCAAATCTGGTTCTGGTACACGTTGTAGAGCCAGTAGGTTACGCGTACGGCGGTGATATCCCCATGGACCTGACAGAGCTGCAGGATCAGCTCGATAAAGCAGCCAGGGAACAGCTTGCCGCATACGGCGATGAATATGGTGTTGATAAGACCAACCAGATTGTGACCATCGGTCGGCCTGAATCTGAGATTCATCGTCTGGCCAAGGAACAGGAAGCGGACCTGGTGATTGTGGGAAGCCACGGCCGAAAAGGTTTTCAACTCCTTCTGGGCTCAACCGCCAACGGCGTTCTGCACGGAACTGAATGTGACGTTCTGGCTATCCGGATTCGCTGACACCCCTCAGCCGAATACGGCATGATAAAAAGCCCGTGAGCAGATTATGCTCACGGGCTTTTTATATCTCCGGCAAGCTTAGTTAAGTGCTTGCTCCTCTAGCTCCATCCATCGCTCAATCACTTTTTCCAGGCGAGCTTCAGTTTGCTCCAGCTCCTGCAGTGTAGCTGCAACCGTATCGGAAGGCCCCGAGTAGAAATCTACTGATGAAATGCGTTCCTGAATGCGGGCAACCTCCAGTTCCAGGGCTTCTATCTGCCCTGGCAGCTGCTCAAGCTCAAGTTTCAGTTTATAGCTGAGCTTCGCCGTTCCGGATTTGTTCGCACCGCCACCCTGAGTAGCAGGAATACTCTTCGCCTCACTCTCAGGTGAGCGACTCTGTTTACCAGATTTCGCAGCCTTGTCATGGCGATCAGGGCGCGCGCCGTTAGCCTCGGCAGGGAAACAACCGCCCTGTCGGCGCCAGTCACTGTAGCCGCCCACGTATTCTCGCACCCGTCCAGACCCATCCAGAAAGACGGTCTCTGTCACAACGTTATCCAGAAACTCACGGTCGTGGCTGATAACGATTACTGTGCCGGCGAACTCGGCAAGCTGCTCCTCCAGCAATTCCAGAGTCTCGACATCGAGGTCGTTGGTTGGCTCATCAAGCACCAGAATGTTTGCCGGTTTACTGAACAATTTGGCCAGTAAAAGCCGGGCTCGCTCGCCTCCGGAAAACACCCGCACAGGTGAGCGTGCCCGCTCTGGTGTAAACAGGAATTCCTGCAAGTACCCGAGCACATGCTTACTCTGGCCATTGATGTCTATGAATTCACGGCCCTCAGACAGGTTATCAAGCGCATTGCGGCTCAGGTCCAACTCCCCACGAAGCTGATCAAAATACGCAACTTTCAGATTCGTCCCCAGGCGAACCACCCCTTCAGTAGGCTCAAGATCCCCCAGCAGTAAACGCACCAGCGTTGTTTTACCGGTACCGTTTTCTCCCACAAGACCGATCTTGTCGCCCCGGAGCACGGTGAGGTTCATATCGCGGATAACCGGTGTTCCGTCGGGATACGCAAAACCTGCATCAACAGTCTCGACCACAAGCTTGCCTGAACGCGCAGCATCTTCCACTGCAAAGGTTGCAGTTCCGCCGCGCACCCGGCGCTGGCGGTGCTCTTCCCGCATGGCTTTAAGCGCCCTCACGCGGCCCATATTACGGGTACGGCGGGCTTTGATACCCTGGCGAATCCAGGCCTCTTCCTGTTTCAGGCGCTTGTCGAAAAGTGCATTTTCCCGCTCCTCCTCCTCAAGCGCTTTTTCCTTGAGCTCCAGATAACGGTCATAAGTAGACGCAAAACTGATCAGCTTGCCACGATCCAGCTCCACAACGCGGGTAGCCATGCGCCTTATAAATGCACGGTCGTGGCTCACAAACAGCATCGCCCCACGAAAAGCTCCAAGCGCTTCCTCAAGCCACGCAATCGCTGGCACATCAAGATGGTTGGTGGGCTCATCCAGCAACAGAATATCGGGCTCCCCCACCAGAGCACGGGCCAGCAGTACTCGACGCTGCCAGCCACCAGAGAGCGTGTTGAGCCGCTGATCCGGGTCTATGCCGTATTGTGCCAGCACCGCCGTAACTTTCTGATCAAGACGCCAGCCGTCAAGTGCTTCAATGCGCTCCTGAACTTTCATCATCCGATTGAGGCTGGCCTCGTCGGCAGACTGCGTAAGCGTGTGAAATTCAGCGAGAAGCTGACCGGTTTCAGGGAAGGCACCAGACACAACCTCGTAAGCCGTTCTCGAATCGTCCGATGGGAGATTCTGTGGTAGAACGGCCAGAACAGCACCGTCCTCAAGGCGTACTTTCCCGCCATCTGGTAAAACTTCGCCGCTGACAATTTTGAGCAGGGTTGATTTACCTTCACCGTTCCTCCCCAGGAGACACACGCGTTCTCCGGCATCGATATTCAGAGACGCCTGATCAAGCAGCGGGTGCATCCCGAAGGCCAGGGAAATCGAGTCCAGCGTTAACAGTGGCACGTTTTGTTCTACTCCGATTCAATAACAGTGACGGAATCATCCACACGGATAACTCCGGGTGATTCGTGAATTGCATTCTGACCGAAAATTACACCGTCGGCCGTTTTTCGATAGCCAGAAAGCATCCTCAAGGGTTGCAAACCGGGATCTTTGACTCCGGTATCCGGATCGACCGCTGTCAGAACACAACGGGAGCTGGGCTTAACAATGGAAAACCGTTGCTCTCCCACCACAAGTTCACTCCAGCGATCCTCCTGCCACGCAACCAAACCCTCAACAACAATATTGGGCCGGAACCTGCGCATATCTACCGGCTCCTCAAGACGACCATTCAGCTCCCCCAGCGACGCCAGATTGACAATCAGAAAGGGGAACCCATCAGCGAAACCTACCCGACGGTATTCGGTAACCCGACCCGCATCAACACGCCGAAACGACGAGTCCGGCATATAGACAAAACGTAAATCCTCACCGCAAAACCGGCTCAGCGCTTCGCTTGCTGCAGATTCGCCCTCCTGAGCTTTTACCCAATCACGCCACACCAACACGCGCAATTCATCATCCGTTGCCTTGAGCGCAAAACTACCCTCACCGGGAATAAGGATACTGACGCCGAGGTCAGAAACAGAAGTAGTAATCTTCGCAAGGCCTGGCAGGGTTCTTTGGGTCACAAAGTTGCGATCTTTATCAACGATCATCCAGCGACGGTCACCTTCTGGACCGAAATCATCCATTTCGAATGACGATACCTGAATACCGGCGAGAGACTTGACCGGGTAGATATAGAGCGAGTGGACTTTCACAAGGCGCATCTCCGGAGCAGGGCTAAGTGTTAACGAGACCGCCAGTATAACCAAAAACAAAAAACCCGGTCTCTTTCGAGGCCGGGTTTCCGGAATCTGGAGCGGGAAACGAGATTCGAACTCGCGACCTCAACCTTGGCAAGGTTGCGCTCTACCAACTGAGCTATTCCCGCTTATCTGTTGTAAGGCATTGCCTCTCAACGGGTGCGTATTTTACGCATCCCACCCCTTTCGTCAACCTACTTTCAAACTTTTTATTGCCCGAACCGGCTGGCACTTGCGAGATACTCCTTCTCAGCTTCGGTAGACGGTCGATTGAGTGCCTGATTTCTGTGAGGAAACCGACCAAAACGCCCGATAATCGCCTGATGATCACGCGCCGAACGCAGGAAACTTTTCAAAAATTCCTGGAGCACCCCCGAAGATGAGGCCACCAGTTGTTCATAACACTCAACTGAGAGGGCCTGGTCTTCAAGACGCTCAGAGTGTTCAAGGGGCATATAGATAAACGCCCTCTGCATCGGGGGAAGCGCCATATCATGGCCCTTGCGCATGGCTTCTTTGCAGAGCTTGTTCGCAAGCCTGTCTTGCTCAAAGGCCAGCGCCCCGCCCCGAAAAATATTTCTGGAGAACTGATCAAGCAGTATGATTTCGGCCAGCCTGCCGCCTGCCGCTTTGCGCCAGTGATCAAGGCCCTGCTCAGATGCAAACAGAACCATGGAAAGAAACCGGCGCCGAATTTCCTGATCGAACCGCTTGCTTGATCGAAACCAACGGTTGCGATGGAAGCTGTCAGGCAGCCCATGTTCATCAAAATCTCCGAACCAGAAATCCAGAATGTCTTTCCAATCGAACATTAGAATATACCCTGCTATCTTGATTGACGGGATTGGCAGAGAATAACGGCCCTCATCGTAAATTACGACAGACACCTTCGTTACCACTATTCAGGAGCTTTAATGAACAGCAACCGGATCATTCTGTTAGCACACGGCAGCAGCGACAAACGCTGGTGTGACACTTTCGAGACCCTCGCAAATCCGACCCTTGAAGCTGTCAGCAATTCCCGAATCGCTTATATGGAACTGGCCGAGCCCTCTTTGGAGGCAGTCGTTCAGGATGGAGTTGCGGAAGGCGCCCGTGAGTTCACCGTTGTACCCCTGTTCCTGGCAGCCGGGCGCCACTTACGCAAGGATGTGCCGGCCATGATCGAGGCTCTGGAACAATCCACAGGGGCAAGCATACGATTATCTCCGCCTATCGGAGAGAACCCGCTTCTGGGCCAGGCGATCAAGGATGTAGTCACCCTTCAACTTGACCAGAACACCGGGCAATAAGGATTACAGCCATGAAAAAGCGCGTACTGATTACTGGTGGCACAGGGTTTATCGGTCATGTGCTATGCCACGAGTTACTGAAGCGAGGTTATGAGCTGGCAGTATTAAGTCGGCAAGCTGCAGATAAAGTGCGCTCTTTATGCGGCCAGGTTGAAGTTATCTCCGATCTTGAGAACCTGAGGTCTCACCCGGGTTTCGACGCTGTGATTAACCTTGCAGGAGAAGGCATCGCAGATAAACGATGGACCGACCACCGAAAGCAGGCTCTTCGCGATAGCCGCATTGGCCTCACCAACACTCTTACAGACATCATCGCCAGCTGGGCAAAACCGCCAGAGGCAATGGTCTCAGGATCAGCGGTTGGTTTTTATGGCGACCAGGGATCAACTCTGGTAACTGAAGATACAGCGCCTCATGATGAGTTTACCCACAGGCTATGCAAAGATTGGGAGGACGCTGCCCTGGTACTGGAATCGAAGCAGGTGCGCGTGTGCCTGTCCAGAACCGGAGTGGTTGCTGGTCCCGGCGGCGGTTTCTTGCAGCGCATGATACTGCCGTTCAAGCTTGGACTGGGTGGACGCCTTGGTAATGGCCATCAGTACATGCCCTGGATCCATCGTGATGATGTTGTGGCAGCGCTTATCTGGATGCTGGAGACGCCCGAAGCCTCTGGAGCTTATAACGTGGTGAGCCCCAATCCAGCGACAAACCGCGAATTCACGCGCTGCCTGGCGAGCACTCTCAAGCGCCCGGCAATATTTCCTGCACCTGCACCGGTTCTTAAACTGGCTCTGGGGGAGATGTCACGTCTGTTACTGACAGGCCAGCAAGCGATTCCTGCAAGGCTGACCAGTTCCGGGTTCGTGTTCCAATACCCTGCGCTCGAGAAAGCACTTGAAGACGCTACGGATTAAAACGTTCTTTTTTCAATAAAAGCGTTGACAGTCGAGGAAGGCTTTCTTAATATACGCGCCACCTCGACGAGGCACGGTTTTGAAGCGTTGCGTCCCCTTCGTCTAGTGGCCTAGGACTCCGCCCTTTCACGGCGGCAACAGGGGTTCGAACCCCCTAGGGGACGCCATTTCTGCTTCACAGGTTTTCGACTCCGGAAGCAGAAACAAGCTTTACTGACAAGAGGGTTACACAGCCCCTTATCAGGCCGGTTTTCCACCAGTCTTCAAACCTTTCTTTTGATGTTCTTCTCCATGCGCTTTTTGATCGCGCATGACAAAAACGCCAACGCCAACAAAGAACACGACCATCAGCAATACAGTTGCGATTCCGGCGAAAACCACTGCATCCATATACATAATTTTTCTCCTGCCTAGTACCAAACTTGATTAAGCTCAGGTTACGTTATTACGGGATATCAATGTTGATCTGCGTCAATGGATAACATCGCTCTTCAAACCGGAAAATTCAGAAAACATCGAACCGAGCATGTTTCTCTCACCTTTTCACGCATATGCAAGGAATTTACAGAGCGGGGCTGTTATAGTCGTCGGTTGATAGACTTTCAGCATTTATCAACCGGTCAGGGTGGCTGAAGTTACGAGATGCCAAGACTACCGACGCGCATTCAACGTTTCCGCACAGGCTCTCCCCTGTCATTCAGGTTGCTTGCCTGGATACTTTTGTTCAGCTCGGCTTTCACTCTGATTGCCTCAGCCATTCAGATCTACTCCGACTACCGGAAAGACCTTGCCCAGATTGACAGCCGTATGCAGGTTGTTGAATCAGGGTATGCCTCCAGTCTCGCAAGAAGTCTCTGGGCTCTTGATCAAAAACTACTCCAGACTCAAATGGAGGGCATTCTAAGCCTGCCAGACGTCGTACATCTTCGTCTTGGCATTGAGCCGGATTCCGAGCTTGTAATGGGTGAAATCCCACGCGGAGCTGATACCCAGTCGCATAAGTTCGATCTTGTTCACCAGGGTGATGAAGCGTTCAAGCTCGGCGAACTCACGGTAACCGCTAATCTGGACCGCGTTTACCAGGAAATGAAGGTAAAGGTCGGCATCATCATGGCCACCCAGTTCCTGAAAACGTTTTTCGTATCGATACTGATCATATGGGTGTTCCAGCACTTTGTTGCCCGCCATCTCACGACCATGGCGAATTATGCAAAAGACTTCTCCCTGGCAAACCTGAGCACCCCGCTTACACTCGACCGCCCGGACACACCCTCGCATCGTAAAGATGAAATCGGCCGCGTAACCGAAGCGTTTAACCAGATGCGCGAGCGACTGAACGACGACATGGCTCGCCAGAAACGAGACGCTGCAGAAATCCACAAATTCTCCAAAGCAATCGAGCAAAGCCCCTCTTCCGTTGTTATCTGCGATCGTCAATGGCGGGTCGAGTTTGCCAACCACAAATTCACCCAGCTCACCGGCTATGATGCAAAATCCATTGTTGGCCGGCACCCCGGCGCTTTAAGCGACGATAACCTGGAAAACCGTGACAACCGACACCTATGGCAATCCATCCGGTTACAGGTTCAACGGGTTGGTGTCTGGCAGGGTGAGGTTAACAGCGTACGACGCAATGGAGAGCGGTTCTGGGAACAACTAATCGTTACGCCCATAAAAGATAGTGCCGGTGACGCCACGGGCTACCTCATTCTGGGCGAGGATATCAGCATCAGAAAGCGTTATGAGCAGCAATTACTGCGCCAGGCCAACTACGACATCCTGACCGGCCTACCCAACCGTATGCTTGCTCTGGACAGGCTAAAGCTGGCCCTGGCTCAAGCTCGTCGCGAAAGCACCATGGTTGGCGTCATGTTTCTGGATCTCGATAACTTCAAGCATATTAACGACACGCTGGGCCATGACGCCGGTGACAATCTGCTTATAGAAGCAGCCAGAAGAATCTCCAGCTGCCTGCGGGGAACCAGCACTGTTGCGCGGCTCGGTGGCGATGAATTTCTCGTGATTCTGCCAGGCCTCGCCGGTTCCGAATCCTCTTCACAGGTTGCGGAACGTATTCTGAAAACTTTTACTCCCGCATACTCCCTGAATGGCCAGGAAGTCTTCGTTACAACCAGCATCGGCATTGCCATTTATCCTACGGACTCCGACAACAGCGGCACCCTTCTCCAACACGCCGACGCTGCCATGTACCAGGCAAAACACCAGGGCAAGAGCTCCTATGCGCACTTTACCCCGGAAATGTCCGAGGTGTCCCATGAGCGCCTGCAAATGGAATCCCGTATGCGACGGGCTATTGAATTGCAGGAAATGGAGCTCTACTTCCAGCCAATCATAGAAACCAGAACCGGTAACCTGAGAGCAGCCGAAGCGCTATTACGATGGGAGAATCCGGTAATGGGCATGATCATGCCCGACCGTTTTATTCCTCTGGCCGAAGAGACCGGCCTGATTATCCCTATAGGAGAGTGGGTTCTGGAGCAGGCCTGCCTTGCGGCTACCAGCTGGAAGGCAGCAACCGGCCAGGACATCGGCATATCCGTTAACGTATCTCCGCGTCAGTTTCGTGATCCCGGATTTACCAAAGCAGTTATGCGCGCCCTCTCCAATAATGACCTGGCTCCTGAAAGGCTGGAACTCGAAATTACGGAGCGCCTGCTTCTTGATAACTCGATAGAAACAGCTGAGATTCTCAGAAACCTGGACCGCGCAGGAATACGCCTGTCTGTCGATGACTTCGGTACTGGCTACTCAGCACTCAGCTATCTCAAGAGCTATCCCTTTGATACGCTCAAGATCGACAAATCATTTGTCCAGGATGTGATGAAAGAGCCTGAAGACGCGACCCTTGTGCGCGCCATTATCAATATGGCTCACAGCCTCGGGCTGACCGTTGTTGCCGAAGGCGTTGAGGATGAGGCTCAAACCCTGTTCCTGAGACAGGAAGGCTGCGATTTCGCACAAGGCTATTTTTACAGCCGTCCCCTCCCTGCTGAAGAGTTTAATGAGTGGCTAAAACTCAATCACCGTGTACCAACCTGACATCCGGGAAGGTTTGAGAAAATGAAAAAATCCATTCTTGTTGTCAACTGTGGCAGTTCTTCTTTGAAGCTTGCCCTGTTCGACGAAAATGAGAACAAGCTTGCATCAGCAACAGCTGAACGTCTTAACGTGAAAGATGCGTTTGCCCGAATTGATGGTGACAATCGCACTGTCGCTCTCCCGGCGGGTGCCAATCACAAGCAAGCCCTTCAGGCACTGGTTTCGACTCTACGTGAACGACAGTTGATGCCCACGGCGCCAACGTCAATCGGCCACCGTGTTGTTCACGGTGGTGAAACCTTTCGCGAAGCCGTTCTGATTGATGATGGTGTGGTTGAGTCCATCAATGACTGTGCCGGCCTTGCCCCCCTTCATAACCCGGTCAATATTGCGGGAATTGAAGCAACCCGGGAGCTGTTTCCGGATATCCCACAAATTGCTGTATTTGACACGGCTTATCACCAAACGCTTGCCCCACGCGCATACCTGTATGCACTGCCTGAGATTTACTATCGCGACTGGGGTGTGCGCCGTTATGGTTTTCACGGTACCAGCCACTTTTTTATGGCAAATGAAGCGGCCCGCCGGCTCGGAAAAACACTGGCGACAACGTCCATTATTTCAGCTCACCTCGGGAATGGGTGCAGCATAGCCGCGATCAGAGATGGACTCAGCGTCGATACGAGCATGGGGCTTACACCACTCGAAGGGCTGGTTATGGGAACCCGCAGTGGCGATATCGATCCGGGGATCTTTGACTATCTCGGCACGCGAGGCGTTCCGCTGAACGAGGTACATAAATTACTGAATCATAAAAGTGGGCTGCTCGGAATCTCTGGCCAGACCAACGATATGCGAACACTTTGCGAGCTGGCCGATCATGGCCACGAGCCCTCTGCTCTCGCCATTGAGATATTCTGCTTTCGCCTGGCAAAATACGTCGGGGCCATGATGGCTTCGCTAAAACATCTCGATGCCCTGGTATTCACGGGCGGTATTGGAGAAAACAGCAGCCGGGTAAGAGAGAAAACCCTGAGTCATCTGGGGCTTCTGGGGTTTGATATCGATGCCGACATGAACGAGCATCACGGCGGATACAGCGACGGTAGAATAGACGATGCTGCTTCGCGCTTCCCGGTTATGGTTATCCCGACCAACGAAGAACTTGTAATCGCCCGCGAGGCCGTGCGCCTGGCCGCCAACTTTTAAAGAACTACCAAGTAACCATCTGGAATTCCTTTATGGCCAAAAGCCTGTTTATTGCCCCGACATCTATAGATTCAGGGCTTACGTCAGTATGTCTGGGCCTGTTACGCGCCATGGAGCGTGTGGGTATCAGTGTTGGATTCTACAAACCCTTTTCGCAGTCGGTTAATCTGGGAGAATCCATACATAATGATGGCAAAGATTCATCTGTTAACTTTGTACGCTCGCGCAGCCACCT
Organism: Marinobacter sp.; assembly: GCF_048259445.1. Classification (GTDB taxonomy): domain Bacteria; phylum Pseudomonadota; class Gammaproteobacteria; order Pseudomonadales; family Oleiphilaceae; genus Marinobacter. The sequence continues at coordinate 56,702 of NZ_JBLXHQ010000022.1, read as the reverse complement.
TCAGCCACCCGACCCGATTCCTCTCAAAAAAGCACAACAGTGGCTGAACCGCGGAAAGTCCGATTTACTGATGGAAACAGTGGTTGGTGAGTATCAAAAAGTTGCCAAAGATGTCGACGTGGTAGTCATTGAGGGCCTTGTTCCCGATCGCCGCGAAGCATACATAGCCCGACTAAATGTGGAAGTGGCCCGAAACCTCGGATCCGATGTAGTGCTGGTCAGCACGCCGGGCAAAAGCAACGCGACTGAACTGGACGAAGAACTGGATTTTTCCGCACGCATTTTTTCCGATGTGTCCGCACAGGACGTTATTGCGGTCATCCTCAACAAGCTTGGTGATCCTGGAAGATCGGGGCTTGAACCCTACAGCAATGCCAGCCAGACCGAATCCGAAACAGTTGACTACCGGAACGACTGCAAGGTCTTCCGGGAAGGCCGTTTCCGTTTACTGGGCGAAATTCCCTGGCAATCCGATTTATTGGCTCCCCGGGTGTCTGATATTGCCCGAGAGCTTGGTTTCCCCGTGCTGTACGAAGGCCAGATGCATACCCGCAGGGTCCAGAAAGTCTCTGTTTGCGCCCGGTCTATCCGTAACATGACGGAAACCCTGAGCCCGGGCACATTAATGGTTACCCCCGGAGATCGTGAAGACATTATTGTAACGACCGCAGTTGCGGCTTTGAACGGTGTGCCCCTGGCTGGCCTTCTGCTGACGGGTGGGCTTATGCCGGATCAGCGCGTAATCGATCTTTGCTCCCGTGCGCTGCATACCGGCATGCCGGTGCTGAGCTCGCAAACAAATACCTATGAAACCGCTCATATGCTGGCGAACCTTTCTACCGCGATACCTGTCGACGACCCCGACAGGGTCGAAAAGGCAATGGAGACAGTTGCAACAAACATTGATACCGACTGGCTTCAGGAACACCTTCGCGTTGAGGTTCAGAGCCGGTTGTCACCACCTGCGTTCCGCTACCAGCTGTCAGAGCGCGCACGCGCAGCCGACAAGCGCATCGTGCTTCCGGAAGGTAGTGAACCACGCACTGTTCAGGCCGCCATCATCTGCCACCAGCGTCGTCTTGCCCGCTGCGCTCTGATCGGTGACGAAGCCGAAATTCGAAATGTCGCAGCCTCGCAAGGTCTTGAGCTACCCGACGATATTGAAATAATTGATCCCGCCCGGGTGCGCAAAGACTATATCGCGCCGATGGTGGAATTGCGTAAACATAAGGGTCTGGCCCCGGACATGGCGGAAGCCATGCTTGAGGACAATGTCGTTATGGGTACCATGATGGTCGCTCTGGATGAAGCCGACGGGCTGGTTTCGGGGGCCATACACACCACAGCCAACACGGTGCGCCCTGCTCTGCAGCTGATCAAGACCCACGAACAGGCCCGGGTGGTCTCCTCGGTTTTCTTCATGCTGCTGCCACAGCAGGTTCTGGTCTATGGCGACTGTGCGATTAACCCTGATCCAAACGCCGAAGAGCTCGCTGATATTGCCATTCAGAGTGCCGAATCAGCGGAAGCTTTTGGTATTGAACCTATTGTCGCCATGATTAGCTACAGCACTGGCGAGTCCGGAAGCGGGCACGATGTAGAGAAGGTTCGTGAAGCAACCAGGATTGCCCGGGAACGCCGGCCAGACCTGCTCATTGACGGCCCGCTGCAATACGACGCCGCAGCCATCGAGAGCGTGGCCCGCAGCAAGGCACCGGAAAGCAAAGTGGCAGGTAAAGCGACGGTGTTCATCTTCCCCGATCTCAACACCGGGAATACCACCTACAAAGCAGTTCAGCGAAGCGCAAATGTGGTGAGTATCGGACCTATGCTCCAGGGTCTCAGAAAGCCGGTGAATGACCTGTCACGGGGTGCATTGGTAGAGGATATCGTGTTCACTATCGCGTTGACAGCGGTACAGGCAAAGCAGGTAGAGGACGCGGGGCTGGTCTGAGCCGCCCCGCTCAACAAAAGGCCTGTCAGCGCTTGAGACTTTTCTGACGGGTCTTTTTCACACGGCGACCTGCCTTCAGATCATTATCCTGCTTGACCTTTTGCCGCGGCGTTTTCCTGTCCACATTACCTGCGAAAGGATTCTCACTGGAACGGAACTCAAACCGTATGGGCGAGCCAGTAACCTTCAAAACCTTGCGAAACGTGTTTTCCAGATAACGCTTATAGGCACCCGGCAAGGCCGCTGTCTGATTGCCATGAACAACAATAACCGGGGGATTTGAACCTCCCTGGTGGGCATAGCGCAGCTTGATCCTGCGCCCGCGAACCAACGGAGGCTGGTGCTGGGAGATTGCATCCTCAAGGATCGTGGTCAATCGATTTGTTGGCCACTTGGCCATAGCAGATTCGTAGCAGGCTTCTACCGACTCATACATAACGCCCACGCCAGATCCATGGAGTGCGGATATATAGTGTTTGTCGGCGTAATCGAGAAAGTCCAGGCGACGCTTCACCTGCTCTTTGACCTTGGCACGCTCTTCCGGATCCATCCCGTCCCATTTATTGACTGCAACCACCAGTGAGCGGCCTGCATCAAGTACAAAACCAATCAGGTGCAGATCCTGATCTACTAGCCCTTCTCGCGCATCGATAACCAGTATTACCACATGGGCATCATCAATGGCCTTAAGCGTTTTGATTATCGAAAACTTTTCGACCGCTTCATTAACGTTTTTGCGACGTCGGACGCCTGCGGTATCAATCAGTGTGTATTGCTTTTCGTGCCGCTCATAGGGAATGTAAACACTGTCCCGGGTGGTGCCAGGCATGTCATAAACAACAACACGGTCTTCCCCTAACATTCGGTTAACCAGGGTCGATTTACCTACATTCGGGCGACCTACAATCCCTATACGAATACCCGGATACTGATCTGCGCGATCTGCTTCGACCCGGTCTTCTTCAGAGGGCAGAAGCAACTCCAGCATGGATCGAACGCCACGATTATGGGACGCCGCTATCATAAATACAGATTCGAACCCGAGGCTGTAGAAGTCAGCTGCAGCGATGTCAGGGTTCTGACCATCAGTCTTGTTAACCACCAGGTGGCCCTGTTTACCCGATCGGCGCAGGTGATCAGCTATTACCTCATCACCTGCCATGAGCCCCGCACGCCCGTCGACCAGAAACAGAACGATGTCTGCCTCATCAATGGCCTGAAGTGATTGCCGGGCCATTTCAACATCCAGCCCCTCTTCTATGCCCGTAAGACCACCGGTATCAATAACAATAAAACGTTGACCTTCGTAGGTGCCCTCACCGTATTTACGATCCCGGGTCAGGCCAGGAAAATCAGCCACCAGCGCATCGCGGGAACGCGTCATCTGGTTGAATAGTGTCGACTTGCCAACATTCGGCCGACCGACAAGGGCAATTACTGGGGTCATAATGGTTCGCTATAAAGTCGTTTTAGGCCCCGCCTGAGACGGGGCGTTGAGGGAGTGCGGATCAGTTCCGCTCCCTCAGTGTGAATACAGACAGTTTTCCGCCGTTTCCGAAAACCATCAGGTTTCCGTTTGCCAGACGCTGGAACGGCACCCGAAGGCCATCACTGTCATAACTCTTCTGGCCTACGAGGCTTCCGTCATCGCCTGACAGCACGTGCAGATAACCTTCATAATCACCGATCACCAGATAGTTTTCGTAAACAGCTGGCTGAGTCAATTGACGCCAGGACAGTGCATCCTGAAGCCAGATTTCCCTGCGATCAGAACCACGATAGGCGACAACATCACCGTTTGCAGAAGAAAGATAGATATTACCGTCGCCAACCATTGGCGCATGCAGGCTTGATGCCTTCCGACTCCAGATTTCCTGGCCGGTGCGAATATCAATCAATGCAAGCTTACCCTGGTACCCGGAGACCATCACCGCAGAATCGAGAACCAGAGGCTGCCCCGAAATGTCTACCAGGCGTTCAAGTTCTGTACGCCCCTGAGGCTGCCCTACTTCGTATTGCCAAAGCGGTTGACCGGCATCCGCCGACAACGCAATAAGTTTACCGTTGGAAAACGAAGCAATCACAACATCACCACCTACCAGGGGCGCTGCAGCGGCTCGAAGAGAAAGTGCAGGCACTACGCCATCATACTGCCAGCGCTTCTCGCCATTGGTTGTATCGAAGGCAAGGACTCTGCCATCGGTGGTCTGGGCGACCACCAAAATACCGTTCGACTGGGGTGTTGCCAGTGCTTCCGTTGGCAATGCGCTGCGCCAGAGTTCACTGCCGTCTTCACGGGAAAGCGCAACCAGGTCTGCTTCACGGGTAACCAGATAAAGCTGCGTCCGATCACCACCAACTCCGGCGAAGATACGGCTTTCCAGGTCCCGCTCCCATTGCAGCTTACCGGTCTCCGTATCCAGAGCCAAGAGCTCACCATCAGCAGAAGCGGCATACACTGTGTCGCCGGCGTTCAATGGCGACAGGTAGAGGAATTCGCCATCATGTCCGTCGCCGACCGATCTACTCCAGACCGTCTTGAACTCAACGGTGCTGTCCACATCGGGAACCGGCACCGGCTGCTCAAAGGTATCAGTGGTGCTGCAACCGGAAACGCCCAGTGCCACCGCCAAAACTGAAAAGACGCCAGCTCGGACCAGCCTGTTGCCAGTCAAAAACATCAGGCATCCTCCCCGACACCAAGATCAGAAAGCTTGAGTTCCAGAATGCCACTACGGCCCTGCTGGCTCTGTTCGCGGGCTGCCAGATAGGCATCACGCGCGCCTTCCTCATTACCTTGGGCCAGCATAATGTCGCCGCGCAATTCAGAGAAAATGGCTGCAAATGCGCCAGCATTTTCCATATCTCCGGCACCATCAATCGTAGCCAGCGCGTCGTCATGACGTTCAGCAGAGAACTGCGCACGAGCAAGGCGGTTGCGAACTACAAGCGTCAGGGCCTTGTGTTCACCTGCTTTTTCAAGCGCCCACTCGAGCGAATCAATCGCCGCTTCAGCGTCGCTCTCCTCAACCAGCTGCTGGCGAGCCAGAATCAGATTGCCATATACCGCATACGCGCTGTCGGTATAATCCTCACGCAGGGTTTTTGCTACGAAGGCCACTGTCTCGCCTGACGTTTCATCGGCCTCGTTAGCAAACGCATTCAACAGCGTTGCGAATTGATTGGCGGCCTCTGCCCGCTGCTGGTCCTGATGGTTTTGCCAGGCCTGCCAGCCGAATACAATCGCCAGGGCGGCACCGATACCAATGAGCAGAGAACTGCCATTACGCTTCCACCAGTCCTTGATCGCCTGTACCTGTTCTTCTTCGGTGCGCAATTCCGCCATGTTCACTCCTGTAATGGTTTTTTACTTTTATGTTCGTACGAATCAGTTCGCCAGGGCTTTCGCAAGCACTACTGCCAAATCACTCTGCGCAACACTGCTCTGCTCTTCGTCCGAGCGCAGCGGCTTGAGGCCTGCTGTGGCATTCTCCAGCTCGTTCTCCCCAAGAATCACAGCGTAGCGGGCACCACTTTTGTCTGCTTTTTTCATCTGACTCTTGAAGCTACCACCACCACAATGGCTGATAATCACCCGGCCTTTCAGCTCGTTACGCAGATTCTCAGCCAGCGCCAATGCCGGTGCGACCGCCAATTCACCCATAGCCGTTACATAGACATCGGCGTTACTGTTAGCTTCCTCCGGCACCAGCCCGAGTGTATCGAGTAGCAGAATGAGGCGTTCAAGCCCCATGGCAAAACCAACAGCAGAGGTCGGTTTTCCACCAAGCTGCTCTACCAGGCCGTCATACCGCCCACCAGCACAAATAGTGCCCTGGGCCCCAAGACTATCGGTAACCCACTCAAAAACAGTTTTTCCGTAGTAGTCGAGCCCGCGAACCAGGGCCGGATTAACGGTGTATGCAACTCCGGCTACATCGAGCAGCTTCTTGAGCTGGTCAAAGTGCTGCCGCGATTCGGCATCAAGATAGTCTTCCAGACGCGGTGCGTCTGTAAGCAGTTTGCGCGTGCCCGGGTCTTTACTGTCGAGAATACGCAACGGGTTGGTATCGAGGCGTCGTTGGCTGTCCTCGTCAAGCTGCGCTTTATACTGCCCGAGATAGTCCACCAAGGCACCACGGAACTCTTTGCGTGCCGCCGACGAACCAATAGAGTTAATTTCCAGTCGCGCATGCGAACCAAGGCCGAGCTCTCGCCATAGCCTTGCTGTAAGAATCAGTAGTTCCGCATCAATATCCGGGCCCTGAATACCAAAACACTCAACACCAATCTGATGAAATTGGCGGTAACGGCCCTTTTGCGGCCGCTCATGCCGGAACATCGGCCCTGTGTACCACAATCTACGAGTCTGGTTGAACAGCAAGCCGTGCTCTTCTGCAGCACGCACACATCCGGCGGTGCCTTCAGGCCGAAGAGTCAGGCTGTCACCATTGCGATCCTCAAAGGTGTACATCTCCTTCTCGACGATGTCAGTAACCTCGCCGATGGAACGCTTGAAGAGGTCCGTCTGCTCAACCACTGGCATCCGGATTTCCTGATAACCATATTGTTGCAAAACCCTGCGCGCGGTGCCTTCAACAAACTGCCACAAGGGTGTCTGTTCTGGCAGGATATCGTTCATCCCGCGTATTGCCTGAATCTTAGCCAATGTAAACCCTTAATTCTTTCTGGATACGAGGTAAACGATCACTTGTCTGAGCGCGCAATAATGGCGTCTTCCTGCTCTTTGCGATGGGCAATCTCTGCACGAATCAGCCGCTCAAGGTCATCGGTAAGGTTTGCGTTATCGAGTTTCTGGTTCGGTTTGCCTGCCCTGTAGAACAGGTTTTTGGGGCTTCCGCCGGTCAGTCCGATATCCGCCACTTTTGCTTCACCAGGACCATTAACAATGCAACCGATGATGGCAACATCCAGAGCTTCATTCACATCCTCCAGCCGCACTTCCAGATCGTTCATGGTCTGAATAACATCGAAGTTCTGTCGAGAGCAGCTCGGACAAGCAATAAAGTTGATACCCCGGCTGCGCAAACGCAGGCTTTTGAGGATGTCGAAACCAACCTTGATTTCCTGAACCGGATCCGCCGCCAGAGAAACCCGAATGGTATCGCCAATACCGTCCATCAGCAGCATACCGAGCCCAATGGAGGACTTCACCGTGCCTGACCGGAGCCCACCAGCCTCGGTTATGCCAAGGTGAAGCGGCTGCTCAATCTGGGAGGCAATTTGGCGATAAGCGGCTACCGTCATAAAGACTTCCGAGGCTTTCAGGCTGACTTTAAAGTCCTGAAAGTCGTGACGGTCGAGAATGTCGATATGGCGCATAGCCGACTCAACCAACGCATCAGGCGTCGGCTCTCCATACTTGCGCTGGAGTTCCTTTTCCAAAGAGCCTGCGTTTACACCAATACGTATAGGTATATTACGATCACGCGCTGCGCTGATCACGGCGCTCACACGGTCTTCACGACCAATATTGCCCGGATTGATACGCAGGCAGTCTACGCCCAACTCGGCAACCCGCAGCGCAATCTTATGGTCAAAGTGAATGTCTGCGACCAGGGGCACGGAAACCCGGTCGCGGATCTTTCCGAAGGCTTCAGCAGCTTCCATCGAAGGTACCGAGACCCTCACGATATCAGCACCTGCATCTTGCAGCGCGACAATCTGGCCTACCGTTGCACCGACATCGCAGGTATTCGTGTTAGTCATGCTTTGCACCGCGATTGGCGCATCACCGCCAACGGGTACATTCCCAACCATGATCTGGCGGGATTTGCGTCTTATGATCGGGGATTCGTGTTTCATGTGCTTGGGACCGAAATAGATAAATGCAAAAATGTTCAGATTGTGAGAGTGAACTCCGCACGGTTGTTCTCAACCGGAAAATCACCGATGTCCACCGATTCACCCTGGAAGCGAATCGCTTTTACGGTGTTAACGGCACCGATCACAACTGTCAGAGGCGCCTCTCCGGTCACTTCAAGTTTGTCTCCCGCCCTTCTCAGGGAGCTTGTCAGCCGGGAACCAGTCGCGTCCCGCACCTGGACCCAGCAATCGCCGGTGAAATCTATTTCCAGCCTGCCTGATACCGGGCCTGCATCTTCAGTGATAGACGGCTGAGCCAACGCTGGCTCTGTGGACTGAGCAACGACCGGTATCTGGTCTTCTAAAACGTCACCGGGCTGCACCAACGTTGCCGCCTCGGCTTCAGCCTCAGATGTCTGCTCGGGCCCGACATCTGCTGCCGCGGCGAGCTCTTCCGCTGGAGGTGGGTCGACATAGTCGTTTGCAGAGCCGTCCGCTGTGTCAACAGCAGATTCACGGTCGGTGCTGTTGAGGCCTGACAGAATTTCAGAATCAACTGTCGAATCTGTTTCCAGGGCCGGTTCGCTCGGTGAAGACATTGTAGAAAGTGAGTCGCCGCCGTCTCCGGAGCTGAATTTCGGCATCACAAACATCACAACGAGAGCCCCGACGAGCAACACCGCCAGGATAAGCAAAAGCAGCTTGCCAACCCGGCGTTTCCGGCGCCTTCGCCGCTCGATATCCACCAGGGGATTGGCTTCCAGCTCGCGCGCTTTCTTTTGTCGCACAGGCTCAAGCTCGCGATTCAGATCTGCAATAATTGCGTCACCGTTGAGGCCAACCTGCTTCGCATAAGCCCGGACATAGCCTTTGAGAAAGAGCTCGCTGTCTATCTGACCGTGCTCATCGTTCTCAATTGCCTGGATAATACCGCTTCTCAAATGCTGCGCATCGGCTATCTGGGCGACGCTCAATCCATGCCTTTCTCTTGCTTTCTTCAGTTGCTGACCAACGGTTTCCGTCGACGCAGTCTGTTGAGTTTCATCACTTGTCATTAGAAATCAGCGCCTTGTATTGTTGATACTCTACTGACTCCGGGTACTTGTTTTTCAATTGCAACACCATGCTCGACTCCTGGTTTCCATCGCCAAGATAGCGCGCAATGCGTATACCCGTTAACAGGCTCTCAGGTGAATGCTGCAGCCCCTGGTTTCTTTGTATTATCAGCAACAGACGATCGTAATAACGAGCAGCGCCGGCCATGTCGCCGGAATCCGCCATCACACGGGAAAGCGAAAGCAGCGATCGAGCGTCACCGCGGCTCAACTCGGAAGCGCGACGATAAGAGACTATAGCGTCATCCAGCTGACCGAGTCGTTCCTGGGTCATACCAAGATTGTAAAAAATGGACGCACGATCGCTGTACTCAGTATCCCTGGACGCAGCCCGAAACTGGTCACGGGATTCTTCCATTCGCCCCTGGGAGTATAGAAATGCACCGTAATAGACTCGGGCACGTGTATAACCAGAATCGTTGGAAATTGCCTGCTGGAAACTCCTTTCTGCAAGCTCGGGTTCGCCATCGGAGTTATAGATTAACCCCTGCGCTGCCAGCGCAGCGGAGCTATCCGGAGCAAGCTCCAGCGCGCGATCAAGGTGATGCCTCGCCCGCTCTAGATTACCCTGGCCGATATAAGCCGTCGCAAGCTGAACATAGCTTTCAACGGCTTTCTGACGATCCGCCTCGCGGGAGAAACGGCTGTCAGTTGTGGTAACACACCCTGTGATAAAGAGAGCGCCCAGCAAGGTTGCTACAGCAGCAAAACGTCTACTTAGCGTTTTTTTAGGCACAGATTGTGTTCCTCGCAGATTAAGCATCGCAGGAGCCCTGTTCAGGGATTCACCTGCTGAACATTTATATAACGTTGGCTTCTACGGGTGCGGTCTTCTACCTTACCAACCAACTGGCCACACGCAGCGTCAATATCATCGCCCCGGGTCGTTCTGATGGTTGCGATATAACCGGCATCATTCAGAATAGCCTGAAATCGCCGGGTAGCATTCATGCTGGGCCGACGGAAGTCACTCTCAGGAAACGGATTAAAGGGAATGAGATTGATCTTGCAGGGAAGATCCCGCAGCAACTCAGCCAGCTCCACGGCGTGCTCAGGCTTGTCATTCATACCTTCAATGACCGTGTATTCTATAGTTGCCTTTCGCTTTTCCGGCAAACGACTGAAATAACGACGCGTTGCCGCCAGAAGTTCTGCGATCGGATACTTCTTGTTGAGCGGAACCAGCTTGTTCCTCAACTCATCATTGGGCGCATGCAGAGAAATGGCCAGTGAAACATCGGTAACTTCCGCAAGCTTGTCAATACCCGGCACAACGCCGGAGGTGCTCAGCGTAACCCGACGCTTGGAGATACCATAGGCGTTATCTTCCATCATCAGATTCATGGCATCCACAACGTTGTCAAAGTTCATCAAGGGCTCTCCCATCCCCATCATGACAACGTTGGTAATCGGCCTGTCGGGGCCCGGCTCGAATGGCATGAAGGCCTTTCGCGCAACCCACACCTGCCCGATAATTTCTGCAGCCGTCAGGTTCCGGTTGAAACCGCGCTTACCCGTTGAGCAGAAAGTGCAGTCAAGGGTACAGCCAATTTGCGACGATACACAAAGCGTGCCGCGCTCGCCGTCCGGTATCAGCACAGTTTCTACACTGTTGCCGTTGTCCATGCGCATGACCCACTTGCGGGTTCCGTCTTTCGACGTTTCATCATAGACAACTTCCGGGCCACGAATCACGGCCACCTGTTTGAGCTTGTCCCTCAGGGATTTGCTCACATTGGTCATTTGATCGAAGTCATCCACGCCGCGCTGGTGCATCCATTGCAGCAACTGAGTGGCGCGAAAACGTTTTTCCCCAAGGGTGTCAAAGTAAGCCTCAAGCTTTGCCTTCGGCATTCCCAGCAGGTTGGTTTTTTCAGCAGCCGCTGTCATTTTATAACCTCGATCAGATAACCAATACGGAGACTGCCAGCGGCAGCCCCCGATCAACGGAATCAGCCGCGTGGGCAGATCTCGTTGTCATTGAAAAAATAAGCAATTTCGCGTTCTGCAGAAGCAGCAGAATCAGATCCGTGAACCGCGTTCGCGTCGATAGATGAAGCGAAATCAGCACGAATGGTGCCGGCTTCAGCTTCTTTCGGGTTGGTAGCACCCATCAGATCACGGTTTTTCAGGATGGCGCCTTCACCTTCCAGAGCCTGAACAACAACAGGGCCGGATGTCATGAATGCAACCAGATCGTTGAAGAACGGGCGCTCTTTGTGCTCAGCGTAAAAACCTTCAGCCTGCTCCTGGGTCAGGTGCATCATGCGAGAGGCTACAATGCTCAGGCCAGCCTTCTCAAAACGGCTGTAAATTTCGCCAATTACATTTTTTGCGACTGCATCGGGCTTGATAATAGAAAGCGTGCGCTCGTTAGCCATGGTATTTCTCCTGTTAAGGTTTGGGTAAATTTCAGGCCTGCGATTATACGCAGTCGGAGGCCTACTGCCTACCGCACTGCACGAAGGCGAGTAACAACATCAACAATTTGCGCACTGGCAAACGCGATTTCTTCCGCGGTCGTGAAACGACCAAAGGAAAACCGCAAAGCGCGATTGGCCAGTTCACTACTCAAACCAATACCACGGAGCACAAAAGAGGGCTCTACGGCGGCAGATGCACAGGCGGAACCCGAGGATACAGCAAGATCCCGCAACCCAAGCATCAGAGACTCTGCATCGACACCGTCGAACGCCAGATTAATGATCCCGGGCACTCGAAAGGTATCGGAGCCGTTGAGTGTTACGCCTGACAATCCCGCCAACCCATCCAGAAAAGCTGAGCGCAGAGACTCGAGTTGCTGCATCTCTTCCTCAAGGCAGGTCTCAGCAATAGCAAATGCCTTACCCATACCGGCAATCTGGTGCGTTGGCAGGGTTCCTGAGCGCATGCCGCGCTCATGACCACCACCATGGATCTGAGCCTCTATACGCACATCGGGCGAACGCCTGACGTAGAGCGCACCAACACCCTTGGGGCCATAGACCTTGTGACCAGAAAGGGACATCAGGTCCACCGGCATAACTGAAACATCAACGGGCATTTTGCCGGCAGCCTGAGCCGCATCCACATGAAACATCACGCCACGGCTGCGGAGCTCTGCGCCGATGGTCGCAATATCGGTCACACAACCCAGTTCATTGTTCACCAGCATAAGGCTCACCAGAACTGTTTCCGGCCGGAGCGCACTGAATACCCGGGCCGGCTGAATGCGACCGTCGCTGTCAGGACTCAGCCAGGTAACCGCAACACCCTGCGATTCCAACCACTTGCAGGTATCTACAACAGCTTTATGCTCGATGGTTGATGTTATGAGATGCGCATGATCACGACCGGCAACAGCGCCTTTGATAGCAAGATTGTCCGATTCTGTTGCGCCGGAGGTCCATACAATCTCGCGGGGGTCGGCGTGAATCAGGCTCGCGACCTGGCCACGGGCCGACTCCACAGCGGATTCCGCTTGCCAGCCAAAACCATGGGTACGGGACGCCGGATTGCCAAAAAGACCATCGGGGGTAAGGTACTTAATCATTTCATCAGCGACTACGGGGTCAACGGGTGTCGTTGCCGCGTAATCGAGGTATACGGGCTTTTTCATAGAATACAGAGGCTTGATTCAGGCGGGCGCCTGATCTATCAGACGCTCGGTATTAATCGTGTCAGAACCGCCATCAATCTGACGGCGGTTCTGCCTGTCCGCAACCTGGCGGATTTCGTGTCTTTTCATCAGATCACCGAGACTTATCTCGCTGAGAAACTGATGAATCTGATCACTCAGATCAGACCAAAGATGGTGCGTCAGGCATTTTTCGCCATTCTGACAATCACCTTTATTTCCGCACCTGGTGGTATCGAGCGACTCGCTCACTGCGTCGACGACATCCGCAATGTAAATGTCGGCTGCAACGCGGTTCAGGCGATACCCTCCTCCCGGGCCACGTATACTGGCAACCAACTGCCGGCGACGCAGTCGTGAGAAAAGCTGCTCGAGGTAAGAGAGGGAAATTTCCTGACGGGCTGAAATATCCGCAAGTGTTACCGGCCCCTGCCCTCCGTGAAGAGCAAGATCCAGCATTGCCGTAACGGCGTAGCGGCCTTTGGTAGTCAACTTCATGGCATCAGCCCCGTGATGGGATTGAATCTCGATATCGGACACCGAGTATGAATTGACCAAGTATTCCAGTCAAGTATTCAGCCCCGATCCTCTCTATCGTCGCGTACGCAATCAAAATCGTGTTCATCCAGCACCGGTAACTCTCCGTTCTGGTATTCACTGTTCACCTTGCGGAGCGCTTTGCACATGATCTCGATACGATCGTCCACCGCATGCATATGATCCAGCAACGCACGCACAGATCGGGCCACGGGGTCCGGCATTTCCTCTGTCACACCATAGGCATCGAAGCCCATACGCTCTTCCATCACCTTGCGACGAGCGTCATCTTCTGTTTTTTCCTTCACGATAATCCGGCCCGGGATACCCACAACTGTCGCGCCGTCAGGCACCGCTTTTGTTACGACAGAATTCGATCCGATTTTGGCACCCTCACCCACTTCGAAAGGCCCCAGAATCTTTGCGCCGGCACCAACAACAACGCCGTCGCCAATAGTTGGGTGGCGCTTGCCCTTGTTCCAGCTCGTGCCGCCGAGAGTAACGCCCTGGTATAGCGTTACGTCATCACCGATAACAGTCGTTTCACCAATAACCACGCCCATGCCGTGGTCAATAAAGAAGCGTCGTCCAATCGTCGCTCCCGGATGTATTTCTATACCGGTAAACCACCGCGCCAGCGTCGAAATAGTGCGCGCCAGCCATTTCAGCCCGGCATTCCAAAGCCAGTGAGAAATTCGGTGAATCAGCAGAGCATGAAGCCCCGGATAATTCGTGAGCACCTCAAAGGTATTCCTGGCGGCAGGATCCCGGTGAAAAACACTTTTTACATCTTCACGCAAATGCCTAAACATGGCCATCTTCCTGTCCGGTCGGTTCTGAACCGGCCTGGGTTTGTTTCGTGTTTCCGGACACCCCCGCAGCTTTCTGCACCGCGCTCAGGACTCCCCGAAGAATGTTGATTTCCATCTGATCAAGTTTTGCCCGTTGAAACAGCCTGCGCAAACGGGACATCAACTGCCGCGGGTTATCCCGGCGATGGAAATCCACATCATGCAGAGTCTGCTCAAGATGGCCGAAAAAGCCCTCAACATCACCCACCTTGGCCGGCGGCACATCCCAACCTGCATCACCGGGTGCCAACATCGGCTTTAGATAGGGGCTGCCCTCTCCACCTTCAAGGTTGCGCAGAAAAAGCATGCGCAATTCATAGCACATTATCTGAACCGCCATAGCGAGATTCAGAGAGCTGTAGTCCGGGTTTGATGGAATATGGATATGATAGTGGCAACGCTGAAGTTCATCATTACTCAGCCCATGATTCTCCCGCCCGAAAACCAGGGCTACCGGACCAGACAGGCTGTTTTGCGCAGCAATGGCAGCGGCCTCAGGTGGCGGCACAACTGGCCAGGGCACCTTGCGCCCCCGGGCACTGGTGCCCATCACCATCACACAGTCTTCCAGCGCCTTATCCAGCGTCGGCACTACCTGAGCCCGATCCAGTATATCGGAAGCTCCGGCGGCTCGGGCGTAGGAAGCCTCATCAGGAAACGAGTTCGGGTTTACTAACCAAAGATTGGCAAGCCCCATGTTCTTCATGGCCCGGGCGACCGCACCGATATTGCCGGAGTGCGAGGTCTCTACAAGGACAATCCGGATCTGATCCTGAAACGCGTCCGGCCCTTCCAGCGGGGGAGATGGTTTGTGCATTGGCTGCAGGCCCAAAGTTAAAATTTAAGGGCGGTAATGATAGCAGAAACCTCTCGCTTTCTGCGCCCCCGGAAAACCCCTCATATCGCGTTGTCCGTGCTATCCCTGAGTCAAAAAGCATACAAGAGCGATGTTCTTTTGCTATCATACCCGCCCTTCACACACCCGGATAACGAACACTCAGATGGAACCAGCTATTAAAATGGCCCTGCGCGTTGCGCGTCAGGGGTCGGATTACCTGAAAGCCCACTTCGAGCGCCAGGAGCCCACCGGAAAGGACGACGACGAACGCCGCCTTCAGTTGGACCGGGTAGAGCAATCCATTTATGACAACTTTGCTGAGCAACTCGGAAAGGCCTACAAAGATCACACCATCGCGCCGCTGAACGAAGCAGACGCCGGCACCAGTGAAAAGAGCTGGCATATTTTTCCGACGATGGGTCGCGAAAACTTTCTCAGAGGTATTCCTGAGTTTGCTTTGGCTCTGGCACAAAAGAAAAACAACCGCACTGAGAACCTGCTTCTGGTGAATCCGGTTACAGGCGAAGAATATTCTGCCAGCCGTGGGCGCGGAGCCGCACTGAACAGCCGCAGAGTTCGCGCCTCAGAAGTCCGGCATACAGAAAAAGCTGCCTTTGCAAGCAACTTGCTGGACCAGGCACGCAAGAGCGACAACCCTCTCCTCTGGGGTGAAATGGCTGCCGTGCTGGCTCAGAACTCCAGCATGTTCCGCACATCAGGCTGCGTGGTTCTCGATATCGCTCGGGTTTCTGCGGGTCTTCTGGACGCGGCCGTTATATTCCGCCCGGAAACGGTAGACCTGGATCTTGGTGTAACCCTGGCAATGGAGTCGGGCGCACTGACCGGCGATTTCGCAGGCAATCCATCGACCGGAAAAGCCCGTCAGCTGGTTGTTGCGAACCCGAAGCTGTTCCGGGAAGTGCTTAAAGTACTGCAGCCATTCCGCGGTCGCATACCCACTTAAAGCAAACACCCGGCTCTGAATCTAGTATCAGATTCCGGGCACAAAAAAACCGCCACTTTTCAGTTGGCGGTTTTTTTGTGCCCGGAGATATCCCCGGGGTAAATCACATACGGTTAAGCCATTCCGGTGGCTGCTCTTCCTCTTCGGAATCTCCAGCACCTTCTTTCGCAGGAACCATGAGGTCTTCGCGGGAAACGCTCATCACCATCAACAAATTCGCTGATACATAGATCGATGAGTAAGTACCCACGACAACACCGATAATCAAAGCAAGAGCGAAGTTATTGATCGCTTCACCGCCGAGGAAATACAAGGCCAGCAAAACCACCAGCGTGGTGCCAGACGTGTTTATGGTACGGGCAATGGTCTGATGAATAGACTCATTGATAATATCCCAGGGCCCACCCTCCCGCATTTTGCGGAAGTTTTCACGGATGCGATCAGCCACAACAATGGTGTCGTTCAGCGAGTAGCCAATAACAGCCAGCAAGGCTGCTAGAACTGTCAGGTCGAAGGTCCACTGGAACAGCGCGAAAATCCCGAGAACGATGATAACGTCGTGAGCCAGGGGAACTACCGAAGCAATACCAAATTTGAACTGGAATCGCATGCCCACGTAGATGAGCACAACCGCAAGCGCGAGCAGAAGCCCGAGACCACTTTCCTCTTTGAGCTCATCACCGACCTGCGACCCCACAAACTCGGAACTGATCAGCTGCAATTCGTCACCACTTGCCTCCAGAACACGGGTGATCTCCTGGGCAAGCTGGTCATTGCCAGCTTCAGACAGACGCACCAGAACGATGGTATCGGCACCAAAGTTCTGCACTACAAACTGGTCGTATCCTGCCTCTGTAAGACTGGAACGCACCTGATCAAGCTGCGGCGCTTCCTTATATTCCAGCTCAACGGACGTGCCGCCGGTAAAGTCCATGCCAAAGTTAAGGCCACGGACTCCCAGAAGCACAATGGAGGCTAATACCAGTGTAATGGAGAAAGCAGAAGCGATCTTCCGGAACCCCATAAAATCAAACGGCTTCTTCTGATCATCAGACATTGGCGAGCTTTCCTCCGATCGACAGTTTCTCGACCCTGCGGCCGCCATAGACGGTATTGACGATACTCCGGCTAACCATCAGCCCGGAGAACATGGACGTCAGGATCCCGATGCACAATGTCACCGCGAACCCTTTCACCGGGCCCGAGCCCATTGCGAATAGAATAATGGCAACAAGCAAAGTCGTTATGTTCGCATCGAAAATAGACACAAAGGCACGGGAGTAACCTGTGTTGATCGCAAGCTGGGGTGATGCGCCACCTTTGAGCTCCTCTTTTATGCGCTCAAATATAAGCACATTGGCGTCTACCGCCATGCCCACGGTCAGCACGATGCCGGCAATGCCAGGCAAGGTCAGTGTGGCCGAGAGAATGGACATGCAGGCTATAAGAAGCATCAGGTTGATGGTCAGAGCAATGTTTGCCACAACCCCGAACCCGCGGTAATAAACCAGCATATACAGAAGCACAAGGATAAACCCTAGAGCCACCGACATCATGCCGGCATCAATATTCTTCTGCCCCAGGCTTGGGCCGATCGTGCGCTCCTGGACAAAGTACATAGGCGCGGCCAAAGCACCGGCTCGCAGAAGCAATGCAAGTTCTGACGCCTCAGGAATGGAATCCAGACCTGTGATGCGGAAGCTGCTGCCCAGTGCTGATTGAACCGTAGCGAGGCTGATAATGCCCTTTTCAACAACACGCTTTTCTGACTCTACCGGTTCACCATTAACCATTCTGGTCTCGGTTTCCGTGCGGAACTCAATAAACAAAACAGCCATGCGCCGACCAATAGCATTCCGTGTCGCACGGTTCATCAAGTCGCCACCGACCGAGTCCATGGTAATGCTTACCTGGGGCTGACCGTTTTCATCGAACGCCTGCTGGGCATTCGCAACGTTATTACCTGTAGCAATGACATCGCGCTCAAGCCGGGCAGTACGCTGGCGCTCATCGCGGAAACTGAACTGCTCGGTTTCGCTCGCCGCCGCATCCTGACGAGCTTCCATGCGGAACTCAAGGTTTGCGGTAGCACCAAGAACACGCTTGGCCTGAGCTGTATCCTGAACACCCGGAAGCTCAACGATAATTCTGTCAGCACCCTGCTGCTGTACCAGGGGCTCGGCAACGCCGAGTTCGTTCACCCGGTTACGGATAGTGGTCAGGTTCTGCTCAAGAGCGTACTTGCGGATTGCTGTCACCTCGGCTTCTGACAAGGTGAGAACGATCAGAAACTCGTCACCGTTGGTTCTTTCGTCCAGCAAAAACTCGTTGTACTGACGTTTGATCAAGTCAAAAGCTTCAGACCGTGACGCTTCATCACGGAAACTCAGGACGATGTCACGCGTGCCGTCCACATCACCGCCGCGATAGCGAATACGTTCATCACGAAGCTCTCGCTTTATCTGGCCCGAAACAGCTTCCAGCCTCTGGCCAACCGCCGTATCCATATCGACTTCGAGCAGAAAGTGAACACCGCCACGGAGGTCGAGGCCGAGCTTCATCGGCCCCGCGCCCAGACTTCTCAGCCAGGACGGTGTCGACGCTGCCATATTGAGTGCTACGAGATAGTCTCTGCCAAGGGCAGCCTGAACCGCCGGCCGGGCGCGCAGCTGGTCATCGGAGCTCGTCAGCCGGATAAGGGCGTCCCGATCCTCAAGCGAACTGCTTTTAACCTCGATACCATCCGATTCCAGGGCCTTGACCGCTCTCTCGAGCACGGCAGAATTAACTTCGGTACTACTACGTGCACCAGTGATCTGCACAGCGAAATCGTCGGGGAAGAGATTGGGTAGAGCGTAGATAAACCCGATCAGAATCGCGATCAGGATAATCAGGTTTTTCCAAAGCGGGTACTTGTTCAGCATGGGATCCCTTGTAGCCGGCCCGAAGGCCAGCCTTGGTGTTTCAGCCAGGAAGGTTCAGGCCGGCGGGTATCAGGGCCGGCCAGAGAGTCCTTGCTCAGATATCTTTGAGCGTACCTTTCGGCAATGCAGCGGCAACAGCGACTTTCTGTACTTTGATCTCAACATTGTCAGCAATTTCAACAACGATAAAATCATCAGTAACCTTAGTGATTTTTCCGGCAATGCCACCGGAAGTGACCACTTCATCACCCTTATTAAGGCCGGACATCAGTGATTTGTGCTCTTTGGCACGCTTGGACTGCGGGCGCCAGATCAGGAAATAGAAAATCAGAATAAAGCCGGCAAAGAAGATCACCTGACCCATAACACCCATGCCACCAGCAGCACCAGCTTCCTGAGCCATCGCAAGTGCGGGCATCATTGCCATAAGGCCGGCTAAAAACAACTTGACTGATTTCATTAAAACTCTCCGTTGATTAAGCAAAAATAGTTACCCATTGCCCAGCGCGGGCACTGTCTCGCCGCGCAGAGCATAGAAGTCGTTTATAAAGTCCGACAATGTACCTGCTTCAATGGCGCCGCGCAATCCGGCCATCAGGTTCTGATAGAAGCGCAAGTTGTGGATTGTATTAAGCTGGGAGCCCAGCATTTCTCCACACTTATCCAGATGATGCAGGTAACTTCTCGAAAAGTTCTTACAGGTGTAGCAGTCACACCGATCATCCAGCGGTGAAGTATCGTGACGATGCCTGGCATTACGGATCTTTACGATACCGGTTGATGTGAACAGGTAACCATTTCGGGCATTTCTGGTAGGCATCACACAATCGAACATATCGACACCACGGCGCACTGCTTCAACGAGGTCTTCCGGGCGCCCTACCCCCATCAGATAGCGAGGCTTGTCGGCCGGCATTTTCGACGGCAAATGATCAAGAATGCGAATCATATCTTCTTTGGGTTCACCAACCGACAGACCGCCAATGGCATACCCATCGAACCCGATGTCCGTGAGGCCTTCCAGAGAGCGATCTCTCAGGGACTCGTACATGCCGCCCTGAACAATACCAAACAGGGCTGCAGGGTTACCCTCATGGGCGTCCTTGCTGCGCTTTGCCCAACGCAAGGAAAGCTCCATGGATTCCTTTGCCTGCTTTTCAGTTGCAGGGTACGGGGTGCACTCGTCAAAGATCATGACGATATCGGAACCAAGATCGCGCTGGACCCGGATTGCGATTTCCGGTGACAGTTCAACCGGTGAACCGTCTACCGGAGACCGGAACGTTACTTTTTCTTCGGTAATCTTGCGCATTTCGCCAAGGCTGAACACCTGAAAACCGCCCGAATCTGTCAGGATCGGCCCCTTCCACTGGGTAAAGTCGTGGAGATCACCGTGGGCTTTTATCACCTCTGTGCCGGGGCGCAGCATCAGATGAAAGGTGTTACCGAGGATGATTTCAGCACCAATTTCATGAATATCGCGCGGCAACATCCCTTTAACCGTCCCATAGGTGCCTACGGGCATGAACGCCGGGGTTTCAACCGTTCCCCTTGGAAAAGTCAGCCTGCCACGTCGGGCCAGACCATCTTCCCCCAATTTTTCAAAGGACATGAAACAGGACTGGCTCAAGGCTTGCCTCCGCTATCAAGTGGTGATTGGGTGCCTGCCTGGGCAGGCTCATCGGGCACGCCAAGCAGCATACCTCTGCTCGGTTCCTGCCCGGTTATGAACATGGCGTCGCCATAACTGAAAAACCGGTACTTCTCGGCAATCGCATCATGGTAGGCATGCATCACATGCTGATAGCCTGCAAACGCGCTGACCAGCATGATCAGAGTGGACTCAGGCAAGTGGAAGTTGGTAACCAGTGCGTCGACGGTCTCGAACCGGTAACCCGGATGAATAAAAATATCGGTTTCGCCCCGGAAAGTGCGCAGATAACCTCCCCTGCTTGCAGACTCGAGAGACCGCACCGAGGTTGTCCCGACTGCGACCACACGGCCGCCCCGGGCACGAGTGCGGTTAACCGCCTCTACCGCTTCCTCCGGCACATGCACTATTTCACTGTGCATCACATGCTCGTCTATCCGATCTACACGCACAGGCTGAAACGTTCCGGCCCCTACGTGCAAGGTAACAAACGTACTTTCCACGCCTCGCGCCTTGAGGGCTGCCAGTACACCCTCATCAAAATGCAGGCCTGCTGTCGGTGCCGCAACGGCTCCGGCTTCCTTCGCGTAGACGGTCTGATAACGCTCTCTATCAGTTGATTCATCAGGCCGGTCAACATAGGGCGGCAGAGGCATATGCCCGATACGCTCCAGCGTATCCAGCACCGGCTCACCGGCCTCGCTCTCAAGATGAAACAGCGCATCACTCCGGCCGGTCATGCGCAGAGCGGTACCGTCCTCAAGAATAACCTTTTGACCTTCCTTCAGGGCTTTGGACGCACGCACATGGGCTACAAGATTATGTTCGTCGATTACCCGCTCTACCAATACCTCAACCTGACCACCGGTTTCTTTTTTGCCGAACAGGCGAGCCGGAATCACACGAGTATCATTAAACACAAGCAGATCGCCGGGCTGCAGCAAATCCGGAAGATCGGTAAAAAAACGGTGTGCAGTATCGCCGGTAGTGCCTTCAAGGCATAGAAGACGGGAAGCGCTGCGCTCCCTGAGAGGGTAACGGGCGATAAGCTCGTCCGGGAGATCAAAGTGAAAATCGGAGACGTTCATGGACCGGGCTGTTCACGACGTCGCACCAAGCGACTTGAATAGGGTAACGGCGGGCGGGTTTGAGATCCGGGCCGCTGCTGGTTAATTTCCGTAAGTGACTGATTTTATTGATACCAACCACTTACGGAAGCGGCGTAGTATGGCATGCGCACCAGCCGGTTTACAACCGCGTTGCCTTAAGTAAACCGCGCCACGGCACAATAACCATTCTGACCGAAACGGCCTTATTTATTCTTCTCAGCGTGGGGTAAGGTTTTTCCAAGTGCCTTAACAATCACCTTACCGAAATCTTTGGCAGCAACATCTACCGATTGCGGATCGACCGTACTGGAGTATAGCTGCCAGACGGGTTTGGCAGAGTCGGTGTCGAACAGCGTCGATTTCAACGCGTAGTTTGTTGTTTCTTCATAATCGGCAGGAACCACCGTCGTCTGCATGTAAGTAGTAGATGCCAACGGCCCAATGGATGTAACAACGGGCTGGTAGATAACCTGTTCCGGCACATACCGGGATTCACGATGCTTGCTGATCAGAGAAACCACCAGAACACCATCGTACCCGCCATTTCTTGCATCCTCGGCAACCAGCTTCTGCAATCTGGTGGGGTCACCCCAAGGGATATCCGAGTTCGACATTCCAAACCGGCTGGCTTTGAATTCATTCTTGTTCAATTCCGCAACAAGCTCGGTTTCAATGGCTGTACGGTTGTGCTCTTTTTCCGTTACCGCAAACACAAGAACGCGGCTGTAGTTTTTATCAACCTCTGAAACTGCATCAATGCGCTCAACTTTCGTTCCGGAGCTCGCGCACCCGGCAAGAAGTGCAGCAATAAACAAGCAGACATATTTCATCATCGCCGTGGATCCTTTCATACTCTCCCTCTTGATTCCCTGAAGCTTACAGACAGTCTTTTTCTGTGGCTGCCCTTTGTTGTACCAACCAAGTTTTATTCCGAAAAATATTATAGTTCAGGGGTATGGTGAGCACCCGTAATAATTCGCCGGATTTTCTGCCTGTCGCACTGGGCAATGCCTGCAGAAACCGAACAGACACAAAAAAACCAGCCTGGACGCTGGTTTTATTTTTTCTCTAAGAAACTGATCTAAAATCATTTTTTGGTAGCGGCGGGCGGACTCGAACCGCCACACTATTTCTAGCAACGGATTTTGAATCCGTCGTGTCTACCAATTCCACCACGCCGCCATCTAAGAGAGGGTGAGATTATACTGAGCCTGATCGTGAAAGCAACACACGGAGCCCGCGAGTTTTCTTACAGCAACTGGTATTTACAACCGGTCGAATAACGACAACTGGGAAACCTGGGCAAAGGATTGCTGCGCAGCTTGCAACACAAAGCTCTGGAAGCTCAGGTTGCTGATCGCCTCAGCGTAATCCACGTCCTGTAACTGGGAGCGAATTTCATTGGTGTACACCGATGAATCTGCCAGAAAGTTTCTGGTGGATTCAACCGCGTTCATACGCCCACCAAGCTCCGTCTGCTTGAGAATGATGCTCTCCTGGCCGTTATCGAGATTAACCAGAGACTGAGCAATCAAATCATCATACTGAGCACGGCCCTCCGGGGTACCCTTATCAATGGAGTCCAGCCCGGCAATCAGGTTTTCGATGGTACCGAACACCGACTGCTTTTCATTGATTTTCAATGTGTAGCTATCCGGGATAGGCGCCGCACCCGGAACAGCACCGGAAATGCTCGCTTCAATGCCCGCAACCACAAAGGTTTCTCCACTCTGATAATCCGAAGGCGTCACAGGGAAAGTCACTGCCGGATTATTGCTATCGAATGCCAGAACCTGTGGTGGGGTACTGTTATCGACCTGAAGCGTTATGTCATTGGGGAACGATCCCGGAAACGCTCCAGCCAGCGCGGCCTGGTTGACCACACTGACACCGGAAATAAACGTTCCGGCTGTCGGGCCAGCATGTTCGCCAACAACAGCCGCGGGCACATTCACAAAAATGCTCTTACCATTGTCACTGATTGGCACAGTCACACCATCATCAATTTCCAGAACCCGCTGACCTTCATCACCCTGGTACTCGTACTTTCCTTCCGCATTCTGCTGAAACGCAGGAACTGAGCCCTGAAAGCCGCTGAAGATATATTCCCCGGAAGCATCCCGGGTATTCGCAATATTGGCAAGCTGCCCCAACCGCTCTTTCATTTCTGAAGAAATCGACTGGCGGTCATTGGGAGACAAAGAGCCATTACCTGCCTGGACTGTGAGTTCCCGGATCCGCTGGATCACATCCACCGAGCTTGCCAGAGCGCTTTCTTCCTGCTTGAGCCGATTATCTGCAAGGTCGACATTGCGCTCATAGGTTTTAACCCGCGAAAGCTCCTGATCAAGCTTCAGAATCCGGGCTGCAGCCACCGGGTCGTCGGACGGCTTGTTCACCCGCTTACCCGTCGATATCTGCTGTTGCGTGCTGTTCAGATTACTGTTCAGCTCCTGCAACCGGTTGATGCCGCTTGAGAACACTTGTTGTGATGAAATTCTGATCATGTCAGATCACCTCTCCTGTTACCGGAACGTCTGCAACAGCGTATTGAACAAATCCTGAGCCACCGATATAACCTGCGCCGAGGCATTATAGGCAGCCTGGTACTGAATCAGTTTGCCGGCTTCCTCATCCAGGTTTACCCCTGAGACCGACTCCCTCTGGGCAGTAGATTGCTCCAGCAAGGTTTTGCCAGCGTCCAGATCAAGCTGGCTTTGGCGGGTTTTCACGCCGATGTCTTCTACCAGCCCGGCATACCCCTCGGTAAAGTTCTGGCTCTTGCCGTTCAGGGTGTTGGCCGTGCCCAGTGCCGCCAGAAGCTCGGCATTCCGGTTATCCGAAACGCCGTTGGTGTTGTAGGCAATCTCAAAGGTATCGCCTTCTGCCGGCTTGCCCGTCAGTTTGAATTGAAACCCCTGATAATCATCGCCAGCGGCAGGGTCTCCGCTGAACACAGTCACAATCTCGCCGGGACTGAAAGCTTTGGGGTTACCGACAACGGTGTTGGCTGGTGGCGGCCCCGTCACTGTGTAGGTCATGGCGTCTGGGTCACCCGGCAAAGGTGTTGAGGTGAAAGAAACCGTCAGAGGCCCATTAGCTAACTGACCCGCACTCTGAAATCCCGGCAACAAAGAACCGGTGAACGGGCTGCGCACATTCAGCATGGTGCCCTGATCGATCTTGCCAGTTCCCACATTCTGATCGCCGGTGGTGGCGCGAATGGGGCTGGCAAACGCCAGATCCTCTTCCCGATCGACCTGCAACCCGATCGATTCTGCAGCGTTGCGGCTGGGCTGAATCAGATACTTGTCACCAGCATTGAAGGTCCCACCCTCCACCCGGATATTAAAACCGGGCATGGTGATTTCGGACTGGACAGGGTCTGGCAAGCGGCCCTGATTAACAATTTCACCGGAAGCCTTATCGATAAGCTCAAAATTGCGCCCGTCGCCGCTGAACTGCAGCGTCCAGCTTCCGGCCGGTAACTTGCTGCTGTCGGTGATTTCCACAGCCAACTGGCCATCGTTCGGCAACTGATTGTTGGCATTTGCCACAACCCGGCTTCTCTGAACCGCCAGATCGTTAACGTCGTTAAAAAACAGCCCGCCCAGGTCACCCTCAAGATCCATACCGATTTCGTGCTGATGATTCATACTGGCAGCAACGCCTATCGCGATTCGCCCCAGCTCATCAAACGCCGGTTTCAACGCTTCATTGTCGAAACGTCTCAGCCCGCCGAGCTTACCGCCAGCGATCTGTTCATCAATATTCAGCGTTCGGCCGCCGTTGGAAAGCGTAAATTCCAGGCGCGTCGGATCTTCCGCATTGCCCCGGGTGCCCAGCTGCGCAGCGTTATTTCCAACCACAAGGGAAAGACCGTTGGAAAGCGAAACATTTACCTGGCTCCCTTCGGTTTCTGTCACCCTTATGTTGACCAGTTCAGAGAGCTGGCGAAGCTTTTCATCCCGCTGATCCAGCAACTCATTCGGCATCCGGCCCTGGGCCAGCCCCGGAGATTCAGAAATAGCCAGATTAAGATCCGCAATGCTGTTCAGCAGGGTATTGGCATCCTTGACGCCTTGCTGCATCTGGGTCTTCACCGATTCCCGCTGCTGAATGAACTCCTGACTCAACGCCTGAAACCGGTTGACCACCTGCTGCGCTTCGCTCAAAACCAGTTGGCGCTGCGGCAGAGAAGCTGGATCTTCTGCGGCATTCTGCAGGCTTGCGAAGAAGTTATTCAGGGCATTGTTCAACCCCGTAGTCTCGCCGCCCAGCAAGTTGTCGAGCCGGCTCAGTTCGGAATTCAGTGTTTGCTGCTCACCCGCCAGGGTGCTGTCTTCCCGCACCTGCTGCACAAGAAACTCATTCGCCAGCCTGCGAATATCCATAATGCTAACGCCAGAACCAATGGTTCCGGCACCAGTGCGCTGCCCAGGCTGGGTTTCAAACACCACTTCCTGTCGGCTGTAACCAGGCGTATTCGCGTTGGTGATGTTGTTGCCCGTAGTATTCAGAGCACTCTGATGACCGAGGATACCGGTCAGGCCAATACCAAGCAGTCCCGCCATAATATTTACTCCCCGGCCCCATCATTCACTGAAAGAGTCATCAACGAATCACGGTTCATAATCCGATTGATTTTCTCACCGTACTGCGGATCGGTAGCATATCCGGCTTCCTGCAGCTTCCTCGCAAAAACGTCTGGCTGATCAGCGCTGGCAAGCACATCCCGATACCGGGGATTCGATTCCAGGAATGCCACATAGTCCCGAAAGCTGGATTCGTAATCCGGGTAAGCCCGGAAATCCGCACGCTCTTTCATCGGGACGCCCTCACGGAACTCGGTCGTGGTGATGGTTACCGCATCGCCTTCCCATCGGCTGTCAGCCTTGATACCGAAAAGGTTATAACTGTGCTGGCTACCATCACCCCGGATCATGTGCTTACCCCAACCCGTTTCCAGGGCCGCCTGGGCAACCATCAGTTTAGGATCAATACCTGTATCCTCAGAGATACTCTCGGCGACGGGTAGCAGCGTGCGTATGAAATGTTCAGGAGACTCGAACTGTTCCGGCATTACGCGGGCCTCAGCGGCGGCCTCTGAGCGTTTATCAGCTGCAACCTCGGCGACTTTTTCAAGCCGCTCCGGCAAGCGGGGCGACAGTGGCGGCATGCTGCGTTCATAATCTGCCAGCACAGCTTTGTGAGATGCCAGAGGCGCGCCCTCTTTATCGGCTCCGGGAATATCTTTCCCCAGTTGCCGCACCAGCGCATCAGCAAGCCCCGTTCCCTGCCCGCCCGACATGGTAAGGCTCATCTGGCTGTCGAACATGTCGCGGTAGAATTCCGACTGGCTGCTGTTCAGGTAGTTACCCTCAGCAAGTACATCTCCGGCTTTGCGCATGGACTTCAGCATTTCAGACAGAAAGATACTTTCAAACTGACGTGCCACTTCCTCAAGCGCCGCCTGTTTATCATCACGGGCACCGTTTTTCAGTGCGTTCAGCCCGCTGAAATCCGTGTATATCCTGGCCTGTTGAAGCTGATAATCCTGCATCATGTCACCTAGATAACAATAAGCTCGGCGCGCAGTGCGCCGGCCTGTTTCAGAGCTTCCAGTACCGCCATAACGTCGCCCGGAGCAGCACCTACCTGGTTCACAGCCTGAACAATTTCATTAAGCGTAACCGCCGGTCCGAACTTGAACATGCGGGCCGGGTCTTCGGTAATAGCAATCTGGCTATCCTGCTCAAGCTCCGTATTACCGAAAGCAAACGGGTTGGGCTGCTGCACTTCCGGGTTCTCCTGGATGGTCACCGTGAGGTTGCCATGGGTAACGGCCGCAGGGCTTACCCGAACGTTCTGCCCCACAACAATGGTGCCAGTGCGGCTATTGATAACGACTTTTGCGGCATCTTCCGCAGGATCCACTTCAAGATTTTCCAGGATGGAAAGAAAGCTCACACGCTGGGAGGGATCGCGGGGTGCGCGCACAGAAATCGACGTCGCATCGTGGGCATAGGCCATATCAGGCCCAAGGTTTTCATTGACCACTTCCACCACTCGACGCGCCGTTGTGAAATCCGGACGCATCAGATGAAAGGTAATTGTGTCGCCACGAGTAAAGGGAGAGGCAATTTCCCGCTCAATGGTAGCGCCATTCGGAATACGGCCAACGCTGGGAACGTTCACGGTTATACGTGAACCATCCAGCCCTTCGGCACCGAACCCGCCTACTACAAGGCTGCCCTGAGCCATGGCATACACGTTTCCATCAGCACCTTTAAGAGGTGCCATCAGCAGAGTGCCGCCCCGCAAGCTATCCGAATTACCTATGGACGAGACCGTGATGTCTATTTCCTGGCCCGCCTTGGCGAATGGCGGCAGGTTAGCGCTCACGGTAACTGCTGCCACGTTGGCGAGATTCGGGTTCACGCCTTCTGGCAGGGTGACACCGAACTGGTTCATCATGTTACGGAATGTCTGATTGGTGAAGGGTGCCTTGTCGCCGGTTCCATCAAGCCCCACTACCAGGCCGTAGCCCACAAGCTGGTTGTTACGTACACCTTTGATCCGCGCCAGATCCTTCAGACGGTCTGCCAGCACAGGCGCAGCCATTACCGCAAGCATCAGCGAAAGAACTACGCATCGACGTATTATCACAGAGGCCACCACTCGCTGTTGAAGAACCGGGCCAGCCAGCCCATCTGGTTTGCCTGGTCGAAATCACCCGTGCCGCCGTAGGCGATGCGGGCATCCGCAATGCGATTGGAGGCCACTATGTTTCCGGGGTCGATATCCTGTGGTCGGACAAGGCCTGTCAAACGAACGTATTCATCGCCGTTGGTCAACGACAACCATTTTTCGCCGCGAATTTTCAGTACGCCGTTCGGCAAAACATCTGTAACCGTGACGGTAATACTGCCCGCAAGACTGTTGCTCTGGTCAGCTTCGGCTTTGCCACTAAAATCCCGCTCATTTGTTAATGAAGTAGCAATGCCGAAGTTGCTCTTCCCCAGAATCGTGGGCTCTGGCAAGGTAATTTCGTTATCTTTCGTGATGCTGGATTCTGCGTTCTTGCTCGCACGGGTGGACTCATTAAGTGTTACCGTCAGCACGTCACCTATATTCAGAGCGACCGTGTCCCCGTAAAAATTGTAGTTGCGGGAGCTCTGGAAGATGGCTCCGGATTCGGGATCACGTTGCATCATTGCCTGAGCACGCACAGGCGCATAAGCGGGATCGTCCGGCTCAGCTCGCGGCCGGCTCATGGCGGTACATCCCTGCAATAGAATAAGCAGCCAGACCAGCAGAAAAGTCCCTGCCCGCCCGGTCACCCAGGTTGATGTAGTCGGTTTCATGAGTTCACTCCTCACTTCTTGTCGCGCGCTTGGCATTTCACAACCATGCCTTGTCAGAACGTTAACCAATGTTGTTGGTAATAAACTGGAGCATCTGGTCTGTCGTAGAGACGACTTTGGAGTTCATCTCATAAGCACGCTGGGTGGTAATCATGTTCACCAGCTCTTCAACAACTTCCACGTTGGATGACTCAACCATGCCCTGCTCCAGTGAACCCAGCCCGGCCAGCCCTGGCTCGCCTTCAGCAGGGTCGCCACTGGAGTTGGTTTCCTTGAACAGGTTGTTACCGATAGCCTGCAGGCCCTGGGGATTGATAAAGTTCACCAACGTGATCTGGCCCAGATTAACCGGCGCCGCCTGGTCATCGGTGATAGCGGATACGGTGCCGTCTTTGCCGATCGTTACGGTTGTGGCGTTCTCGGGCACGTTGATGTTGGGCTGGAGTGCATAGCCATCCGGTGTAACCACATCGCCGTCGGCGTTGAGCTGAAACTGACCATCCCGCGTGTAGGCTGTCTGGCCATCCGGAAGCTCGATCTGCAGAAAACCACGACCATTAACGGCCACATCGAGAGGCTGTTCGGTAATCTGAAGGTTGCCCTGGCTGAACTGCTTCGCGGTTCCGACCACCCGCACACCGGTACCCAGCTGCAAACCCGAAGGCAGCTCGGAGTTCTGCGTATTCAAACCACCGGGTTGCCGGTTGATCTGATACAGCAAATCCTGAAATACCGCCCGGTCTCGCTTGAAACCCGTGGTATTTACGTTGGCCAGGTTGTTGGAGATGGTGGACATGTTGGTGTCCTGGGCACTGAGACCCGTTTTACTAACCCATAGTGCCGGATGCATAGTCTTTACTCCTTGCCGTTGCCTGGTTTGCGGCCAGGATTTGCCGCTTCTGGCCAGACTGGCGTTGTTTTCACGTTTTTTTCAAAAACTATCAGAGGTTCTGCAACAGCCGTGCCGCCGCCTCGGAATTCTCATTTGCGGTACTCATAACCTTCACCTGCATCTCGTACTGGCGAGACAACTGCAGGTTGGAAATCATTTCTTCCACCGCATTAACGTTAGAGCTCTCAAGAAAGCCAGAGGCTACGCGCAACGCAGCATCGGCCGGCTCTGCGCCACCAATCGCCTGATCAGCCTTACGGCGAATAAAGCCATCCAGGCCTTTCTCAAGCGCCTCCGGGGGAGGATTGACAAGTTTCAACCGATCCACTTCTACCAGCTGGTCCGGCGGGCCACCCACAGGAACGATAGAAACGGTGCCATCAGCACCAACTTGAACATTATCAAAGGGAGGAAGCGCAACCGGACCGCCATTGCCAAGAACCATCTCACCACTGGCCAGCCGCACCATACCGTTAACATCAATCTGCAGACTGCCGGAACGGGTAAAGACTTCTTCACCGAGGTTGTTCTGAATAGCCAGCCAGCCTTCCCCTTCAATGGCGACGTCCATTTTCCGGCCGGTTTGCATCAGTGCTCCGGCCGACAGGTCGGTGCCGGGGCGCTCCGCCATGGCGTAAGCTCGAGTAGGATGATGTTCCCCGAACACGGGCATACTCCGTGCCTGGGCAAAGTCTTTCTTGAAGCCTGTGGTGCTTACGTTGGCCAGGTTGTTGGCATGGGCACGCTGGGACAGCATATTCTGCTTCGCGCCAGACATACCGAGATAAAGTGCTTTGTCCATGGGACAACTCCTGCCGGAATTTTGACTGTTTCCAGTGCTCTTTCAGACATTCTTGCAGGAGTCATGCCATATTCAGATCAAAGCCGGTTTAGCGGAGGTTGATAATGGTCTGGGTGACCGCATCAGACGTCTCGATCGTTTTTGCGTTCGCCTGATAGTTACGCTGGGCAATGATCAGGTTTACCAGTTCTGCAGAAAGATCCACGTTGGACTCCTCAACTGAACTGGCTTTGATGCCGCCGAGCGTTCCTGTATCCGGCTGACCAATAATCGGCTGCCCGGATTCGAAGGTTTCCACCCAGCTGGTATCCCCTATCGGCGACAAGCCGTTGGTGTTGTTGAACGAGGCCAACGCAACCTGTCCCAAAGCTTTCGACTGGCCGTTGGTGTAACGGGCAAACAGTGTTCCCTCGCCCGAGACATCAAGGCCAGACAAACGACCGGTGGTGTAGCCATTCTGGCGCTGATCATCAACACCAAACGCCGCGCCATACTGGGTAGTCTCTCCCAGGCTCAAAACAAAGGCCGATGAGGTCGGTGGCTCCGGAATGGGAGTAACAACAGTGGCACCCGGCGGTGGGGGGCCATCCGCTCCGTTGGGCTGGCCGTCACTGTCCTTCGGAATCCAGTCGGTGACCAGAATCTCGCCGTTGGGGTTGCCGTCAATGGATTGCAGGGTGCCGTCCTGATCAAACCTTGCGGTGAAGGGCGTAGTGTCGGTACCCGCAACCATTTCTCCATCAATCTGCAAGTAAACGGACCACTGGCTCACACCTACGCCGTTTCCGGGGGACGGTTCTTTAACAAAGAACTGTGTCATCTCATGGGAGTTGCCCAGGCTATCGAAGATCGAAGTGGATGTGGCGTGATTATAGGTACGCTGATCCTGCGGGTTGAACTCATTGGTTATGCGGATAGGCGAATTGGTGTATGCATCTGCAAAATCCGTGTCTGCGCCAAGGCCCGTCAGACCAACAATTGTTCTGTCACCCGTCACATTCACGTCGCCTGATACCGTAACCGGCGCGCTTACAGATTCAGCCGGCACGCCGTTGCCATAACTGAACTGCACATCCTCACCCTGGTTGTGAATAACCCGCAGCACATCATTGCCGGTTCCGTCATCCACCACCGTTGCAGAAATAGCGGTATCGCTGGAGCGGTTTATGGCGTCTCTGAGCCCCAGCAACGAAGTCGCGGTACTGGTATCAAGCTGAAGTGGCGCATTATTGACACTGAGACTGAACGAGAAGCTCCCTGCGGTCTGTGCTGCCGAAATATAGGAATCTGTCAGCGGCAGAGCCGCAGGTACATTGGTATCGACAATCGGCGCAGTAGTGGTCGCTGAAGCACTCAGGCCGGGCGCGTTGGTGATAATGTCTGAAACCTCGCGGGCCGTTGTCGCCGAGCCCAGATCAACCGTGAAGCTGGGAGTGCCATCAGAATAGGTGATTTCAAATTGCTCGCCGCTGATATCGTTGAATGCCAGCGGCCCCACATCCCGCACCCGGGATTCGAGCACAGACTCGCGGGAATCCAGGTTCAGATCCGAGCGTAGATTGGTGGTGCGACGCGGCGCCAGATTATCGGTCGCAATCTCAAGATCGCCACGAATACCGGAGAGGTTACCGTCATCGTCAGCCGTATAACCCTGAACCCGCATGGACTGGCTATTCACCACAAAGCCATCTTTATCGATGGTGAATTGCCCGGCACGGGAGTAACGGGTTTCGCCACCGTTATTCAGAATAAAGAAACCATCCCCACTGATGGCCATATCAAGACCACTGTCAGTGAAGCTGATATTGCCCTGACTGAACGACTGCTTTACGTCCTGAACGTTTACGCCGTCACCGACCGGAGCAGAGCCTCCGCTTAGAAAACCGCTGGCATAAAGATCGCCAAACTGTACGCGGCTGCCTTTAAAACCAACGGTACTGGCGTTGGCAATATTGTTGCCGGTTACATCCAGATCTACCGCTGCCGCCCTCAGGCCGCTGAGTCCTGTATTAAAAGCCATAATTCACCTCTGGTCTGACACCGGTATTAATTGATTTGTTGTACATCTGACAGTGCAATGGAACCCATACCTGCCAGGTTCAGGGTTACGGATCCGCCCTGCCCCAACGACACGCTGTCTACATTGGCGCTGACAAGAGTCGGAAGCTGAACACTACCCTGTGGGTAAGAAGCTTCCGCCACAATGCGGTATGGACCCGGCGGCAAGCTATTGCCGTTGCCGTCCTTTCCGTCCCAACTGAACGCCTTCACACCGGCGGCGCTGTTGCCAAGATCAACCTGGCGCACCAGTTCGCCGCTCGGGCTCTGAATAGACAAGCGCACACCGCCTGTGGATGCCGGTACCTGAATGTTGCCGGAGATTTCACCTTCAGCGCCGAGAATACCGACCTCAGAGGGTGCAAGAACCGTCTTGCCAACCATTGCCGAGGCCTGCAGTGCCTGGGTGGAGCGGAACTGGCCAACCACATCATCAACGGTACCCGACAACTTCTGCATTTCTTCCAGCGAACTGAACTGCGCAAGCTGGGAGATGAACTCGCCGTTGTCCTGGGGCTCCAACGGGTTCTGATTCTTCAGCTGCGCCAGCATCAGTTCCATGAACTCGTTTTTACCAAGTTCGCCTTTGCTGTCGGTTCCGCTCTGAGGCTGACTTCTATAACTCGCCAGTACATCTGAGGCTTCTGTTGCGTTAATTGCACTCATGATTCGGTCCTCGCCCCTTTACTGCTGACCAAGAGTCAGGATGCGCTGCATCATGGATTTGGCCGTGTTCATAATGTCCACGTTCATCTGAAAGCTTCTCGATGAAGACATCATGTCTGCCATCTCTTCCACCACATTCACATTGGGATAAAACACATACCCGTCTTCATTGGCTGCCGGGTGATGAGGTTCGTATCGCATTTGCAGCTCCGCATCGCTTTCGACAATTCCCTCAACACGAACACCAGCGCTTGCATCCTCACCCGCCGTAACACCAAAACCCTGCTGCCCGGGATTCATCATGGATTGCTGAATCGCTGAGAAAACCGGCTTCCGCGCACGATAGGTCGCGTCAGTACTGGAGCTGGCTGTCTCTGCGTTTGCAATGTTTGAAGCGGTTGTATTCAGCCTCAGTGACTGCGCTGTCATGCCAGAACCGGCGATATCGAATATGTTGCCCAGTGACATGGTGATTCTCCTTAGCTAATCGTGGAACCGCGGATTACTCGCCTTTAAGGGCTTTGGTCAGGCCGGTAAACTTGCTGTTCAGAAACTGGAAGCTGGCCTGATAATCCATCGCGTTGCGCATGAACCGGGTCTGTTCGGCCTGGGCATCCACCGTATTACCGTCTACAGACGGCTGGTTTGGTACCCGGTACATCAAATCTGAATCACCGGCGCCTGCTGAAGTATCCATGTGGCCCTCATGGGTTTTCTCCATACCAAAGCCGCTCATATTGTCCTGAGCCTTCTGCATCATGGCCTGAAAGTCCATATCCCGGGCTTTAAAGCCCGGTGTATCAGCATTGGCCATGTTATTCGCCAGAACTTCAGCGCGCTTCACTCTGGCTTCCAGCGCGTGCTGGTGAATACCAAGAGCTTTATCAAAAGTGATTGCCATACAACCTCCGAAATCCTGTCACCGGCGGCTTAAGACGTTGCCGGTTTCGTTCTATGGCAGTACTAAAGCAATGCTGATGCCAGATTTTGGAAGCCCTCTGAAATCGGTCCTTTCAGCGGGTTACAGGGGGGAATCGGGGTGAGAGTAAGATGAGCAGGAACGGCAAATCCAATGAAAGCGGCAAGCTGCTTCCCCCACCGGAATAGCGGGGGAAACATACTTGTTAACTACGCGGGCCAGCGCGCGACAAACTCAGCCAGCTCTGGCCTGGGAACTGCCGGCTTGGCGCACGATACAGAGCCGGTGTAGAGGAAGCCGATGATCGATTCCCCTTCTTCAAGGCCAAGCCCTTTGAGAACCACCGGGTTGTAGACCAGCTCTCCTGTGCGCCACATAACGCCAAAGCCCGCATCCTGCAACGCCAACCCGAGAAAACTCATGCCCGCGCCGGCTGAGAGTAGCTGTTCAACCTCGGGGATCTTTTGATGCTTTTTGGGTGACGCGATTCCGACAATAATCATCGGCGCACGTTGTGCTTTGTTCCGTATGATCTCCAGCTTCTTCTCATCGGTCTTGCCCCTCATATCGGAGTACCCGGCGGCAAGCAGCTCACCCAGGGCGTTAAGACCCTCACCTTCGATCACCAGATAACGCCAGGGGCGCAGCAAGGCATGGTCTGGTGCACGCGATGCGCAGGCGAACGCCCGGTCAAGCGTTGAAGCGTCGGGGCCCGGCGCTTCCAGCCGTGGCTCAGATGCCCGGTTGAGCAAAAAGTCAGTGACTGAACTCATATCAATAGTTTCCGCTAAATTAACGCTGGCCAGCTCACATTCAAACAAGACCAGTGAATTGTGGGTTCTACGTAATGCTGTTAACCTTTCGTCGTACTCGGCATAACACAAATAAAATTATACGGTTCCAGCGCCATGAGTGATCAGCGTACATGATGAGTGCTTCGGCAGATCTGCGCAATGCCAGCACCAGCGCAGGAAAATCTCTCGCTTCCGAGGCGTTGAACAGCCCGGTAGCTATCCCCCCAATGCCCGACTATAACGGGCGCCTGCTCGCCTACACGGCGACGGCTGCCATTATTGTTGTGGGGGTATTGCAAGGGGCGTTTCAGCAATGGCACCTTTGGTTGATTGGCGGCGCGCTGATCTGGCCACACATTGCGTACCTGCTCACCCGACGCACGTTTCTGAGAAACTCCCCCCGCATTCGGCAGAAAATGCTCACGGCGGATTGCGTTATTGGTGGTGGGTTTATAGGTTGCATCGGCCTGGTTGCCATACCGTCGGTCTCGGTAGCCTTGATGCTGATGTTCAGCGGCCTGATCATCGGTGGCATACGCCAATGGCTGATCGGCTCGGCTTTTATGGCCGCCACTATTCTGGTTTTCTTCCTGACCATCGGGCCCGCAGACTCGTTCCAGTCCCCGCTGCTCACCAGCATGCTGTCGATCTCGTTTACCGGTCTTTATATCTGCGTTACTGCGTTTTATTCGCACCAACAGGCGCGCGCTCTGATGCTGGCAAAAACGCAGATACAGAATCAGCGTGAACAATCCATCGCGCTGTCACACAAGCTTTCAAAATACCTTTCGCCTCAGGTCTGGCAGTCCATCTTCACCGGAGAACGAGACGTTCGCCTTGAAACCCAGCGCAAAAAACTCGCCGTGTTCTTCTCGGATATAAAAGGCTTTACCGAGCTTTCAGAGGAAATGGAACCCGAAGCACTCACAGAGCTTCTCAACCACTACTTTAACGGTATGGCCGAAGTAGCCTTGAGGTACGGCGGCACCATCGATAAATTTGTGGGTGACTCCATCATGGTTTTCTTCGGCGACCCCACCAGCCGCGGCCAGCGCGAAGATGCGTTTGCCTGTGTATCCATGGCCATTGATATGCGCAAACACATGAAGATCATGCGGCAGAAGTGGCGCAGCCAGGGTATAAAAACCCCGCTCGAGATCCGCATGGGCATCAGCACCGGCTACACAACCGTGGGTAATTTCGGGGCTGAAAACCGCATGGATTACACCATTATCGGCAAGGAGGTAAACCTAGCCAGCAGGCTGGAATCCCTTGCTGAGCCGGGGGAAATACTCGTTTCTTACGAAACCTTTTCACTGATCAAAGACCGGATCATGTGCCGCGACAAAGGCGAGATCACCGTAAAAGGCTTCGGTAAACCTGTGCCTATCTATGAGGTTGTAGACTTCCGCAGAGACATGGGCCCGAACCGGAGTTTTATGGAACACGAGCACAGTGGCTTTGCGATGTACCTGGATTCCGACAAGATCACCGAACGAGAGCGCCGGAGCATTCTCAGCGCTCTGGAAGATGCCGCGGACCGCCTGCGGCAAGAAGAAGACTCTGCCCGGGACTGATCTATTGACGAATCAGCCTTGGGCCAACCTGCTCCTGTGGCTCTGTACTGCGCCAGGGGTTTATATCAAGACCCCCACGGCGGGTGTATCGGGCACATACTGTCAGGCTCTGCGGTTTGCACCGGTTTAACAGATCGGTAAACAGTGTCTCTACGCAGTGCTCATGAAAATCCTGCTTCTGCCGAAAACTCACGATGTACCGCAACAACCCCGCACGATCGATGGCCGATCCGGTATAGCTGATCAGCACCGTTCCCCAATCCGGCTGGCCGGTCACCGGGCAGTTACTCTTCAGCAGGTGGGAGCATAGATGCTCAGTTACCACTGGCCCGGATGCTCTCAACGATTCCGGAGCATAGTCGTACACAACATCTTCAACCGGCTCGTTATCAATAAGCTCATAGCCTGACGGGCGCCCGACGGCCATATCGGAATCGTCGACACTCAGGAAGCGGACGTTTACCGCTGCGCCGCTGGCACTGGACAAGTCCGCCGTAATGGTTTCAACAACCTGATCGGCAGACGAGAACACCGTCTGGTTCAGGGAGTTCAGATACAGCTTGAGAGACTTGGATTCAATAATCGACGGCGCGGCGGCCGGAAACCGGATTTCGGCCCAGGCCAGGTCAGGAATGCCTCCCGGGCGAAGCCAGGATATTTCCCAGGCTTGCCAGAGATCGCCTCCGAACCAGGGCCAGCGCCCATCTTCCAGCCCGATACGGCGGCGATTCTCGGCCCGGGCGACCGGGAAAAGCAAAGCCGGATCATAACGGTCCGGGTAATCGCTGGTTTTGCCCAGCGGCGCATTATCAAGAGCCATAGAATTTCCTGAAAAATAGTCATGAATACAGGCCTGAAAAAAGATCGCCCCGAGATCAGTGGCGAATGCCTTTTCCCCGCGCCAGCAGTTTAAGCGCAACAAACGTAAGCGCGGCGATGAAAGCCAGAATCATACCAAGAGACACAAACGGGTTTACATCAGAAACACCGAGTATGCCGAACCGGAAGCCATTCACCATATACAGAATCGGGTTAACCATAGAAACGCCCTGCCAGAACTCCGGTAGCAGATCAATGCTGTAGAACACCCCGCCAAGATACGTCAGCGGCGTCAGAACGAAGGTGGGCACGATAGACACATCATCAAACTTGGTCGCCAGCAAGGCGTTGATAAAACCACCGACAGCAAACAGTGCAGAAGTCAGAAATACCGTTACCACAACCATCGGCAGGTTGTGAATCTGCAAGCGCGTAAACGCCAGTGACAACAGGGTTACGATAACCCCTATTCCGAGGCCGCGAGCCATACCCCCGGTCACATAGCCAGCCAGAATAACCCAGTTCGGCACCGGCGATACCAGCAGCTCCTCGACGCTTCGCTGGAATTTCATGGAGAAAAAAGACGACACCACGTTGGCGTATGAGCTGGTAATCACCGCCATCATGATGAGCCCGGGCACGATGAACGACATATAATCGAAACCGCCCATTTCACCGATTCTCGAGCCGATCAGATTTCCGAAAATAATAAAGTACAGCGTCATGGTGACAGCAGGCGGCAGCAGGGTCTGCGGCCAGATTCGGGTAAACCGGCGAATCTCTCTCAAAACAATCGTGATATACGCGGTGAACAGAGCATTTGCATTCATTTCCTGCCCTCCGTTACCGCTTCTGCAGCCGGTTCATTCTGTTCCACCATGCGGACGAACAACTCTTCCAGGCGGTTTGCTTTGGTGCGCATACTGACCACTTTGATTCCTTGCTGCTCCAGCTGAATGAAAACATCGTTGAGCGCCTGCCCTTTGTGGACATCCACTTCAAGCACGCCTTCGTCATCGAGCCGGCATGAAAAACCGTCAAGTTCCGGGGCGCGCTCCAGTGCGGTTTCCGCATCCAGCAGGAATGTTTCGAGGCTGAGCTGCTGCAGCAATTCCCGCTTGCTGGTGTTCCGGATAATACGGCCGTGATCAATAATGGCGATGTTCCGGCACAGGGCTTCCGCTTCTTCCAGATAGTGAGTGGTCAGAATAATAGTGGTGCCCTGCCGGTTCATTTCCTCAAGGAACAACCACATGGATCGCCTCAGCTCAATATCAACCCCCGCCGTAGGCTCATCCAGAATCAGCAGTTTCGGCTCATGCACCAGGGCACGGGCAATCATCAGCCTTCGCTTCATGCCACCAGACAGCATCCGGGCTGGCGTATTACGCTTGTCCCATAGCCCGAGTTTTTTCAGGTATTTCTCAGCAGAGACAGCCGCTTTTTTCAGGGGAATCCCATAATAACCGGCCTGAATGGTGACAATATCAAACACCTTCTCAAACTGGTTGAAGTTGAATTCCTGAGGCACAACGCCCAGGTGGAGCTTGGCATCCGATAGGCGGGTATCAATGTCGTAGCCGAACACCTTTACCTTGCCGGCGGACTTGGTCACCAGAGAACACACAATGCCCAGCGTAGTGGATTTGCCCGCGCCGTTCGGGCCCAACAAAGCAAAGAAATCACCTTGCGCCACTTGAAGGTCGATTCCCTTGAGAGCTTCGAACCCGCTGCCATAGGTTTTAGTGAGCCCCTCAATTTCCAGCGCATTGGTCATAACAGGTTCCGATTCGAAAAAGAGATAGTCAGAAGACCCTCATTTATTGAGGCTCCTGCGTTTATTTCAAGGCTTGAGTTCAGCCTTGCTTGAGTTCGGCCTTGAAGGTACCGGCAAATCTGCAAACTGCGACAGGTATCCCGATATAGCCCGGTATGGCTCCCTATAATGCGGTTACAACAACTTACAATCGGCCGTCCACAACCGTGCCGCTGGCCCGGCCCAAAC
Source organism: Marinobacter sp. (assembly GCF_048259445.1). Taxonomy (GTDB): domain Bacteria; phylum Pseudomonadota; class Gammaproteobacteria; order Pseudomonadales; family Oleiphilaceae; genus Marinobacter. Next base: position 17,418 of record NZ_JBLXHQ010000022.1, on the reverse strand, counting down.
ACAGGGAAAGCACGACGAACCATGGCTGTCGCTCACCTCACTCGCCCATTACTGACTCTGCCCCATGCGCTTTTGATCACACTGTGTATCAGCCCGCTTCTTTCCGGATGCTTTGGTGGCGACAGTGGCGGCAGCAGCAGTGATACGAGCATCGGCAGAGTCAATGCTCTGGGCATAAGCGGAATATCCTATCAAACCGCCAGCCAGACCGGCAGAACGGATGCGAACGGACAGTTTGTATACTATCCGGGAGAAACGCTCGATCTCCGGGTTGGCAACCTGCTGATAGCTGAAGGCGTACCTGCTCAGGAATGGATAACACCACTGGAGTTCTTCCCGGATATCAGGGCGCAGCTTACGACCCCTTCTGTGGACGATGAGGGCCTCAGTACTCACACAATTACTGAACAACAACTCATCACCCGCATACCTCTGACCAACCTTACCCGCTTTCTCATCGCACTCAACTGGACCGAGAACGTTCAGGAAAATGAAGGCATCGATATCCGGAATCGCGTCATCCAGCAACTGAATGCAGCGCTTCCCAACCTCACAAGCCCGATCGACTTTGCCGTCAGCGAAGCGGAATTCAACGCAACCGGTAATCCGCCGTCGCCCGCGAACCAGCTACTCGCGGCCATCTGTTTCTACCCTGAAGGCGATGAGCTGTGCGAGCAGCCACCCACTGAAGAAGAGATCAACAATGCGCCGGAACGCCCGGAAGACGAAGACGACTGGGATCCAGACGTTGATTACAAACAGGATTTAAGCGCCAGAAGGCAGAGAATTCTTGAAGCTGTTCGTTCAATGGATGAGGTTGACGCTGAAGATGCCCGGCTTTATCTCACACGGGAACTGAATGCCATCTCGACCACTATTGGAAACCGATTTTACCTGGATAACCACATAGCCAGGCACCCGGCAAACGACACAGCTATAAAACAGGTGAACATACGGCGTATTCGCGGGGGACTTGACCTTGCAAACGTGGAGGCCATTACAACCCGTCCACAGGATGTTGTGCTGCACTCCTACAGCTGGCAAACGGCAGCAGTGGAGTACTACATAGCTGGACTCGCCGATGGCGAATCCGAAATCGTTATAAGCCTTCTGCCAGAAAATACTTATCGGTGGGTGCGAAAAAGCCTTAGAGTCGTTATTACCGACTGATCAGCCGGGAAAAGCTCCAACGCGATTCTGTGCCGGTCACATCGTAACCGGCGGGATCCAGGCCATCCGTTCCGTGGGCAAGGCACTCCTTGATGGCCAGAACTTCTGCCGCTGCACGGCTTTCATTGTACTTCGCAAGATCAACAACCTTGGCGGCTCTCAACGGCGTATGATAACGGTCAGTCATCACCATAACGCGCGGCCAAAGCCTGCGTGCGGCCGAGTGAGAAACAACAATACCACGCTGCCCGTCGGTCAATTCAACCAGACTACCAGTCGGATAAATGCCAATCGCCTGAATAAAGCTCTCGACCAGATCGCCCTGAAACTCGATGTTCCTCATATCGTATAGCAGCGTCACGGCTTTCGCCGGAGTCATCGGCTCAGCAAGACGCTCCCTCGGTTCGATAAGAGATTCGAAGAACTCCGCAAGCCCGGCTATTTTAGCCAACAGGGGGATCCTGTCTCCGCGCACGCCTTCCGGAAACCCCGAGCCGTTATGCCGCTCACGATGACCCTGCACCACACTCAGAACCGCACGTGACAGGCCGCTATCTTCGAGAATGGCCATACCTTTATCAACATAGGTACGGTAGAGCGCATATTCTTCCGGAACCAACTGCCCTTCCCGGCTAAGTAATTCGGCAGGCAATCTGGTTTTACCAACCTGAGATAATAAACAGCCCAGGCCAAGGTGATTCAGCAAACCCTCATTCAATCCCAGCTGGCGCCCGCAAACGAGTGCCCATACCGACGTATTCAGTGCATGCCGGTAAACATGATTATCATGCTGCCGAATGCGACTGAGCCACAGCAAAGCGTCTGGCTGGCGAATAACACTGCGTACCATTTTATTGATAACCGCAGCTACCGGCCGCAGATCTTTTATATTCTCAGTCGCAAAAGTCCTGTAAAGCCCCTCAAGCGCAACTCCAGCGTCTTCCAGCAAACTGCTCGACTCTTTCATTTCACGCTTCAGCGTGGTGACGGTCTGGTAGGTTACAGGCTCCCTTACGCTCAACGGAGGGAGATGCAGCTCGTCCCGCCCTTCACCCTTGCGCCGACTCTTCGTGCCGAAGGCGGGGCGCGTGATTTTGGCGAGCTCTACGGAATCCCGGGTTTCGGCAACATCTATGGATACCCACTTACAATGGGAGACCAATGCGCGGATATCATCCTGGGAACGGATGTGAAAACCCTGAATGGGGAAAGGCGTCTGATGCCACGGCCGATCGAGATCGGACACAAACATGCCAACCTCCAGATCATGTACCGCAATTTTTCTCTGACAGACGCCCACGCTTCACTCCTGAATACGCAATTTTGATGGTTACCATTTTTCTACGGTTGGCCGGAATAGTCCATTACATTTTGGTATTTCAAAGTAACGGCAACAAGACAATCCGTAACGATAACCTTCAGCCCGAAACAGTTTGTAGCAATGTGACAGACATCACAGGGCCACAGTAAACAGCATCACTCTGTATCAATCAGCATCGCACGCCGCGCGATGAAGATGCCTTTCAGTTAACACTCTCATCAAACTGCAGACCGAAGCCGTCAATGGTTTTTCGAACCACAACCATGCACAGCTCAGGCGCCGGCACAGGTAACCCCTGCACCTGAACCTTTACTTTGTCTCCCAGCTCGGGCGCAAATGGCTCTGCATCAACCACTATAAACACACCACCATCTGATATGTCCCGGGTCGAGAACAAAAACTCGCCCTGCTGTTCGTGGCTCACTTTTACTTTTGCACTCATCGCTGTGCGAAAGTGCTCTCTGCGGTCATCTGAAGCCATCGGCCAGGTTCCAACGCTTTTCTGCGATACCTCGCAGAGTATTGTATGTTGTTGCGAATAATACATTTTATAGTGCAATTTTAAGGATACCACCACTTTACAGCATGTATCTCCTAGGTGATATTGACTTGGCGCGTAATACAAATGAGAATGGTTGGCGTTTTAAGTCACCTGTGATCAATTCACTCGCAGGTGCAAACCCGATCAGAATCACTTAAGGATGGCACTATGCGCATGAAACTGGCTGCAACCGCGGCAATCGCTCTTACCGCTCTTCCCCTCGCTGCTTCCGCAGACGGCGACGTTAACATCTACTCCTACCGTCAGGCGTACCTTCTTGAGCCATTGTTGAATGCGTTTGAAAAAGAAACCGGCATCAAGAGCAATGTGGTATTTGCCAAGCAAGGCCTGGCTGAGCGCCTTGAGCGCGAAGGCCGAAACAGCCCTGCAGATATCGTGATGACCACCGACATCTCGCGTCTTAACGAACTGGTTGAGCGTGATCTGGTCCAGGGCGTCGACAACGATGTACTGGAGAAAAACGTTCCGGAAAACCTTCGTCATCCGGATGGCAAGTGGTTTGCTCTTACAACCCGCGCCCGCCTGATCTACACCTCCAAAGAGCGCGTTGAGGAAGGTGAAATCACAACCTACGAGCAGCTGGCCGACGACAAATGGGATAACCGCATCTGCACCCGCAGCGGCAAGCACCCGTATAACATCGCTCTGATCTCATCCATGATCGTCCATCACGGCGAAGCCGAGACAGAAACCTGGCTGAAAGGCCTCAAAGACAACCTCGCCCGCAAACCCCAGGGCGGCGATCGCGATCAGATCAAGGCGATTGCGGAAGGTGTGTGCGATGTTTCTATCGGCAACAGCTATTACTACGGCAACATGCTGGAGGATGAGAGCCAGCGCCCGGCAGCAGAAGCCGTTCGCCTTGTGTTCCCGAATGCCGATGGCCGCGGGACCCACATCAACATCAGTGGTATTTCCCTGACCAAAAGCGCCCCTAACCGGGACAACGCCATTAAGCTGATGGAATTCCTGTCATCGTCGGAAGCCCAGGGCATCTACGCTACAGCTAACACAGAGTACCCTGCTAACCCGAACGTCAAGCCCACCGGGCTGGTCGCGGAATGGGGTGCCATCCAGCCAGACAGCCTTTCATTGCAGGAAATTGCAGATCACCGCAACGAGGCAGTCAAACTCGTTGACCGTGTAGACTTCGACGGCGAATAAGTACCTCAGCGAGGGTGGCAATGCCGCCCTCGCTCACACCTTCAAACAACTTACGAATCAACCCCGCAAATGATTCCGGTCATTGCAGCGGCTATTTGAGCTGACTACAATCGTCACCCTTTAACTCAATAACAGGACCCCCATGAGCGAGGCTGCAACCAGCGTTAACCCCGGGCTTACCCAGCCCCTGCTGGCAAAGCGCACCTCACGCCGCTGGCTGATCAGCGCACTGCTCACTACAGCCATAGTGGCCCTGCCCGTTCTGTCCGTTATTTTTCTGGCCTTTTTCCCTGAAGAAAACATCTGGCCTCACCTGTTAGACACCACCTTGCCCCGCTACCTGGTCACCACCATCAAGCTCATGATCGGTGTCGGCATTATTACTCTGGCAATCGGTCTGTCGACGGCCTGGGCAGTGACCATGTGCGAGTTTCCCGGCCGCAAGTTCTTTGAGTGGGCCATGCTGCTGCCTTTCGCTGTGCCGGCTTATGTAATTGCCTATGTATATACCAGCCTTCTGGATTATGCCGGCCCCGTTCAGGGCGCCCTGCGAGACTGGTTTGGCTGGGCCAACGCTTCCGATTACTGGTTCCCCGAGATACGCAGCCTGGAGGGCGCCACGCTGATGATCGGTCTGGTGCTCTATCCTTATGTTTATCTTCTTGCTCGTGCCGCATTCCTGGAGCAGTCACCTTCCCTGTTTGCAGTCAGCCGCAGCCTTGGCCACTCAGCGCTGAGCACCTTTTTCAAAGTGGTTCTGCCCATTGCCCGCCCTGCCGTTGCCGTTGGCCTGTCGCTGGTGCTTATGGAAACGCTGAACGACTTTGGCACGGTCGATTTCTTTGCCGTACAAACCCTCACCGCCGGCCTGTTCGATACATGGATGAACCTCGGTAACCTGGGTGGCGCGGCACAGATAGCCACAACCATGCTCATATTTGTTGTTATTCTGGTCACACTTGAGCGCTATTCCCGGCGGCGCCAGCAACAGTTCGCCGCCAGAGACAACCGCGATCCGATCCGCCGCTTTACCATGTCGTTCCCACGCCAACTGATCTGCGTTGCCGTTTGTGCGGTGCCGGTGGTGTTTGGTTTTGTTATCCCCGGCATCACACTGGGCGTTTACGCCTGGGAATATTTTGACGAGAGCTGGAACCCGGACTTTGTGCGCAACACCCTCAACAGCCTGTTTCTCTCAGGAACAGCGGCACTGACCACTCTGTTAATCGGCATCACCCTCGCGTACAGCCGCAGGCTGCACAACACTCGCGGCATGCAAGTGCTCATGCGCCTCTCAAGCCTGGGTTACGCCATGCCAGGTGCCGTGCTTGCAGTCGGTGTTATTGTACCTCTCGCCGGGTTTGATAACTGGCTCGATAGCCTGATGCGAGAGTTCTTTGGCGTGAGCACCGGCCTGTTGCTCAGTGGCTCGGCATTTGCCATCGTGTTTGCCTACACGGTGAGGTTTCTGGCCGTGTCTGCCGGAAGCGTAGAAAGCGCGCTGCAGAAGATTACCCCAAGCATGGATATGGCTTCCCGCTCATTGGGCAACAGCCCCGGCAAAACATTGGTGAAGGTGCACCTCCCCATGCTTCGCGGAACCCTGATTACTGCTGCACTGGTGGTTTTCGTGGACTGTATGAAGGAGCTGCCGGCCACACTGATACTCCGGCCGTTCAACTTTGAAACCCTGGCTACCTACGTGTACCAGTTTGCCTCTGATGAACGCCTGTATCACAGCGCCTTGCCGGCTCTTATTATTGTGTTGGCCGGAATCATACCGATCATCCTGATGAGCCGGTCAATATCCAACACCCGTTCTATAGCCTGACAGGCGCCTCAAAACTAAGGCATCATCCTTGAACGGGCATCCTGAACCACAAACCGGCCCTGAAACACAGCAACCGGATCGCCTTGCGGTATAGTGTTGGGCGTTCCGCAGAACACCTCAGTGGTCAAATCCAGTCGGCCTTTGCCGTGCTTCGCCAGGCTCTTTCTGAAGCGCTCAGGAATTTCATCCCCCGGGAGCCGGCAGATCGCGTAAAAATCCGAGCTCACCGGGTCAAGATAATCAATGCTGCCGGTCTGCACTACTACCTTGCCCTTAAGACCAAGATCGGCAAGTGCAAGCTCCGTGACCCCCCAGGCCGCCGTTACAGCAACCGAGTAAACACTGCCACCAAAGCCAGTGCCTTGATGATTTCGGTTGGGCTCAAGCGGCGCACTCACCAGCAGGGCACTGCCGTCCCACGAGTGCAATTTAATTCCCAGCGCGCGGGAAAGAGGAATTTCCTCATGGATGCGCCGCTGAAATGCCGAAAGCTGAGTCATAAACTCCTCCTGATATAAACTAATTCTAGGCGCGCTACCCGCTTTCCCCAATGCGACTAACGTCGGCTCTGAAACGAACCAGGCCCGGCGAAGCCGGGCCTGGTCTGAACACAAAATCAGAATATGTGTTACTGCCAGATCACCTTCTGGCGCCTTGCATACCACTCATTCACCTTGTTCTCGTAGGCGTCTTCCACCACGTTACGCTTCAGCTTCATCGTCGGAGTCAGAAAACTGTTCTCGATCGACCACTCATCACTGACGATTGTCACAAAGGCCAGCTGCTCGTGGGGGTCTACTGTCTTGTTCACGTTAACCACAAGCTCAGCGAAACTCGCCTCAAGTTCCTTACGAAAGTTCTCATCTGCCACTTTGGGCCGAATTCCCTCAGCCAGCTGAATGATGGCAAAAGGCTGAGTCTGGTTAGCCCCGGAAACACAGACCATCTCAATCGACTGATGCGCCATCAGGCGGTTTTCAATCGGCGCGGGTGCAATGTACTTGCCCTTGCTGGTTTTGAAAATCTCTTTCATCCGGCCCGTAATCTTCAGGCGGCCGAGTTCATCAATTTCGCCTTTATCGCCGGTTTTCAGGAAGCCATCTTCGGTAAAGGTTTCCCGGGTTTTTTCTTCATCCTTGTAATAACCCACCATGGTGGCCGGGCTCTTGATCAGGATCTCGCCCTCAGGGCTGATTTTCGTTTCCACACCCGGCATGGACTCGCCCACATAACCGGTACGGGAGCGCCCTGGCTTGTTGATGTGAGAATAGGCAAAGTTCTCTGACATGCCATAGCCTTCAAGCAACTCCAGGCCAAGGTTGCGATACCAGTCCAGTACATCGCCCGCAAGCGGCGCAGAACCGCTACCGGCCAGTTTGGCTTTATCCAGCCCAAGTCCTTTGAGAATTTTCTTCTTGATCAGGCCGCTCACCACCGGAATTTTCAGCAGTGTATTCAGCTTCTTCTGCGGCAGCTTATGAAGAACGCCCTGCTGAAACTTGACCCACAGCCTGGGCACCGAGAGGAACAGCGTTGGCTGTGCACGCTTCATGTCCTCAACAAACGTATCGAGGGATTCCGCGAAGAAGACATGGAAGCCTGCATACAATGAAGCCAGCTCAACAAATGTACGCTCGAATACATGGGCCAGCGGCAGATAGGACAGCATGCGCTCATTGGAGCCCACCTGCAGAACCTCCATACCACCTTCAGCCGCGAAAGCCATATTCCGGAAGCTGAGCATGACGCCTTTCGGCTTACCGGTACTGCCTGAGGTATAAACAATCGTCGCCAGCTCGTCCGCATCGCGGTGAACTTTTTCTTCCAGCGGAGGAAACTTGGCAACAATATCGTCCCAGGTTTCAAAATCGTTGGGCGGGCTGAGCGGGAAGGAAATGCAACGAACAGATTCCGGCACTCCGGGCTTCATCATGTCCCAGTCGTCCAGTTTGCCCACGAACAGAACCTCACACTCGGCGTGATTCAACACGTAATTGACTGTGTCGGCATTCAGCGTGGGGTATAGCGGCACGGACACATGCCCGGCCATCCATATAGCCCAGTCAGTCATGATCCACTGGGCGCAGTTTTTAGAGATCAGGCCAATCCGGCTTTTTTCAGGGAGATTAAGTGACTTGATATATGAAGCCACGCGGCGGGCTTCATCAACTGCCCTGCTCCACGTGTAATCCACCACTTTGCCCCCACCGATGGGCTGGGTCATATACAGGGCGTTGGCCTTGGCGCTCTCCCAGTGATAAACCATGTCCAGTGGAAGCTTGATTGTTGTGTCCATGGATATTCCTTGCTTTCGTTATTTGAGTTATGCATACATTATTTAGACTTTAGTAGTGTATTTCAACATATTATGGCCATCGAAAGCGTGACTCAGGCCAGCCGCCCAGAAACTCCCCCCGCGAGAATACCCGGCAGGCCAACTTCACGTTAACATGCGCTACCACCAAGGTGGCGCTGCTGTGATAAACTCTCGCACCTTATTACCGTAACCACCGCAACAGACCTCGGAGATGGCATATGGCCAAGCAAACCCTGCGCGCCCTGTTGGGCGCGTCATTAATGGCACTGGCAAGTCTTTCACAGGCTGCAGAGCCACGCGTTGTCGCCATTACGCAGATTGTGGAACACCCGGCGCTGGATGCCGTCTACCAGGGCGTAAAAGACGAGCTCGCAGAACGGGGCTATACAGAAGGTGACAACCTGACGGTCATGCACGAGAGCGCTCAGGGGAATTCCGCCATCGCATCCCAGATTGCCCGCAAGTTTATCGGTGATAACCCCGACGTGATCGTGGCCATCGCAACACCTTCTGCACAAACCGTTGCAGCTGCAGCCCGCAATATCCCAGTAGTGTTTGCTGCCGTAACCGATCCGGTTGGCGCAAAACTGGTCAACGATGCCGAGGCACCGGGCGCAAACATTACCGGTGTAAGCGATATGCTGCCCATCGACAAACACCTGGACATGCTGTTGCGCATGGTTCCGGATGCCAAGCGCATTGGCACTGTTTACAATCCCGGTGAAGCCAATGCAGTATCGCTGATTGAATTGCTTGATGAACGCCTGCAAGCCCGTGGCCTGACACTGGTTAAAGGTGCAGCCACCAAAACCTCAGAAGTTCTTGGCGCAGCTCGCTCGCTCGTGGGTAAAGTTGATGCTATTTACCTGACAACCGACAACACCGTCATCAGTGCTGCAGAAGCGGTCATTTCCGTAGGTGAGCGTGCAAAAATCCCGGTATTTGCAGCCGACACGGCAACAGTTGATCGTGGCGCCGTTGCCGCACTGGGCTTTGACTATTACGATCATGGCCGCCAGGCCGGTGTCATGGTTGCACGCATCCTTGAAGGTGAGAAACCGGGCGACATGCCGGTAGAAACCATGGAAAAGCTTGATCTGTTTGTTAACCCGGAAGCCGGCGAACGCATGGGCATCACTATTGCTGATGATGTAATCGCCGAAGCTGAAGAAGTGGTCAAGAGCGACAAGTAACGCCATACCTATACGGGCGGCCTCTATATATGGAGCCCGCCCGTTTTTATTTTACGGTGAATCTCCCCCATGCTCAGTAACATTGCATTCTACGGCGCACTTGAGACAGGCCTTATTTACGGTCTGGTTGCGTTCGGCATCTATCTGTCTTTTCGCGTACTCGACTTCCCCGACCTGACCGTTGACGGCAGTTTTCCCCTCGGCGCTGCCGTTGCCGCCGTACTCATCATCGAAGGCTGGAATCCATGGCTGGCAACCGGCTGTGCAGTGCTAGCCGGCATGGCCGCTGGTGCGGTAACCGCCATTCTTAACGTTAAGCTGAACATTCTTAACCTGCTGGCCTCCATCCTCACAATGATCGCCCTGTATTCCGTGAACCTCCGGGTTATGGGCCGGCCAAACATTGCCCTGCTGGGCGAGGACACCGTACTCACACCCTGGTACTCACTGGGCCTTGAATATCATCAAGTGCCGGTGTTGCTATTCGTGATTGTGATCTTCATAGCCCTGATACTGCTCTGGCGCTTTATGAAATCTGAAACCGGCCTCGCCATGCGCGCAACCGGGGCCAACGCACGAATGGCTCGTGCCCAGGGCATTGCCACCGGCACCATGATCATTCTCGGTGTCGCCGTATCAAATGGCCTGGTTGGCCTTGCCGGCGCACTGTTTGCACAGAGCCAGGGTGCAGCCGATGTCACCATGGGGGTTGGCGTTATTGTTATCGGTCTCGCCTCGCTGATTGGCGGTGAAGCCGTGATCACACCGTCAACGGTTGTGCGCGCCCTGATCGCCTGCGTAGTTGGTGCCATTATTTATCGACTGGCCATCGCCTTTGCCCTTAACGCCGATTTTCTTGGCCTGCAGGCGCAGGACCTGAACCTGATAACCGCCGTACTGGTTACCCTGGCGATTGTATTGCCCGGTATCCGCAGTTCCCTAGTCAGTAAATTCACCCGCAAAAGAGCCTGAGGAGGCATTATGATCAGCGCAACCGATCTGCGGCTTACCTTTGGCAAAGGCACACCGCTGGAAAACCCCGCTCTTCGGGGCATGAGCCTTACGGTTAATCAGGGAGAGTTTGTTACCGTGATTGGTAGTAACGGTGCCGGCAAGTCCACATTCCTGAACGCCCTAGCGGGTGAAGTAATCGTTGATAGCGGCACCATTGTTGTCGATAACCTCAACGTAACGAAGCTGCCCACCCACAAACGTGCGGGCCGTGTGGCACGGGTGTTTCAGGACCCGCTAGCGGGCACCTGCGAAGGCCTGAGTATTGAGGAAAACCTGTCGCTCGCCATCAAACGCGGCCAGCGCCGCAGCCTGGGTACAGCCGTAAAAAAACAGTATATGGAACAGTTCCGGGAAAGCCTTTCTTCCCTGAACCTCGGGCTAGAAAACCGGCTTGGCGACAAAATGGGCCTGCTCTCCGGCGGGCAACGCCAGGCAGTCAGTTTGCTAATGGCGAGCCTGACCCCCTCCTCCATTCTGCTGCTCGATGAGCACACCGCAGCATTGGACCCCAAAACTGCCGCTTTTGTGCTGGAGCTCACCACCAAAATTATCGAGGAGCAGAAACTGACGGCTCTGATGGTTACCCACAGCATGAAACAGGCGCTGGAAGTTGGCAGTCGTACCGTTATGCTGCACCAGGGCGAGGTGGTATTCGATATTCAAGGCAAAGACCGCGAAGGCCTGGAAGTGAAAGATCTTCTGGAGCTGTTTGAAACCCAGCGCGGGCTTTCCGTGGATGACGACAGCCTGCTTCTCGGCTAACATCGAGTAGGGTGAGGCGTTACCGCCTCAGCCCTCTCACAGAACCGCACATACGGGCCACGTATACGGCTCATGTAAACGCCTATCCTACAGTACCGGGACACAGAGCCCCATTCTTTGGCGGGTCAGATCGACCAGTCCCAGTTCATCGTGCAACCAACGGTTGGGTATCGCGTAGCTGGCCAGTGGGCTTTGCGCATTATGCCAGCTTTTCATCCGGATCGATTTGAACGGCGGTTTGTAACCCAGCTGTTTCAATCGCCGGTGCAGGCGGGTTGGCTTTTTCCACTGCTTGAGCTGTAGACAGCGCAAGCGCCGTCTTAGCCAGCCCATCAACTGCTTGATCACCCGTGTGCCGTTTGCCACCCGGAAGTAGTTCATAAACCCACGCAGTATCGGGTTAAGCCGTCGAATCACCTCCGACAAGCCCCCCCCGGTGTTGCGGCGGGTGAACTCTTTGAGCTTGGCTTTCAGTCCCCGCAGCTTCGCATCCTGTATGCGTGTGAAGCGCGTATGGATCACCACACCCAGGAAGGCAACCCCCTCACGACTGTGCGCGAGGTGCGTCTTGCGGCGGTTGACTGTCAGTTTCAGTTCATCTTCCAGGTACGCGGTCGCCACCTTCAGCGCATTGTGAGCCGCAGGCTTTGATCCACACAGGATCAGGATGTCGTCTGCGTAGCGGACGATCCGGTGCCCCCGGCGTTTCATGTGCTGATCGAAGGCATCCAGAGTGACGTTGGCAACCAGTGGGCTGATTACCCCGCCTTGCGGACTCCCGTTTGGGGTGGCTTCGTACTGGTGTCCGACCATCACACCACTGCGCAGGAACTGCCGGAGCAGCCCCAGCACGCTCCCATCCGTTACCTTCCGCCGGAACTGGCGGAGGATGAGATCGTGATCCAGTGTATCGAAGCACTTGGACAGATCCATATCCACCACCCATTGGCGGTGATAGCGACGGATGAACAGTTGGGCTTTGGCAATGGCGTGGTGGGCGCTTCGGCCCGGTCGGTAACCGTAGCTAGACGGGTGGAAATCCCCATCGTAGATCGGTTCCAGTATCGCGCGCACGGCTTGTTGCACGACTCGGTCCCGAACCGTCGGGATGCCCAGTAATCGCTCACCGCCATCCGCTTTGGGAATGGTGACGCGGCGTACCGGTTGCGCCTGATAGCGCTTTTCCTTCAGCTCGGTGAGCAGGCACGACAGCTCCGTCTTCAAGTTGGCTTCAAACGCACTCAGGTTCTGCCCATCGATTCCGGCCGCACCTTTGTTGCGTTTCACCTGCCTGAAGGCATCGTACAAGGCTTGCTTCGAGAGCAAGCGACTGTAAAGGCTGTAATAGGTCCTCATGCCTGCCGCTCTGTGTGGGCGTATCACCAGAGGCCTTGTTCAGGGCTGGGATCTTCAGTTCGTGTTCAGCGGGGTGCTAGCGCTTTGGCAATCTACCGCCCAACACGGGCTTACTCCCGGATACAGACCAGAGGGCAACCTCACCGTTCCCGGCAGGCACTGGCTCTGCGCCCCCACCTCGTCAGGTGGCTTGTGCATCAACCCATTCCAACGCTCTCAGGGTCAACAACCCTTGTTGCGTTTACTTCCGCCCTTCGCTAACCGCATCGGCTTACGCCTCGGCGGTTACCCCAAAACCTCCGCTTGGGGTCGTTCCGGTTTTCTCCTCCACACGGTTACCCGCTTTCTCAGGCCGGAACTTCATCACTACTACGGCGTCATCTGCCACCTCGCCCCCACATCGACCTTGGCTTTCACCTTGGCGCCATGCGCCCTGAAATCAGGGACTGGGGTCAGGCTTCCCCGGTTACTGCACCGGCTCCCTACAAGATAGGCCATCCTCAAACACGTCCTGCTGCTGACCGAGTATCGGGCTTCGCGCTATTTTGCACGCTCACCGCCAACAGACCGCCGAATCAGGTTCGCTTTCGCTACGTCCATCTTGCTTCCTATGGCTTCCTTCAGACCCCGCCGTTGGCCAGCGACGCCCTTGCCAGTCGGATTGTCTTCCCCTCGGTCGGGGTGACGCCACCTTCTTTCAGGTGACCGGGTTTGCCGGCTTCGCCGGGCAAACGAAAAAGCGGGAGCCTGGCTCCCGCTTTTTTTCACTACAACAACTTTTAGTGACCGTAGATACGCATTGCGGTATCCGTAATAGCCAGATCGTCCACAAAAATACTGCCAATCGACTGCTGGCCAACAATCAGCTCATCTACGCCGATGTCTGCCCGGAACGAAGGCATATCAATCGCCAGAGACGACCAGCCGTTAGAGAACCGGGCACCTTCATAAATATAGAGATCCACCTCCGCAAACAAATCCAGTGGGCTCGGGAAAGTTCGGTCGTAATCAGCACCGGTAACCTGCATGCCGCGAACGCCAATCCCCAGGAATGGCACATCGAACTGCATGGTCTCTATCGCAAACGCCGTTCGAAAGCGCATAACGTCAGATCCCGTATCGATGTGAACCGAACCACGCCCCATCAAGCCTTCTGCAAAAAAGTTGTCAATCAGATCAGTGTAATTATTACTTCCATCGGTAGCCGCCAGATACCAGGCACCTGTGGTAATCCGGAAATCCACCGCAGCAAAGTTTGTGGGCACAATGTTGATGGCAGCATCGCCATCACTGAGCACATCAATATCAATGCGAATGTTATCCAGGCGGTCATTGGCGGAGGGCCCGCCAATTCCGTTAAATCCGAAGAAGTTCGTTCTCTCAGCACCCCCGATACTGATGTTCTCTACGGCCAGGGCGCCTTCGTCTATATAGAGAAAACGACCAATATCGATCTTTGTTTCAAGTTCGATGCTCACACCTGCCTGCCCTGTGATATTACCCATCACAAAATCATCCAGGCGTTGTATCTCTGCCATGGCTGCAGGTGGCCCCCCCGCAACACACAGCGCCAGCAATGTAGGTTTCAGGCCTTTCATTGTTATTTTCCTTGTTATCGTTGTTATCACATCCTGTGGGCCACTACGGTATTCGACGCCACACCCCTACGCTAACGACACGTGTACTGCAAATACGTGCAGAAGTCACAAATCATATGGCCCTGCTGACAAAAGGCCCTCTCTGCCTAGTATCTGTGTATTTTTTGACCACAACATGTAGTAATTCCCGGCTTTTCAGGCCAAGCGCCGGATTTACCAGAGTTTTCCGTCTTGCAAGCCATCTCCCATTGATTTTCTTTGCGAGAAGCAGCTTATCAATAGTTCCACTTAAATTCACAAAACACTATATCCTGTTATACTCTTCAAAAATAAGCCCATATATAGGGCCAAAGACTTCATAGCTCACCTGCGACGACGCAGGTGCAAGAGCGCACAGAGCCGCGCAGGCAGCCATAACCAGGGTGTGATCAGAGAGTAATCACCGGGCAAAAAGCTTTTTCCCGGCTTTACACGTGCACTATATATAGTGGTTGCACGTATAGCTGGAAAGGCAAGAGTGCCTGCGCAGGTTTTGCAACGTTTTACAGGGATATGGCACCGCCGATTGAAGGGTGCCATCGACAGACAACAGACATACTTGAAGATTGAGGGTGGCAATGAACGCTAAGGCAGAGGCAGTGGTTACATCGATTCCGATGCAGGAAACTTCGCTTGATATCTGGAACAGCAAATATCAGCTCAAAACCAAAACAGGCGAAGCCGTAGACAAGGACATCAACGCCACGTATCACCGCGTTGCCGTTGCCCTGTCACAGGTCGAAAACAAAGATGTGCGCGCCGAGCACATGAAGAATTTTGCCTGGGCACTCAAGAACGGCGCCATTCCTGCCGGCCGGATTACCTCCAACGCCGGTGCCGAAGCGCACAAGCCTGCAACCTCTACCATAAACTGCACCGTGTCCGGTTCCGTTCAGGATTCCATGAACGACATCCTGGAGAAAAACCACGAAGCGGGCCTCACCCTCAAGGCTGGCTGTGGTATCGGTTATGAGTTCTCTACCCTGCGCCCCAAAGGTGCCTACGTAGCCGGCGCAGGTGCAACCACATCGGGCCCGCTGTCGTTCATGGATATCTTCGACCGCATGTGCTTTACCGTGTCTTCTGCCGGTGGTCGCCGCGGTGCCCAGATGGCGACGTTTGATGTTCACCACCCGGATATTATCGATTTTATCCAGGCCAAGCGTGAAGACGGCCGCCTGCGCCAGTTCAACCTGTCCTTGCTGATCACCGAAGACTTCATTGAAGCTGTTCGTAACGATAGCGACTGGAGCCTCTCCTTCCCGGTTACCCAGAAGGAAGTTGAAGAAGAAGGCCTGAAGCTCGAAGACCCCAGCCAGTTCGTATATCGCGACTTCCCGATACTGGACGGCTATGTGGTAAACGACGAAGGCAAGGTGGCGTGCCGTATCTACCGCACCCTGAAAGCCCAGTTCATCTGGGACACCATCATGACCTCTACCTACGATTACGCAGAGCCCGGCTTCATCCTGATCGACAAGGTCAATCAGATGAACAACAACTGGTTCTGTGAAGACATCCGCGCCACTAACCCCTGTGGCGAGCAGCCCCTGCCCCCTTACGGCAGCTGCCTGCTGGGCTCTGTGAATCTGACCAAGTTTGTGGACTACCCGTTCACTGATAAAGCCAGCTTCAACTATGAGAAGTACCGCAAGGTTGTGGGCATCTTCACCCGCATGCTGGACAACGTAGTAGAAATCAACGGCCTGCCCCTGGCCGAACAGCGCCACGAAATTACCTACAAGCGCCGCCACGGCATGGGCATCCTGGGCCTGGGCTCAACCCTCGCCATGCTGCGCATGCCATACGGTTCTTCTGAATCTGTGCAGTTCACCGAAGACGTTGTACGTGAAATGGCCGTAGAAGGCTGGCGCCAGTCGCTGTCCCTGGCAGAAGAGAAAGGCGTTGCGCCAATCATGGACGACGACTTTGAAATTACCCCGAAAATGATGGGTAAAAACCCACAGCTGGCCAAAGATGGCCACAAAATCGGCGACAAGCTGAAAGGCCGCGTACTGCACGCCAAGTACAGCCGCTACATGCAGGAAATTGCCAAGGTTGAGCCAGAGCTGGTTGAACAGTTGGCTGAGAAAGGTGGCCGTTTTACCCACCACACCTCCATTGCACCAACCGGCACTATCAGCCTGTCACTGGCCAACAACGCCAGTAACGGCATTGAGCCAAGCTTCTCGCACCATTACGCCCGTAACGTAATCCGCGAAGGCCGCAAGACCAAAGAAAAAGTCGACGTGTTCTCCTTCGAACTGCTGGCCTATCGCCACCTGGTTAACCCCGGTGCCATGCCCTTCTCAGACGAAGAAGACAAAAAATTGCCCAGCTACTTCACCACCTCGGATGACGTAAGCCCGGCACAGCACGTAGATATTCAGGCTGCCGCGCAGAAGTGGGTAGACTCCTCGATTTCCAAAACCGCGAACGTACCAACCGACTTCGCCTATCAGGATTTCAAGAACATTTACCTGTATGCCTACGACATGGGCCTGAAAGGCTGCACCACCTTCCGCTTTAACCCGGAAGCCTTCCAGGGCGTGCTGGTAAAAGAAACAGACCTTGAAAACACCCTCTACGAGTTCACCCTCGACGACGGCAGCAAAGTGGAGCTGAAAGGCAACGAACAGGTAGAGTACGATGGCGAGATGCACACCGCTGCCAACCTGTTTGACGCGCTCAAAGAAGGCACCTACGGAAAGTATTGATCCGGAACACCGACACAGGACAAGAGACATGACAGTTAAAATCAGCAATAAAATCGTCGGCTACCGGGTAAAGAAAGCCGACAAAGATGCCCCCAGCGAACAGCCGGTGGCACAGCCGGAATCTTCATTGGTAAAGATGAACGAATACATCGAGCGGCCCGAGTTTCTGGTAGGCACCACCTACAAGATCAAGCCGCCAGTGGCCGAGCACGCGATGTACATCACCATCAACGACATCATCCTGAACGAAGACACAGACCACGAAAGCCGGCAGCCGTACGAAGTGTTCATCAACTCCAAATCCATGGAACACTTCCAGTGGGTAATCGCCCTCACCCGCGTAATCTCTGCGGTATTCCGCAAAGGCGGCGACC
>NZ_JBLXHQ010000021.1:0-84482 GCF_048259445.1 Marinobacter sp. | reverse complement strand
GGGTCGTTAGCTCAGTTGGTAGAGCAGTTGGCTTTTAACCAATTGGTCGATGGTTCGAATCCATCACGACCCACCATATTCGATATTTCGGGGCAGTTTCTGAGCCACTCCGAAATCGATCAGGGTCCAGGCACTGGTCACAAGTTTTGGGTCGTTAGCTCAGTTGGTAGAGCAGTTGGCTTTTAACCAATTGGTCGATGGTTCGAATCCATCACGACCCACCATTTTTGAAGTACGAAACGGTTTAATTTAAAGGACTGCAGAAATGCGGTCCTTTTTTTTGCTCTGGATATTCCGGTAATCGCCCCTCCCTGAGTGATCCCTTCCTCCCCGTTCTTGAAAGAACATGCTGCCTGCACCGATATATTGATCAGTATCAATTCCTTAACTTGTTGCTTGCACACTGGCTGGCAATTAATCAATTGTAGACTACGATGAACGTATGTTCAGGTTCTACCTTGAGCGAATCAAACGTTCGAGCACCCTAAGAAGCGGGGCATTTTATAGTGTCTGCGAGCAGTTCTGGCGGATCAGCCGATATTGAACGCATTATTCAGGAGTATGTCCCGGGTAAGCAGGTAACCCTGGCACATTTGCTCGCGAATCCCACTGAGGATTTGTGTCAGAAGGTTGGTGTCGAACACGCAGAGGCGATTGGTATTCTTACCCTGACTCCCGGGGAAACAGCCATTATTGCCGGCGACGTCGCAACCAAGTTTGCATCGGTAAAAATTGGATTTCTGGATCGTTTTTCGGGAGCGCTCGTCCTTACCGGCAGTATCGGGTCAGTTGAGGAAGCATTGAGCGCCATTCTTTCTACGTTGGAGTCGTCGTTGGGATACAGAGTATGTCAGGCAACCCGGACGTAAATAGAAACGCACCGCACCCCGATCTGGCGAATTTTGTGCTGGTGGGTGATGTCGGAAGCGGAAAAACGGCGCTTACCCTGGCACTGCTCGAATCCAGTGATCAGGTCCTGAAAACCCAGGCTGTTGAGTTTCATCCCAGCCACGTTGTAGACACACCGGGAGAATTCATCAGTCGCCCCGCATACTATGGCGCATTGCTCTCCACCATCTCCGATATCAGTACGATCGTGTATCTGCAGCCTGCAAACAGCAGGTCATTCTCATTACCTCCGGGGTTGTTGCACGTTTACCCCGGCAAGCGGGTTGTCGGGGTAGTCAGTAAAACCGATTTACCAGACGCCGACTCGGAAGCTGCCTGTCGAATAATGGCAGATCACAATATTTCCCCGCCATATTTTCTGACTTCAACAGCAACGGGTGAAGGTGTTGATGCCTTGAGGTCTTTTCTGATCAGTTTGCAAGTACCGGATGCCAGTACAGGTGCCAACGAAGCGTGCGCTGAAAGCGCAGGCGTGGGCGAAAACGAATTTTGATACGAATCTGATAGGGGCCGGAATATGAAATCTCTGTTAACGGCTGAGACGATCAAGGAGCTTCACCGGAACGGGCAGACATCGGTGGAGATTACGCCGCAGCGAACCATTATTACACCGGAAGCCCGTGATGTTGCTAAAAAACTGGGTTTGAAAATCGTTGACGTTCCGGTCGGTAGCGAGCGGAAAAAGGACAGCACGTCGTTGGCGGGCAATAACCGCCACGATAGCCTGCAAGCGATCAAAAAGGCCGTCAGGGAAAAGCTGCCGGCCGCGCATCAGAACTCCAGCCTGTTGGATCAGTTGATTGAAAAAGCTCTGAAAGATCTGCAGCACCAGGAAGAGGAGGGCTCTTCCTGTGATCGAGAGAAGGCATCCAATGGTGTTGTTCTTGTGCGTGGAAGCTCTGTTAAACCCGGAAAGTTCGATGGTGCGGGTGGAAAACCCATCGGGCTGACCGATGTGATCGGTGCTGCCGACAACAGCTCCATCGCGGCCGGTTATATGCAGTGGGAAAACTGCAGCTTTCCATGGACCCTGAACTACGACGAAATTGATGTGGTGCTGGAGGGTGAGCTCCACATTACCTGTGGAAACAAGACACACATAGGTAAGCCCGGCGATGTGTTCTTCATACCCAAGGGTGCGGCTATCGAATTCGGGTCTCCCGGAAAAGTGCGGTTTGTGTATGTGACCTATCCGGCGGACTGGTCAGCGCAATAAAAGGGGTTGTATCGATGCCATCCTGGATTACCGAAACCAGTTTGCGAGCCGAGCATGGTCTGGCCCATGGCAGTGAAGTGCACCTGCCTGAAGGAGCCCGGCTGACCCCGTCGGCGAGTCAGCTTCTGGCCGAGCGCAAGATTCGCATCAAGTATATCGGTGAGGACGGTCGGGTATTCCTTCCTGATGAGGCTGAATCGGGCACTAGCCAGAAAGCCTCAGTGCACCCACTCACCAGCGCGAATGCGCGTCCGGGCAACCTTTGTTCTGTGTGCCACAGCCAGGTCGAAAAGAAAACCGAGTTGCTGACGTTGCTGGATAGCGAAAGGCTTGTACCTAAGACACATCCCAGAATCGCCCTGCGTGGAAAGCTTGATACGCTGATTTCCCAGACCGTGTGGGTACAGACCCAGTTTGCTGTGAGCTTTGAGAAGTATCCGGTATTGCGCCATGCGCTTGGAGATCTCCGTTCGTTTATGGGGAACCTTCTGCGAAGCGAGGTTACCGGCGAAGTTCAGACCGAGATCAGCATGGGCGAGCTGGGCGACGATAGCATTCACCGCATTTCCCATAACCCACTGAAATATCTCGGCCATGACCACATTGTTCCGGAGCTGAAGCACGGTGCGAATGTGTCCTTGCTGAATGTACTCAGGGCCATGGCCCGGGAGGCAGAAGTCGAGGCCTGTCATACCTTCCAGACGGACAGTTTTGATCTTACGCGTCCGGATATCGTTCAAGGCCTGAACCGGCTGAGCAGTGCCCTTTACGTTCTGATGCTTATGACTCTGGTGGTTGAATCAACCGGATCACTCCCTGAACTGGGAGGGATTTCATGATCAGAATGATGGAGCAGTGTCGGAACGCCTGTCGCAAAGCCCCCAAGCGCATCGTTTTCCCTGATGCACTTGATGTGCGGGTTCTGCACGCGGCAAACGAACTGCAGCAGCGGGGTCTGGCTGAGCCCATTTTTCTGTGTAACCCGTTTGAGCTCCGTGATTACGCTCACGATGCCGGCGTGGCGGTACCCTGTTTTTCTATTGTGGATCCGATGCGATCGCCCTGGATGGACTCGTTTATCAGCGCATACCTTGATGAAAACAAGGGAGCAGACAGCGATGAAGCCCGCAAGCTCCTGAGTGAACCATTGTATTTCGGCGCCATGATGGTGAAGCATGCAAAGGCGGATATCTGCATCGCCGGAAACGTGTCCACCAGTGGTGACGTTATCCGTGCAGCGATCAAAATCATTGGCGTCGAAGGCGGCCATAAAACCGTGTCCTCGTTTTTCCTGATGGCCTCTGCCGATGGTAGCGATTTCCGATTGTTCGCAGACGCCGGTGTGATTCCCGAGCCCACTGTAGAGCAGCTTTCGGACATCGCCATCGATTCGGCCCGCAGCTTCGAGATACTCACAGGCGAGAAAGCGCGGGTAGCGCTGCTGTCGTTTTCAACCAAGGGCAGCTCGCAGCATCCGGCAGCCCAGCGGGTAAGGGATGCGTTTGAGCTGGCGCACAGCCGCGATCCGTCTCTTATTATTGATGGTGAATTACAGTTTGATGCCGCAGTGGTGCCGTCGGTTGCCCTTAAAAAGGCACCCGAAAGCCCTTTGAAAGGTAACTCGAATGTTCTTATATTTCCGTCACTGGATGCTGGAAATATTGCGTACAAGGTTGCCCAGCGCTTGTGTAATTACATGGCGCTGGGGCCGATGTTGGAAGGTTTGGCAAAACCTATGCATGACCTGTCACGTGGCTGTACGGCCGACGATATTGTCGACATAGCCATCGTGGCGTCATGCCTGGTAAACAAAGAGTAGTAACACCCTGAGGAGAATTAACCATGAACGAAGCACTTGGAATTATTGAAACAAAAGGTCTGACAGCTCTGATTGAAGCCTCTGACGCGATGGTCAAGGCTGCCAGGGTTGAACTTGTTGGTTACAAACAGATTGGCAGTGGTCTTGTCACTGCGATGGTCCGAGGTGATGTGGCCGCCTGTAAGGCAGCAACCGATGCCGGTGCTGCGGCAGCGCAGAGATTGGGCGAGCTGGTGGCGGTGCACGTGATCCCACGTCCGCACGGAGACCTTGAGGCTATCTTCCCGATCAACCCTGCTGTGAAGTCTTTATCCGGTTCCTGAGTAAGTCAGGGGCCCTGACATAGGTTCATTCCGATGAATGCAGTCTGGAAGCAGGCTTCAGAACAGGCCACAAGGCATGAGGGTACGAACATGATGGAAGCATTGGGGATTATCGAAACGAAAGGTCTGACGGCTCTGATAGAAGCCTCTGACGCCATGGTCAAGGCCGCCAGGGTAGAACTTGTAGGCTATGAGCAAATTGGCCATGGCTACGTCAGTGCTTTCGTCAGGGGTGATGTTGCCGCCTGTAAGGCAGCAACGGACGCAGGAGCGGCAGCAGCACAAAGGCTCGGAGAGCTGATAGCAGTCCATGTAATCCCAAGGCCACACGCAGATCTGGAGACTATTTTTCCGATCAGGCCGAGAAAGGCGGCCGAGCCGGGAAAGCCGGTTCAGGGGAAGAAAACATAGGGCTAGGGTCAACTGATTTGGAAGATATCCCATGAGACTTGCAAAGGTTATCGGTCAAGTCGTTGCTACTGTCCGCAGCGAGCGTTTGGGGATGGATAAGCTGGCTTTGGTCAAGTTTATCGATCAGGACGGTAAGGAAGAAAGCTCAGTCATGGTGGCAGCTGACCGGCTGGGCGCGGGAGAAGGTGAGTGGGTGCTTGTGGTCAGCGGCAGCTCTGCCCGGATGTCTGTAGATGGCACCGGCCAGACACCTGTCGATCTGAGTATCGTGGGTATTATCGATGAAGTGACCGGGGGGTCGAACACCTGGTTTCAGAAATACCAGCGAAACTATTAGGCCACCTTTATCGGGCTGTTACCGGTATTCGGACAGCCTGGGGGGAGATGGAAGATGCAAATGGATGCTCAGCAAATTGAGTCCATCGTACGCCGCGTTATTGAGCAGTTGCACTCTCCGCAGCGTGACGGGGAAAGCTATGGCGTATTCAAAACGCTTGAGGATGCCGTAGCGGAGGCTCAGGGCGCCTGCAGGAAGATAAGATCGATGGCGCAGAGAGAAGCGATCATCGCCGCTATCCGGCGCACGGGAAGCGAACACGTCCAGGAATTGTCTGAACTTGCAGTCCATGAGACGGGTTATGGTCGGGTAGAGGATAAAATACGCAAACACCGGTTGGTTCTTGATAAAACCCCGGGAATTGAAGCTATTGTTCCTACAGCGGTTACCGGTGATCACGGCCTTTCACTTATCGAGAACGCTCCCTGGGGTGTAATAGCGTCCGTTACGCCTTCAACCAACCCGTCTGCAACCATACTGAACAACGCTATCAGCATGATTGCGGCCGGAAATGCCGTGGTGTTTTCGCCACACCCCTCAGCCAAGGCAGTCTCCCAGCGTGCTATTCAACTGATTAACCGTGCCTCTGTCAGCGCAGGAGGGCCAGCAAACCTCGTGACCTGTGTGGAGAATCCTACGATTGAAGCAGCCACCCGGCTTTTCAGTTTCCCGGGAATCCACCTGCTTACGATTACAGGCGGAGAGGCGGTAGTGAATGCTGCACGCAAAGTCACCGACAAGCGCCTGATCGCTGCGGGGCCGGGTAACCCGCCGGTTGTGGTAGATGAAACAGCAGACATAGAACGGGCCGCGATAAGTATCGTTCAGGGCGCCTCGTTTGATAACAACATCATCTGCGTCGATGAGAAAGAAATTATTGCCGTAGAGTCGATTGCGTCCGGCTTGAAAGAAGCCATGTGCCGGCACGGGGCTGCGGAGATCAATGCTGAGCAGGCCGATGCTGTGGCAAGGCTTGTTCTGGCCGGTTACCCGGGGCCGAATCCACGCCCTAAACCTGAATGGGTGGGGCGCGATGCTGAAAAAATTGCCGCCGCCGCAGGCTTCAACGTTCCGGCAGGCACCCGCCTGCTTGTTGTCGAAACCGGGCGGGATCACGCGTTCGCCACAACTGAGATGATGCTTCCGGTTATCTCGCTGATACGCGCCCGGGATGCGGACCAGGCTATTGACTGGGCTGTGGAGCTGGAGGCCGGCAACCGCCATACCGCAGCCATGCATTCGCGGAATATCGACAACCTTTCCCGCATGGCACTGGAAATCAACTGCAGCCTGTTTGTAAAAAATGGTCCTTGCCTCGCAGGCCTCGGCGCCGGTGGGGAAGGATGGACATCCATGACGATATCCACACCCACCGGTGAAGGCGTTACGAACGCCAGTACGTTTGTGCGCAAACGGCGCTGCACCCTGGTTGATTCGTTCAGGATCGTCTGACAAGGAGAGCGTAATGAGCAAGACAATGGCCGACGTTAACCGATTGCTGAAGAAGACTGCCGGCCTGATCAACAAGGACACCGAGAGCCCCTTTCAGGGAGAGTTCAGGGTTGGTGTCGACCTGGGTACCGCTGACATCCAGACGATTGTGCTGGACGCAGCCGGTAATCCCCTGGCGGGCTTTATGGACTGGGCCAATGTCGTCCGCGACGGTGTGGTGGTGGACTTCTTTGGTGCCAGCCAGATTGTCCGGGAACAGATCCGACGCGCCAGCGCTAAGCTGGGCATTCAGATTGAACAGGTCACTACGTCTTTCCCTCCCGGCACTGATTCACGCATCTCAACCAACGTTATTGAAGCTGCTGGCCTCGAAGTAGCAGGCGTTATCGATGAGCCAAGCAGCGTTGCCCGGCTGCTGCAGCTTGATCATGCTGCGGTGGTGGATATTGGCGGTGGAACCACAGGAACAGCGATTATTGAACAGGGGCAGGTGGTCTGCTCCAGAGACGACGCGACAGGTGGTCGGCATATCACATTGGCTCTGGCGGGGCACTTCGGCATGCCTTATGAAGAAGCCGAAGAGATGAAACGCACCAGCAAAGATCTCGCGCTGTGCAGGCTGGCATCGCCGGTCATCGCCAAAATGGCGGATATCGTGCACGGCCATATTGCTGACCACAAAGTGCCCGCTATTTATCTGACCGGTGGTTCTTGTGCTTTGCCTGGGTTCCTTGAGGTATTTGCGGCGGAGTTTCCAGGTGTTGATGTTGTGCTCCCGTCGCATCCGCTTTATCTGACGCCGCTGGCCATTGCCAGCTACTCAGAGGTGATTCAGGCCAGAGCGGCGAGGGTCGGATGATATGAACTCTACCGGACAGTCACAGGGAAACGCGTTGATTGAGGACATCGTCACCCGCACGGTAGACGAGCTCACGCCCCGAGGTCTGTTCAACTTTAACGCCCCGCGCCAGACATTGATGGGCGAGGGTGCAATTCTGAAAATTGGCGAGATGCTCAGCCAGCTGAGTGTATCTCATGTGCTGGTGATCGCCGACCGGATAGTTCATGAAAAAGGCCTGATGCGGAGTATGCAGCGGAGCCTGGAACGCGCAGGCGTTGCCTGCACGATCTATCCCGTTATTAATCAGGAGCCTGACGAGACAGTGGTGGCTAACGCCACTGAACTGCTTACTCGCAATCACGTCGACTTTGTACTGGGTTTTGGTGGCGGCTCCGCGCTTGACGCGGCCAAGGCTATTGCGCTGGCGGGAAGCTGCCAGAGCAGTTTGCAGCAAATGGCAGAGCCCGGTTTCAAGGGCCGCAGGGTTATCGGGTTAGGTGCTGTGCCCACAACTGCCGGCACAGGTTCGGAAGTTACCGACATCAGCGTGATCATGCGTGCAGACCGGAAGCATAAGTACGTGATCAAACAGGTCGACCTGATGCCGGATCTCGCCATTGTTGACCCAGGCCTTATGCTGAATTTGCCGCCTCTGGTCACAGCGGCTACCGGCATTGATGCGCTTACCCATGCCATAGAGGCTTATGCTGCACGCAGTTCCCATCCACTGGCAAAAGCCTTAGCTATATGCGCAGTACAGAGTATTGCTGAGGCCCTTCCGATAGTCGTAGGCAACGGCGGTGATGTCGCCGCGCGCCTGACCATGGCTACCGCGGCCTATAAAGCAGGGCTGGCATTCAGCAATTCCGGGCTTGGCCTGGTTCATGCCATATCCCACCAGATTGGAGCCCGCTACCGCCTGGCCCACGGTATTGCCAACGGAATACTCCTGCCCTATGTCATGCGGTTTAACGCCCTGGTATGCCAGCGGGATTACGCCGCAATTGCCCACATGCTGGGTGTGACCCGCACAGGCATGACAGAGCGGGAGCAATGCATGGCGTCCATCGATGCCGTCAGGCAATTGCTTTCCGGCATCGGATTGCCCGGAAACCTTGCGGGAACGAACATCAACCGGGATGACTTTGGAGCCATCGCAGCTGAAGCGCTGGAGGATGTATGTATCCGGGACAATCCGAGAGACGTTACTGAAGCCGACATAGTGCAGTTACTGGAAGACGCTTGCAGAACAACAACGAACGAATGATTTAATCCTTTGCTAGAAGGTGGAGAGACGAATATGGAAATGTTAAACCAGATCATTCTTTATATCATGATGACCTTCATGGTCATCGGCGCGCTGGACCGGGTCTTCATGCAGTTTGGTGGCTCCGGACTGGTTCTTGGCAAAGTCGGGCTTGGCCGGGTGGGGAAATCCATCTCCGGCGCCGGCAACGAGTTTGAGGAAGGCTTCCAGGCGATGGGAGCCCTGGCTCTTGCCATGGTGGGCATTATTGCCATGGCGCCGGTACTGGCCAAAATTCTGTCTCCGGTCGTTGTGCCTATCTATACCTTCCTGGGAGCGGATCCCGCGATGTTTGCCACTACGCTGCTGGCTAACGATATGGGTGGGTACTTTCTGGCGAAGGAAATGGCCACGGCAGTCGACGGCAGCATTAATTATGGTGCCTGGATGTACGCAGGCCTGATTCTCGGCGCCATGATGGGCCCGACCATTGTATTCACCATTCCCGTCGCCGTCGGCATCATC
Source organism: Marinobacter sp. (assembly GCF_048259445.1). Classification (GTDB taxonomy): domain Bacteria; phylum Pseudomonadota; class Gammaproteobacteria; order Pseudomonadales; family Oleiphilaceae; genus Marinobacter. Next base: position 75,403 of record NZ_JBLXHQ010000021.1, on the reverse strand, counting down.
AAAGAACAGGATCGTCCTTATCTGGCATCTGGTGTGCTTGCGGGCATCGTGACCATTCCTATCGGCTGTATTGCTGGTGGTCTCGCTGCCATGGCGTCCACAGTTCTGATACCCGGCACTGAAGAGGCAATACAGTTCAACATGCCGCTGATCTTCATGAACCTGATTCCGGTCATTATTGTGTCTGCTCTGATTGCAGCGGGCCTGTGGTTTATGCCAGACAAGATGATCAACGGGTTTTCAATTTTCGCAAAATTTCTGGTCGCCTTTATCACCATCGGTCTTGCGGCCGCTGTGCTGAAGCAGACCCTGGGCATTACCCTCATCCCCGGAATGGATCCGATATTCATGGTTCCAGGCGACGAGCCGGGTATCGATATGCGAGCCATAGAAGTCATCGGTTCCATCGCCATCATTCTGTTGGGTGCCTACCCCATGGTTCTGCTGCTGACCCGCTGGTTCGAAAAGCCATTGCTGAAGATGGGTGGTGTGCTGAACGTAAATCCGACGGCGGCAACCGGCCTGATTGCCACCCTGGCCAACAATATCCCGATGTTCCAGGTAATGAAGGACATGGACAGCCGCGGCAAGATTCTATGTTCGGCTTTTGCTGTGAGCGCTGCGTTTACCTTCGGTGATCACCTCGGTTTCACCGCCGCCAATAAGCCAGACATGATCATGGCTGTCATCATCGGCAAGCTTGTAGGTGGCATCACAGCCGTTCTTTTTGCCATGTTTCTCGCAGACAGAATGATTGCGTCCATTGAAAAGAACGGCAAGCCGGGCGCAGACCTGCCCATCTCAGAGGAAGCGGAAGCGCAACCGTGAACAGAAAAACCGTACACAGTGTCGGTATCGATATCGGCACTACCACAACCCAGGTGATCTTTTCACGGCTCACCATGGTCAACCGGGCGCCTGTTACCCAGGTGCCCCGGTATGAGTTTGTGGAGCGGGAGATCTTTTTTCAAAGCCCCGTTAGCCCGACGCCCCTGCAGGAAGATGGAACGGTGAATGTGATCATGCTGCAGGAGTTCATCGATGATCAGTTTACGGCTGCTGGTATCGCACTCAGCGATATCGAAACCGGCGCCATCATCATCACTGGCGAAACCTCCAAAGTGAAGAACGCCAAAGATACGGTTATGGGGCTGGCTGAGCGGCTGGGTGATTTCGTGGTCGCGACTGCTGGCCCGAACCTGGAATCTGTAATTGCGGGTCGGGGTAGTGGTGCCGGGGACTACTCAAAACGCAACCATGCCCGGGTACTGAACATTGATATCGGCGGTGGCACCAGTAATTACGTGGTGTTTAACAGTGGGCGCGTAGAGGACACCGCGTGTCTCAATATTGGTGGAAACCTGATCAAAACCGATCGATCAGGAGCGGTAACCAAAATCCGTGAGCCGGCAAAACACGTTATTGAATCCCTGTTCGGCGAGGCACTTACCGAAGCCCGGATAAGCGCAGATCATCTTAAAAAGATCGTAAACTGCATGGCGCAGCTGGTAGTCGATGTCATTGTCGGAAACAGCTCAGAGCTGTGCCAAAAACTGATGATGACACCTTATCTGAAAGAGCCTGGTGAATTCGACGCTGTCTTCATAAGCGGCGGCGTAGGTACCAGCTACTACACCCTGAAAACCGGAGAGCTGGAACCGTTCCAATGGCAAGACATTGGCATATTGCTCGGCGGTGCATTACTGAATCATCCCACGCTGGCAGCCATGAACGTCCGGGTGCCTGCGCAGACCCAGCAGGCCACCGTCATCGGTGCGGGCGCCTATTCCATGTCGCTCTCCGGAAGTTCTATCTGGCTGAATGTTGATTCGCTGCCGATCCGCAACATACCGGTTGTAGAACCGCAGATCGACTGGCAGGCCACCGATTTGCCCCCGGTTTGCCAACAGATTATCGAAGCCGCGGAGCTTATGGATTTGCGCCTTCGAGAAGACAGCTACGCCATTAGCCTGGGCCAGGACATGCCCATGCTCTATCGGGTGGTGCACCACACAGCAAAAGAGATTGCAGAATATTATCAGCAGCATGGCAACCGCCAGGCGCCTGCAATCATCGTGACTGAAAACGATCTGGGCAAGGTGCTGGGGATGGAGCTACAACCCCTGATCGACCCTCAGAAACTACTGGTTATTGATGAAGTGCGTGCCGTTGCCGGTGATTACATCGATGTCGGCGAAAGTTTTTTTGGCGGGGAAGTTGTGCCATTAACCATCAAATCTCTGGCATTTCCTGCCTAGAGGGGGAGGTTTTTCATGAACTTGAAGACAACACTGTTCGGACAGGTTTATCAGTTCCGGGACGTAAAGGATGTACTCGCAAAAGCCAACGAGCTGCGCTCGGGAGATGTGTTAGCGGGTGTCGCCGCCGAAAGTGCCCAGCAGCGAGTCGCTGCCAAGCAGGTACTGAGCGAAATGCGCCTGGAAGTTCTGCGCGAGAACCCGGTTGTTCCTTACGAAGAAGACGCCGTAACCCGAGTGATTCAGGATGGCATAAACAGAGCGGCTTATGAGGATATCAAGCACTGGACTGTCAGTGAGCTGAGGGAATACATACTGTCGGATGTACCCAGCCGTGAAGACTATGAGCGGATGCGTAAGGGCCTGACTGCCGAAATGGTTGCGGCCGTTTGCAAGATATGCTCGAACGGTGATCTCATGGTCGGCGCCAAAAAGCTTTATGTGATTTCCAAGGCTAACTGCACCATCGGCACCCCCGGAACCTTCTCGGCCCGTTTGCAACCAAACGACACCCGGGATGATATCGACAGCATCATGGTTCAGATATACGAAGGACTGTCCTATGGCTGCGGTGATGCGGTTATCGGCGTCAACCCGGTTACTGAGTCGGTAGAGAACACCTTACGCATTCTCAGCGCCATCAAGGAAACCACCGACAAATGGAATATCCCGACCCAGGGTTGTGTACTTGCCCATATATCCAACCAGATGGCGGCGCTTGAAAAAGGTGCACCCGGTGGCCTGCTTTTCCAGAGCCTGTCAGGCACTGAAAAAGGCCTCAGCGAGTTTGGTGTCACCGTTGAGCTGCTGGATGAAGCCTATGAGATGGGCAAGCATTACTGCAAGCTCGCCGGTTCCAGCATGATGTATTTTGAAACCGGCCAGGGCACAGCGTTATCTGCAAATGCTCACCACGGTGCCGATCAGTTAACCATCGAAGCTCGCAACTATGGTCTGGCAAGGCGTTACAAGCCGCACATGGTGAACACGGTGGTGGGCTTTATCGGGCCCGAATATCTGTTCAATCACCAGCAAATTACCCGGGCAGCGTTGGAAGACCATTTCATGGGAAAACTGACCGGCATCTCCATGGGCTGTGACGCCTGTTACACAAATCACGCTGATACCGATCAGAACTCCAACGAAAACCTCACGGTGTTATTGGCCGCTGCGGGCTGTAACTTTGTGATGTCGCTCCCCTTGGGCGATGACATCATGCTGAATTACCAGACCACAGGCTTCCATGATGTTGCGACCGCCCGCCAGCTACTGGGCTACCGTCCGGCTCCTGAGTTTGAAGCCTGGATGGAGACAATGGGTCTGATGGAAAACGGCAAGCTTACCGCCCGTGCGGGCGACCCATCCATCTTCTTTGATTGAGGTGACAACCATGGACGAGCAAACAATTCAGAGTATCGTCAATTCGGTGTTGCGTGAGTTGGGTGAGAAGTCTGTCCCGGCCGGCCAGGTGACCCGTGTGCAGCCTGAAAGCGACAGTTCAAAGCAGAAAAATCCACCGGCCTACAAGCCTTCGGAAGCTGCTGGCGCCCAGTCCGCTGGCAATAGCCAGGGCGACGGCCTTGAAGACCTGAGCCTGGAAAAATTCGTTCACTGGAATGGTATTGAAAACGCCCATAATGCCTCTGTAAATAGTGATATGGTCAAGCAGACGGCAGCACGGGTCTGCCAGGGGCGCGCAGGCCCCAGACCGCGCACTCGATCGCTGTTACGTTTTCTTGCAGACCACTCCCGTTCCAAGGACACAGTCGTTAAGGAAGTGGCACCCGAGTGGCTGGAAAAGCAGAACCTCTGGGAAGTGCAGACTCAGGTTGCAGACAAAAGCGAGTATCTCCGGCGCCCGGATCTGGGCCGCAAGCTTTCTGATGAAGCAAAAAAAGTCATTGGGGAACGCTGCAAGAAATCGCCCCAGGTTCAGGTGGTTATTTCTGACGGGCTAAGTACGGATGCCGTCACCAATAACCTTGATGAAATTATCCCGCCTCTAATGAAGGGACTGGAGAGCGCCGGCTTTACCGTTGGCACGCCCTTCTTTTTGCGCTACGGCCGGGTGAAAGCCCAGGACGAAATAGGCAACCTGTTGCAGGCTGATGCCAATCTGCTATTGATTGGAGAAAGACCCGGTTTGGGGCAGTCTGAAAGTCTGAGTTGTTATTGCGTCTACAAGCCGACTGAGAAAACGGTTGAGTCAGACCGAATGGTTATTTCCAATATCCACAAAGGTGGCACGCCGCCCATTGAAGCAGCCGCCGTTATCGTTGATCTGACGCGTAAAATGCTTGAACAGAAAGCAAGTGGGCTAAACCTGAAACGCTGAAGCCAAGGGCTCAGGCGCATGGTTCGGGGTTCTTTGAAAAGGAATCCCGGCACGATAATAAAGGAGCACCATCATGGCAGTTCGGGACGAAATAAGAGCATCGGTACTGGCAACCCGTGTTATCGCATCGGTCGATGACGCAATGATGAAACAGTTTAATCTGAAGAAGGAGCAGCGTTGCATCGGCATGATCACTGCCGACAGTGATGACGTTACCTACGTAGCATTGGATGAAGCGACAAAAGCTGCACAGGTTGATGTGGTGTACGCGCGGTCGTTCTACGCCGGTGCTGCCCACTCATCCGGCCTGTTATCCGGAGAGGTGATCGGCATTATCGCGGGACCAGGGCCGGCTGATGTTATTGCAGGGCTTCAGCGGGCGCAGGAAGTTATCGAGAATGAAGCCTGTTTTTACTCCGCAAACGAAGAGGGCAGTATCGCGTATTTTGCCCACCTGGTATCCGCCACAGGAGGTTACCTGTCCAAAGAGGGTGGCATGAAACGGGGCGATTCCATGGCGTATTTGATTGCGCCGCCACTGGAAGCGATGTTCGGTATGGATGCCGCATTGAAAGCTGCCAGCGTTAAAGTGGCTACCTTCTTCGCGCCTCCGTCTGAAACCAACTACGGTGGCGGATATCTGACCGGTAGCCAAGCGGCCTGCCGAGCAGCGTGTGAGGCCTTCGAGGAGGCAGTTCTGGCGGTTGCCAGAAACCCTATTGATATATGAGTGGCTCGATTGACATGAACTCCCTTGTTGAAAAAGTCAGGAATGCAGGTGTCGTCGGAGCTGGCGGCGCAGGCTTTCCGTCGTACGTTAAAATGCAGGCGCGGGCGGATGTTCTGATTGCCAACGGTGCAGAATGCGAGCCTTTGCTTTACAAGGATCAGACAGTTATTCAGCGATTTTCAACTGAACTGCTTCAAGGCATGGCGCTGTTGATGGAACAGACCGGCGCAAGCCGGGGCGTTATAGCCATCAAGGAAAAGCATAAGGATTCGATATCCCATATCGAACCTCTCCTGCCAGAGAACATCGAACTGAAGCGGATGCCGAACATGTATCCGGCGGGTGATGAGTACGAGCTGGTTTATGAGATAACCGGCAAACGTATCCCGGCAGGTGGCTTGCCGAAAGATATTGGCGTGCTGGTTCAGAACGTCGAGACGCTGGTAAACATTGCACGGGCTGCGCAGGACCAACCTGTTACCCGAACCATGATTACCGTGCACGGAGAGGTCGAGCACCCGTTCACTGCCTGGTTGCCTATAGGTATGCTCTTTGCGGACGTTATCAGTCTTGCCGGCGCCATTACCTGCGATGATCCTGTGGTGATTGATGGCGGTGCGATGATGGGCAAGGTAGTTGACGATCTGAATACGCCGATTTCGGCGGTAAGCAGTGGTTTACTGGTATTACCCCGCGATACCAACCTTGTAAGAAGGCGTTCGGAAACCGAGGAGCAGTACAAACGAATCGGAAAATCCGGCTGCGACCAGTGCACGCTGTGCACCGAAATGTGCCCCAGATATTTGCTTGGCTATCCGATACAGCCGCACCTGGTTATGCGATCACTGCTCACCACCGGTGAAGTCAGTGAAACCCTGTCGGTACATGCTCAGGCCTGTTGTGAGTGTAATATCTGCACTTTATGGGCGTGCCCGGAGCAGCTGAACCCCCGCGATATCTGTGTTTCAACCAAGCGTGATCTCAAGGCCAACGATTTGTGGCTGACACCCCAGCAATTGCAGAGCCAGACTCGTGAGGTACACAGCATAAGGGAATACCGGGCAGTGCCATCGCAACGCCTTATCCGCAAGCTGGGGCTGGCAAAATATGACAGTAAAACGGCGTGCTGGAAAGACGTGGATACCGCGCCTTCCCGAGTTGTTATTCCATTACATCAGCGCATGGGGAAGGAGCCGGAACCGATCGTAAAAACCGGAGATACCGTCGCTGAGGGTGCGGTTATTGCAACAACGCCCGGCGATGGAATGGGCGTGCCACTGCATGCCAGTATCAGCGGCAAGGTGACATTAATGGACGGCTTTATTGAAATTAACGCTGTTAACTGACTCGGGTTCTGACAGGATTTGATCATGAGTAACAAAAGCGCGATCGGAATGATTGAAATGAATTCAATCGCCAAAGGCTATGCGGTAGGCGACGCCATGCTGAAAGCAGCCAACGTCGAAATCGTGTTCAACCGAACTATTTGCCCTGGCAAGTTCATGGTCATGGTAGCCGGTGATGTGGCCGCCGTTGAGTCCGCCATGTCTGCAGGGCTGGATATGGGTAGCGAAACCATTGTGGACGAACTGATCATCCCCAATGTTCATCCATCTGTTTTTTCAGCCATTAGCGGTACACGGGTAATCGAGGAAACGGCAGCACTGGGTATTATTGAGACATTCTCGGTTGCCACCATTATCGAGGCGGCAGATGCCGCAGTAAAAGCGGCTAATGTCGAGTTGATCGATATTCACCTTGCCATGGCGATCGGAGGTAAGGGGTTCCTGACACTCACAGGTGATGTAGCGGCCGTGACCGCAGCCGTTGACGCGGGCACAGACTACATCAAGAGTAAGGGACTTCTCGTGGATAAGGTTGTCATCCCACAGCCCCGGAAAGAGATCTTGCGGGACAAGTTATAGTCGGTACAGTGCTAGTGTTGCCTGAAATGATATACTCGGGCGCAGAAAGCAACTGAGAGTAGCTGTACATGACTAAAGCTGAAGACCGAATCCTTGTTCAGGAACACCTGGCCCATGCAGCGGAGCCGAAGCCGCTCAGCGCTGACGAAAAGGCGCGGCTTGAAGCCCGTATCAAGGCTGTCCTCAAGGAAAAAGACGCCGTGCTTGTGGCGCACTATTACACAGACCCTGACATCCAGCGCCTTGCTGAGGAAAGCGGTGGCTGTGTTGCAGATTCACTGGAAATGGCCCGCTTCGGGAATCAGCATCCGGCGTCAACCGTGGTTGTTGCCGGTGTTCGTTTCATGGGTGAAACAGCCAAGATTCTGAACCCTGAAAAGCGGGTGCTGATGCCTACGCTCGAAGCAACCTGTTCTTTGGACGTAGGGTGCCCGGCTGATGAGTTTTCAGATTTCTGCGATCAGCACAGCGATCGCACCGTGGTGGTTTATGCCAACACGTCGGCTGCCGTTAAAGCCCGGGCAGACTGGGTAGTAACATCCAGCTGTGCCCAGGCCATTGTGGAAGATCTCGACGCCCGTGGAGAAAAAATTCTCTGGGCGCCAGACAAGCACCTCGGTCACTATGTGCAGAAAACCACCGGTGCCGACATGCTTCTGTGGGACGGTTCCTGCATAGTGCATGAGGAGTTCAAACACCGCGGCCTGGAAGACCTGAAGGCCCTTTACCCTGATGCAGCGATTCTGGTTCATCCGGAATCTCCGGACGCTGTCGTGGAACTGGCAGACGTGGTTGGCTCAACCTCGCAACTGATTCACGCTGTGCAGACAATGCCTAATCAGGAATTCATTGTTGCGACGGATAACGGCATTTTCTACAAAATGCAGCAACTGGCGCCCAATAAGACGCTTATAGAAGCCCCTACAGCAGGCAACGGTGCCACCTGCCGGAGCTGCGCACAGTGCCCATGGATGGCCATGAACGGCCTGGAAAACCTGCTGAGCGTGATTGAGAAGGGTGATCAGGAAGTGCTGGTGGACGCGGTAACCCGCGAGAAGGCACTCAAACCGCTGCGTCGCATGCTGGATTTCACCGCGGGGATGAACCTGAAGGCTGCCGGCAACGCCTGATTCTAGCTGTTTCTGCGAACCTGAAGGCGGCTGGTGATTTCCCCCAGCCGCTCACTCACCACCTGCCGCTGGGCGGAGCCTGCGGGCAACTTCTCCTGCGCCTGGCGCAATTGCCTTTGGGCGGATTCCAGGTCGCCCATGAGCGCATCGTATTCTGCGCGTGCCCTGTGAACACCAACAATGTTCCTTGCCATGCCTTCGGCTTCTGCCAGCCTCAGCCAAAGATATTCCTGTTGCGGCATCCTGCGGGTCAGTTGCTTCAGGTATTCGGCAGCCTGGGTTCCCTTACCCGCTGCAATTTCCACATCCGCAAGAGTGGACGTGATCGGGTAGTTGCCAGGGTTTCTGCTCAGAGCGTCCTCGAGCAGAGCTCGCGCCTCGTCAAGCCTGTTCTCCTGGATGCGTATTTCAGCAAGCGTAACCTGCAAGGTTATCCGGCCCGGATTACTGGCCAGTAACTCGTTTATAATCCTGGCTGCTTTCTCGAACTGGTTGTTGCTCAGGTAGGCAACTGCCAGCCCGTAACGGATGGCCTCGTTGTTCTGTGCGTCTGGTTTGTTCAGGTAGCTTTCGAAGGTTTCAACGGCAATTTCGGGCGAGGGGGCATAATGCACTTGCAAACGGCTGCGCACCAGATGGTACTCCTGGCCGTCCCGAATGGTTTTTTCCGGGTACTGTTCTGCACGGTTGCGAGTGTCGGCAACCCGGTTCTGTGTCAGGGGGTGGGTTGAAAGATACTCAGGCATGCTGCTTCCCTGCAGCCGGTTCTGGCGCATCATGATCTCGAACATTTCGGGCATGCCTCTTGGGTCCATGCCGGCGACTGCCAGAATATCCAGACCTACCCGGTCTGCTTCCTGCTCATGTAAACGGCTGTAGGCCAGCATATTCTGTATGGCAAGAGCCTGAGTGCCGGCGATGGCTGCAATGCCTATATCAGACTGGGTTACTGCCGAAAGCACAATGCCGGCGATCATTCCTGCAATTGTGAGAGGGGCACTGGTTTCCTGTTGCTCCAGGCGGCGGGCAAAGTGCCGCTGGCTGAGGTGGGCAAGCTCGTGTGCGAGCACCGAGGCGAACTGCTGCTCCGTGGCTGCGTTGAGGAACAGGCCTCCGTTTACGCCCACAATACCGCCAGGTACCGCAAAAGCGTTTATGGCCGGGCTATCAATGAGTGCCAGGGTGAGATCCCGATTATCCAGCGGCGCGGAAGGCACAAGCTTGTAGATGATGGCACTCAGATAATCATAAACCAGTGGATCTGTTATGCGTGGCGCCGAGCGTCGGATCGACACCATTACCTGCTGCCCGATGTCGCTTTCCTGTTGTCCGGAAATAAGGCCACCACCGTTTCCTCCGATGCTCGGGAGCCCGATTTCCTGTGCCGTGGCCGCAGAACCGGACATCAGCGCAAAAGCGAAAGCTAAAGAGACGATAAACTTTCGATAGCAGCGACATTCTGTAAGGGCGGTATTCATGTAATGTTGTGAGCTCCTGATTCAACCTGCACCTGTGACAGCACAATGCGCTTGAGATTCCGGCAAAAAGTTCCGATCTTCTGATTAACAGGTATTGTGATGCAATACAGTATCACTGGAGGCATAATGCCGGCTTGCGAATTCCATGTCTTGTAATGGTGCAACTTCTCTATGGCTGATCGTACACTCGATGCGTCCGGGCTTCGATGCCCTATGCCCCTGCTGAAAACAAAGCTGGAGCTCAACGGCATGTCGCCAGGCGAGATGCTTGAGGTAATCGCTACAGATGCGGGCTCAGCCCGCGATATTCCGGCCTTTCTGAAGTTATCCCGCCACCGCTTGGTGAACTCCTCAGAAACTGAAGGCCGTTACCGGTTTGTGATAGAGTGCGGCGGTTAATTTCCGGAGTCCTTGATGTACAGAATTTTACGCGGTCTTGCGCATAAATACTTTTCAGATGAAGAAGCTGTCATTCTTTTTCTGATTCTGGTGGCAGGCACAGTTTTTATTATCCTGTTCGGTGCCATGCTGGCACCGGCGATCGCCTCCCTTATCATTGCCTTTATCCTGCAGGGGCTGGTTGCCCGCATGAATGAGCTGGGCGTGCCCGAAGGTCTCGCAATAGTGGGCGTATTTCTGGTGTTTCTGGGTGTATTGGTTGGCTTTATTTTTGGCCTGCTACCGCTTGTTTGGACCCAGCTCAGTAATTTGGCGGGAGAGGCGCCACGAATTATCGGGGAACTGCAGTCCTATCTGGAGCTGTTGCCTGAAGAATATCCCCATATCATTTCTGCCCAGGCGGTAAGTAATTTATACCAGCAGGTGAACACCGAAGTAGGGCATGTTACCCAGTGGCTGGTATCCTTCTCGCTATCCAGTATTCCCGATCTCGTTGCGCTGCTGATTTATATGGTGCTGGTGCCGATCCTGGTATTTTTCTTCCTGAAAGACAGTGAAGTCCTGCTTGGCTCCATTTCCCGCCTGCTTCCACCACAGCGCCCGATGATGCAGAAAATCTGGCACGAAGTGAACCTTCAGTGTGCCAATTATGTGCGGGGAAAAGCTGTTGAAATACTGATAGTTGGCGGCTCAACATACGTCGCATTCAAGCTTTTGGGCGTGCCTTATGCGGCTTTGCTTTCACTTCTGGTGGGCCTGAGCGTTGTGATTCCCTACATAGGCGCTGCCGTTGTGACCATTCCGGTTGCGGTGATTGCGCTGTTCGCCTTCGGGTGGGGCAGCCATTTTATCTGGGTAATGGTGATTTATGGAATCATTCAGGCGCTGGACGGAAATGTGCTGGTGCCGGTGCTTTTTTCAGAAGTGAATAATCTGCATCCGGTTGTCATTATTATTTCGGTACTGTTCTTTGGCGGTATCTGGGGCCTGTGGGGCGTGTTTTTCGCCATTCCGCTGGCGACCATGCTCAAGGCCGTGTTTTCTGCCTGGCCGGTGAAGGAGCCTTTCCCTTCAGCCGCGCCAGATCAGATGTGATGAGCGCTCTTGTCAGAGCGCTTTGACCGCCTCGAGCACCTCGTCTACGTGCCCGGGTACTTTTACTCCACGCCACTCCTTGCGCAGCACGCCATCCTGGTCAATCAGGAACGTGCTGCGATCGATACCCATGTATTCTTTACCGTACAGCTTTTTGAGCTTGATAACGTCAAATAGCTGACACAGTGCTTCATCTTTGTCGGAAATCAGGTGAAACGGAAACTCAAACTTCTTCCGGAAATTCTCGTGAGCCTTGAGTCCGTCCCGTGACACCCCGAAAATCTCTGTATCCTGCTCAGCAAACGCCTTCATATTGTCCCGGAAGTCCTGTCCTTCCGTTGTGCAGCCCGGTGTATCGTCTTTCGGATAGAAATAAATAACGACATTTTTGCCGCGCAAATCGGCCAGCCGAACGGTCTGGTCGCCCGTGGCTGCCGCCTCAAAGTCTGGTACCGCTTTATTCAGTTCAACAGATGACATGACATCTCCTTTAATTCCCTTGTGTCCGTTCGTGCCCAACATTACCATAACCGTTTTATTCGGACGGAGTTTTTATGATTACGGGTAGCCTTGTCGCACTGGTCACGCCCATGCATCCAAACGGTGACATTCACTGGGAGGATCTGGATAAACTGGTGGACTTTCATCTGGAGAACGGTACAGACGGTATCGTTGCTGTGGGAACCACCGGCGAATCCGCAACGCTCGATCAGCAAGAGCACTGCCGGGTAATTGGTTACATCATCAAACGCGTGAACGGGCGTATTCCTGTCATTGCCGGCACTGGCGGTAACAGCACACGTGAAGCCATTCATCTGACAACCGAAGCGCATAAGCTTGGTGCAGACGCCTGCCTTCTGGTTGTGCCTTACTACAATAAGCCGACGCAGGAAGGTCTGTACCAGCACTTCAAGACAATCGCCGAAGCGGTGCCTGGCATGAGCCAGATGCTCTATAACGTTCCGGGTCGAACCGCTTGCGACATGCTTAACGAAACCGTGCTCCGCCTGGCCGATATTCCGAATATTGTTGCGATCAAAGACGCCACCGGCAATATTCCCCGTGGTGCAGAACTGATTAAAGCCCTTGATGGACGCCTGGCTGTGTACTCCGGTGACGATGCCACTGCGGCTGAGCTGATTCTCGCGGGCGGGCAGGGTAACGTTTCCGTTACTGCAAACGTGGCTCCCAGAGGTATGGCAGATCTGTGTGCCGCCGCTATTTCTGGCAATCGCGAAGAGACTGATCGTCTGAACGAGCTTCTTATGCCGCTGAACCGCAAGTTGTTTCTGGAGGCGAACCCCATTCCTGTCAAATGGGCGCTTCAGCGTATGGGCATGATTGGTGAAGGTATCCGGCTTCCATTGACGCCGTTCAGTGAGAAATTCCACGCTGAGCTTGAAGAAGCCATGAAAGCCTCGGGTGTGCTCTGAGTTTGCAGATATCCACCCTGAAACAGTCCCATACAGAGAGTAGGCCGATGCCGGTTCTTTCAGGAACCCGTAAGTTTTTTGCACTCCGACACATGGCAGTTGCATCCGGGCTATTACTGGCCGTTGCGACGACCGGTTGCAGCCTGGTCGATGACCGATCAGAACGTTATGTAGATGCAAAGGAAGGCGACACCCTGATTTTGCCGGAAACGGCAGACACTTCACGTTTCAATCAGGTAATGCCCATTCGTGACATAAATCCGGCGGACGCCAGCAAAATGTATACGTCTGATATCCCGAAGCCCCCGGATATGACCTCGGAAATTCTTGACGAAAACTACGTGGTTCAAGAGCTCGATGGCCGGGCCTGGTTGCTGGTAAACGACGTTCCTGGCCGCATCTGGCCGGCGGTAACGGGTTATATGAACGAACAGGGGCTCGGTGTGGCCCATGACAACCCGCAGCTGGGCTTGCTACAAAGCGATCTGGCAAATTTCAGCATGCGCGCCCGTGCGCTTCTGGAGCTCTCCAGTGCGCCTGCCGAAGCAACCAAAGCGGAGCCAAAGGCGGTATTGCAGGTTCGTATAGCCCCGGGTGTGCGTCGCAAAACCACTGAAATTCAGGTGCGTAAGCTTACGTCTGAAGAAGACAGCTCCTGGCCGGCCGAGCTTATTTCCTGGCGTGGAGTCACCGATCCTTCCCCGGAAGAACTGTCGCTGCAGAAACGCGTGCTCGCGGATCTCGGCGAATTCCTGAAAGCCCGCGAAGAAAGCAAGTCGTTTTCCCGGGCGGCATCAGGGATGGTTTCCAGGCCGCTAGTGAAGCTTGTGTCTGAGAATGACACAGCAAAAGCGATAAGTATGGATCTCGATTACGGTCGTTCCTGGGCCGAGGTTAACCGGTCACTTGTAGAGTCAGATATTGCGATCGTTGATCTCAACCGAAGTGAAGGCTGGTTTTTCGTCGATTTCCGCACCGCAGATGAGCGCGACCCCGGCTGGTTCAGCTGGTTCAGTGATAAAGAGAAAGCCCGCCACACCCATACGGTTAACCTGGTCGAGCTTGATGGCCAGGTGCAGGTAACGGCTGAAACGGCTGAAGGCTATAGCGGTGTGCAGGGCGCTGAAGACCTGCTGACACAGCTGTTCAATTACCTATACTGATTCAGAAGGGGTGCCCGCGGTGCGGGCCTCCGTTTCGGAGACATATAATGGAAAAACGCGAAGAATTATACGCAGGCAAAGCCAAATCTGTGTTTTACACTGATGATCCAGAGCGTTTTGTTCTGGTCTTCCGGGACGATACCTCAGCGTTTGATGGCGAAAAGAAAGAGCAGCTCAACCGTAAAGGCATGGTAAACAACCGCTTTAACGCATTCATTATGGAAAAGCTGGAAGCCGCTGGCGTTCCGACACACCATGAAGGCTTGCTGTCTGCTACGGAATCGCTGGTGAAAAAACTGGACATGATTCCTGTAGAGTGTGTGGTACGAAACGTGTCTGCGGGCAGCCTGTGTCGTCGCCTGGGTGTGGAAGAAGGCCTTGAGCTTAATCCGCCTACCTATGAGCTGTTTCTTAAAAACGACGCTCTGCACGACCCGATGGTGAATGAGTCTCTGGCTGTCACTTTTGGTTGGGCAAGTGAGGCCGACCTCGCCCGCATGAAAGAACTCACCTACAAAGTGAACGGCGTACTGAAAACCCTGTTTGACGACGCCGGAATGCTCTTGGTGGATTACAAACTGGAGTTTGGTCGCAGCGGCGCAGAGATTGTTCTGGGCGATGAATTCAGCCCGGACGGCTGCCGCATATGGGACAAGGAAACCCGTAAAAAGATGGACAAGGATCGCTTCCGCCAGGGGCTGGGCGACGTTATCGAAACCTACGAAGAAGTCGGCCGCCGTCTGGGCATAGACTTCGATCAGTGATTAGCGATAAATCCAAACAGATAATAACGACACAGGTGCACTATGCGTAAATTGACCCTCGCGTTAGGAAGTTCTCTTATTCTGGCGGCCCCTCTTGTGCAAGCGGACATTGTTGGCCTCGGTGCAAGCGTAAGCTATTGGGATTCTGATTTGTCCGGAGATGTGGCGTCTGGCGGAAACTCTGTTGATGTGAACGACGAGTTACGAATGGAAGACGACGGCAATGCAAACGCCAGCATCTACCTGGAGCATCCGGTACCCCTGCTGCCAAACGTGCGCCTGGCTTACACACTGGTCCAGCAAAGCGGTGATGGCTCGCTTTCCAGCAACTACGGTCCATTTCCTGCCGGTTCATCAGTGCGCTCAGACCTGGATCTTGAGCAGCTTGATCTTACCCTTTACTACGAGATTCTCGACAATTGGGTCAACCTTGACCTTGGTCTGACTGTACGAGACTTCTCAGGGGAGCTGCTGTTGCAGAGCGGCAGCGCCGCAGACAGAACCGAAGCAGATGCTGTTTTACCCCTGGGCTATGTCGCTGCCCGCTTTGACCTGCCTCTGACCGGTTTGGCCGTTGGCGCTGAAGGCAACTTCATCAGCTTTGACGGCGACTCCATGCGCGACTTCAATGTGTATGGCCAGTACAACATTTCGCTTCTGCAGTTGCGGGCAGGCTATCGCCAGCTAGCGGTAGATTACGAAGACGGCAGCGATGCTTTTGATGTAAAAATCGACGGGCCGTTCATCAGCGCGGGCGTGGCATTTTAAATAGCCGCGCCTGTATCGCGGAAATCGGGGCTTTAAACAGGAGCGAAAGACTTGAAGATTCTGGTAACGGGCACGGCCGGGTTCATAGGTGCCGAACTGGCACTCCGGCTGCTTGAGCGGGGAGACGAAGTCATCGGTGTTGACAACGTCAACGATTATTACGATGTCAGCCTCAAAGAAGCCCGTTTGGCACGCCTGACAGGTCATCCCGGGTTCACCGAGGTGCGCCAAGACATTGCAGACCGATCTGTGATGGCAGATATCTTCGCAATGCATCGCCCTGAGCGAGTCGTGCACCTTGCCGCCCAGGCGGGTGTGCGCTACTCGCTTGAAAACCCCAATGCGTATGTGGACGCCAACCTTGTTGGCTTCATGAATATTCTGGAAGGGTGCCGCCATAACAGTGTGAAGCATCTGGTGTTCGCTTCGAGCAGCTCTGTTTATGGCGCGAACGAGGCCATGCCTTTCTCTGTCCACGATAACGTAGACCATCCCCTTAGCCTGTATGCGGCCTCCAAGAAGGCCAACGAGCTAATGGCCCACTCATACGCCCATTTGTATGGTTTGCCCATCACCGGCCTGCGGTTCTTTACGGTATATGGGCCCTGGGGGCGCCCGGATATGGCACCGTTTATCTTTACCAAAAAGATTCTCGTGGGTGAGTCAATTGATGTGTTCAATCACGGCCATCACAAACGCGATTTCACCTACATCGATGATATTGTGGAAGGCGTTGTTCGCACGCTTGACCAGATTGCGCAGCCGAATAACGACTGGAGCGGGCAAGCCCCTGATCCTGGTACCAGCAAAGCCCCGTACCGGATATACAATATCGGCAGTAACAACCCCGTGGAGCTGTCTCGATTCATAGAAATTATCGAAGAGCGAACGGGTAAAAAAGCACAGAAGAACCTGCTACCCATGCAGCCAGGTGACGTAGTAGCCACCTACGCCAATGTCGATGATCTGATCAGCGACGTAGGGTATAAACCGGCTACGGGAGTGGAAGAGGGTATAGGTAATTTTGTCGACTGGTATCGTGCATTCTACGAGGTTTAACCAGAAGGCTAGCTGAGTTCTGCCAGCCTTCTAATGATAGCTGGTTAGTTTACAGGCGGAATCATAACCACGTTGGCTGGGTTCAGAGCGCCAGTTTGCATGTCATTCACGATCGCACTAAGCGGATAAGCCTCCACCTTGAAAGCTCCTGCCACATCCGGAACCTGTTTCCCCAGGGCGTCGAGTGCTGCTTCTATTCTGTGAAATTCCAGGAATAGAGGGACCGCCAGCGTGCCATCGGATTGCTTCATGGTCATCACCTCACCGGACTCCTTGTGCTTGGCAATGAACACCGGAACTTCAGAAAAGCTTTTGCCGTTAGATATGCGTTGTGCTGCAGCTCGTTGTGTCGGGTTGGCGACTAAGGCATAGCTGGCGCCGTTAGTATTTTTGCTCAGTTCCCCGCTGTACAAAACTCCCAGTTCTGCGCGTACCACTTTTAAAGCAGTTGCGCCGTCGCGTTCAAGCTCGGCTTTGGCAATATTGGCCTCTTCCGGATACAGAAAAACCGGCACAAAGTCTGCCTGCTGTTGAGCACCCACAGCCAGGGCAGCCCCCGATGCTGTTGTCACGTAGTAAACAGGCACGGCATTGAGCGCGTTGATAACAGCCTCTTTGTCTGCCGGCTGCGCATTCGCTGCCACTGCCATAAGAAAGCACAGTCCAACCAAAATGCTCTGACACATTTTCATCGTATAAAAACCCATCAATCCGCTTGGTTTCATTCCATTGTCCTCGACTGGGTTAGTGCAAAAATTCATATATAGGATTTATAGCAGTGAATGCTCACTGCCGAAAGCAGACAAGGTTGAAGTATCAATTTGTGACGACATTTTTTACAACTTATTGCATGTGTGGATAGTCTTTTCCCAAGTGACATTATGTAACGTAATGTTACGAAAGCAAAATAAAAGGTTTGGCTCACCAATTGCTGGGATATAGCAGGGCTGATCATGGATCGGTACTCAATAAAAAATCCGGGTTTTATCAAGGGGAATGAGATGAAAACCACATATTTATTAAAGGGTGTGCTGTTGTCTGCGGTCTTTGCAACCACTCAAGCTATGGCCGCTCCGGTGGAGGTAGATTTGGAGCTGGTTCTGGCCGTGGATGTGTCTGGTAGTGTCAGTACCGCTGAATATAATGGCCAGAGAA
Organism: Marinobacter sp.; assembly: GCF_048259445.1. Classification (GTDB taxonomy): domain Bacteria; phylum Pseudomonadota; class Gammaproteobacteria; order Pseudomonadales; family Oleiphilaceae; genus Marinobacter. The sequence goes on along the minus strand of NZ_JBLXHQ010000021.1, from coordinate 57,711 downwards.
ACGGCTATATTGCAGCATTTAACGATGCCGCCGTGCAGGGCGCTATATTCGATACCGATGGTGGCAACCGTTTGGGCAAGATTGCTGTGACCTATGTTGAATGGGATGGCGGTCAGGAAACGCAGATTGGCTGGACGCTGATAAGCAACGCAACTCAAGCTGTGGACTTCGCTGATGCAATCGCTGCAGCCGATCGGTCTGGGAGTGGCTTGACCGGGATAGGTTCTGCAGTTGATTTTTCAACCGGCCTGTTTAGCTTTAATGATCCGACCAACGCTGCATTTACGGGCGCCCGTCAGGTTATCGATGTGTCCGGTGATGGCGAAAGAAACACAGGAAGTGATCCTGTGACAGCTAGGAATAATGCGCTGGCTGCCGGTGTGGATGCAATCAACGGCATCGCTATTGGCAGCGAATCGCTGCGCCAATACTACGAAAACAATGTAATCGGTGGAGATGGTTCTTTTGCGTTGTTAGCAACGAACTTTGAGGATTCCTTCACTGCAGGCATCAAGAAAAAGTTGTTCTTCGAAGTCACCGGAACAACCCCGGTTCCAGAGCCCGCCACCCTTGGCCTTCTGGGTCTTGGCATGATGGGTCTGTTCCTGCGTCGCCGGAAAATGGCTGCCTGAGAGTACCTGCTTTAAATAAACCGCTGTGGCCTTTGGGCCCAGCGGTTTTTTTCGTTAAACAGTAACGTTCAGTCGATGAAAGCAGTTGGCCTGTCAGCTTTATTGACACTTTGATGTATCGGTAATCCATAATTCATACAGGTTGGCCGAAACGCTCTTCCAGCCATGCATTAATATCTGAGGACTCGTACATCCACTGCTCACTGCCATCCTCATTTCTAATTCGCAAGCAAGGCACTTTCACGTTGCCGCCACCCTGTTCCAGTTCGGCCCGGTGGGTCTCGTTGTGCTGCGCATCCCGCTTCTCGATATTCAGATTCAACCGCGCAATCTGCTTCCGCACTTTTACGCAGAAAGGACAGGTCTTGAACTGATACAGCGCCAGGTGCTCACACGCGGCGTCTACTTTTTGCTGCTCTTCGGCGCTGCGCTCCAAGGGTTTTCCACCGCCAAGCTTTTCGCTCAACAGCACAAAGGGTGTCAGGATCAGGCGTAACGTCCGGAAAAAATAACGGATAACCACTCGCATTGAATAAACCTTTAATTTGATACATGACTATTTGGTGCACGAACTTCGGTGGGCAGTATAAAGCAAAACCGGTATGTTTCGGGTAATCTGCAGCTGTAAGTCATCGCTTTATAAGGAACAGGGAATGAAGTCGATCTCCTTGTGGGATTTGCCCACACGTCTGTTTCACTGGTTGCTGGTGCTCGCAGTCACTGGGTCAATCGTCACGGTAAACCTCGGTGGCACCTGGATGTTGTGGCATGAGCGCTTCGGTCTCACCATTGTGGGGCTGATCAGCTTTCGGTTGGCGTGGGGCTTTGTTGGCTCTACCTATGCGCGTTTTTGGCAGTTTATACCGGGGCCGACTGCGATATCAGCGTACCTGAAAGGTGAATGGCAAGGTTCAGGGCACAACCCTCTGGGAGCTTTGTCTGTACTGGCCATGCTTGGCTTGGTGGGGTTTCAGGCTGTTACAGGGTTGTTTGCGACAGATGCCATAGCCTTTAACGGGCCGCTCTATCGAGCGGTATCGTCCGGCTGGAACGACACGATCACGTCCTGGCACAAGCTGACAGAGTGGTTTATCTATGGTTTGATCGGTTTGCACATTGCCAGCGTGTTCTTCTACACGCTGGTTAAAAAAGACAACCTGATCAAGCCGATGATAAGCGGGCGCAAAATCGTCAGAGAAGCCTCAGGTAAAGATCGTACCGGTGGTGGCCTGGCGGCGCTGATTATTGCTTTCGCTGTGGCAGGGTTTGCAGTGTGGGTAGCGAACGGCGGGCTCCTGCCACCCCCTCCACCGCCAGCACCCGATCTGGGCTGGTAAATGGCGGAGGAGCAGGTTCTCTTTTTATCTTTACGCGCTAAGGCTTACTCGGCGCGGAAAGCGTCGTGGCAGGCCTTGCAGGACTTGCCTACTTCACTGAACTGGGCTGCGATTGCGGCTTTATCGCCGCCGTTTGCCGCAATCTCCTGAAGCTTGCTGGAAGCCTGGGCAAAGCCAATAGCCACTTCACGAGCCTTGTCCGGCTTATCAAAAAACTCCGGCTTCAGCTTGGTATTATCGTTCTTGTCCATAGCCGTGCCCGGGCCGAAGAGGGCGCCGAGACCGGAGTTGGCTACGGACGCAATGGCATTGGCGGCAGCGAGTATCTGCTGTTCGTTGTAGGCAACATCACCGTCGATGGCCTGAGCCTTGATCTTGCCCATGTTCCATGCGGCGAACGTAAATGCGCTCTGGCGAGTGTGAATCTGATCTTCCACATCCAGTTGGGCCACAACCGGGGTGGCTACGGCAGCGCTCAATGCCAGGGCCGCAAAAAATCCTGATTTACGCATGCTCTTATTCCTCTCTCATCTATGAAAATAATTAAATCGATTATACCGTGCCAATGATTTCACAAATATGGCGGGGTTTGAATCAGCACACTGTAAAGTTCGGGTAAACCCCCGCGACTAACATCATGGTAGTACGGTTTTTGCGGAATCTGGAAAAATTGGTGGTGAAATGTTTTGGGGAACAGCGGTAGCGGGGGAATGCGGATCAACAATTCATTGTCGAAAAGTGCGCGGACATAAAAAAAGCCAGTTCTCACGATCTCCGTAAGTCACTGACTTTCTTGGCAGAATTGGTAGGACCACCCAGATTCGAACTGGGGACCTCTACCATGTCAAGGTAGCGCTCTAACCAACTGAGCTATGGTCCTGTGTTCTGCAACGGGGCGAAATATACTGATTCTCCCGTATCTGGTCAACCTCTTTTACCCGGTTTTTCTTTTTCTCAGCGAGGCCCGAAGGGCTTTGCTCAGGGCGGTCCAGCGGTTAACAATCAATGCAGCGAAGATCAACCCGCAGCCGGCGAGCTGGGTTGACGTCATGGTTTCACCAAACCATCCGGCGGCGAACAGTGACACCCAAACCGGTTCCAGTACCAGAATAACGGCACCATGGCTGTGAGTGGACAGGCTCTGGGCATAGGTTTGTACAAGAAAGCGTCCGGCAGTTCCTATGATAGCGCTGGCGAGAACCCACCATATTAGCAGCGGTGGTGGGTTGCCGAACGTTGGCTGCCAGGGCTCCGAAATGAGTGACTCAACCAGAGTCACCATCCCAACAGTCAGCAGCGCAATGGCGGTAAGGGGCAGGGCGGGAATGCGGTGTTTTTCGACGGTTTCCCCCCGGCGGTTGATGACCGTGCGCTGATTGGCGGCCCGGGTGTTGAGTGTGAAATACAGCGCAAAGATTGAAGCGGCCACCACGAAGAACATCTGCCCCGCCTCGGGCTGGAAGCCGTTGCGAAGGGAGAGGAGCGCCAGTCCTGCTACGGCAACAGGAATGGCCAGCCAGGTGCTTGCCGGCTGAGCCTCCTTGAACGCGAGGCGCGCAATGATGGGAACAATCACCACACCCAGGCTGGTAATAAAGGCCCCTTCACCCATGCTGGAGGCATGGAACAGACCCATTACCCAGAAACTCATGGCAATGCCGAATACCAGCCCGACCCCCACGCCGCGTTTGATCTGATCGCGGCTCAGTCGTGATAGTGGTCGCCAGGCAAAAACCGCAAGAAAACCGCCCGCGATCAAAAAGCGTACGGCCATAAACAACAGCGGTGGCATTAGCAATATGGCTTCTTTGGAAAAGACCCAGCTCACAGCTGCAAGCAGAGTGACCGTTACAAGAAGAAGGTCGGATTTTTGAGCGTCAGACATGGTGTGGGAAAGTCACCAGAGTTGGGGAAAGTGGTGTATCCCGACAATGTATAGTTTGCGAAGTAAAAAGGAAAGAAGGCTCGTCCGTGAGCCCGCTGGAATCCCTGATATCAGTGGCTGTTAATTGTTAAGTGTCGAGTATACAAGTGAAGACATATCGGTCTGGTCTGAGCCAGGCACCTCAATATAGCGGTCTTTTGAGCCCCAGAGCTTCCACCAGGGGCGTTTGCTGTAACTTCTGCTGGCAAAGTCTACCTGCAGGCTGTTCAGGGTTGTGTTGTTCACGACTGGAACCGAGATATTACCGGTTTCCGAACCAAGAACACCGCCATGGGTGACACCCTCGTTCATCAATATCGGATAATGGTTGTAGTAGAAGCCGGCAGGAGCACTCTGGCTGGTTACCTTGCCGGCAAGGCTGAGGTTACTGGTGCACGAATCGATACCCTGCGCAGAGGTCGCGCCACAGGATGAATGCGCAGGTACAACGCCGTCATCCTTGCCTGCGATGAAGGGCTTGGTGATGCCCGCGTAGGGTGAACCACCAGCAACGAAGCGGAGCCTTGGAACAGAGTTGGGGCTCAGCGCAAGATTTCGCGCTGTATTGGTTTGCAGATCATTCACTACACCCAGTTTGCCCGGCTCAGGCTCTATGCCTGTGAACGCCTGCACCGCCGCACGAAGTGGCCAGTTATACCAGGTCGGGTTGTACGCAAGGCTCAGCGCCAGGTTGGCCAGATCGGTGCCGCCGCCCGCACCGGCATAGTCTATGGATGCGAGAATTTTCAGCGGGGGCAAGCCCTCGTTCTGTAGCCAACGCGCCTGATTTTCCAAAAGATACCGGGTGACCAGATCGCCGGTTGAGTGTGAGACAACGATGCAGTAGTTATTGCACAGTCCCTGCTGGCTTATCTCGCGCATCTGCGCATAGGCCTGTTGCGCTATCGACCCTTCTATTCGGCCGTCGCTTGGCCAGTCAATACGTGCTTCTGAGCGGGATAACCAGAATGTCTGCCAGTAATCCTCTCCGGCGTCTCTGATCGCCTGCAGATTGGCAGGTGGTGTATCAAGGTCTTCCATCTGAAAGCCGTGAACCAGAATCACATTGTGTCCGGCAAGCTGCGCCTGGGCGGTCCCGGCCATCATCGTGCTGGCGAGCGCCGTCGCCAGTGCAATTTTACAGGCAGTGCGGGTCTTTCTTGTTGTCATGATTGCTCCGTTTTGCTTGGTTTTTGTTTTGGCATCTCTTGTGGCACATCAGAACTTGTCAGCCAGCTGTTTCAGCAGAGCTGCACGCTGTTCCGATTCGGGATTTACCGCCGGAGTGTCATTGAGATCATCAAGATCCGGCGGCTCAAAGCTGTAACCGTCATCCGGGCCGAACGCATAGTGGGTGCGGTCGCCGGGCTTGGCAGGCAGTTGCCTTATCTGCAAGTTGCGCAGCTGGAATTTTCCATTGAATGATTGGTTGGCCAGCACCGTGCCGTGAGCTTTCAGGGAGATAGTGTCTGAGGTGCGGTCGAGCCGTTTCTCCGCCTGAAGCTGAGCGACAGGTTGCTGACCGTTGTAGAGCTGGGCAGACAAAGCATAAAAACCGGAAGCCTGTGGTGAAAAGGTAACGGGAATGACCAGGTTGTTGTTACTTAAATAGGTATCATCCAGCCCTTCAAAGTCGCCCAGATAGGGCTCAATGGTAAGGCTGGAGGCATGCCGCACAGGCTTTCCGTCAACGGTTGCTTCTACAATGAGACGGTATTCTCCAGGCTCCTCATCAGTGCTCAGACTGCCCTGGTAGTAGCCTGTCTGGGCTTCCTGCTCAAGCGTCGCGCTCCTGACCGAATCCCGGGATTCAGGGCGCTCAAGGCTCGCCTGCAGCGAATAACCCATGATTTGAGGCCCTTGCAGTGAGGCAACCACAAGGAGGTCCTCACCCCGGGTAAAACGGAACTTGTCGAGAGTGACCGTAAACTGGCCGCCGTTTTCCAGAGGCAGAGTCACAGGCTCGTAACGGTTGCCCTGATAGCCCTCCGCCTGAGCTTCGGTCAAAGGTACAGACCAGGGGGGGTAGCGGACAGACTGGGCATACTGGTCTGCTACTTTGGCCAGCATAAACCCGACCGGATTGTCTGAAGGCGGCTTTTGCTGCAAGCCGGCAGTAGTCTGAGAGGCTCCTTGCCCGGGGCCGGGCGTAGCCGTTTTCTGCTGGCGTCCATCCTCCTGGGCTAGTGTCTCCCAACTAAAACCGAAGCGGTTGTCTTCCGATAAAAGGTAGCCAGTGCCGGCCACAATGGCGGTTGCCGCTAAAACGACCACGAGCGCCTTTTGGGGCATTCGTCTATCCCTTTTTCTTGTTGTGTTGTCTGACAAATAGTCTGTCTATTGGTCAGCTCCGGCTAAAATATAGTCAAGAACTGCGGCGACGTGGATAATTTATGTGACCCGCCTCACAAACGCATTCAAAACCATCCGGAATCCTTTATCGCCTCGAAGCCGAACCGGAGATTTACCTCGTCCCCCACAAGTGCCGGGTCCAGTCCATAAGTCATGCCCCAGTCGCTGCGTTTCAAGGTGGTTTCAGCGCTGATGCCCAGGGTGTATTCTTCATGGCCAAACGGGTACTCAGCTGCCTTGTTCAGTGTAACGTCGAGCTCTACCGGTCTGGTTGTCCCGAGCATGTTCAGATCCCCGACGACGACCCCCGTTGATTCCCCCGTCGTTTCAAAGCTGGTTACGGTAAACGTAATGTCCGGGTACTTGCTGCTGTTCAGAAAATCTTTGTTGGTAAGATGGTCATCGCGCTTCTCATGATTGGTGAACACACTGTTGCTTTTGAATGCCAGCTTTCCGGAAATCAGTTCCCGGGTTTCTTCGTCGTACACAAATTCGCCTTCAACCTTCCGGAACATTCCCATCACCGGGGCGTAGCCAATGTGCATGATTTCGAAAACCATCGAGAAATGCTCATCATCCACTTCAAATTTGGCAGGCGCGGCATTGGCCACGTTCGCTAAAGGTGCCAGGACGATGCAGGCTACAAAAGCCGGTTTAAGAAAGAATGATTCAGACTGTTTCATGATGAAATCTCCTTTGATAAAGCCAGTACACGTCTGTCATAAACGACCAGAAAAGTAACAACAGGGCGGTTGCCAGCGTCAGGCCGACGAACACGGGTGGGGCCGGCGGCAGTATCGCAACCATCAAGGTAACGATTTGCCACACACAGATGGTTTTGCGCCGAAAACTGTCGGGCAGTGGATTGTTCAGCCAATCCAGCAGCGAAGCGGCGGCGACAAACAGGTAGCGCATCAGCCCCAGGGCGAGAACCCAGGCGCCAGCTTTACCGCTCACGATAACGGCGATACATAGTCCCAGAATAAGCAGCGCATCCATTTCCATATCGAAGCGGGCGCCGAACTCACTCCCGGAGTTGGTTGCCCTGGCAAGCTTGCCATCAACGCCGTCGAGGATCAGGGCAAGAAGAGCGCCAATAGCATATAGCCAGAGCCCAGAGTCAGGTGTGCTCGTGGGGATGAACGGAGCCGCAGCCACCAGCACTATGATCAGGCTGCTCCGGAAGAGCGTGGCGCGATTTGCCCAACCAAAATCCGCGTCGCGGGGCCAGCGTGTGAACACCGCAGCGCAAACAAAGCTGTACAGCAGGGTTGCGAAGATAATCATGAGCCAGGAAGATGAATACAGCCCCACAGCGACCACCATCCACAATGCTGTAAGCGCAGCTCCCCAGAGCAGGTCAGCCCAGGGCGGTATTATGAAAGGTTTCAGCGGCCTTTCAGAATCCATAATATAACTCCAGCGTATAGGCTTCGATGCATCACCTTCAGGCACCAATCGGTATCCGGCGAATGATTATGACTATAGTGTTCGGAACACGTTATTGCATACGACAGGAAGCCCGTTTCAGAGACTATCCGCATCAATCTATCAACAGTATTGACACAGGGAATGCAGGATGAGTTCCGACTTTAGTTGTCCATCAGAAAAAAACCTGTCCCGGGCTTTCTGGATAACCGGGCCCTGCGAAGGTCGTGTCCTCGAATCGCCTGTGGTTTCTGGCCTGCCGGATAGCAACGAACCCCGGGTAGTTGTACAAACACTCTGGTCGGGTGTCAGCAGGGGCACCGAATCTCTGGTGTTTAATGGACGGGTTCCGGAAAGTGAATTCGAGCGCATGCGAGCACCTTTTCAGGACGGTGGGTTTCCGTGGCCGGTAAAATACGGGTACGCCAATGTCGGAGTTGTGGTTGAAGGGCCGGACGGGCTTGTTGGTAAAACGGTGTTTTGTCTTTTCCCCCATCAGGCATGTTATTCAGTTCCGGCCAGTGCGGTGACACCAGTTCCCGCTGGCGTTCCGCCGGAACGGGCCATTCTTGCAGCGAACATGGAAACCGCCATCAATGGTCTCTGGGATGCCATGCCAGCGGTGGGTGATCGCATAGCCGTGGTTGGCCTTGGTGTTGTGGGTCTTCTTGTCAGTTGGCTGGCCAGCCGGATTCCCGGTACACGAGTGACCGCTATTGATACTAATCCCGCCAGGGCTGCGGTTGCAGAGGCGTTGGGGCTTGCGTTCGCAACGAGTTCTTCGGCGGATGATCACGATCTGATTATTCACGCCAGCGGCCATGAATCCGGCCTCAAAACCGCGTTGACACTGGCCGGGCAAGACGCCAGGGTGCTGGAAATGAGCTGGTATGGTGACAAACCGGTTTCCATTCCGCTTGGAGCCGCATTCCATGCCCGCAGGCTCACGCTGCAGTCCAGCCAGGTTGGTCAGATCTCTCCGGCACGTCAGCCCCGATGGACCTATCGCAAGCGTCTGGAACTGGCACTTGAATTGTTGCAACACGATGTTCTGGACCAACTGATTACCGGCGAAACGGTTTTTGACCAGATGCCAGAAACCATGAGCCGGATTCTTGCAATCGGCAGTGATACGCTCTGCCACCGCATAAAATACTGAGGAGCTCGTTATGTTCGGCCTTACAGTCCGTGATCACATGATGATCGCGCATAGCTTTAACGGTGAAATTTTCGGCCCGGCACAAAAAACACACGGTGCTACTTACGTGGTTGATGTCACGTTCGAGCGCCACCAACTGGATAGCGACGACCTGGTTATTGATATTGGCCTGGCCTCAGAGGTTCTCAAGCAAGTGCTGAGTGAATTCAACATGAAAAATCTTGACGATATCGAGGATTTCAGAGGCCGCAACACCACCACGGAGTTCATGGCAAAGAAAGTATTTGACCGGATGGCTACCGCCATTCATGCCGGCAGGCTGGGCGAAACGGCGAAGAGCGTGTGCGCTTTGAAGGTAACTCTGGCCGAGTCACACATCGCCTGGGCCAGTTACCATGCCGGAATCTGACACGGCCCTGCTTTTTATCGTGCCTGGGGATCCGGATCAGAACACAGGTGGTTATCGTTATGTAAGGAAACTGGTCGAAGCCCTGAACCAGGCCGGCACAGCGGCTGAGGTAACCGGATTGCCGGGCAGGTTCCCCAAGCCTGATGCAATTGCAACACACGCCATGGACAGCCTGCTCTCGCGGCTTGCGGACGGATCCCGGGTAATCCTCGACGGGCTTGCCATGAGCGCAATGCCCGATGTTCTGCAAAAGCATGCTGAGCGCTTGCGTCTGACCGCACTTGTTCATCACCCTCTGGCAGATGAAACCGGGCTGAGCCAGCACGAGCAGGGCTGGTTTTATGAGCGCGAAAAAATGGCCCTGCAAACTGTTCGCGACGTTTTTACGACCAGCGCGTTCACGGCCACCAGGCTTGCAGATTACGGTGTTTCTACCGGGCGCATCCAGACAGCCGAGCCTGGAGTGGAAAGCCCGGCTGGCAGCGGGTCGCCGAATGCCAATAAAACCAGCGCAATTCAGGCTCCGCACATTCTCTGCGTTGCGCACCTTTCACCGCGTAAGGCGCAGCATCAACTGGTGGAGGCGCTTGCCGGTTTAAAAGATCTGCAATGGCATTGCACCCTGGCAGGTTCATGCGACCGAGATCCCGCTTACGCGAGCAGAGTGCGGCAACAGATTAATGATTCAGGCCTGGACAACCGGGTTGATCTGGCAGGTGAGGTAGACGGGCATAAACTCGCCAGCTTGTACCGGCAAGCGGATATGTTTGTGTTGCCGTCGCTGTATGAGGGCTATGGCATGGTGATTGACGAAGCCATAGCAGCAGGCCTGCCGGTTATTTCATCGGATGGCGGCGCCTTGAAACAGACCGGAGACAGGCCGGGCGTGATGTTATATCGGGCAGGGGATACGAAAGCACTGCAAGCGAGCCTGAGAGCATGGCTTGGTGATTCAGTCGCCCTGGAACATGCCCGTGCAGTTGCTGAGGGCGAGTCCGGCAACACAAGAACCTGGGCGCACACAGCAAGCCTGTTTCTGGAAGGGCTCCAATACTTTGATCAGAACCACCGCGAGACCTATTTTCCGGACGAATGGCTAAAGGCCCGCGAGGCGGCAGATCATCGTGCGCGCTCCGTGGATCTGACGCATCAGCTGGAGCAGTGGTTGCAAGCGACACCCGGCAGCGACGGCCCACTCAGGATCGTTGATATTGGCACCGGACGTGGGTCAAATGCAGCCTATCTGGCTTCCGCGTTGTCAGTGCCACAGGAATGGCTCCTGGTCGATCAGGACGAAGGCTTGCTTGATGAAGCAGCCAGCAGGGCGCAGCAACTGAATGTGCCGAATGAAACGCTACAGCGCCGTTTGATGCCGGAGGATTTTCACGGATTTCTGCCTCATCACACATCTTTAGTGACCGCTTCGGCGCTTATTGATCTGGTATCTGAAGTATGGCTCGCAGCGCTTGTAAAAGAGGTAGTCTCTAAGCAGGCGGCCGTTCTGGTTGTGTTGAGCTATACCGGCAGGTTCGCGCTTTCTCCGACCCACGAACAAGACGATCTGGTGCGAGAACTGGTAAACCAGCATCAGCATGGCGATAAAGGCACAGGTGCCGCGCTTGGCCCGGATGCCGCCGCTGCGCTTGCAGAAAAACTGGCCTTAGGCAGTTACGAGGTACAAATAAAAGAAACTCCGTGGCGGCTCACCGGCAAAGACGCAAAGCTGGCTGAAATGCTGATGGCAGGCTGGGTAGCTGCGGCAAAACAACGAAGCCCGGATGCCATTGCTATTCTGGATGGCTGGTTTGCCACCAGAAAGCAGCAACTGGAAGCGGGCGAGCTGGAAATTACCGTGTGCCATCAGGACGTGCTCGGGCTTCCGCCGGCCTGCGCTGCAACAAAAACACCCAAACGGCCAGCATGACGTTTCTCCGGGGCACAGGCACTCGTATCGCATTTAAATGGACGGCGACTGCTCTGGTCATCCTGGCGGTGCTTTTGTTTGTCGATGGGGAAGCACTGGTCAGTGAAATTGCGCGCATTCCCAAAGCCGCGATGATTGCCGGGGTCGTTCTGGGGGTTGTCCAGGTGTTTCTGTCGGCCTGGCGGTGGCGATACACCGCCGGGCTTCTGGGCCTGCCGATACCCTATATGCAGTCCGTGCGGGAGTACTATCTGGCAACTTTTACCAATCAGGTTTTGCCCGGCGGCGTTCTGGGTGATGTTAATCGGGCACTTCGCCATGGCGCTGATACTGACAAGCGGCTGGCAGCCGCCCACGGGGTTGCTATCGAGCGTTTGTCCGGGCAGGTCGTGTTGGCAGCTGTGGTTTTAAGCGGCCTTACATGGTTGTTTGTCACGGGCAGGATTGTTGGCGCAGACCCAGGCCCTGATTCTTCAGGCTATCTATACTGGGTGCTGGCGAGCACAAGCGCCTTCATTTTTCTGTTGTGGTATCTGGCACGCAGAAGCGATCGGGTGTGCAGATATTTTGCCACTCTGCGCGGCGATCTCACACGGGCCTTGCTCTCCTGGCCGGCCTTTCCATTGCAGGTGCTGACGTCGCTGCTGGTGGTGGCCAGCTATCTGGCTGTGTTCCTTGTGCTGGCAACCGGCGCGGGTTATCTGGCAGATCTGTCTTCAGCAGCTGTCTTGGGGGCTCTGTGCAGCCTACTCCTGTTGAGCATGGTGATACCGGTTACCGTCTCAGGCTGGGGCGTCCGTGAAGGCGCAGCCGTCGTTCTGTGGCCAATGGTGGGCTTGCCCGCAGAGCAGGGTGTGGCCCTGAGTGTGGCCTATGGCGCTCTTATATTTGTCTCCAGTTTACCGGGCGCTCTGTTCCTGTTCAGTTCGCCGGCAAGGCAACGCTGAAATCCAGATCAAACAACATGTCGGTACCCAGGTTTACGAATCGGGAAGCAGGCCTGAGCGCGTCATCAAGCAAGTCAATCTCCGGCAGGGAAAAGGCTGGCCTGCCACTGCCGATAATCATGGGTGCCACCATTACATGAAGCCGGTCGAGCAAGCCGGCCTGCAGAAAAGATGAAACGGTCATGCCCCCGCCTTCAATAAAAATCTTCCGCAGCCCGAGATCAGCAAGAACCTCGAGAATACGTTTCGGGTTTGCCGGCTCTGTTCCACTGCCCAGGCAAGGAATCTCTGTTACCGAATTCCGGCTGTAACCGGCAATTCTCCCCGGGATATAGTCGCCAGCAACCAGGCGCAATGTCGGTGCTGCTCCGTCGGTAAACAGGTGGTGGGTTTCAGGTACTCGGCGATTGCGGTCAATCACAACCCTTACCGGGTTGTCACCGCTGGCGCAGCGCACGGTAAGCTGGGGGTTGTCGGTAGCTGCCGTGCCGGCGCCGACGACAACCGCATCGGAAAGCGCTCTGATTCGGTGCAGGTGCGTAATCCCGTCACCACCGTTAATGAAGCGGGAATGGCCTGTAACCGTAGCGATCCGGCCGTCGAGACTTTGGCCGAGCTGACCGATAACGTGCCAGGCTGCAGATTCAGCAAGTGGACGGCACAAGGGTAAAAAAACACTCAGTAATGCTCGCGCTTCTTCTGTAGCCGGCTGCAGCAGGCGCCATTCTCCGTTTCTGTTCAGCTTGAGCGCCGGCTCTTCGGAGCCGGACCGCGCAAGCGTTACCCCCGAGTGGTTCTCTGCTCGCAAAATCAGATTCCAGGCAGCTTCGGTGTCCAGAGCTTGAGAAGTCATAAGTATCCTGCGTGATTGCGTTCAAACCAGTATAGGCAGATTGTGCACAAAGCTATATGTACGTTACATTTCCTGATTAACTCACTTTTCCGAACAATCTTGCAGAGGCGAATACCATGCGTTACCTGCAGACATTCAACCGCCGGCTACGGCAGATGCGCGAGGCAGGGCGCTTATCCTGTCAGGATGTCGCCGAGATCTGCGGTGTGGAAGAAGCACAGGTAATAAGCTGGGAAGCTTCGGATGCCAGGCAGCGCGCCTATCCGGATCTATCGGCGCTGCTGGATTTCTGCATAAAAACGGACACCCCGCTGGAAGATCTTCTGGACCTGACAAAACCGGGAGACGGTGGACAACTGGAATTGCCGGGGCTGGTGTTCAGCAACAGCGATGATCTTTCGGTGGCGCTGAAGGAGCTGGAGCAGGAGATAGAACGGGTTCAGCTTTCGGAGGAAGAGTCAGAGCTGCTGCGCCGGTTCCGCAAGACAACTGCAGAGAACCGGCGCATGATTTTGCAGATTCTGGGCACCTGAGCAGCAGAGCGCCCAGTTTGCTGCCCGTTACTTCTGTTTCTTGTAGATGTTTTCGTAAACGTAGTTAGTGGCTTCTACAAAGCCGTCAATGCTGCCGCAGTCAAAGCGCTGGCCTTTGAACTGATACGCCAGTACGCAGCCATTTTTTGCCTGTTCAAGCAGCGCGTCCGTAATCTGAATCTCACCGTTTTTACCCGCCGGCGTGCGTTCCAGAATGTCGAAAATATCCGGTGTCAGAATATAACGCCCGATAATCGCCAGATTGCTCGGGGCATCCTCCGGCGATGGCTTCTCAACCATGTCTGTAATGCGGTACAGGCCGTCTTTCATGGACTCACCGGCAATCACACCGTACTTGTGGGTTTCATCAGCGGGCACTTCTTCAATCGCAACAATCGAGCAGCGGAACTGGTTGTAAAGTTTGACCATTTGCGCCAGAACACCGTCTTCGCCTTCGCCTGGCCCGATACAAAAGTCATCTGCAAGTATCACTGCGAACGGGTTATCACCCATCAGATTCCGACCGCTCAAGATGGCATGGCCGAGCCCTTTCATCTCAACCTGGCGGGTAAATGCAAAGGTATTGTGGTCAATCAGCTCGCGGATCGAATCAAGCAAGCCTTCCTTGCCGGAGCCTGCAATCTGGTGTTCCAGCTCGTAGCTGATGTCGAAATGATCTTCGATAGCGCGCTTGCCTCGCCCGGTAACAAATCCGAACTCATGAATGCCGGCTTCGGATGCTTCTTCAACGCCATATTGCACCAGCGGCTTGTTAACGATGGGCAGAATCTCCTTCGGCATCGCTTTGGTAGCCGGCAGAAAGCGGGTGCCGTAACCGGCAACTGGGAAGAGGCACTTTTTGATCATCTCGTTCATCCTTTGGTGGGATTCGTAGCGTTTCCATAATTTAGTGGGAGTTTACCAAGTTATTTGTCTGAAAGGAGAGGGTGCGTGGGATTCATCAGGTTTTGTAATTGCAGTGTCAGACTGCCGAGTTTGTATGGTTTGCCCGTTATACCTCATATCTAACATAAAAATGTCGTCATAACCGACTGTTTTTCAATACATTAAAATTGTAATTTTTGGCAATTGCTACTGGATTCTGCCAGTGCGTTTTTTTACAGTGGTGATCTGTTTTAAAAGCACCGTAATTCAGATTTTATACTTCAATGAGGCTTTTTTGTGGGACGCAAACTGCTGGCCGCCCTGATTATTGGTATTTGCGCCGGCCCGGTGTCAGCAAACAATGCAAGAACGCCTGCAGATTCCCCTCTGTGGGATCTTTATCCTGCAGATCTTCTGCAGTCAGTCACCCGGTACGTTGCTTCCCATATGGAGTTTTCCGGTGACTCCAGCCAGACCAACGACAAGGCGGATGGCCGTATAAACCTGACGAGCAGTAATCTGATCTGGTCTCAGCATGTCCTCGGGCTTGATTTCAGTGATTCCGTTGCCCGGGAGGGCAGTGCCGAATCCACAACACTTGCGCTGCGATACGCTTTTCCTCTCGCGGGGAACAATTTCCGGATTGATCTGGAGAACCGGGATTATGCCGGCGCGGTGAGTGGCTCCGGGCAGCGTTATGACACCCGAGGGGAACGCCGTAACCTGAAGGTGACGGGTAATCGTTCGCTTTGGTCGTGGCAGGGCATTGAAGTCGACAGCGTTTTTTCGCATTCAAGCGGCAGTAGCAGTGCGTTTGAAGATGCTGTTTGGGTAGAGAGTTCCACCCATCGGCTCTCAAGCTTTGGCCTGCAGGGCTCGGCTTCACGGAAGCTGTTCGGTGGGTTTTACGCAACAACCTCCTTGACCGCCGTAGGCGGTCTTGATTCGGAAGAAACCGTGAGCGCATCCGGCCGCAGCAGTGATGCGGATGGCTTTCACCGGTTAGCCGTAGCGGCATCTCTCAGCAGAGAAGTGCTGAGCTGGAATCTCGGGCTTAACGGGCGCTATCAGTTTGCCCCTGAAGATCTGCCATCCTCGGAATACCTTCGTATTGCAGGTCCGGGCCTGATGCGGGGCTTTAATGGCCAGTCGGTGCGCGTGGCCGAAGGTGGCTGGCTGCGGATGAACGCACGCAGCCCGGGTTATCACTGGCCTTTTGTCTCCGAGCTCAATTCAACCATTACATTTTCCCTGCTGCAGGGCTGGGCACCTTACACGGCAACTCAGTCGGACCGGTTTGGCAGCACCAGTACCGGTGAGATTTCTCTGCAGCTCTACTCCAGAGATTTTCGGGCCGACCTGAGTGTTGGCCAAATGCTCAATGCTTCCAATGAAGCCTTGCTGATGCCCACCAGCCCCGATCTTTCCTTTTCGGTTACTGTCGGTATCTGACCACTTATCCTTCTGCCATTTCTCCCCTTTTCGACTCCTCGTTACTAAGATGTCACTTGAGGCCTGCCGTACAGCGGGTGTTACATTTGCAGGCTTGTTTACAAGGAGTTTCGCGATGACTGGATCACGGCTGCCCGTGTTTTTCACGCTGATTACTGTGATTACGCTTTCCGGTTACGCCCAGGCGTTCGGGTTCAACGATGTTGCTGAAAAAGCCAAAACACTGGCCGGTGAGGCCTATCAGAAACCCGCTCAGGCTCCCGATTTTCTCCGAAACCTCGGTTACACGGAATATCAGGCAATCCGCTTCAAGCCCGAACAGAGCCTCTGGCGTTCAGGAGGATCACGTTTTCAGGTGATGATGATTCCTCAGGGCAGCTTTTATTCCAACGCGGTCAGGCTGAATGTGATTGATAGTGCAGGCGTGCGCCCGATCGGGTTTGATAAAGCTCTTTTTGATTATCCAGACCCGGAACTTGCGAAGCGCATTCCTGCCGATCTTGGCTATGCCGGATTTAAATTAACCTATCCCTTATCCGGAAAGGGCGTATCCGGAAAGGGCGTATCCGGAAAGGGCGCACAAAACCAGTTTCTGGTGTTCGGTGGAGCGAGTTACTTTCGTGGTGTGGGCGCTAACCAGAACTTCGGGCTCTCCGGCCGGGGAATAGCGGTGGACACAGGCTTGCCATCCGGCGAGGAGTTTCCGGCCTTTACCGAATTCTGGATGGAGCACCCGAAGGCAGAAAGCGATGTAATGGTGGTTTATGGTCTGTTAAACGGCCCAAGCCTTACCGGAGCCTACCGCTTTGAAATCCACCCGGGCAAAAGCACGCGAATGGACGTTACAGCTCAACTGTTTACCCGGGACGACATCGAACAGTTGGGCCAGGCGCCGCTTACTTCCATGTTTTACTACGGTGAAAATACGCTTCGCCCGCGTGGGGAGTGGCGGCCTCAGGTTCATGACTCGGACGGCCTGTTGATCAACGACGGCAAGACCGGTGAGTGGCTATGGCGGCCGCTCGTGAATCCTGCCGGGCTTCAGATGAGCTATCACCATGTACAAGGCCTTGATGGCTTTGGCCTGATTCAGCGTGATCGGGAGTTTGATGATTTTGAGGACAACGAAGCCCGCTACGACCGCCGGCCGAGTATGTGGGTAAAGCCTTCGGGTAAGAATGATGACGGCTGGGGTGAAGGCGAGGTGGTGCTGGTTGAAATCCCGTCAGGCGCGGAGTCCAACGATAATATTGTGGCCTTCTTCAAGCCGGGCCAGGCGGTGAAAGCCGGAGAAAGCCGCCGGCTGACCTATTCTGTGATATTTGGTGAGCCGGAAATCACCGGGCAACCGAATGGCCGTGCTGTGCGTACATTTGTTGGCAGCGGAAATGCAAACAAAGATTCGGCTGCGGCTCTGCGGCTGATTGTTGATTTCAAGGGCGGTGAGCTCGCCGGATTGCGCCCGGATGCGACGATTGTCAGCGACGTCAGCGGCGGAGAGGGCGTAGAGGTGATCGAACACTTTGTGGAATATGTCGAAAGCAAAGATGTATGGCGCCTGTCGATTCTCGCAAAGCCGCCGAAAGATCAGCCGCTTACCTTGCGGGGTTTTCTGAACAAGGATAGCAAGCCCGTTACGGAAACATGGACGTATCTCCTCGGGCCTTCAACGGACCTTCGCGGAAATCTCTAGATAGGCCGAGAAAGGCAGGGAGACAAACATGGAAGATATTTCCTTCCAGCATGTATTCAGCCGCGTTTACAATTATTTGTGTGAGGCCGGCGTCGAAATGACCAGCCAGCGGTGCCGGCAGATGCTGCAGCTCATTGACGATGCCATGGCGGAGGTCGGTGAGGACGAGGGCGGCCACCGGCTCCTGAAAAATGCTATGGATCGGCTGCCTGACTACTTCTCTATCCCCGAAGCAAAGATTCCCACTGCAGCGCCGCCTTTGTGCCGGGGAAGCATTGGATACCGCGGGCGTGGGTAGCATGTCAAAGGAGAACCCTGCCAAGCACCCCTGGCGAATCGTTGCGAACGTTCGTCGCGCACTATTGATGCTCTTCGTATTTGGCCAGACTGCCATAGCATCGTATTACCTGCTGTGGGTGTTGCCTTACCACGGAGGCACACTTCTGGAAATCGGCATGCTGGTGCTTTTCGCCATTCTCTATGCCTGGATTGCCGTCGGGTTCTGGACGGCGGTATTCGGTTTTGTAATCCGGCTGATGGGTGGTGACCGCCACTCGATACTCAAACGTCACACAGAAACCGAACTGCTGGCGACACCCCTGGCAAAAACAGCCGTGTTGTTGCCCATTTACCATGAGCCGGTGCACTGGACTCTCAGTGGTTTGAAAGCTGTGTATCGTGATATTGAACGTACCGGCCAGATCGAACACTTCGAGTTCTACATACTCTCCGACAGCCGAGACCCTGATGTCTGGCTTGAAGAGCAGGTGGCATGGAACAACCTGGCCAGGGAACTGGGTGGAGAAGGGCGGATCTTCTATCGCCGGCGCCCGGTGAACCTGAACTACAAAAGCGGCAACGTTGCCGATTTTCTCCGGCGCTGGGGCAAAAGCTGCAAATATATGGTGGTGCTGGATGCGGACAGCCTGATGAAGGGCAGCACCATTGTGCGAATGGTTCGCCTCATGGAACGTGAGCCCGGCGTAGGTATCCTGCAGACCAATCCCAATATCATCAACGGCCAGTCACTGTTTGCCCGGATTCAGCAATTTGCGAACCGGTTTTACTCCACCCTGTTTGCCAATGGGCTGGCAGCCATCCAGATGGGTGATGCTGCATTCTGGGGCCACAACGCCATTCTTCGAATCGAACCTTTCATGAAGCATTGCGGGCTGCGCAAACTGCCGGGTATCGGAATCTTCGGCGGCCCGATCATGAGCCACGACTTTGTCGAGGCGGCGTACATGGGGCGTGCCGGCTACGAAGTGTGGCTGGAGCCCGGATTGGGCGGCAGCTATGAAGAATCGCCGCCAACTCTGGCCGATGAGCTTGCCAGGGACAGCCGTTGGGCCAAAGGTAACCTTCAGCACCTGTGGATTATGCTGCGGGAGCCTGGCCTCCGCTTCGCCCATCGTATGGCGTTTCTCAATGGCATCATGGCTTATGTGGCCTCGCCGCTGTGGCTGGGATTCCTCATTCTTACCACGATTGCCGCCGCTGATATGACACTGTCGCCAATTGACTATTTTCCCGAAGGCTATCAGGGCTTGTTCCCGCTCTGGCCTGAATGGCGGCCGGAGTGGGCCCTGGGCCTGGCGATGAGCACACTGGCGCTGCTGTTCCTGCCGAAGTTCCTCGCCATTCTGGACGCGGTGATCCATCGGTTCACCAAAGAGTTCGGCGGCTTTTTTCGCCTGTTCTGCAGCGTAATGCTGGAGATTATTATTTCAGTGTTACTGGCGCCGGTACGCATGTGGGCACACAGCCGCTACGTTGTTTCGGCCTTACTGAACGTTTCGCTGCAGTGGGCGGGGCAGAACCGCACTGAGGAAACCGGCTGGAAGGAAGCCTTTATAACCCAGCTGCCCGGCATGGTGTTGGGTGGAGGCTGGTCTGCATTTGCCTGGAGCCTCGACACCATGTTTTTCCTGTGGTCGCTTCCCGTTGCCTTGCCGTTGATTCTGGCGGCGCCGACTGCCGTGTATCTCAGCCGCAATTCGTTCGGTCAGGCCCTGAAAAAGCGCCGCTTGCTGCTCATACCGGAAGAGAGCATCAGCATGCCGTTGCTCGAAGATGCCGTTCGGTACCGCGCCCATGAGCCCGGGATCTCCAACCTGACACCGCTGGAGCAGGCCGTTCTCCGGCATGATCACAATCGCCTGCACCAGGCGCTTGCCTGGGATCACCGGCTCGGTTCGCGCAAAGCGGAGCTGGAGTCTTGCGTGGCGCGCTGTCTTGAGCAGGGCCCGGGTGCGTTGTCACGTTCCGAAATGAGCCAGATTGCCAGAGATCGTCAATCACTGAAGACATTACATGAAGGAGCGTGGCGCGCGCCGCCCGGAAGCTTCTGGGGCCGGTGTATCGGGCAACTAAGCGCTCAGGCCAAAGATACCTGAAAGCCTCAGAACGAGGGGCGGAGTGGATAAGGAGCAGATAAGCTATGGATCGACGTACGCTGATGAAAACCCTTTTAGTCGGGCTTGGAGCCAGCGCGTTGCCGCTGGCGCCTCTTGTATGGGCGCAGGAATCGGCGTCTGCCATCGGCAGCAGCGAGAAACCTTTCAGCTATGCCTGGCTGAAAGGCCACGCGCGCGAGCTGGCCGCTCAACCCTACATCTCACACGAAGGTGAGCTACCCCAAAGTCTGAAGCAGTTGTCATGGGATGACTACCAGGCTATCCGGTTCCGTAAGGATCATGCGTTATGGGCCGACAATGATGCTGCTTTTCAGGCGCAGCTTTTTCATCTCGGGTTGTATTTTCAATCCCCGGTTACCCTCCACGAAGTCATCGATGGCAAGGCTAAAGAGCTTCGCTACAATCCGGAGCTTTTTGATTACCAGGGCGAGCAACCGCTCGGAGACCTACCGGGTAATCTGGGCTATGCGGGCTTTCGCCTTCACTACCAAACTGACTTTTCCCGTGATCTTGCAGCGTTTCTCGGAGCCAGCTACTTCCGCGCCGTGGGATCCGACATGCAGTACGGCATGTCTGCCCGAGGGCTTGCCATTGATACCGCCATAAACGGGGAGGAAGAGTTTCCGCGATTCAGTGCCTACTGGCTGGAAAAACCTCAGCCGGGCAGCCAGGTTATGAGGGTATGGGGCTTGCTTGATTCGCCCAGCACAACCGGTGCTTACGCCTTTGTGTTCGATCCGGGTAGTAATATGGTGATGGACGTTGATGTGGCGTTATATCCGCGCACGGAAATAAAAAGAGCCGGCATAGCACCTCTTACCAGCATGTATCAGGTTGGTGAAAATGATCGACGCATGGGTTACGACTGGCGCCCTGAAATCCACGATTCCGACGGCCTGGCGATGCTTGCAGGCAGTGGTGAATGGCTGTGGCGACCACTTCAGAACCCGGCTCACCTGCGCTTCAACAGTTTCAGTGATAACAACCCGCAGGGCTTTGGTTTGCTGCAGCGAGACCGCAATTTTGACCACTATCAGGATGACGGGGTGTTTTATGAACTCCGCCCCAGCGTGTGGGTGCAACCGAAAGGCGAGTGGGGCAAGGGCAGTATTGATCTGGTTGAAATTCCGACCGTCGACGAAACCTTCGACAATATTGTTGCGTTCTGGCATCCGGAAAAGCCACTCAAGCCGGGGCAGGAGTATCTGTTTTCCTATCGCCTCCACTGGGGCGAGCGAGCGCCAGTGCGTCCGCGAGAGCTCGCGACGGTGCAGGCAACCCGCACAGGGTTGGGCGGCGTTATCGGCCAGAAGCGGGAATATTTCTCCTGGCGCTTCGCTGTCGATTTTGCCGGTGGCATGCTCGAGATGCTGAGTGACAATGCCGAGGTGGAAGCCGTGATCACTGCCAGTCGGGGTGAGGTTGAAATAACCTCTGCGCGTCCATTGTCTGCAATCAATGGTTACCGGGCGATGTTTGATCTGGTTCCGGATGATTCAGAGGCACCTATTAATATCCGCATGTTTCTTCGCCTGAATGGCGAACCACTCACCGAAACCTGGGTTTATCAGTACACGCCGCCGCCGGTCTCCGAACGCAGGCTTTACTGATGTGCCGGTCATTCTTAAAAGGATAGCGGCGGGATTGTTAACAATATGAACTCGGGATTGTTGACAATAAGCGGTATCAGGCGTAGATTTCTCCGACATAACGTCAATATTGTCGACAAACTATGTCAGATATCATTTCGCAAACTTACACCCGCGCCGACGAAGCCTTTGATTGTCTGCAGACGGCAATTGTAAAAGGGGAGCTTGCGCCGGGGGACAAGATCGGTGAACTGGATCTCTGTTCCCGCTTTGAACTGACGCGTGGCCCGCTCAGAGAGGCACTCGGACGTCTCGAATCCCGCGGGCTTCTGGTTCGTCGCCCCCATGCCGGTGTGAAGGTCGTCTCGGTAAGTGCCTCCGAGTTGGTAGAACTGTACCGGATACGGGAAGTCATGGAAGGCCTTGCTGCACGTCAGGCCGCCGAACGCATGACTGATCAGGAAATTGCTGATCTCCAGGCCACTCTTGATTCCCACGAAACCATGATCGAAGAAGCCCATGGGCAGGCCTATTATCAGGCCGAAGGGGATTACGACTTCCATCACCGCATTGCCACCGGCAGTCGAAATACCAAACTGGCCCAGATGCTTCTGGGCGATCTCTATTACATGGTGAGGATGTACCGCTATCGGCTAAGCACCTCTGCCGGGCGCCCCCATCGTGCGCTCGGCGAACACCGCCGTATTGTTGAAGCCATAGCTCAGCGTGATGGTGAGCTCGCAGAATTTCTGATGAAAAGACACATAAACGCCGCTCGTAAAAACATCGAGAAACAGATTCAGGAAGGCGTTCTGACTATTTGATGACACCAACCATTTAAAGAGAGGGAATAAGTATGTCCAGCAAGCTCTCCCCGGGCGCGCGTTTCCGCAAGGCCCTGAACGACAACAAGCCCCTGCAAATTGTAGGAACAATCAACGCCTATGCTGCCATGATGGCGGAAAAGGTAGGGCACCAGGCTATCTATCTTTCTGGCGGCGGCGTTGCGAACGCTTCTTACGGTTTGCCGGATCTGGGCATGACCAGCCTGAACGATGTGGTTGAAGACGTACGCCGCATTACCGCCGCAACCGACCTGCCATTGCTGGTTGATATTGATACAGGTTGGGGCGGAGCGTTCAACATTGCACGCACTATCCAGCAGATGGAACGTGCCGGCGCGGCGGCTGTTCACATTGAAGATCAGGTAGCCCAGAAGCGCTGCGGGCACCGCCCGAACAAAGAAATCGTCTCCAAAGAAGAAATGGTTGACCGCATCAAAGCCGCTGCAGATGCACGGGTAGACAAAGACTTTTTCATAATGGCCCGTACCGATGCCTTCCAGAAAGAAGGCCTGGAAGCTGCCATTGATCGCGCAAAAGCCTGTATCGAAGCCGGCGCCGATGGCATTTTTGCTGAAGCGGTAACCGAACTCGAGCACTACAAGGCGTTCTCTGAAGCCCTGGGTGACGTGCCACTGTTGGCCAACATTACCGAGTTTGGCGCCACGCCGCTTTATAACCGCAAAGAACTGGGCGAAGCCGGTGCCAGCATGGTGCTCTACCCGCTGAGCGCTTTCCGCGCCATGAACAAGGCTGCTGTGACGGTTTACCAGAACATTCTGGAGAAGGGCGACCAGAAAGACGTGGTTGATCTGATGCAGACTCGTATGGAATTGTACGATTACCTGAACTATCACGATTTTGAGCAAAAGCTGGATCAGTTATTTCAACAGTCCAAAGGCTGATTCAGATCCTGATAACGCATTGTGTTGACCACCGGGGCTCGATAATCAAGATGACGAGCCCGGTAATTCAAAAAATATAAGGGAGAGCAATCCATGGCTGAAGCAAAAAAACTAGGTGGAGCAGGCCTTCGCGGCCAGGTAGCCGGTGAAACCGCATTGTGTACTGTCGGTAAAACCGGCACCGGCCTGACTTATCGCGGTTACGACGTGAGTGACCTGGCAGACAACGCTCAATTTGAAGAGGTGGCCTACCTGCTGCTGCGCGGCAAACTGCCGAACCAGCAGGAACTGGATGCCTACAAGAAAAAGCTTCAGAGCCTGCGTGGATTGCCCGCTGCACTGAAAACAGTTCTTGAGCAAATTCCTAAAGACGCTCACCCCATGGATGTGATGCGCACCGGCTGCTCCATGCTGGGCAATCTGGAAACCGAGCAGGATTTCAGCGAGCAGGACGACAAAATCGACCGCATGCTGGCCCTGTTCCCGGGCATCATTACTTACTGGTATCGATTCGTTCACGAAGGCGTGCGCATCGAAACCGACAGCGATGTGGACTCCATTGGTGGCCACTTCCTGGAACTGCTGCACGGCAAAAAGCCCAGCGAGCTGCACGAGCGGGTAATGAACGTATCCCTGATTCTGTACGCCGAGCACGAGTTCAACGCCTCCACCTTCACTGCGCGGGTGTGCGCTTCCACGCTGTCTGATATTCACAGCTGCGTAACCGGCGCCATCGGTACTCTTCGGGGTCCGCTGCACGGTGGCGCTAACGAAGCCGCCATGGAACTGATCCAGAAGTTCCAGAGCGCTGAAGAAGCCGAAGAAGGCCTGATGGGCATGCTGGCGCGCAAGGAAAAGATCATGGGCTTCGGCCACGCGATCTACAGCGAATCCGATCCCCGCAACGTGATCATCAAGAAGTGGTCTGAAAAGTTGGCTAACGAGGTGGGTGACACGGTTCTTTACCCCGTATCCGTGCGTTGTGAAGAAGTCATGTGGCGCGAAAAGAAGCTGTTCTGTAACGCTGATTTCTTCCATGCCTCGACTTACCACTTCATGGGCATCCCGACCGAGCTGTTTACGCCAATCTTTGTTATGTCCCGCGTATCTGGCTGGACTGCCCACGTGAAAGAACAGCGTGCCAACAACCGTATTATCCGCCCGAGTGCGGATTACACGGGGCCGGATCACGCCGAATGGCTGCCGATCGACAAGCGCGCATAATTGAATGCAAATCACCCCTCTCCCTAACCCTCTCCCGCAAGGGGAGAGGGAATAGTGAATTTACTCCCCTCGCCCCTTGCGGGAGAGGGGTTGGGGGAGAGGGGGCAACACAACAAATTCAGAGTACCGCCCATGAACACAAACTACCGCAAACCGCTTCCCGGCACCGACCTGGATTATTTCGACACCCGTCAGGCTGTTGAAGATATCCAGCCCGGTGCCTACGACAAACTCCCGTACACCTCCCGAATCCTCGCCGAGCAACTCGTTCGCCGCTGCGATCCGGATGCATTGACCGATTCACTGAAACAGCTCATCGAACGTAAGCGCGATCTCGACTTCCCCTGGTACCCGGCCCGTGTGGTCTGCCACGATATCCTCGGCCAGACGGCTCTGGTGGATCTGGCTGGCCTGCGTGATGCCATTGCCGAGAAGGGCGGTGATCCCGCCAAAGTAAACCCGGTGGTTCCCACGCAGCTGATCGTGGATCACTCTTTGGCCGTTGAACATGCCGGCTTCGAGAAAGACGCCTTCGAAAAGAACCGTGAAATCGAAGACCGCCGCAACGACGACCGCTTCCACTTCATCAACTGGACCAAAACTGCGTTCAAGAACGTGGATGTGATCCCCCCGGGTAACGGCATCATGCACCAGATCAATCTGGAGAAAATGTCTCCGGTGGTGCAGGCCCGCGCCGATGGTGAAGGCAAGAAGGTAGCTTTCCCGGATACCTGCGTAGGCACAGACAGCCACACGCCAATGGTGGATGCCCTGGGCGTTATCTCCGTGGGCGTTGGTGGCCTGGAAGCCGAGAGCGTAATGCTTGGCCGCGCCTCCATGATGCGCCTGCCAGATATTGTGGGTGTTGAGCTTGCGGGCAAACTGCAGCCGGGCATTACCAGTACAGACATGGTTCTGGCCCTGACCGAGTTCTTGCGAAAAGAGCGTGTGGTCGGTGCCTATCTGGAATTCTATGGTGAAGGCGCAGACAGCCTGACCATTGGCGACCGCGCGACCATCTCCAACATGACCCCGGAATACGGTGCCACCGCAGCCATGTTCTACATTGATGGCCAGACCATCGACTACCTCAAGCTGACCGGCCGTGAAGACGAGCAGGTAGCCCTGGTAGAGCAGTACGCGAAGCACACCGGCCTCTGGGCAGATGCCCTGAAAACCGCCGAGTACGAGCGTGTTCTGAAGTTTGATCTCTCAACCGTTACCCGCACACTGGCGGGCCCCTCTAACCCGCACGCGCACCTGCCGACCTCCGAGCTGGCTGAACGCGGTATTGCCGGAGCATGGGAGCAGGAAGAGGGTAAAATGCCGGATGGCGCCGTCATCATCGCCGCCATCACCAGTTGCACCAACACCAGCAACCCCCGCAATATGGTGGCTGCCGGCCTGATTGCCCGCAACGCCAACAAGCTGGGCCTGACCCGCAAGCCCTGGGTGAAATCCTCTCTGGCGCCGGGTTCCAAGACCGTCAAAATGTACCTGGAAGATGCCAAATTGCTGCCCGAGCTGGAAAATCTCGGTTTCGGCGTGGTGGCCTTTGCCTGCACAACCTGTAACGGCATGAGCGGTGCACTGGACCCGGTTATCCAGAAAGAAGTCGTTGATCGCGATTTGTACGCCACGGCTGTGCTTTCAGGTAACCGTAACTTTGATGGCCGCATTCATCCCTACGCCAAGCAGGCCTTTCTTGCGTCACCACCTTTGGTAGTGGCCTATGCCATTGCAGGTACTATCCGCTTTGATATTGAAAAGGATGCGCTGGGTTACGATAAAGACGGCAACCCCATCACCCTGAAAGACATCTGGCCGGATGATGCAGAAATCGACGCCATCGTGAAACAGTCGGTGAAGCCGGAGCAGTTCCGCAGCACCTACATACCGATGTTCGATATCACCCGCGATGCCCAGGCCAACACGAATCCGCTGTATGACTGGCGCAAGATGAGCACCTACATCCGCCGCCCGCCATACTGGGAAGGTGGCATGGTTGGCGAGAAGCAGCTCAAAGGCATGCGCCCGCTGGCGGTGCTGCCGGATAACATCACCACGGATCACCTGTCGCCATCCAACGCTATCATGATGGACAGCGCCGCCGGTGAATATCTGCACAAAATGGGCGTGCCGGAAGTTGACTTCAACTCCTACGCAACCCACCGCGGCGATCACCTGACCGCCCAGCGCGCTACCTTCGCCAACCCGAAACTGTTCAACGAAATGGTGTTGGATGAAAACGGGAACGTGAAGCAGGGCTCTCTGGCACGCATCGAGCCGGAAGGCAAAGTTACCCGCATGTGGGAAGCCATCGAAACCTACATGGAGCGCAAACAGCCGCTGATCATCATCGCAGGAGCCGACTACGGCCAGGGTTCGTCCCGTGACTGGGCAGCAAAAGGTGTTGCCTTGGCAGGTGTTGAAGCCATAGCGGCTGAAGGCTTTGAGCGTATTCACCGTACCAACCTGGTTGGCATGGGTGTTATGCCCCTGCAGTTCGAGGAAGGCACTACGCGCAAAACCCTGGATATTGAAGGTACGGAAACCTTTGACGTGGAAGGCACGGCTGCACCCGGTGCAAAGCTGACGCTGGTAATCCACCGCAAGAACAACAGCACCGAGCGAGTGCCTGTGATCTGCCGACTGGATACGGCTGAAGAATTGTCGATTTACTCTGCAGGTGGTGTGTTGCAGCGGTTTGCTGAGGACTTCCTGCAGTCGGAAGGAGCTGCTTAAAGGAGCTGCCACAGGATGTGGCAGGCTTTATTGCCCCCTCTCCCCAACCCCTCTCCCGCGAGGGGCGAGGGGCTTAACTGCGCCGCCCATTAGCCAGGGGGTAGAGCTCCCCTCTCCCCTTGCGGGAGAGGGGCTGGGGGAGAGGGGGAAAGGCCACTTCTAAACACTGAAACCAAAACAAATCAGCCAAGGTACCTCCATGCCAAACAAGCCCCAAATCAAAATCCCCGCTACCTACATGCGTGGCGGCACCAGCAAAGGCGTTTTCTTCCGCCTTGAAGACCTCCCTGAAAAGGCCCAAACCCCGGGCCCCGCGCGGGACAATATGTTGCTGCGAGTTATCGGCAGCCCGGATCCCTACCAGAAGCAAACCGACGGTATGGGCGGCGCTACGTCCAGCACCAGCAAAACAGTCATCCTGAGTAAAAGCACCCAGCCGGATCACGATGTCGATTACCTGTTTGGCCAGGTGAGCATCGACAAGCCCTTCGTGGACTGGAGCGGCAACTGCGGTAACCTCACCGCAGCCGTTGGTGCCTTCGCGATCAACAGCGGCTTCGTGGCCAAAGATCGGATACCGGAAAACGGCACGGCAGTCGTCCGAATCTGGCAGGCCAATATCCACAAAACGATCATCGCCAACGTACCCATCACCAACGGTGAAGTGCAGGAAACCGGCGATTTCGAACTGGATGGCGTAACCTTCCCGGCCGCTGAAGTTCAGGTAGAGTTCATGGACCCGGCAGACGGCGAGGGCGCCATGTTCCCCACTGGCAATCTGGTGGACGAACTCGAAGTGCCAGGCGTTGGCACCCTGAAAGCCACCATGATCAATGCCGGCATTCCGACCGTGTTCATCAATGCGGACGAAGTCGGCTACAAGGGCACGGAGCTGCAAGACGACATCAACAGCGATCCCAAAGCCCTGGCGAAGTTTGAAACAATCCGAGCCTACGGTGCTGTGAAAATGGGGTTGATCCAGAACATTGAAGAAGCTGAATCCCGGCAGCACACTCCGAAAGTAGCCATCGTAGCGCCACCGGCCGACTACATGTCATCAAGCGGCAAGAAGATCGCTGCAGGTGATATTGATGTGCTGGTACGTGCGCTGTCTATGGGCAAACTTCACCACGCCATGATGGGTACAGCTGCAGTCTCAATCGCAACCGCAGCAGCCATTCCCGGAACGTTGGTGAACCTGGCAGCCGGCGGCGGTGATCGTACCTCGGTCACATTTGGCCATCCCTCAGGTACGCTGCAGGTAGGTGCAGAAGCAAAAGAAGTGAACGGCCAGTGGACTGCCACTAAAGCCATCATGAGCCGCAGTGCCCGCATTCTGATGGAAGGGTGGGTGAGAGTACCGGATGAGATTACCGGGTGATAGCTTCTAGCAGTAAGTAAAAAAGAAACAGGCTATTGGCTCCTTTCGATCTTCGGGCGTTAAGTTTGCTAGGCTGTAGTAAGCAGACACCCAAATCGAAGGAGCCGGTGCTATGTCAGCCACATTCGATCTCAACGAACGCCCTGATTACGACGAAGCCCTCCAGAAAATCGCCGATTACGTCCTCACCTATAAAGTAAAAAACAAAGAAGCCTGGAACACGGCGCGCCTTTGCCTGATGGATACGCTCGGCTGCGGCCTGCTCGCCCTGCGCTTCCCGGAATGCACGAAGCACCTCGGGCCGTTGGTGGAAGGCACGGTGGTTCCTCATGGCGCCAGAGTTCCCGGTACGTCATTCCGGCTTGACCCTGTGAAAGCCGCTTGGGATATCGGCTGCATCGTGCGCTGGTTGGATTATAACGACACTTGGCTGGCAGCCGAGTGGGGGCATCCTTCGGACAATCTGGGTGGCATTCTTGCTGTAGCCGATCACCTGTCGCAAAAACGTGTGGCAGAGGGCAAGGAACCGCTCACCATGCGCGACGTTCTGGAAGCCATGATCATGGCTCACGAAATTCAGGGAGTGCTCGCTCTGGAAAATTCCTTCAACCGGGTAGGGCTGGATCATGTCGTACTGGTGAAAGTTGCGTCCACAGCAGTCACCGCCAAACTCATGGGTGCCAATCGAGAGCAACTGCTGTCGGCGCTTTCCCACGCCTGGGTTGATGGGCAGGCGCTGCGAACCTACCGCCACGCACCCAATGCCGGTTCACGTAAATCCTGGGCAGCTGGTGATGCCACATCACGGGCAGTTCGCCTCGCGGATATTGCCATGCGCGGTGAAATGGGCATTCCCAGCGCCCTGACAGCGCCCCAGTGGGGCTTCTACGATGTGCTTTTCAGTAAAACCAATAAAGACCAGGCTCTGAAGCCGGAAGACAAGCGCGAGTTTGCATTGCCTCAGGATTTCGGTTCTTACGTAATGGAAAATATCCTGTTCAAGATTTCCTTCCCGGCAGAATTTCACGCCCAAACAGCTGCCGAGGCGGCGGTAACGCTTCATCCACAGGTAAAAGACCGGCTGGAAGAGATCGATCGAATCGTTATAACCACCCACGAATCGGCTATTCGCATTATTTCGAAGCAAGGCAAACTGGCAAATGCAGCAGACCGCGACCACTGCCTGCAGTACATGGCGGCTGTACCGCTGATCTTTGGCAGTCTCACAGCAGAGCAATATGAGGACAGCTTCCACGAAGCTAACCCGCTAATCGACACGCTGCGGGACAAGATGGAAATCATTGAAGACGAACGTTACACCAAGGAATACCTGGAAGCAGATAAACGCTCTATCGCAAATGCCATCCAGGTGTTCTTTAATGACGGCTCCAGCACCGAGAAGGTTGCAGTGGAATATCCCATCGGCCACCGCCGGCGCAGAAAAGAGGGCATTCCGCTGTTGGAGGAAAAATTCAAAGCCAACCTGGGTACCCGTTTCCCGGGACAACAAAGCGGGCAGATTTTTGATCTGTGCAACGAACAAAAAAATCTCGAAAAAACATCGGTACACGAATTTGTGGAGCTGTTCGTTATCTGACGAGCGCTCTCACCGACACTACTTCCGCCCGGGCGATAACGGCTTCACGTTATCAGGCGCGCCAAAGCTTTGCCTCAGGGACGTCTGTTCGTCGGGGAAGGCGTTGGCCAGTCTGCTGTCAATCCGCTCCAGAGCTTCAGCCATGCGCGTAAGAGCATTGGTTACGCCAGATAAATCACTGGTGCTGTGCTCGCTTTGCGCCTGAGCTGCCGGGTGTTCCCGCTTACGGACTTCGGCTGTTTGGGGCGTATTCGCTGGCAGTTCGTCGCCCAGCAAATCCTTGCGAATGGATTTGAGATCGTGGGGATCAATGAACGGCCGGTCTTCGGAATAGGCGCACATCATCATGCCATCGCACAGCTTGTTGATCAGCCGCGGAATGCCTTTGCTAAGCTTGTGGATTTCGCGAACGGTGTCACCATCAAAAAGCTTGTTACCGCCGTGGCCGGAAACCAGAAGCCGGTAGTCAATGTACTCAGCGGTTTCTGCCAGCGTCAGACCTTCCAGATGGAAAAAGAGTTTTACCCGTTGGGCAAGCTGTGGAATATCAAGAACCGCTTGCTTCAGCTCCGGCTGGCCAAGCAGAATAACCCGCATGGAAGGCCCGCCCATGCTTTCCATTCCAGCCAGCATGCGGATGTCTTCAAGGTTCTCCCGCGTAAGGTTCTGCGCTTCATCAATGGTTAACACCACCGGTGTGCCGGCGGTAGCCATTTTTTCCAGGTAATCGGTAATCTGGAACAGCATGGCAACCTTGCTGTCGTCCTCTACTTTCATACCGGCTTTGCGAAGAATCAGGCCAAACAGATCCTTCGATTCCAGATTGGTATAGGCAATATTCAGCAGCTTCAGGTTGCCCTCAAGATTACGGATCGTCTTTTTTAGCAGGGTTGTCTTGCCCGAGCCGATCTCACCGCTGATAACCACAAAGCCTTCAGAACTCCAGATCGCTGACGACATGTAAACATAAGCCCGGGAATGCTGCTGGCTCATGTAAATGAAATCGTCTTCCGGCGTGATGCGGAAGGGGTGTCTGTGGAGACCGAAAAATTCCAGATACATATTCAGTTCCTGTTCAGCTCTTTGCCCTGAATCAGGCGAGGCGGATCATCTGATCGCTGCGCAGCAGGGTTTTGTCTGGTTCGTAGGCATTGTAACTTTCGCTCACGGTTCCGAACCGGAAATCCCCAAGCAATCGCTCGAGGCGATCGTGACACTTATCAAGATTAGTATAATGCCGGAAACGAGAGAACCAACTTGCATTATTGTAACGTGGCTGATCCGGGTCTACCTCCCAGGGGTGCAGATAAAACATCTGCGGCCGCTCGCCGAAGCCAGACGCGTTATTGAAAAGATAGCGAAACACCGGGTAGGGGAACTGGCGGAAATAGCCCCCACCGGCCGCTGGTATCGAAAGCCCCAGTACATGGGCGGTCGTCAGCGGAAACTCCCGGATAACCGAGCCGTTTGCCGTTTCGATGGAATAGGGTGCGGTTGGCGAGCCCGGTATGCCGTAACGGTCGTGCCGGACGGGGAAAATACTCGAATCCCAGGTAAAACCCGTCTCGCTCAGAATATCCAGTGCCCAGAGTGATTCACGGGTAATGGAGTAACTTGCGGCACGATAACCCTCGACCGCTTTGCCTGTAATGTCTTCCAGCAGAGCTTTGGAGCGAACCGTTTCTTCACGAAATACGTCCTGCGTCTGATTATAAATCAGCTGATGACTGTACCCGTGGGAGGCAATCTCGTGGCCATGCTCAGAAAGTTTGCGGATGAGCGCAGGAAATCTTTCGGCAACCCAACCTAACACAAAAAACGTTGCCTTCACTTGGTGCTTGTCAAACAGGGAAAGCAGGCGCTCCGTATTCTGTTCCACCCGGGAGGGCAGAGAGTCCCACTGGTCTGGACGAATTACGCCAGACAGCGCAGCAACGTGGAAGTAGTCTTCTACGTCTATGCTCATGGCGTGCAAGGGTGAGGATGGATCCGTTCCGGGCATGGGCTCTCCTGTCCAATGGTGCTGATAGCTAAGAGTACTGACCAGCTGTTGACACCGATGGTTCAATTTTCACCTACTGACCGTGCAAATACAATTCTCGAAGCGAGTAATTCCCCGGAGCCAGGAAAAACAATGTAAAACTGTGTTACCAAAAGATACAATGAGTTGAGATTACACTTTGGTCAGCGCAAAATGGATCAAAGGGTAAAAGGAACCGGTGGCAAGGGGTCGCTCACTGCTCGGCTGAGTGTTCGCCGCCGGAGATTCAGATGTTGGTCTGTCACACGGTGTTGTAAAGTGTTGGTCAGACGACAAGGAAGTTCTGCGTGTCTTATATACGGTTTCGAAAACACTACCTTCATATTCCCTATCTGGTGCTCGCTGCGCTGGAATTCGTTGTTCTATACGCAATTTTTTCCTTTCTCGGGTTTCTGCTTTCGGTTGCGGGCGTCGGTTATCCCTCTGTTGAAACAAACATCCTGTCGGCGAGCCTTTTTGCATTAATCCTGAGCTGTGGAACGCTTGCTATGGGGGGCTATCTCGCCATGGTTCAGGAAAGCGTGTCAGCCCTGTTTTTCCGCACCCTGGTAGCCTACTGTTTTGTGGGCGGCATAGGGCTGAAACTGCTCTATCTGGTGCTCCCAACCGCAAACCCGGGTAGTACCAATCTCTTCTGGGCGGTTATTCTCGCGTCTCTGGTCGTGATTCTGCTGCGGCTTCTGTTTCTCTGGGTTGTGGATCTGAAGCAGCTCGTGCGCCGCGTGGTGATTTTTGGGGCGGGCGATTTCGCAGCTACCCTTCTGGATGAACACGAGCGCAACATGCGTGCACTGGGCGTCGAAATCATTGGTTGCATCGCTGACAACCCGAATGGCGCGGTTGCCGCTGATAAGCTGTTGCCCACACCCTACGATTTTTATCAGTTCTGCAAGCAGAATCGGGTTTCTGAAATCGTCATCGCCCAGCAGGAGCGCCGTCGTAATGAAGGCGGGTGGCTACCGGTACCAGAATTGATGGAGTGCAAGCTGCGCGGCATAGCCATAACCAATGGCATCGACTTCTATGAGCGCGAACTGAAAAAAGCCAAGCTGGATATGGTGCATCCATCCTGGATCGTGTTTTCCGAGGGGTTCAAAGCCTCAAAAACCCGCGACTTTGCCAAGCGATCTCTGGACCTGTTGATCAGCCTTACGCTGCTTGCCGTGATGCTGCCGTTTATTATTCTCACGGCCATTGCGGTGTTTCTGGAAACCGGGCGCCCCATCCTGTACAGCCAGACCCGAATTGGAATGCTGGGCAAAGAGTTTCGCATCTATAAGTTTCGCAGCATGCGCCAGGATGCTGAAAAAGATGGTAAAGCGCGCTGGGCATCGGCCAACGACAATCGCGTTACCCGGGTCGGAGCATTTATACGCAACACGCGCCTGGACGAACTGCCGCAGATCTATAATGTAATTAAAGGCGAAATGAGCATCGTCGGACCTCGCCCGGAAAGGCCGGAGTTTGTTTCCGAGCTGAAAGAAAAAATCCCGTTCTACGATACCCGGCATTATGTAAAACCTGGCTTAATGGGCTGGGCGCAACTTAAATACCCCTACGGCGCATCGGTTGAAGACGCCCGCGGCAAGCTGGAGTACGATCTGTACTACTCCAAAAATCACAGCCTTTTGATGGATTTTCTGATCATGATCCAGACCGTGGAAGTGATTCTTCTGGGCAAAGGCGTTCGATAATAAACAGACGAAGTAAAAACAAGGATTTGGAGAGCGTTTATGACTATTACTACGTTAATGCGGGCGGGCCTGATTGCGGTTCTCGGGCTGTTTATCACAGCTTGCTCTGGTTTGCCGTCGTCTGCCGAAATGCCCCCGGCATCAGAGCTGGCGGCCGATCCATACGAAATTGGAGTAGGGGATACCGTCTCCATTCACGTTTGGCGCAATCCCGAGTTGGGCCAGACCATTGTGGTTCGCCCTGATGGCTTTATCTCCCTGCCATTGATGGGCGACGTAAAAGCTGAAGGCAAAATGCCGGAAGACCTGGCCGCTGAAATCAGCAATACCCTGGGTGAGTATATCCGCACCCCGGAAGTAACCGTGATGGTTACGGACCCGCTCAGTAAAGAGTTCCGGAACCGCATCCGGGTGACCGGCCAGGTTGCTTCGCCGCAATCTGTTGCCTTCCAGCCCGGCATGACCGTTCTGGACGTTGTGTTGATGGCCGGTGGTGTTACCGATTTTGCCGCTGACAGTCGGGCGATTCTGCACCGCCAGATAGAGGGTGAGTACAAGAGCTTTGGTCTCGACCTTGAAGCCATTCTCACCGATGGCGACATGCGCACCAACCACAGTCTGCAGCCGGGTGACGTTATCAGCGTGCCCCGTAAGCAGCTGTTCCGGGGCGAGCTCTGATGGATATACAGTTCATAATTGATACCCTTCGTGCCGTAAAGCTAGAGCTTTACAGGCACAGGCTGGCAGCGGTCATCATTTTTATGACTGTGACAGCCGGGGTGTTGACGCTGGGCTATGTAACACCGAAGAGCTACACCTCTCAGGCTGTTTTGTACGCAGACCAGTCCAATATCCTGCAGCCGTTGCTCCGCGGCCAGGCTGAGGTTACCCAGCTTGATCGCATCAACGAAGCCAGGGAAATGATGCAAAGCCGTTCGTTTCTGGAGCAGATTGCTCTGGACACCGGCCTGATCAGAGGCGGTGAAACGGATGCGACCCGTAACGGAAAAATCAGCGACCTGCGCAAACAGGTAGGCATTCGGGTCTCGAACCGGAATTTTCTTGAGCTTAGCTACACAAGCGGTAGCCCGGACGAGTCCTTTCAGGTTCTCAGCGCCGTGCTGAACCGTTTTGTTGAGCGCACCGTGCGCAAAAAACGTTCCGAGAGCCAGGGTGCCTTCGAATTTATCGATTCCCAGGTTAAAACCTATCAGCGCCAGCTTGAAGAGGCTGAGGAGCGGCTGAAGGAATTCAAATCCGGTAACCAGGATGGCACCGAAAGCAGTGTGCTCGCCCGAATTGAAAACCTGCGCCGGGACATTGAAAATCTCAAGCTGGAAATCCAGCAAACCGAATCCGAAGTCCAGCTCACGCGCCGTCAACTCGACAGTGAGCAGCCAGTACGTCGCATCACCGTCGATCCAGGAAAATCTTCCGCCGAGCGACGGCTTGCAGCTATGCGCCAGGAGCTGGATTCGCTGTTGTTGCGCTACCACGAGCGTCACCCGGATGTGGTAAGCGTTCAGGATCAGATTGCTGATCTCGAAAAACGCGTTTCAACACAAACCGATGACGATCGTGATGGCGGCGTGACCGAGGTCATGGAAAACCCGGTTTATGAAAATCTTAAAATCCAGCTGTCCGACAGCACGACGCGGCTGACTGTCCAAAAAAACCGTTTGGCATCACTTGAACGGCTTCTTGAAGAATCTTTTGTACGCTCCCAGCGCGTTGCAGAAAACCAGGCGCAGCTTTCCGAACTCACCCGGGATTACGATGTTACACGGGGCGTCTACGAAGACATGCTCCAGCGCCGTGAAAAAGCCAGACTGTCCATGACTCTGGACGTGCAGGGTGAGGGCGTAAGCTACAAAATCCAAGAACCGGCTTCCTATCCAACGCACTGGGATGGCCTGCAGCTTTATCAGGTCGGCCTTGCCGGCCCCTTCCTGGGCAGCGCTATGGTGTTGGGCTTGCTGGTTATGCTGGTCATGTTTGATCAGCGCTTGCGCTCACCTCGTGCGCTGCAACTGGCGTTGCCGGAGTCGATTCCGGTGTTGACCACCATTCCCCATTATCGCAGTACCTGGAAAGACCGCTTGCTGCGCAAGGACGTTCTCTCAATTCTGGTCCTACTGGCGATTTTCATGACAGCGTATCTCGCTGTGCTGGTTTTCAGTGTCATGGGTATTACGCCGGAGCAACTGATCAATAAAGCCAGCGAATTAACCGGATTTGTGTCCGGGCAATTGGGCGGGAGCAATTGATGGACGATAACAAACTCTACAATGCGCTTCTGAAAAGCCAGGATGAACGTCGCCAACTCGAACGTGATCGGGGCGAAGCCAAGGCAGAAGATAATTTCCGCAAAGAGCGGCCCTATGCCGGTTCGGAACGAGACAAGCCGGCTTTTGCGCGCCTGGAGACCGATCGCCGTGAGCACCCGCCCACGGTTTATGATTCGTCGGTGTCTCTCGCGCTGATTGGCAACCCCAACCCGTGGAGCCGCGAACAGCTACGGGAGCGGAAAATAATCTATTCCGGCATGCCTGATAAAGGCGTAATGGATGCTTACCGGGAACTTCGTATTCAGTTGCGTAATCGTGCAGGTGAGGGCAACTTCACGGTAATGTTCAGCAGCCTGGGTAATGGCCCCGGCAGCCTTCTGACGGCTTTCAACCTGGCCGCTGCGTTCGGGCTGGATTCCCACAGCTCTGCGTTGCTGGTGGATTGCGATCCATACAACAAGGACCTGCCAGGGCTGGTTTCAACACCTATGGAAGCCGGTGTTACTGATTTTGTTGGCGACCGCTCGCTGACCATCAAGTCCATTATTTACCCCAGTGGTGTAGAGCGCCTATCAGTCATTCCTGCGGGCACTCAGGCGTCTTCCGCCGTTGAGTTGTTTTCGGCCGTACGCATGCGCGAACTGATTACCGAGCTCAAGGCTCGCTATCCGGACCGTTGTATTGTGCTCAATGCGCCGCCTTTCCGGGAGAATACGGAAGCACGGATTCTTGAGCGCTTTGCAGACCAGATTGTCTTCGGTGTTCCTTTCGGAGAAGTCACGGGAGAAATCATTGCAGATTCGGTAGATGCACTCGGGTCTGATAAATTCTCTGGCCTGATTTTTCAGGAGTAGCCCCATGGAACGCAGAGCAGGGAACGCAAGCCGATTCAGCATCACCCTTCTATGTGCAGGTGTTGTCTGTGCAACCTTGCCGTTCGCGGTAACAGCGCAGAGTTTCAGTGACAATGTCAAAACACTCTCCGGTTCGGCTTCGGTGTTTACCGGCGTAAAACACACCCGGACAGACCTGGGAGCGTCAACGGACACCGATACCGAGCCCACGCTCGGTATCTCCGGGCAAATAGGCGGCGCTCTGGAAAGAGGCGCCAACTCGCTGGCTTTGCAATATGGCGGAACTCTGGAGACCGATCAGGATGCATCCGGAGGAGGCCTCAGTGACAACACCTCCATTACCGGTGCTTCGCGCTATGCGTACTTTGATCCAGGCAGCCGCGTTGATTTCAACCTCGGGCACACCGTCAGCTCCGTGCGCAACGACACAGGATTTGTCGTCGACCCCTCAAGCTATGACACGCAGAACACTCTGAGCGCGGGTGCGGGCCTGCGGTTTTATCCGGGTGAGCTTTCAACGTTGCGCTTTTCTGCGCAGGCAGGGCGCAGCTTTGGTGAGGACACCCTCAACGACGAGGAATCCTACACCGCTGCCAGTGAATTTTCACGAAGGCTGAGTGAGCGCTCTACCGGTGGCCTTAACGTCAGCCGCAGCTGGACAGATGAAGATGGTACCGATATCACCATCGACACCGCACAGCTGGTATACAGCCTGGAGATGGAAAACGGTTACCTGAGCATGGGTGGGGGTGGTAGCAGAGCCGATAGTGAATATGTCGGCGGCACCACCAGCGAGAATGAAGCGGTAACCGGGTTCCTGGAACGCGGTTGGTACACCACCGACTGGCGTACGTCGATAAAATACGATCGCAGCCTGTCTGACAGTGCCACCGACCTTTCCCTGAATGTGCCCCCGGATTTTTCTTTCCTGCCGGATACCGTGAAGTTGCGGGATCTTTCCGTCGTCGATTCGCTGTTGATTACCCACAACACCCAACAGCTGTGCGATGCCTGCAATCTTGGGGTGTACGCGGAGGGTTCTATCCTTGAATCGCAGCTATCCGGAGCTACTACCCACGAGTACCGTGTGGGTATTAATCTTGGCTTTCAGCTAACGGCACTGCAACGACTGAACTTCGGATACAGCTGGGAAGGCGATGCAGGAGAAGAGGCTGACACCATAGATGACCAGATTCATCGCCTCAACACGAGCTGGACGCGGCAGCTGGCAGAAAACACCACCTTCGGGGTTCAGTTCAATCAGTCGTACCTGCGCTCGCGGCTGGCCAGGAATGATGAGGACCAATTCGAGTTGCGCTTTGTACTGACTCATGGCTTTGCAATGAGCGGACAACGTTGATCGCTGATTTCAGGTCGGGACAGGAATCATGGTGGAAAGGAATCATGTTTGAGCAAAAAAAGGAAATACGCCTTCCTCCGGAGACACCGCCGCAACTGATCGTGGTGATCGATACCGAAGAAGAGTTCGACTGGAGTGCGGAGCCAGACGCCAATGAAAATAGGGTGTCTGCCATGGCGCACATTGATCGCGCCCAGAATATCTTCAACGAGTACGGCATTTGCCCCTGCTACGTGATTGATTACCCGGTAGCCAGCCAGCCCCAGGGCTACGGGCTTTTGAAGCAGTTTGCAGAAAAGGGCCAGTGCGAAATCGGAGCGCACCTTCACCCCTGGGTGAATCCACCCCAGGAAGAAGCGGTTACGGTATCAAATATGTACCCCGGTAATCTTCCCGAAGCCCTTGAACGGGAAAAACTCCGGATACTGAGCGAAACCATTCAGCAGAACTTTGGCAAGGCCCCGGTTGCTTACAAAGCTGGTCGATACGGTTTTGGGCCGAACACAACGGGCATTCTTCAGGAACTGGAATTTGATATTGATCTGTCTGTTTGCCCACCTCTGGATTCCCGCGCAGACGGCGGGCCAGACTACCGCCGGTATAACGCTCACCCGTTCTGGTTCGGTGGCTCGGACAGACCCATTTTAGAGATCCCCTGCACGGGAGGGTTCATCGGTTGGGCGAGCCCGGTAGCCGTTCCTCTATATGAGGCAGCACTCAGGCTGCGAAAATTCAAAGCGCCGGGTATTCTGGCGCGGATCGGTGCGGTGGACAGGCTCATGCTGTCACCGGAAGGTTTTACGCCGGCAGAACACATCAAACTTACCAGGGCGCTTTATAAACAGGGCGTGCGCACGTTTACCTGGAGCTTCCATAGCCCCAGCGTTGTGCCGGGCCACACGACTTATGTTCAGAATGAAGCCCAGCTAAAGGCATTTCTGGACAGCTTTCGACAGTTTTTCGATTTCTTTTTCAATGAATTAGGCGGGCAGGCGTCGTCGCCCACCCGCATTCGCAAGTATATGGAGAGTAAGGCATGAAGGTGCTCGGGATATCCCCGCTAGACAAAGACTCAACCGTCTCGATTGTAGAAGATGGCAACATTCTCTTTGCCGCCGGCGAAGAGCGGTTTTCCAGAGTCAAACAACAGTCAGGCTTTCCACGCCTGGCACTGGAGAAAGCGCTTTCATACACCGGCCTCTCCATGAGTGATTTTGACCAGGTGTGCTACCCATTCCTGACCTGGGAGAACGAGCAGAAGCTGTTCACAAAAAACCTGGAAGACGAAAAAGCCTTCATCAAAGCTTTCCAGCCGACAGATCTGAGTTCACAGATCAAGGAGGCGCTAAGCCGTGTGCCCGATCGCAGCGAGCCCATTCACGGCCTTGAGCATCCGAATGCCATTATGGAGAAGGGGTTTCTCCACAACTCCTATTACAACATGGCAGGTGTTCAGAAGCTGGCCTCCAACAACGCCGCCTTGAAGTCGTCCAAACAGTGGGGCGAAGGCGCGACCGAATCCTTTCAGCAATGGGAAAAAGAGTTAACTCAAGGCTTGGGCGAAATGGGCTGGACAGGATCCGTAAAACGGATGGATCACCATTTGTCTCACGCCGCAAACAGCTTCTTCTGCAGCGGCTATGAGCGCGCCCTGTGTGTGACTCTGGATGGCTACGGCTCCGGCCTCGCCGGTTCGGTAAGCGAAGCCCGTGATGGCAAAATACATCGCCTGCACGGCCTGCCATTTCCCAACTCCCTCGGCACACTTTACGAACACGTTACCTCCAGCCTCGGGTTCAAACCCAGTCGCCACGAAGGCAAAATTGTCGGCCTGGCTTCCTATGGTGACCCAAGCATTCTAGGGGATATTCTGTTATCCCGGATCCAACAGACACCGGGCGACTTCCGGGTATATGAAGCCAACAACGTCTACTTCTCCCGATACCTGGCATCCAGGTTCCCGAAAATCGATGTAGCTGCTGCCTACCAGTATGTGCTGGAAAAAGTCGCAACCAACTACATTCGTTACTGGGTAGAGAAAACCGGGATCGACACCATTGTGCTGTCTGGCGGCGTAACCGCGAACGTAAAACTCAATCAGCGCATTTTTGAAATCGAAGGCGTGAACAACATCTTCGTGTACCCGAATATGGGTGACGGAGGTTGTGGCACTGGCGCTGCGATTTATCACAGCTGGCCGGGCGGGGTTAAACCCTCAATTACTAACAGCTACATGGGGCCGGACTATTCCGAAGCCGAAATCGAAAAAGCTTTGAAAGCCGAGAATCTTCAATACCGTCGGCCGGAACATCTTGCAGCAGAAGTTGCAGCGCTGATTCACAGCGGCGAAGTGGTTGCCCGGTTTGACGGACGCATGGAATATGGCCCAAGAGCCCTTGGTAACCGTTCCATCCTTTATCATGCCCGTGAGCCGGAAGTGAACCAGTGGCTCAACAAGCGCCTGGGCCGTACCGAGTTCATGCCGTTTGCACCGGTCACCCTCTATGAAGCGCGTGAGAAGTGCTACCACAACATCAAAGGGGCGGAGCACGCTGCGGAATTCATGACAGTCACCTTCGACTGCACCGAATTCATGCGTGAAAACTGCCCGGCTGCTGTTCACGTAGATGGCACCGCCAGGCCACAGCTCATCCAGCGCGAAGCCAACCCGGGTTACTACGACATTCTGAAAGAATATGAAAAGCTCAGTGGTATCCCCAGCCTGATCAACACCAGTTTCAACATGCATGAAGAGCCCATCGTTAATTCGCCGGAAGATGGCGTAAGAGCCTTCATTCAGGGCGCGTTGGATTACCTTGCGATAGGGCCATTCCTGGTAAAACACCCGAACCCGGGGCATTGATCTGGTAACGGATGTAACGCCATGACAGCAGGATTGCTGACAGTGACCACAGAGCCAGCCGCTGCTTGCGCAACCTTGCGTAGCGAATGGCTGGATCTGGAACATCGTGCACAACCCACGGTGTTTCTTTCCTGGCAATGGCTCGGGCACTGGCTGAGTGTCTACAAGCCAGATGCTCTGGTACTTCGCGTGATGGAAGGGGAGCGCCTGATCGGTCTCGGGCTGGTGGTCGAGACCGATGAGCGCCGCCACGGAGTTCTGAAATCCCGATGCCTGCGCCTGCATCAGACCGGCCATAAATTGCTGGACCAGATCTGGATAGAGTACAACGGGTTTCTGGCCGAGCGGGGCAAAGAAGACGCTGTAGCAAAAGCCAGCCTGGAACACCTTTGCAGTGCAATGCCTGGCTGGGACGAGTTTATTCTGGGTGCCATTGATGCCGATGAAGCGGATAGATACGCCCAAATAACGGGCCTCTACAAACACCTAAGATGGGAAGCCCCCTGTTATGGGGTGGACCTTGATGGCTTGCGCCGCAGCGGTGGTCACTACCTTGATACGCTTTCACGCAATACCCGCCATCAAATTAACCGATCCCGTCGGCTGTACGGCGAACGCGGTGAAGTGAAGTTAGTACGCCCGGATTCAGTAGAACAAGCGCTGGCGGTGTTCGATGCAATCGGCCCCCGGCATCTTGAACGCTGGGGGAATGGCCCTGATCAGAGCGGGTTTGCCAACCCGGACTTCGTACGATTTCATCGTGAGCTGATCCGTGAACAGTGGGC
The DNA here is from genome assembly GCF_048259445.1 of Marinobacter sp. GTDB lineage: Bacteria > Pseudomonadota > Gammaproteobacteria > Pseudomonadales > Oleiphilaceae > Marinobacter. Next base: position 15,598 of record NZ_JBLXHQ010000021.1, on the reverse strand, counting down.
AGAAGGAGGCGTTGACCTGATTTCTGTGATGGCTGGGGACGAGGAAATTGCCTTTTTCTATAATCTTCTGCATAACCAGGTAGTGTATTTCTATCTGGGAGGCATGGCCGTAGAAACCGATAACCGCCTGAAGCCAGGGTTAGTGGGCCACAGCCTGTGTATTGAAGACTATCGCCATCACGGCTTTCATTATTACGACTTTATGGGCGGGGATGAGCGGTACAAATCCAACCTGGGACACTTTCATCGCAACCTGGTTCAGATCGCATTGCAGCGCCCGCGCTTCAAACTGAAGCTCGAAGACGTCGCGCGGCGGGCAAGAAACCGCTGGCTCGGGGAGGCAGGTGCAGGCTATGAGCGCTGATATCCAGGTTCGGGCTTCACGCTTCAATGTTTTTCCGGCGAGTGAATACGACCACTATGTGGCAAAACACCATGAGGCAACGCCTTATCACAGCAGTGCATGGCTGCAGGCAACCGAGAGGGCCTATGGCCATACCGGCTGGTTGATTACCGCGCACCAGAACGGGAACTTATGCGGCGTGCTGCCGCTGGTAGAGGTAAAGCCACCTATGGGAAGCGGCAGCCTCGTTTCTCTCCCTTTCTGCGATCTTGGTGGCGTAATTGCGGACAATTCTGACATTGGTGAACGGCTGATTATCGAGGCCAACGCACTGGCAAAAACGAATCGCATCAAAACCCTGGAAATCCGCGAGGGCGGGGCGGCACTGAATGCCGAAAAAAATGCCTCTGGTGAACAAAATGGGCCGAGCACTGAAGCGCTACCGGGTAACACAAAAGTACGAATGCTGTGTGATTTACCTGAAAACAGTGAAGCCTTGTTCAAAAGCTACAAGCCCAAATTGCGCAGCCAGATTCGCAAGGCGGAAAAAAACGGGCTAAGGGCCGAGTTACGCACAGAACCGGATGCCGTGAACCTGTTCTATGACGTATTCAGCCAGAACATGCACAGGTTAGGTTCGCCGGTACATAGCCTTCAGTGGTTTCAAGACCTCAAAGCGGCCTATGGTGATCTAATGCTGATTTGCGTGGTTTTTCAGGAGGACAAACCGGTAGGTGCGGGTATCGTACTTCTCGGAGGCAAGCAGGCCTGCATTCCCTGGGCGTCGACTCTGGAAGAGTTCAACCGCTTGGCGCCTAATATGCTCCTGTATTGGACACTGCTCAGCCACGTGTGTGATCTGGGATACACCTGCTTCGATTTTGGCCGTTCCACTCTGGGTGAAGGTACGTACCGCTTCAAAAAACAGTGGGGCGCGCTGCCTTATGAACTGGTCTGGACAGACTATTGTAACGGCGAGCCAAGGCCGCCCATGCCGGATTCAAGCAGTAACGGGGTATCCACGGCCTCCCGGCTTCGGCCCCTGATTGAAAACATCTGGCGGCGCCTGCCTCTGCCGTTCGCCAACTGGCTTGGCCCCAAATTGAGACGATACATCACCTTATGACGTTTGTACTGATACTGACCCTGCTTTGCCTCGCCGTTCCCGTGTACGTGTACTTCGGGTACCCGGCCATACTATGGTTGCTCACGCGCGGCCTGCCGGAGACTACCCACCGCCGAAGCGACCAAACGCCGTCGGTGGCATTGATTATCTCCTGCTACAACGAAGCTGACGTAATTCGCGAGAAACTGCAAAACGCCCTGCAGCTGGATTACCCGCAAGAGCTCCTCCAGATTATCGTGGTATCAGACGGCTCCGACGATGGTACGGACGAAGCGGTAAAAGAGTTTGAGAACGATCGAATTATACTGATTCGCCAAGAAGGCCGGCTGGGGAAAACCATGGGCATAAACCTGGCCATGGAACAAATCACAGCTGATATCACCGTATTCAGCGACGCCAACGCCATGTATGCCAGCGATGCCATCAGCAAGCTGGTACGCAACTTCGCAGATCTCGATGTGGGTTACGTGGTAGGCGCAGCCCTTTACACCGATGGCAACGAGGGCGCCAGCGCCCGCAATGAAAACCTCTACTGGCGCTACGAACTGGCCATCAAAGCCATGGAATCCCGCCTGCACTCGGTAGTGGGCGGCGACGGCGCTATTTACGCCATTCGCACCAAACTCTGGGAGCCTTTGCAGCAGCAGGACATCAACGATTTCGTAAACCCCCTGCAAATCATCGCAAAAGGCTACCGGGGCGTGTTTGATGCGGATGCCAAATGCTTCGAAGAAACCGCCGGCGATTTCGACCGGGAAGTCGCCCGCAAGGAACGCATCGTAAACCGCAGCATTCGCGGCCTGATACGGGTAGGGCAGGTAATGAACCCGGCCAAATCCGGCGTGTTTGCCTTTGAGGTAATCTCCCATAAACTGCTGCGCTGGTTGATTCCTTTGTTTCTCGTAATCGGTGTCGCAGGCAGTGCTCTGTTGGCCGCCAAGGGAGTTTTACTGTTTCAACTCATCACTTTTGGGTCTTTCACTTTGTTAGCTCTTGCGACAGTGGGAAACCTCTCCAGCCAACGAAATGATCTCCCGGTATGGCTGTCCGTTCCCTATTATTTTGTTTTGGTGAATGTCTATTCTGTGCGCGGGGTGCTAAGCGCTGCAAGGGGCGAAACCCAGGTTACCTGGAGCAGCGCAAGGCCAGCACTACATGCTTGTTCTGAGACAGTCTCCCAGGGTTCGGCGAAGCGGCTCGTCTGGTGGGTGGCAGGTCTACTGTTACTGTTACTAAGTTTGGGTTGGGGGTATTCGGCTTGAGCATCTACGCCTGCAATTCGGGGGCAAGCTGAACTATGTCTAAGATAGCGCTTGTGTTCTTGATGGTGTTTATCGGCTGTGTTGTCGCCACCTTTGCTTATAGCGGGGCTTCCTCCTTTGTCCTTTATCAGTTTGTTTATTTTTTGAACCCTGACTACAGGTGGTGGGCAGCAGAGATACCGGGGATCAGCTACTCCTTTATTGCTTCCATTCTTATGCTGATATCTCTCGGTATCGGCTATCGTAAATATGCCACGCTGGCGCCGTGGGGAGAGCAGACTGCCTTCAAGTGGATTATAGCCCTGTTGCTGTATCACTACCTCGTTTATTTCTGGGCCCTAAATCCGGCTGTGCATTACCAGTTCACGTTTCAATTTACCAAACTGGTAGTTATCGTTTTTGTTGCTTACAAACTGGTCAATTCACCCAAAATTCTCGATGTTTCGATATGGGCCTATCTTGTAGGTGCCACTTATATTGGTTATCTGGCGACTTCTGTCGGACGGGGAGCGGGGGCTAGAGTTGAAGGTATCGGCATGGTAGATGCGCCCGATGCTAACGATACAGCGGCAGCTCTGGTACCCGCTGCGGTCTTTCTCATGTATTACGCGTGGATGGGCAACAAAAAAGTGAAATTGCTCTGCTTTTTCTGCGGAGCCTTAATAGCGAATGGCCTGGTTCTGATCAACAGCCGGGGATCATTCGTTGGCGTTGTGGTTAGTGCGGGCCTTTTCCTTTTGTATATGATGTTTTCCCGTTACCGAAAGGAAGGTCAGCGCGCCATGGCGGTTGTCATTATTATCCTTGGGATAAGTGGCGGGCTCTATGTTGCCGATGATCAGTTCTGGGATCGGATGCGCACCATGGAGAATGTAGAGGACGAAAGCACAAGCGGCTCGCAACGCATTAACTACTGGTTGGCCGCATTGGATATTTCGAAAGACTATCCCTTGGGTGCGGGGATCTATGGTTTTAATTTTCTTTCCGACGTTTATCTTCCTCCCGAATATCAGGGAGGAGAGGGAGGGAAAAGTGTACATTCGCTCTGGTTTCAGGGGTTGAGTGAAGTAGGGTGGCCTGGTATCGGACTCTTTATTATCGCACTGGTCTCATTATTCGGGCTCTCCCGAAAGGCAAAAAAATGGGCGCTTGAAAATGACGAGAATGTCTCTTATTTCAAATTACTCGCGCTTGAATGTGCATTGTTGGGCTACTTGGCAGCTGGCAGCTTTATAAATCGCTTTCGCGCTGAGATTCTGTATTGGATGATTCTGTTTTTGGCGATCGGGATCAATGTGTATTTTCTGCAACGCAAGAAAGCCGAAAAAGCGGCGGAATTTAAAACTCAGAGAGATGCCCAGTCCAAAACACCAATCCCAAGCTATAGTAAGGAGCCATCGCGCTGATGCGACGTCTGAACATTCTGCAGTTCATTACTCCCGCTGGCTTTTACGGCGCGGAACGCTGGGTGCTGGCCCTGGCGAATAATATCGACCGGTCCAGCGTGACCTGCGACCTTGCAGTTACACGCGAGAGTAAGCAACAGGATCTCACCGTGGCGGAGGTTTACCCGCAATCTGTTGGCGAAGTTCATTACCTTGATATGGCCGGGCGCTTCGACCTACGTGCTATTAACCAATTGGTGGATGTTATTCGAAGCCGGCAGATCGATGTCATTCATACTCATGGTTACAAATCCGATATTCTAGGGCTGTTAGCAGCAAAAAAAGCAGGTATCCGCTGCGTTAGTACCCCCCATGGTTTTTCCGGCAAGGTAGGCTTCAAGTTGGGCGCGTTTATAAAGCTGGGAACCTTCATGCTGCGATACTTTGATGCCGTAGTACCTCTTTCTGAGGAGCTCATGGGGGATATGAAGCGCTTTGGAGTGCCAGAGAGTAAAACCCGATTTATCCGTAACGGCGTCGATCTGATAGAGATCGATGCCGCTACGCAGGAGCTGGGTCCCCGTGACACACAGCTGGTTTACAAAAACATCGGCTACATCGGGCAGATGATTCCACGAAAGGGGCTGGCGGATTTGTTGACGGCATTTGACAGTCTCTATGCCACGGATCAGGCAGTGAGACTTCAAATGCTCGGCGACGGCCGACAGCGCTCAGAACTTGAAGTTCAGGCTGCGTCCTTGAAAAGCGCCGGCGCAATAGAGTTTCTGGGCTTTCGCAGCGACAGGCTTGCCTTGCTGGCGCAGTTCGATCTTTTTGTAATGACTTCATCTCTTGAAGGCATACCCCGCTGTCTTATGGAAGCCATGGCGGTAGGAGTGCCGGTCGTTGCCTACGATATTCCGGGAGTGGATCAGTTGGTGAAGCACGGCGAGACCGGTTTGCTTGCGCCTCTGGGCGATGTTAATGCCTTGGTGGACTGTTGCAATCAGGCGCTCACAAACCCAGAGTTGGCCCGTCATCTGGTTGCCAACGCCCGAGCGCTGATCGATAAGCGTTTCTCCGCTGCCCGCATGGCTCGGGAGTACGAAGCCCTGTTCGCGCAACTGGTGAGTCCGGACCAGCCAGAATCTTCTCCCAAGAATGAGGCGAGCTAGACATGTGCGGACTGGCAGGTTTTTTCCGTAGCCCCTCGACTCCCTATCGAGAGGCTCATCGAGGTTGGCTGGAAGCCATGGGGCAGGCAATCATCCACCGTGGACCGGATGCTGGCGCGGTCTGGCTGGACGATCATTTGGGTATGGTACACCGTCGCCTGAGTATCCTGGATCTCAGTGAAGCCGGCACCCAGCCCATGGTGTCTCGATCCGGACGCTATGTCATCGCTTTCAACGGCGAGATCTACAACTATGTAGAGCTTCGACAAGCGCTGAATACAGCCGGTTTCACCTTCCGTACCCAGACGGATACCGAGGTTTTGCTGGCCCTATTTGAGCACAAAGGTGTCAACTGCCTTAGCGAACTCAATGGCATGTTTGCGATTGCTATATGGGATACAGAAGCAAAACAGCTGTTTCTGGCCCGGGACCGCTTGGGCAAGAAACCTTTATATTACTACCAGGAAGGCGGCCAGTTTGCGTTTGCCTCTGAAATCAAGGCGTTAATTCCTGTCCCGTTTATTCGAACAGAGCTTCGCCAGGATGCAGTGAAAGATTTTTTTGCCTATCAGTATGTGCCGGATCCGAAAAGCATCTACAACAATATTCACAAGCTACCTCCCGGTCACTGGCTGATCACGAACGGCGAAGGCTGTGAGCTGCAACAATACTGGGACCTGTCTTTTGCCAACCCGAGTAGTGCAAGTCAGTCTGAGCTGGAAACGGGGCTTTACGATCTGATTGATGACGCTGTTCGTCTTCGTATGGTCAGTGATGTACCTCTCGGGGCCTTTCTCAGCGGCGGGATCGACTCCAGCGCTGTGGTGGGCCTGATGGCGGGCCACTCCAGCCAGCCCGTGACCACATGCGCAATCGGCTTCGATTCAAAGCGTTTTGATGAAGTGCAGTGGGCTAAAAAAGTGGCGGAGCAGTTTCATACCGATCATCACGAATTTACGGTGAGGGAGAATGTAGCTGGCAGTCTTTCCGGCATAGCCCGTTATTTCGATGAGCCCTTTGCGGATCCCTCGTTTGTGCCCACTTATTTCGTGTCAGAGCTGGCGCGTCAGAAAGTCACCGTTGCGCTTGCCGGTGATGGGGGCGACGAGAATTTTGCGGGCTACAGCAAGTACCGTACGGATCAGATTGAGAACCGACTTCGCAATCTTTTCCCTGGGCCCCTGCGCCACAGCCTGTTCCCTGTGCTGGCAAAGATGGCGGGGGGATTTGGTACGCCCACGACCCGCAAGGCGCAATCGCTGCTCGGAACCCTTGCCATGGAGCCCGACCGTTCATTTTTCGTGACCAATAGCTTTTTCCGGCAGAGCGTATGGGACGACCTGGTTCGGGGCGACCTGAAGCGTGAGACCGAGGGATATGATCCTGCCGATATTACCCGTGCCCATTACGCAAACGCGGATACAGATGATCATTTAGGTAAAATTCTCTATACGGATATCAAGACTTACTTGCCGGGGGATATCCTGGTCAAAGTGGACCGGATGAGCATGGCCAATTCTCTCGAGACCCGGGCGCCTCTGCTGGACTACCGGGTAGTTGAATACGCCGCCAGTATTCCATCTGCTCTCAAACTCAACGGAAAAGAAAAAAAATACATTCTGAAGCACGCATTCGAAAAACTGCTTCCGGAAGACGTGCTTTATAGAAAGAAAATGGGGTTTTCAGTGCCTCTGGCTCAGTGGTTGAGAAGCGAGATTTTTGAACTCGCGGATGCCGTCTTCCGCAGCGATGATGGCGGGCTCGCCCAGTGTTTTGACATGCACAAAGTCCGCAAACTTTGGCAGAATCATCAACGGGGTCAGGACCAGAACACTCAGGAGCTGTGGAGTATGCTGGCCTTTGAGCTTTGGTGGGGGGCGTACCAACGATGAGAAGAGGTAGCCGTGCTATGGTCGAGCGCGCCGATAAGAGCATTCGGAGGCGGTCCGAAAGCTGGCTCGAAGGCCTGGCTGCCATCAGCCTCGTGGTTGCTGTTGTGCTTATGGTAATCAACATCTACGGGTTAACCCAGCCCATCCGGAAACCCGGGTTGGGCGTTACCGATCATGACCAGCTTCGGTTTATTCCGCAGCAGGTCTGGAGTTATGAGGATAGTCTCACGGCGATTAACGGGCTTGATGCCACCTTGCCAAATAGTAAGTTGGCGGAAGTAGCTAACCGGATAATTAACCAGAGCTTGATACATCCTGTCTGGGATCAAGTGGACCCGGTGGAATACCGGCAATTGATTCCCATTTGGGAAAACTACTTTCTTTGGGGTATTGGTATGTTCTCAGGGCTACCCCAGTTCGAGCGTTACCACTACGCTGATTATGAGCGAAACATCAAAAGGGGCATCGGTATATGTGGGGACGCCTCTACAATACTATCGAGCGTACTCGACCAGTATCAAATTCCCAACCGCATTGTATCTTTTGGTGGGCATGTCATAGTTGAGTATGAACGGGAGGACGGAAAATCGCAGCTCCTTGATCCTGATTTTGGTGTCCCACTAAAACTTACCCTCGAGGAGCTGTTAGAGCGCCCTGAGCAGCTGCGGGAACGATACTTTAATGCCGGGTACAGCAGCGCTGAAATAGACGATTTGATTAGTATTTATCAAACCAATTTCGTGCTCTTCGACAACACCTATCACTTTATGACTTTGCGCTATATTTTCGAAAATGTGAGCTACATAGCGAAATGGGTATTCCCTTTGTTACTAATCTTGCTGTCCCTTGGCTATTTGGTCTGGCTTAGGCCAAGACACAGTCCCAATAACGGAAATTCGCAGTGATGACCGATAAGCTGCGACCAACACGCATTCTGCATATAACGTTCAATATGGGTATCGGTGGCACGGAGCAGGTTATACGCCAGCTTGTTTCCACATTGGCAGCTACCGATTATGAAAATCGAATTTTGTGCATTGACGGTAGAGTAGGAGAGATCGGTCAGCAGCTTAGATTGGATGGTATAAAAGTAACTTCCTTACAGCGGAAATCAGGATTTGATTGGGATCTGGTTCGAGGCATACGAGAACAAATCAGAAGCTACGGTGCGACGGTAGTGCACTGTCATCAATACACTCCGTGGGTTTATGGCTGGCTGGCGAGCCTGGGCACAGGAGCAAAAATCGTGTTCACCGAGCACGGACGCTTCTATCCGGACCGGTACCGTTACAAGGCTATCCTGATCAACCCACTGATGGCATTACTAACTTCCAAAATTATCGCCATTTCCTCCGCGACGAAACAGGCATTGTCCCGTTATGAGTTTATTCCTGGGCCCAAGATTCGGGTTATCTATAACGGCATTAAATCGCTGAGCCGGGACCAAAATGCTGCAGACGAGCTTCGGCACAGCCTGGCAATTGCAGATTCCGACTTTGTGATGGGAACCGTCGCGAGACTTGACCCAGTAAAAAACCAGGCGATGATGCTGGAGGCGTTTGCAATGGTTCTGGCCAATAATCCGGGCTGCTGGTTGCTTATGGTCGGAGATGGCCCGGAAAGAAAGGCTTTGGAACAACAGGCGTATGACCTCAACATTGCCCACAGAGTTGTGTTCACCGGCTTTATCGAAGCCCCTGTTAACCACTTGGCTGCGATGGACCTGTTCCTCCTATCTTCGAACACTGAAGGCACATCCATGACCTTGCTGGAAGGGATGAGCCTGGGGTTGCCAACTGTGGCAACAAGAGCTGGAGGAACGCCGGAAATCGTTGTGCAAAACGAAACAGGCCTACTAACACCTGTGGGCGATGCAAATGAATTTGCTAACGCGATCAAGAGTATGATCGCCGACGAAGCGTTACGAACGAGGCTAGGCGTAGAAAGCCGGCAGGTGTTCGAGCGCCGGTTTTCCGCTGTTTCAATGGCCACTGCTTATTGCCAGCTCTATGCTGGGAAATCCAATGTCTAAAGTTCGAAGGGCCGTTATTTTTTCGTCGGCTTCCCAGTATGTCGTGCGGCTAATTGGCTTGGCGACTACCATGATTATCGCGCGTTTATTGACTCCCGATGAAATCGGAACTTTTTCTGTCGCCAGTGCTATCGTGATGATTATTGCAGAGTTCAAGCTGCTGGGTGCCGCAGACTACCTGGTCCGTGAGGAAGAATTGACTGAGGAAAAAATCCGGCGTGCACTTGGATTAACCGTGCTGATCTCCTGGAGTTTGGGCTTGTTTATCATGGGTGTGGGGCCTTTGGTTGCAAGCTACTATGAGCTGGCTCCACTTGCAGTTATATTTTTGATCCTTGCCACTACTTTTTTCCTTGGCCCATTTATCAGTATTCCGATGGCTCTGGTCGCCCGGCGATTTAACTTCAAGATTTTGCTCGCAGCTAACATTTTAAGCTCGATTGCTGCTTTGGTTGTGACGGTGACTTTAATCAATCTAGGTTTTAGTTTTTATTCGCTAGCTTGGGGGCATGTAGCCAAAATTCTGGTGGAGTTTCTTGTCGTCACGCTTACCAAAGGCTTCCCCACCTATTGGCGCCCGATGTTTTCAAACGTTGGGCTAATAGCCAAGTTTGGCATTTATAACTCACTAACCAACCTCCTCACAAAGGGAGTTACCGTAGCGCCGGACCTCGTTATTGGCAAAATGGGTACGACGGCTCAGGTTGGCATGTTCTCCCGTGGGCAAGGCTTCGTCACTTTTGTGTCAGGCACGTTGATGTCAGGCGCAGCGCCTGTGGTATTGCCTTTTCTGTCCGATGCCAAGCGATCGGGAACTAACCTGATTGAGGCTTACACTAAGGCAACCATGCTGATGTGTGCGTTAGTTTGGCCCGTATTGGCTGTCGCTTCGGTAGCTAGCCTTCCGGCGATCCGTATATTTTTCGGCGATCAATGGGACGCTGCAGCGCCAGTCGCCTCAATCCTAGCAATCTGGCTAATACTTCGCTCCACACATCACTTTGCTAATAACCTTTTGATTGCCTCAAGTAACGAGCGGGCTATGCTCGAAAAAGAGGCGTTTCTGTTTGTTGCCATTTTTGCTTTGGTGATTTTCGCCTATCCGATAGGTTTTCTGGCAGTTGCTTATTCTTTTCTGATCCTTGGTATTCTAGAGACCGTTATAGTGACCTGGCTCCTGGTTCGGGTTCTTGATTTAAGCGTTTTTTCGTTTTATCGGGCATTACTGCCTAACTTACTGATATCGCTGATTTGCGCGGCGGCAACCTTCGCTATCTCGATTTGGATTCCGTTTGAGGCTGAGCCGGCCTGGAAGCCGATAGGTGTAGTAGCCTTGTGTTTACCACCCATATGGCTGTTATCGTTGAAGGTTTTGAGGCACCCGTTGTACAAAGAAATTGGCTTTACAGCGAAGCGAAAAGTTTAGGGTATCCAAGAGCTAGCGCACAAACAGCGCAGGCTAGAGTTTTCAGGGAGTGATCAAATAATGCGAAAAATCCTCTTGGTCAGCGAGATATTCCCCCCCACGCACGGTGGAAGCGGGCGCTGGTTCTGGGAAATATACAGCCGCTTTCCAGAGGGAAGCGTAGCTTGCCTGGTAGGAGAGCATCCAGATGCTGAGACAACCGATCCTGCTTTCCCTCATCCCATATATCGTTTTACTCTGAACAGCTCCGAATGGGGGTTGCGTTCAATTTCTGGATTGCGTTACTACCTGAAAGCCTGGAACAGGCTTAGGAAACTTGTAAAAGGCGAAGGCGTTGCGCAGATACACTGTGGGCGGATTCTCCCCGAGGGACTGGCCGCAATGTTCATTAATCTAACCCATCGCGTGCCTTACACCTGCTATGTTCATGGCGAAGATGTGGAAGTGGCATTGACCAGCCGCGAACTGAAGCTGCTGACTCAGCTGGTGATGAAGCGCGCCGAGCGGATTGTAGCGAATAGCCAGAACAGTCGCCGTATTCTCACGGAGAAATGGCAATTACCGGAGCATAAAGTCGTGGTTATGACGCCGGGTGTGGATGTGGATAAGTTCACGCCAGCCACCGGTAGCCAGCCACTCCAAAAATGGGCTGGCAAGCGGGTTATCCTCACGGTGGGACGACTGCAGAAACGCAAGGGCCAGGACATGATGATCCGTGCATTGCCAAGGTTAGAAGCCCGGTTTCCAAATTTGCATTACTGCATTGTTGGTGATGGGGCGGAAAGAGAACCTCTGATCAGATTAGCTGCCGAGTTGGGTGTCTCTCACATGGTTGAGTTCGCCGGTGAGATTGACGATGCGGAAATGGTCGAACACTATCGTCACTGCGATCTGTTTGCACTGCCCAACCGACGTATCGGTAATGATGATGAAGGCTTTGGGATGGTTCTCCTGGAGGCTCAGGCCTGCGGGCGGTCGGTATTAGCCGGAGATTCCGGAGGAACCCGAGAAACTCTGGAGCAGGGCACCACCGGAGTACTTGTAGACTGCACGGCCCCGGAACCCATAGCTGTCGCCCTGCATCAGCTGCTTCAGAATCCGGAGAATCTCCAGACAATGGGGTACGCGGGCAGGCAGCGTGTAGAGGAATGCTTTAGCTGGAATAGCTTGGCAGAAAAGGCCAGGCGTCTGTTTTTATCGAGTTGTGGAGTATCGGGAGGAATGTGAGTGAGGGAGACTCTGTCCGTGGACAAAATATCCGTTGTTATACCTGTCTACAATCGAGCAGATTGGATAGGCAAGACTCTAGATCGAATTTTCAGCCAGAAGCATGATATATACGAGGTCGTGATATGTGACGATGGCTCTACGGACGCACTTACAGAAGCGCTGCAGCCGTACAGCGCAAAGGTAAAACTAATAACGATTACGAATAGCGGCCCCGCAATTGCAAGGAAAACCGCTATTGAACATGCTACAGGTGACTGGATTGCTCTTTGTGACAGCGACGACTTCTGGTTAGATAACCATTTAGCGTACTTCCTGAAGGCAGTTAATCTATTTCCTGAAATGAATTTTTATTTTTCAGATTTTCACGCATCAGATGCCCCGGAGCGTTCCAAGCTTGAAGGCGCCCCTTTAGGGTGGTTAGCAGCCCTCGATAGCGAAGAGACCTCTAGCACTGACTACTTAAAGTGCAACAAGAAGCTCTATGCCGCGTTACTGAAATTTCAGCCTTGTTTTCAGTCAGCCTGTTTATTTCGCCGTACTTTGTATGAGCAAGTGGGAGGTATTGATCCTGCAGTATCCCGCTGGCCGTCGGAAGATTTCCATCTGACATTAAGGCTTGCCGCCATAGGTAGAGCGGTTATATGCACCATTCCGACCGTAATCATTAACAAGCATGAACAGAACTTTTCTGCGGATATTCTCGGGAACTTCGAAGGTCGGATAGATATTCTCGAAAAAATTATTAGGGACTCTTCCGTTGAGGCAGATCTGATCCGACAGACACAGGCTGAGGTAGAAATGTCCAATCTTGAGCTATTTCGACTATATTATTGGCATAATCATTATCAGGGCATGTTGGAGCGATTTCGACGGACGCCCAAAAAATACCTAATGACCAAAGACTATCTTCGATTATTAAAAAGAATTGTTACTCAGGCATTTTCGAAATAACCCTATTTCTAAGGAAGGTCTGATTAGCACCCGAATTCTGCCATTTCGGAGGAATTTGGGCGCACTGGTCCCACTCCAGCAGACATTTTTCACCAATTACTAAGTTGGTGAACGCGGCCAGCAAGTGCAAACGACTATTCTTTTTTGCCAGGCCAAACCGGTCCGCAATAGCCGACTTTGCTATTGCTAAAAACCTGCTCGATGCACCGGAATGGGAGTTCCGCTTTGGTTTGGGCGCAGATTTTGAGCTTTTTGGCTTTCGGTTTACGATCATCCAGCTTCTTTTGAGTAGCGGGGCGCTTTGCTATCGTGGCCTGAACTCACTTCAGTACTCCGCTAAAAAAGAGGGATTACCGATCTGTTTGCGCTATCCTAAGGCATTACTGGCGCTGACGGAGAACGTTTGGAACTGTCGCTCTTTAAAGTTCAAGTTTTAGAGTGATTTTTTTACGGGGAGGTCGGGCGGAACAAGTGGGCCGCTTTGAAAGAGTAATCGGGCTGTTGGCTGTAATGCCGCTAACTTAATAGTGTCAGTTGTGGTCGATACCCCTCTAAGACATAACGGGGCGGGCGAGAGGAATGGAGCAGAGGAGAGTCCCATGGTGAATACATTAGCTGATTCTCTTTGTGAGGAAATGCTATGCATGCGTTTGCCAGATCGTAATAGCAGTTATTGAATCTGGAGTTTAAATATGATGATTGGAATTGTTATACCTTTAAAGGCTAAGTCTGTCTCTCGTAATTGGGATGTTACCTTAAAAAACCTGGCGATGACTTTGAAATCCATTGACTCACAAACATGTGATTTCTTCGAGGCGATAGTTATTGGACATGATCTGCCGGAATATTTTGATCAGTCAGACTCCTGCTTTAATAAAGTGAAGTTTTTACACTTTAATGACTTTGCGCCCCCTCAGAAAGGATCAGACGAAGCACAGAACCAACTGAATTACGAAAAAGATAGATGCTCCAAGATACTTAAGGGAATACAAATCTTAAAAAAACACCATTCTGGAATTACACATTGGTTCGCTCTAGATGCAGATGATTTGATTCACAAGAATTTTGTAAAAGTCCTCCAGAAGTATGGACCGAAAGAAAATATCGTTCTTGATAAAGGATATTTTTACTATAAAAGTACTGGACTTATCAATAAAGAAGATAGTTTTAGCTCGTATTGTGGGTCTAGCTCTGTTCTTTCTGATTATTTTTTTGATATTCCAAGCGAGGAAAAGGTTGTTGACTTTCGATCAATTCCATTTGGCTCAGTATCGCATGTCCATATGCGAGATTATGTAATTCGAGAGGGCCATAGTGTCAAAATCCCAGCGGAGCGTCTAATAATGTATGTCAGAGACAATGGTGAAAATATTAGCAGTGGGGTTTACTGTAATACCGCATACAAGAAGTTTAAAAAATACATCAAAGTACTATTTAAGTATAAGTTTTTTGGTAAATCTTTGAAAGCGGACTTTGGAATAATTTAATGTTCTTCGTCACAAATAGCAGTGAGATTTTGCTCAAGGAGACTCTGAATAAGTCTCAAAATCAGTGATAATACGGTCATCGTCAACCTCGCAGGATTCGTTGCCGCCATGGATCAAATCACTTTCTCTGAATCCGAGTGCCAGACCAAGAAGCGCAAGACATGCCGCGAAATTTATCTGGCACGCATGGACAAGTTGATTCCCAAGAGGCAGCTTGAGAAGAAGGTAGCCCGATATTATTCCAATGGCCAGACTGGCCGCCCACAGTATCCTTTGCCCACCATGCTGCGGGTTCACTGGATGCGGTTATTTTATAACGTCCGCGACTCGGCCATGCAAGATGCGTTGCGCAAAATCGAATCCATGCGGCATTTTGTTGATCTGAAGCTGGACCGCCTGCTGGACGAAACTGCGATTCTCAAGTTCCGTCATTTCCTTGAGCGGCAGGGACTTGGAAAGGGGCTGTTTGATGGAGTGAACAAGCATCTGGGGAAAAATGGTTTGATGTTTTGTGAAGACAGCATAGTGGATGCTTTCAGCAATTCGGCCCCAAGCTCCACGAAGAACGAATGCACAGGACTAGAAAAGGCAATCAGTGGTGCTTTGGTATGAGGATGCACATCGGCGTTAATGAGACTTTCGGCTTGATTCACAGCATCGACATGAATGCCGCCAACCTCCACGATATTGTGCCCGCAGTCAACCTTATTCATGGTGACGAAAAGCGTGTGTTCGGTGATTCCGGTTGTTTGGGGATTCAAAAACGGAATGTGCATAATAATCGCATCAACGTCTTATGGTTCATTGCCAAGCGAACTGGTACTCAAAAGAAGCTGGATGATCGTAAACCGAAAGCCAAAAAGCTCAAAATCTGCGCCCAAACCGAAGCGGGACTCCCATTCCGGTGCATCAAGCAGGTTTTTAGCAATAGCAAAGTCCGCTATCGCGGCCCGACCCGGCCAAAACAGTAGCCGTTTGCACTTACTGGCCGTGCTCGCCAACTTAATGATCGGTGAAAATTACCTGCCGGCGTTGGGCCAGTCCAGTGTGCGCCCGAATTCCGTCTGAATCGTCATAAAATTATTGTTCGAGTTAAAAAGAGATTTGGTGGAAAAGCAGGCGTTAATCAGGCCTTCCTTAAGCTTTAAAGATGACAGGAAATTGGTAACCGTCCGGCCAACCCATCTTGAGCGTGATGTCGAAGCCTTCAAGATAGTGTCCACTTATTCTTTAGTGGACACTATCTATGAACAATGTAAGCGTAACCCGCCCTTACCGAACACGTCGCC